>JAPLDR010000016.1 GCA_026391655.1 Bacteroidia bacterium | reverse complement strand
TCCGGGAAAGGGGGAGTCATTCATAATCAGACCGATATCCTAAAAAAACATGTTCTGGCAAATTTATATTTAGGATATTAAATTTTCTTTCACGAACTCCCCCTTTCGCAAAAGGGGGGCCAGGGGGGATTTGCTCATCCTGAAACTCAACTGTCTGATAAATAGCAATTTAAAAATATTAATCCTTATTGAAAATAGTGTTCTATTAACCGCAATGAATTTATTTGTAACTTTAATCTCAGCTTTTTACCACAGGAAAATTTATGAAGCACCCAATCCAATATAACAAAAACCTTAAGCCTTTAGCGCGCAGATTGCGCAACGAAGGGACAAAAGGAGAAGCAATCTTGTGGTTTTATGCGTTAAAAGCAAGAAAAATGTATGGATATCAGTTTAACCGACAATTTCCAGTTGGCAATTACATTGTTGATTTTATTTGCAGAAAGCTAAATCTGATAATTGAGATTGATGGTAGTTCACACTTTTCAAAATCAGAATCAGATCAGGAAAGGCAAGATTACCTTGAAGGACTTGGAAATATAATTCTGCGATTTTCAGAAGCAGAAGTGGTACACAAACTTGACGATGTTGTAGAAAAGATTAGTTATGCGGTAGAGTCTCTTGAGAAAAATCATTGATGCACTCTTTAAAAATAGTGCTTTAACTTTATAAATCCCCCTTGTATTCCCCCTTCCGGGAAAGGGGGAGTCATTCATAATCAGACCGATATCCTAATGGAATTAGCGTTGGTACATTCATCTTTAAAACCAATCTCCTAAAAAAGTCGAAGCCCCGCTTTCGCGAGGCTTCTCCTAACCTAAATCTAACCTAAAACTTAACCAAACATTTATCTAACACTTAACCATTTCCAAATGTTCAAATTGAAGGAAAACATTTTTCCTTCAATCGCCTTAAGTTTTAAGTCAACGCTTTTATTTGCATATAATTTGTTTTTAAAGGTCAAATGGTTAAGCAAACAAATACCCACCTTTGTAGTAACAAAAATGTAATGAAGTTGTAACATCATTTAATATGTCTGTAACATGATTGTAACATTGATGTGGAATTTTTGTATCGTAATTAATTTCATATATAAATTATAAAAAATGAAAAAAACACTACTTACAATCTTTTCAATCTTAAGTCTTACCATTGGCACCGTAAGTGCACAGACGACCGAGGAATTTAAACCTTCCGGAAAACCTGAGGTACTAATCTTCACTGATTTCAACAATTCAACAGCGAATAACAAAAGTTTAAACAAATTTGAAATTACACGGGCTTACTTCGGCTACGGTTACAATTTTAGTCCGTCATTGTCAGGTCGGGTAACGTTGGATGTGGGAAACCCCGGAGTCGGAAGTTTAGCGTATACTGCTTTTATAAAATTCGGATATTTACAATACCAGAAATCTAACCTCACTGTTAAATTCGGTTTGATCGGTACAAACGGATATGATGTGCAGGAAAAGTTCTGGGGGAACCGGTACATCCTCAAATCTTTTCAGGATCAATATGGTATGGGACCTTCTGCTGATTTCGGCCTAAGCGCCGCATATAAATTCAGTAATGTAATCAGTGCAGATGCTATTATTCAGAATGGAGATGGTTTTAAGGCGCTCGAAACTGATTCGGTTTTAAAAATAGGTGTTGGCGTGACCATTCATCCGGTTAAAGAACTTACGATTCGCGGTTATTACGATAATATGGCGAAGAAAAGCATTGCTCAGCAGACCACCGCATTTATGGTTGGATATGCCAATAAATCATTCAACCTTGCTGCAGAATACAACTTTCAGGCAGATAACAAAATTAAAAGTGGTCAGGATTTTTCCGGGTATTCGGTTTATGGAACACTCTTCTTTAATGCCAAAACAGGTATCCTGGCACGGTATGATTACTTAAGTTCCAAAGACAATACAACAAACGCACATTCCTGGAATTTTTCAAAAGACGGACAACAATTTTTTTTTGTTTTTTATTTCACCCCGGTGAAAGGGATAAGAATTTCACCGAATTACCAATTATGGACCCCAAAGGATGGTTCGAAAACAAATACTTCATCGATTTTTATGAATGTGGAAATTAAAATATAAAGATCTTTAATCAGTTTCAAATAATGTCATTTTATTGTAACATTAATGAAACCAAAATGAAACAATACATAATTACATTTGTTATAAATATTTATAAATCAATATGAAAATGAAAAAATTAATAGTTCTCTTATTGACCCTGGCTGTTTTCGCATCATGCCAGAACAACAAGAAAAAAAGCGATAAAACTGTAAAAAAAATCAGTATAACCGCTGCCGGAGCGACTTTCCCAATGCCATTCTACAATCAATTAATCTCTGATTACGCTACAAAAACCGGAATCCAGATAACTTACGGAGGAATAGGATCGGGCGGAGGAATTCGTAGTTTAAAAGATAAAGTAGTCGATTTTGGAGCAACAGATGCTTTTCTAACCGACGCCCAGGCCGCTGAATTATCGGCTCCCATTGTTCACATTCCCACCTGTTTAGGAGCAGTAGTTCTTGCTTATAATTTGCCGGGAGTTACTTCTTTAAAGCTTAAAAACGAAGTTTTAGCTAAAATCTTTATGGGTGAGATTAAAAAATGGAACGATGCACAGATAAAAGCTGATAATCCGGGGAATAATCTGCCTGATTTGAATATTTCGGTTATTTATCGTTCCGACGGCAGCGGAACCACTTTCATTTTCAGCGACTACATGAGTAAAATCAGCGAAAAATGGGCAAAGGATATTGGTACTGGTAAATCGTTGAACTGGCCGATTGGAATGGGCGCTAAAGGAAATCCGGGCGTTGCCGGAACCATCAAACAAACTGAAGGAGCATTCGGATACATTGGATCGGAATATGCATTTGCCCAAAAATTGCCTTTCGTTTCACTCCAAAATAAAGCGGGAAATTTTATTGAACCATCCGTACAATCAATCAGCGCAGCGGCAAAAGCGGATATCCCTGCTGATACGCGTGTAATGCTCACTAATTCAAGCGATCCTGATGCCTACCCTATCAGTGCATTCACATGGATTATTCTATACAAAGAACAGGCCTACAGTGACAGAAGCCGCCAACAGGCAGAGGAAACCATTAAATTTCTGGATTGGCTGATCGGTGCAGATGCCCAGACAATTGCTCAGAAAGTTGATTACGCTCCGCTGCCCGAAAAAGTAGCCGGTTTAGCCAAAGATATTCTCAAATCGGTCACTTACAATGGGGAGGCAATCTTGAAGTAAAGGGCTACTGGCGACCAGCAGTTCACTGCCAAAAGAAAGTTGAGAGTTTCAAAATCTGGTTAAAGCAATAAATAACGTTGAAAAGCGAAACAAGCCAGCTGCAAGTTGCTCCCGAAATTTCGGGACCAGTTGCTTTTAAAATAAAGATATAAAGCTAAAATTAAATTCCGGTGGCAAGCGAAAAAATCATAAAAAACCTTTTAAAAGCTTCGTCCGTTATTATTTTGCTCATTTTTGCAGGAATGGCTTATTCTATGATCAGGGGAGCCATTCCTGCATTTAAAGAGTTTGGCTTGTTTGGTTTTATATTTTCAACTGACTGGAATCCCACCGAAGGCAAAGAATCATATGGCGCCTTGCCCTTTATTGCGGGAACAGTTATTACTTCGTTACTTGCATTGATTATTTGTTTTCCACTTGCATTTTCTACCTCCCTTTTCATTGCCGAATACTTCCGTAAAACAAAAATTGCAACCATATTAAGCACCCTGGTTGATTTACTTGCCGGTGTACCCTCCATCGTTTACGGACTTTGGGGGTTTTATACAATTAGGCCGTTAATTGCCGAACTTGGATATTCGGGGCAAGGTTACGGGATATTTACTTCGGGGTTAATCCTGGCCATCATGATTATACCTTATGCGACCTCCATCAGCAACGAGATTATTTCGATGGTTCCCAACGAACTGAAAGAAGCAGCTTATTCGCTCGGCGCTACACGCATGGAGGTTATCTTTAGTGTCATTTTACCGAATGCCCGATCGGGACTGGTTGCCGGTTATATCCTTGCACTTGGCCGGGCGCTCGGCGAAACAATGGCAGTAACCATGCTGATCGGAAATGCCAACATCATCCCGACAGGATTATTCAGTCCCGGAAATACAATGGCCAGCGTGATTGCCAATCAGTTTGGCGAAGCTGACGGACTAAAATTAAGTTCGCTGATTGCAATCGGGCTACTACTTTTTGCCGTCACCGCGATTGTCAATTCAATTGGTAAAATCATTATTCGCAAATACGCTTAATTTAATCAACTATGGAAAGAGAAGCGATAATCGGCGAAAAAGACCATTCAAACTGGAGAGAGTTAAAAAACAGGCTGTTCTTCGGGACAGTTGTTGTTCTGGCCGGCATCACGATATCCCCTATCTTATTAATTGTATATAAATTACTTGCCAAAGGATTAAAGCAAATTAATTTCGATTTCTTCCTTAAAGTTGCTCCCGATACCTTGCAGGCAATGACAGCCGTACGGAACGGTGAAATTATTCCTGGTGGAATCGCCAATGGTATTACAGGGACAATACTTATGGTGGTCGTCGCATCATTGATAGCGATTCCGGTAAGTATTGTAATCGGGATATTCCTGTACGAGAACCAGGGGAAAAAATACGCCAATCTGATCAGAAGTCTAACCGATATTCTTCAGGGAGTTCCTTCTGTTGTGTTGGGATTAATTGCCTATATCTGGATAGTACAGGGTGTGACAAAAGGATTTTCGGCATTGGCCGGAAGTGTTGCTCTGGCAATTATGATGTTACCGCTGATTATCCGCTCAACCGAGGAGACGATGAAAATGATTCCGATCTCCATTAAGGAAGCCGGGGCTGCGTTAGGTGTACCTTATCATAAAATAATTCTTAAAGTGATGATTCCGTCCGGTTTTAGCGGGCTGATGACCGGCATTTTACTTTCTATCTCAAGGGTTCTGGGTGAAACGGCTCCCCTTATGCTTACCACTTTAGGTAGTACCACGATCAATTTTAACATTACGAAACCAACAAGTGCCGTTCCGCTTCAGATATGGGAGTTTTACAATAATCCAAATATGATTGACCTTGTTTGGTCATCCTCCCTGTTTCTGATGGGATTTGTATTGACTTTAAATATTATTGCCAAACGAATTTCGATGAAGTACAGTTGAAAATCGTAAAGTAAAATCACGATAGCATTTATGAGCGACAAAATATTACAAATTTCGAATCCGGTTTTATCCATAAGCAATCTGTCAATCGCTTACGGTAAAGATAAGTACGCCGTAAAAGATGTTACAGCCGATGTGAAACGAAATGCCATAACCGCCATTATGGGACCATCGGGCTGTGGTAAAAGCACGTTGCTCAGGGCGATCAACCGGATGCACGAATTGTACCCGAACATCCACACTCAGGGAGAAATCAAGCTAAACGGAGAGAGTATTTACGGGATATCCACCACAAAGCTTCGGCGAAAGATCGGGATGGTTTTTCAAAGACCAAATCCTTTCCCGACAATGAGTATTTACGAAAATGTGATCGCCGGCTACAATCTTAACGGGAGTAAACTAAAGAAATCAGAAAAAGATGAAATCGTCGAAAGTTCGCTTACCGATGTGGGCTTGCTCGACGAGGTGAAAGACTCGCTCAATAAAAAAGGGAATTTCCTGTCCGGAGGACAGCAACAACGTTTGTGTGTTGCCCGGGCTTTGGCTTTTAAGCCGGATGTAATCCTTATGGATGAGCCAACTTCAGCGCTCGACCCGCTTTCAACGGCAAAGATTGAAGACTTGCTGGTCGAGTTAAAAGAGCATTATACCATTATTTTAGTCACGCATAATATGTCGCAGGCAGCCCGTATTTCGGACAACGCCATGTTTATGTACCTTGGAGAATTGGTGGAATATGATAAAACAAAAGTGATGTTCACCAATCCGAAAGATTCACGGACGGAGGGTTATCTTACCGGAAAATTCGGTTGATAATAAAACCCTTCTTTTCATCGCAGAGTATTTTAAATTAGTACCTTGACCTTTTAAAACGACATCAAAATGAATATTAAAAAAGAGAGTGCAATACAGAACGTTATCCGGCATTTTGAAGACTATGCCAACCTGATATTGAGCCAGTTATTAATTCTCGAAAAGGTGATCAATTCCGGTTCGCTGGTAATTTCGGAAGAGGTGCTGAAAGAGCTGAATATCAACGAAGACAAGTCGGATAAATTTGAGATTAAACTCAGTGAGAAAATTGTGAATACGATTGTTCTGCAAAAGCCGGTTGCCTCCGATCTGCGGAAACTGATGGCCTGCTATCAGATCGTCATTAATCTGGAGCGAATCGGCGATCTGGTGATGGATATAGTTAAGTTTATACCGCGGATAAAAGATAATGAGACCTATAACAGCATGTCGGATGTCATCTACAATATGTTGCTGGTCAGTGTGAATATGGTTCAAAAAGCAATTCTGTCTTTCGTAAACAGTGATAAAGAGTTTGCGATCTGGGCCATACAGAATGACGAAGTCGTTGACGAAATGAACCACAAGCTGATTCGAAAAGCGATTACAAAAAGCAAATTGCCCGACGGAACTCAGCAGTTGTTGTTTAGTTTTATACACATTAACAGCATCATTTCGAGCATTGAAAGGATAGCCGATCATGCCACTAATGTTGCTGAAGCTTCGATCTATGCGATGGAAGGGACAGATATTCGCCACCATAATCTCGACAATGAAACAAAGGAGCAGTTATGAACGAGAAATTTCGGATACTTGTAGTTGAGGATGAAGAGGATCTTAATGAGATTTTGCAATTCAACCTCGAAAGTGAAGGTTACCAGGTTGATACCTTCTTTTCAGCAGAAGAAGCATTAAAGAGGGATCTGACCATCTATCATTTAATGATTCTCGATGTGATGATGGGGAAAATATCGGGTTTTAGCCTGGCACAAAGGATCAGAAAGGAGTTGCGACTTGAGATTCCGATCATCTTCCTCACAGCTAGGGATACCGAAAACGATATATTGACCGGCTTTAACCTTGGTGCCGACGATTACATTACGAAACCATTCTCAATCAGGGCGTTGCAGGCCCGTGTAAAAGCTATTTTAAAAAGGACGAAAGCCACTCCTGCAGAGGCGGCAACAACCTCCCTGAACATTGGCGGAATAGTTATCGACTTCGAATCTAAACGGCTGATAATCGGTGATAAAAAAATTGAATTGACGCGTAAAGAATATGAAATTATCTCGTTACTGGCTAAAAATCCGGGCAGAATTTTCTCGCGCGAAGAGATACTCCGCAGAATATGGGAAAGCGATGTCATTGTTATCGATCGTACCGTGGATGTCAATATGACCCGTCTGCGACGAAAAATGGAAGAATATGGAAGTTACATTCGTAACAAACCAGGATTCGGATATTACTTTGAAATTTGAAACTAAATCTTTCCAATTATGCTATTCGACAAAAAGACAATCAGATGGAAACTGTTCACCTATTATTTCCTTCTTTTCGCTATATTTACCTTATCGATTATTCTCTATCAGAATAAGCGTGAGCAACATTTCAAAATTGCTCAGCTCGAAACCACGCTGAATGAATATACCGATCTGACGAATCGTTTCATTGAGCATAATTCACTTTTTAAGGAGAAAACCTTCCCGAAACTCGATAGTCTGAAGACTATTATTCCAGTAAATAAAGCCCGGATCACAGTTATTGATTTTGAAGGAAAGGTATTGTATGATAATACTGTATCCGATTATGAACACATGGAAAATCATAAAGAGCGACCCGAATTTCAAAAAGCTTTGTTCAGTGAATTCGGTGAAAATATCCGGCATTCGACAACAACCAACGAAGAATATATTTACTATGCAAAGTCTTACAAAAATTATGTGATCAGGGCGGCCATCGTTTATGATCTTGGGATAAAGGCATTTCTAAAAGCCGATTGGGTCTTTATCCCTTTCTTTATCTTTTTGTTCCTCATTTTTGGGTTCCTGCTACGCTATATCGCTAATCATCTTGGCGACTCCATTACAAAACTAAAGGATTTTGCGGTGAAAATCAGACGAAATGAAGCCATTAATATGGATGACGACACCCAATTTCCGAATGATGAACTTGGATTTATCAGTCGTGAAATCATTCAGCTATACCAACAACTTCGTAATACAAAAACTGAACTTGTTCTCGAAAAAGAAAAATTGATCAGCCATCTTTTCGTTCTAAAAGAGGGCATTGCTTTCTTTTCGCCGAACAAAAAAGCGATACTGAATAACAGCCATTTTATATTCTACATCAATATTATCGCTGAGGAAACGACAATATCCGTAGAAAAAATATTTCTTTCTGAAGGGTTTCGTGAAGTCAACAACTTCATTGATAAAACGATATCCGGAAATACCACTTTTCAACCTCAGGAGCTGCCACGAATGGAGTATTCAGTTCAAAAGGACGGATATCACTTTCATATTCAATGTATTATTTTCCCGGATAAAAGTTTCGAAATACTCATTTCCGACCAGACACAGCAGATGCGGCGTAGTATTATGAAACAGCAGATCACCTCGAATATTTCGCACGAACTCAAAACTCCGATCTCCTCAGTAAAAGGTTATCTTGAAACTGTTTTAAACAACCCAAAACTTGAACCTGACAAGCAGCGCTATTTTATCGAAAAGGCTTATAATCAATCCGAAAGACTCACCCAACTGGTGAATGACATAGCCCTTTTAAATAAAATCGAGGAATATTCTGAACTGTATATCCGCGAAAAAGTGCAGGTTAAGAAAGTGATTGATGAAGCAATTGAAAGTTTTAGTGACCTGATAAGGCAAAAAGCCATTCAGGTGGAGTGCACGATTGAAGACGATCTGATTGTCGATGCTAACTACTCCCTTATTTTCTCAGTTTTCAGAAACCTTATGGAAAATTCGGTCAATTATGGCGGCGAAAACATAACCATTTCTATCAATAAATACCACGAAGACAGCACGTTTTACTACTTCTCGTTTTCAGATAACGGATTAGGCGTTGAGGATGAACACATGTTGCGACTGTTCGAACGATTCTACAGGGTCGATTCCGGTCGTTCGCGAAAACAAGGTGGAACCGGTTTAGGACTTGCCATCGTTAAGAATGCGATCATCAGCTTTAAAGGCGAGATTTCAGCCCGTAAAAGGAAAGGTGGCGGACTTGAATTTTTATTTTCACTGCCGCGATAAAAAATATTACATGAGTTTTTCCTGATGTTTTTATCGAAAAATAACCTGCTTTGCTCTGGCAGCCATCGTACTTTTAATATATGACATAGTTATTTATTATTTATTCATTATTAACAAAAAATTACAATAAAGAGGACTCCATATTGATAATATTTTTTGTATTTTCATGCCGGAAATTTTTATTCTAATTAGTTTGTTTTATAGCGTTAAAAACCGACACAATTTTTTAATTGTCAATCTAATCGTAAAACACTTAAATACAAAGTTTTGACAATGTAATCTAGTATTTTCCAGCATATTTGATATATTCCTATAATCTAAATTATTAATCGTTAAAAAAGAATTATGAAAACAACTCTCCTTTCCCGCGCGGTTTTTATCTGCGCAATCCTATGTTTTATGTTTAGCTCTCAATTAGCAAACAGCCAGGACAAACTCATTAACATTCTCGATGAAGAAGTCCAGCGAGAAATTCAAACATTAAAGAAACAAGAAATTCCAGCTTACTACATTTGTTATCGGGTCGAGGAAAACACCGGATACTCAATTTCGTCAAGTTTTGGTACTTTAACTTATTCTCACGAAAATAAAAGCTGCAGATTAACTGTAACAATCAGGGTTGGCAGCTCCCAGTTAGATAACTATCATCCTGTACGCGGCAGTTCTCAGAATAATTTTTCTTCATCCATTGAGCTTCCTTCTTCTGATGAACCGCAAGCTGTAAAACAAGTATTATGGAATGCAACTAACGAAGCATACCAGCAGGCCGTATCGGGTTTTGCCAAAGCCAAAGCGAATGTCGCTGTAAAAGTGGAGGAAGAAGACAAATCACCTGATTTTACTTTGGAAGAAGCTAAAAACTATATTGAACCTCCGATAAAACCTGAAGACCTCAAATTCGATATTTCATCATGGGAAAACCGTATAAAAAAGTATTCTGCTGCATTTCTCAGAGATTCTGCAATTTTCAGCGGTTCGGGTAACTGTAGTTATCAGATTAGCCGTAAATATTTTGTATCAAGCGAAGGAGATAAGATCGCCCAAAACAGCACTTTTGTCAGGGCTGGATTTAGCGGTACCATCAAAGCAAAAGATGGTATGGAAATGCCTTTGTATGAATCGTATTTCGCTTTTAAACCGGAAGATCTCCCCACCGACGAAATGATGACCAAAGATATTAATGACCTTGTAATCAACCTTGTTAAACTGAAAACAGCCCCTGTTGCGGAACCTTATTCAGGGCCTGCATTACTTACCGGAAGGGCTGCAGGTGTTTTCTTCCACGAAATTTTTGGCCATCGTGTTGAAGGTCAGCGCATGAAAAATGAAGATGACGCACAAACGTTTAAGAAAAAAGTTGACGAACAGGTATTGCCCGCTGCTTTAAGTGTTTACTGCGACCCACAAATCAAAACTTATGAAAATATGGAGTTGAGTGGCAGTTATGTTTACGACGATCAAGGCTCAAAGGGACAACGAGTTGATGTTGTTAAAGACGGTATTCTTAAAGATTTTTTGATGTCGCGGACCCCCATAAACAACTTTCCGAAGTCCAACGGGCACGGGCGTGCGATGTCAGGAATGCAGCCTGCCGCAAGACAGTCAAACCTTATCGTTGAAACTTCACAGCCAAAAACCAATGAAGAATTGCGGGCTGAGTTAATTAAACTTGCCAAAGAACAAAACAAACCATACGGGTATCTTTTTGATGATGTTGTGGGTGGTTTTACGATGACAGGAAGGTTTATCCCCAATGCCTTTAATGTCACCCCAGTATTGGTATACAAAGTATTTACCGACGGCAAACCCGACGAAATTGTGCGAGGCGTTGATTTGGTGGGTACACCACTTGCTATTTTTTCGCAGATTGATCAGGCCGGAGGAAAAGTTGAAACATTTAACGGCTATTGCGGGGCAGAGTCAGGATCGGTGCCGGTTGCCTGTGTCGCTCCTGTGGTAGTGTTAAAACTAATTGAAACACAGAAAAAATCGAAATCACAGGAACGTCCGATTGTTTTACCCCGTCCTGATAGTAAATAAACAGTCGATAGTCTGTAAATTTCCTGTTTGGGAATGGTAGTTGACTATCTAAACACAAACAAAATATCAAACGTTAAAATGATAAAAAAAATAATATGAAAACGATAATAAGAATTTTTACCATACTGGCAATTTCGGTTCTGATTTGCCATCCTGTTTTGAAAGCACAAACCAATGCAGACGATATCATTTTCAAAGCCATGAATGATGAGCTTAACCGGAGTATCTCAAAACTAACGCTCGATAAACATCAACCTCCATTTTTTATTTCTTTCCAATTGAGTGATGCACAATATCTTTCGGTCAGGGCCACATTAGGAACACTTTTGTATTCGAGTGTAGACCCTTCCCGCTCTCAGAATGTAAGGCTCATGGTAGGGGACTATTCGCTCAACGATGAAAATTTCGTATCCGGAAGTCAAAGCTCTTCAATCGGAGGTGGTTATCTGTCATTGCCTCTTGATAATAATTACGATGCTATTCGCCGGTCTTTTTGGATTGCGAGTGACCAGAGTTATAAAAGAGCGATTGAAAGCTACGATCAAAAACTTTCAGCTTTAAAACAACAGAATAAATCTGACGAAGAGAAGCTTGATGACTATTCAAAAATAACTCCCGTTAGCCTGATTATGAAAAGCACACCAGTTAAATACGATAAGGCCAAATGGGAAGCTGTAGCCAAAGATGTTTCCGGGGTATTCAAAGCTTATACTCAAATTAGCAATTCCTCAGTATTTTTAGCTTCGATCAATGCCAGTGTTTATGTGACTACCAATGAAGGGACTAAGCTTAAAGTTCCTTTCAGCATTGCATGCTTATGGATAAATGCCAATAGTCAGGCAGAAGATGGTGAAACATTGAACGACCAGCTCTTATACTATGCGTTGACTCCTGAACAATTGCCGGCAGCCGATAAGATAAAACAAGACATCAAACAAATGGCTGATAACATTTTGGCCTTAAGCAAGGCTCCTGCAATTAAGGACGCTTATTCAGGGCCGGTTATCTTTGAAGGCGAGGCAGTTGCTGAACTTTGTGCACAAAAACTGTTCAAAGGTAATGGTTTAATTGCGTCCAGAGAACCGATTTTTGCTGTTGAGCGACCAAACCAGGGAAGCGTAAATAAGATGGATGATAAAATAAATCAGAAAATCTGTTCCGAAAACATCACCATTAAGGATACTCCTAAATTAAAAACCTTTAATAATATCCCTTTAATCGGCTCATTCGAAATTGATGCTGAAGGAGTTGTGCCTAAAGACGAATTGGTATTGATTGATAAAGGTTTTTTAAAAACAATGCTTAATGACCGCGTCCCTACAAATAAAATTAAAGTATCGAACGGCCACAGACGTTTTCTCTTAGGTACTGCAAATTCTCAAAAAGCTCCGGGTGTAATAAACATTTCTTACAACAATGGCGAACCATCCAAATTATTGCAAAAAGCCGTTTTAAAAGAAGCAGAAAAAAACGGATTAGAATTCATTTATGTTATACGCAAACTTGAAGTGTCCAACCCTGGTCAAACCAGATCATTATTATCAATGATGGGAGGCAGGAATTTAGCAGTATCAAAACCTATCGGAGTTTATAAGGTAATGGTAAAAACCGGTGAAGAGCAATTGGTAAGGTCAGCGGTGATCAGTGAATTCCCGATAAACAAATTCAAAGAAATAACCTTAGGAAGTAAGGAACAGATTGTATATAACACCTTGCTAAATTCGTCTGTACCCGTATCATTTATTGTACCACAGGCCTTAGTTTTCAATGATATAAGTATTGAGAAGGACAAAAATACCAAACCGAAATTGCCGATCGTTTCTAATCCCTTACTGTCACAAAAATAGTAACCACTTAACTTTCGGATAAAGCCCTACAATTACTCGATTATCAATAGCCACGGCATAAATGCCGTGGCTATTCAATTAGCAGATATAAAAGGGGTTAGCCCAATATGGGTTTTACTATACATTTCAGAATAGACACAATCTTTCAACTTATTTGCAGCTTACTTTTTCCTTTCGGAGTACTGCCAACAGCAAGTTGCCGGATGCCAGCCGCCTTACCATACACATTAACCTCTCAGTTTTATCCAGACTGGAAATCAAGTTTCGGAAGAATTTTTAAGCTATTTTTGCAAAAATAGAATTATTCGAAAATCATGAAGGAGCAAATCGAAGCACTTAATCAAAAATATAGTCAGGCAACAGCTGAGGAACTTTTAACCGGATTTCTGGGCAAATTCAAAGGCAAGATTGCTTTATCAAGCAGTCTTGGCATCGAAGATCAGGTACTTACTCATATGGTTTGTGACATAGACAAAACCGCAAAGATTTTTACACTCGACACAGGAAGGCTTTTTTCTGAAACTTATGACCTGATTCACAGAACAAATCATAAATACGGGATTAAGCTCAGTGTTTATTTTCCCGATGCTGAACATGTTGAAGAAATGGTCAACACGAAAGGAATCAACCTGTTCTTTGAAAGTGTTGAAAACCGGAAACTTTGCTGCAATATCCGGAAAATCAAACCGTTAAAGCGGGCGTTTACCGGATTGGAAGTATGGATTTGTGGCTTACGCCGCGAACAATCGGTCACACGACAGAATATGCAGAAAATCGAATGGGATGAAGCCAATGGACTAATAAAACTGAATCCTTTGATTGACTGGACTGAAGAAGAAGTCCGGGAGTTTATCAAAACTCACGGAATTCCTTATAATCCATTACATGACAAAGGATTTCCAAGTATTGGCTGCCAACCATGTACAAGAGCTATTTTTCCGGGTGAAGATATCCGGGCCGGTCGCTGGTGGTGGGAAAATCCTGATACAAAAGAGTGTGGTCTGCACAAAAGATAAAGGATAAAGTAAAAAGGTTAAAGTGTTCGCCGGACTTTAACCTTTTTACTTTAACCTTACCTAAACGATACATCGCTCATTTTAAAAACGATCCATCCTATAGCCAACGCTTTCTAATCGAACTTGTGATCTGGTTCCTCGTCTTCGCAACCTCGGTTGTACTGTTCCATCGCACTGAAACTCATCCCCATCGACGAAAAGCCTCCGTCATGGAAAAGGTTCTGCATCGTTACTTTTTTCGTAAAATCCGAAAACATCATGATGCAATAATCAGCGCATTCATCGGCTGTAGCATTACCAAGCGGTGACATCCGTTCGGAAAAATCGAGCAAATTGCCAAACATCTTTATTCCGTTCCCGGCAGTTGTAGGTGTTGGCGACTGAGAGATCGTGTTTATACGCACTTTGCGTTCACTGCCATAAATATAGCCGAAACTTCGGGCGATCGACTCGAGCAGCGATTTGGCATCAGCCATATCATTATACCCGTAAAAAGTTCGTTGTGCCGCAACATAGGTCAAAGCGAGAACTGATCCCCATTCATTTATCGCATCCAGCTTTCGGGCAACTTGCAATACTTTATGAAATGATATTGCCGAAACATCAAGTGTTTTTGAAAGAAAGTCGTAATCCAGATCGCTGTAATGCCTTCCTTTCCTTACATTCGGCGACATGCCAATTGAATGCAGGATAAAATCAATTTTTCCGCCGAGAAATTCCATCGATTGAACAATCAATGCTTCAAGGTCTTCAACATTTGAGGCATCTGCAGGAATAACTATTGTATTACATTTGTTCGCCAGTGTTTGGGTATCACCCATGCGGATAGCGATAGGAACATTTGTCAAGGTAAAGATTGCTCCTTCCTCTTGTGCCCTTTCGGCAACTTTCCAGGCAATCGAATTTTTATTCAGCGCGCCGAAAATAATTCCTCTTTTACCCTTTAATAAATTATAAGCCATCTCGTTACAATTTTTGGAAACACTTAAGTTTTCAATTAATAAAATACCTTACAAGTTTAGTTATTGCCGGGCCAGCTTTAGTTTGTTCAGATCATCGTTGAAGTAATAACCCTCTCAACGATACAAATGTTTATTAGTGCTGATAAGTACTATTTTAGAAGTTCCTCAGCGTTCATAATCGCTGCCGTAGAAATGTTTTCGCCACTGAGCATTTTGGCCAGCTCTTCAACTCTTTCGGATTTCGACAAAAGCTTTAGCTTCGTAGTTGTTTCACTCTCCGAATCCTGTTTGTAAACCAGAAAATGATGATCGCCCCTTGCAGCTATCTGGGGAAGATGTGTAATATTAATCACCTGCATATCAGCCGATATCTCCTTAAGAATGATCCCCATCCTTTCGGCAATCTCGCCCGAAACGCCGGCATCAATTTCGTCGAAAATAATCGTTGGCAATGCTTTTGATTTGGATATCAGCGCTTTAATGGCGAGCATTACCCTTGACATTTCACCGCCTGAAGCCACTTTCGAAATTTCGCAAAGGACTCCGTTTTTATTGGCTGTAAACAGGAAGCTTACATTGTCGATTCCATTTGTTCCCGGAGATAACAACGGTGATATTTCCACCTTAAACTTTGAATTTGGCATTCCCAACTGGAAAAGCTGCTTCAGCACCCTCGATTCAATTTCCTCAACAACTAATTGACGTTTAGCAGATAAACGATTGGCAAGATCTTCAACTTCAACCTTTTTCTGTTCCTTTAATTTTGTCAGACGGAGAATCTCCTCTTCGTTAGATGAAACGGCCAGGATTTTAGCTTCGAGCGAATTGCGCAATGCGATGAGTTCTTCAACCGATTTTACATGGTGCTTTTGTTGTAATGAGTAAATCAGATCAAGACGTTCGCTGATTGAACTTATTCTTTCGGGATCGTATTCGACCTTTTCGCCAATAGTTCCTGCTTCCTCAACAATGTCCTTTAAATCAACATATAAACTTTCCAATCGTTGAGACAATCCTTCTGCATCAGGCAGAAAATTGTTCAATTTGGTAATCAATCCAATGGATGTTTTAAGCTGAATCAAAGCTGAGATATTATCACCATTCAATAGCTCTGCCACATTCGAAAGTCCCGCTTTAATCTCTTCGGAATGCGTCAGTAATTCAAGTTCCTTTTCGAGTAACTCCTGCTCATTTTCTTCAAGTGCAGCTTTATACAACTGATCGAACTGAAACTGATAATAGTCGAGATCGGCTTTCGATTTTTCAGCCAGAACTTCAGCATCGGTAAGATCATTGATTAATCTTCGATAATCTTTATAACTATCTTTATAAGTGGAGAGTAAGTGCTGATTTCCGGCACAGATATCAACTACCATGAGTTGGAATGACTGATTGTTTAATTCCAGGTTTTGGTTTTGCGAATGGATATCAATCAGGCGAATACCGATATCCTGCATTGTTTTAAGCATCACCGGCGAATCGTTGACAAAAGCGCGCGATTTCCCGGCAGGATTAATTTCACGTCTGAAAATTGCAAAATTGTCATAGTCAAGATCATTCGCGAGAAATAGTTCTTCAAGCCCTAATCCATCAACTCTAAATACGGCCTCGACCACACACTTCACTGATTTGTCTTTAAGAACAGAGGAATCAGCTCTTTGTCCAAGTATCAAAGACAAAGCGCCCAATAAAATGGTTTTCCCTGCCCCGGTCTCGCCTGTAATAATAGAGAAACCGGGACGAAGATCGACATCAAGTTCCCGGATCAAAGCATAATTCTGAATTTTTAAACGCGTTAACATTCAGTAAGATTTGGATTAAAAAATCTTTTGGTCCATAATTTTCTCATACTTCCCGGCATTCGAGGGATCACACTCGGTAAGGATCGTCATTACCCTCCCCTTTTCATCGGAACTACCTTTCGAAAAAATGTTAACCAGCTCATCCGATTTGGCATCGAAAAAGATTCTGTTGACATAAGTATCAGGTTTAGCCCTGTACACGCGTTGCATGTTTTTTAATGCATCTGCAATTTCCGAACGACCAATATCAGGTTTTTCAGCCATTATATCGAGACCTAACCGGTGATAACGGTAGAGCAATTCCCGAAAAGGCCCGTAGGCTTTATTGGTAAGGTTTTCGACCAGCCAGAACCGGTTAAAATTCCCTTCAAACGCCCTCCAACCCTTTTCGCGGGCATTCTGCGACCGGTTGACAATATCGCGGGCTTTTTGAAAATAGACCGATCCCCCCAATGGTGAATAAGTATCATAATCGAATCCCAACAGGATATTGGCATAATAAGCTAAAATATTGGTGAGCGGATTGGAATTTGAAGTTTCATCAAACTCCATAGGTTGAAATTCTACATATCTAAATTGCAGATCATTATCTTTTATATTTAGTAATGGCGAATTGTATGAAGCGTCAAAAACCGGACGATTAAGCTGAACCTGTAATGTTCCTTTAAACTCATCGGCAGAAACCTGTTCGGTAATCTGGATAAAAATGGTGCATTCAATCCTTTCGTCGGTGGTAAAAACATTGTCAGACCATTTGCGATTGTTTATAAACTCATAAATGTCGGTCCGCATCGATTCAAAAACCTGCTTGTAGGTTCCCTCAACCCTGGAACTCGACACACTGACATTGCATCGGAACTCCTGCCCTGCTGCCACGATTGAGCTACAGATCAATGCGAGTATAAGGATTATTCTTGGCATAAATAATTGTAATATTTCCTATAAAAATACAAAATTCAGGATCACTCTGAGATGGAATCTTCAGTCTCCATCAATTTATTTACAATATCAACAGCAACTTCCGTTTTTGGTTTCAAACCATAGCTGGAAATTGTTCCGCTTTTATCGAGAATTTTAATTCTGTTTGTATCATGCTGAAATCCCGACCCACTGTCGCGCAGCGAATTAAGAACAATAAAATCGAGATTTTTCTTTTGCAGCTTCGCAAGGGCGTTATGCTCTTCATCATTGGTTTCGAGAGCAAATCCAACAAGAACCTGATCCTTTCGTTTAATCTTCCCCAGGCTTGCGGCAATATCCGGGTTGGGACGAAGTTTGAGCAAATAATTTTCGGATGTTCGTTTAATTTTTTGGTTATCAACCACTACCGGGGCAAAATCAGCTACTGCAGCAACCATGATCGCTCCATTGCATGTGCCAAAATATTTGAGACATTGATTGTGCATCTCTGTTGCAGAAACAACATCGATTCGCACAATATTTTCATTTTTACATTGAAGTGCTACGGGACCGGTAACCAAAATAACTTTAGCTCCCAGCGAAGCCAATCTTTCAGCCACTGCAAAACCCATTTTACCGGATGAATAATTCCCGATATAACGAACCGGGTCTATTTTTTCGTGTGTGGGACCTGCTGTGACAAGATAGGTTTTATTCAGCAGTTTTTTTTT
>JAPLDR010000106.1:16257-32582 GCA_026391655.1 Bacteroidia bacterium | reverse complement strand
GAAATGGTAAAGATTACAAATTCAAACCCCAATTCCAAAAGAAAAGGGGTAAAAAAAGAAACTATGCCATATGTCCCTGCATTTCAGTGAAATATATACACATAGCCTGACGGCTATGTTTCGCGAAAGGGGGAGTTCGTGAAAGTAAATTCCTCAATTAAAGATGAAATTGATCATACATGTTTGTGAATAATCGTCTGAATTTGAACGGCTCCCCCTTAGAAAAAGGGGGAATACAAGGGGGATTTTTTGATTGTGGATTTACAAATGTTCATCTTTGGCTTATCTTGAGAAAAAGAGTTATATAGGAGGCACCAAAACACGAAGTTGCACAAAAGATTAAATATCAACTGTATATTTTGGTGAAACTTTGTGTATTTGTGTTTTTGTGGCAAAAAAAGTATTTTTGGAAATACGAACACCAAGAGAAATTTTAGAGTATGAAGACTACTTAAATAAAAAGGAAACGTTGCATCCGAAAGCAATTTGGCAAAATAGTAAGTAAGTTATCTCGTTCTTTATAACGAGAACCAATACGAAAACTTCACAAGAAAAACATTGTGCGGGTTAATCCCAAACAGTTCTTTCATATCACTCCCGTATTGAAATGTTCCGTTGGTATCTGAACTTGTTCTCCCTTGCGACCATACGAGGAAAATGGTTGATCCGGGCGAATATTCCCATCGTATAACAAGGTTGGAACGGAACTGCCGGAAATTAAAATCAGGGTTGGAGAAGGAATAATCCTGATTACCATTGCTATTCTCATCAATCGAATAGGAATTGCCAACAGCATAATAATTTATCTCTCCGGTTGAGAAATTGTGATACCTGTCACTGAATTTATCGGCATGTCCTGAGGTGATCCTTTTAAAATTGGTGTACTTTCCTGCCGAAACAAACGGCTGACCATAGTATTCCAGCGAGAGTTCGGGATTAAATGTATAGTTTAACCTGAATGTGAAACTCAGTGTTTTTTGATCAAGTTCGGCAAATATATACCTGGAATCATTGTTAATCTGCGTGGTTTCGACATATTGCAAAGGACTGTTTTCGATACTATAGCCAGGAGAAAATGAGATGGATAATGCATTTGTAGGTTTGATGTTTAAACCCATCCAATATTCGTGGTGCCGGTAACTTTTCACATCTCCCAAACCATGATAGTTTCCTATATTAAATGAGAATTTCTTTGACTGGTCTGTCGACAGATTTAAATTTAATTCTTCACCACCTGGCATGATAAACGATGGCCCTCCGCGTAACAAGTTCGTCGAAATACTCTCTCCCATGCGGGTGAAGTTACCATTAATGCGCCATCGGTTCTTAAACTGTGAATTAAAGTTGGTATTGACAAATGTTGACAAAAGTTTGCCCGAGAAATTCCAGTACATCCAGTAATTCGTATTCAGGTAGAAGTTATTAAAGATTGAAAAGGGCTCACGCAGGTAATAGGCAACCCAGGTACCGTGATGAATGACATCCGAATACCGCATATAGCTGATATCGTTGAATTCCAGTCCTGGTGAACGGACTGTGAAACTGGTTTCGAATTGAATTTTCTTTTTGCTTAATCTTCCCAGTTTAACGGTGCCCCCATACCCTCCAAGAGATGTTAGCGAAGAATCAACCGAAAGGTAATTTGCGGCGTCGGGTCGTTGGTAATACCTGGCCGAAGATCGCTGCTCGGCAATCATCGCTGCTTCATTTCCTTTCAAATAGCTGAATTCGGCATTTCCTGAAATATACCATGTTCGTTCTTTCCATTTGTGACTGAAGTCTATCCCTCCCGTATAGGCAGCGGTGGGAAGGTAGTTGAGGGCCGGGTTCGTGATATCCCTGTTCACTGCCGTTATGATCCCGCCAAGAACGGTTTCGCCTTTATTGAAATCCTTTTGCAGACGACCGACAAAATAATTGGTCAACGGCTCAACCGACTCTTTTCTGCGGGCTCCTGCATTGTCAATGACCGCATTTTCGTTGGCAGTGACGCTCTCCATCACACCGATGGACAGACCATTTTTTGTTTTGCCCGATAACTTCATCGCACCAAGAATAGTGGATGATTCAGGGATGTCGGCATATTCATTATCTGAAAGATTGGGGTAATTATGCGGATACCTTCCTATCCTGCGCGAATAGAATAGGTTATCGGCACCCATATTGTGGATGACAATTGATGCCGAGGGTTGAAATTCGTAGATATTCTTTCCTTCCACAAAGAATGGTCTCCTCTCCGAAAAGTAGGATTCAAAAGCGGTGAGGTTTACTTCCGAAGGATCGGCTTCAACCTGTCCGAAGTCGGGATTGATGGAAAAGTCAAGCGTAAGATCGTTCGTGATGGCTGCTTTTCCGTCGAGTCCGACAGAAAGGGCACTCTTTTTTCCCGTGAGGAAAGGATTACCTTCCTCTTTTTCGAAGCGTTCTGCGCGTGCTACAGTATATGGAAGCAATTCTATCTGCTTTTTAGGTTTGATGTCGGTAATGCCGTGCAGTTCCCCGAACAAGTGAACCAGACCCGGAGAACCTTTTGGAATAAACTGCCAGGTAGAGCGTTCCTCGAGACGGAAGATGTGACGCATGAGCTGTATTCCCCATACATGATCTGCCTTTTTCCCAAACCTGAGCTGGCTGAAAGGTATTTTCATTTCGGCGCACCACCCTTTATCATCAATGGAAGTCTTCAGATACCAAATCGGGTTCCAGCTATCATCCCAGTTGTTCCCGTCCTGCGAAATTATTTCATCACCTTTTGCACCCGCTGCAGTTGCTGTGAAAGAGAAGGCCGTTTGCTGATCGTAGTAACTGTCGATATTGATCTCTACCATATCACCGTCGAAGTTATCCCTGCGCGATATCAGGCGGCTTATCTTTTTAGGCTCGGTATCAAAAGCACGAATAAATACATACAGGTTGTTATCGTCGTAAAGTATCTTAAATGCAGTCTGCTGCGTTGGCGGTTTGTTTTCATAGGGTTGGGTTTGAATAAAATCGCCACTCCAGGCCACCGCATTCCAGCATGAATCATTTATAAGCCCGTCAATTTCGGGAGCAATCTTCGTAAAAGCGGTCTGGTAGGTCTTCTTTTCAATAGTTTGCGACCAGCTGTTTGAAAAAAGGATAATCAGTATCAGACTGATAACTATTCTGCGCATGGAAATAATCTTCATCGATCAGAGATAAGGGTTATTATAGAAATCATATGTACGATAAAAGACTTCAAAATTACAGGAATGTTGCATGAATATTTGGAATTCTCTGGTAGAGACGTTGCATGCAACGTCTCTACTGGTGTCAATACAAATCATTTTATTGCAAACAAGATCTCTCCTCTGACGAGGCAGCAATGGAATTTGTCAGGTTTTCAATGGTATCTGTTACATCTTCAATAACATTTGTCATATATTCAATGGAATCTGTTGCATCTTCAATAACATTTGTTATATATTCAATAGAATCTGTTAAGCATTCAATACAATCTGTTAAACCTTCAGCAACGTCAGTTATAAATTCAATTGAATCTGTTATATATTCAATGACGTCTGTTAAGTATTCAATGGCATCTGTTAAACCAAAAATGATGCTTGAAAATTTGCTTTTAAGGTCGTAATTTCTTATTATTGCTCCAGGTTTTAAATAATTTATACTACAAATCTTCAATTTATTTAAAAATGACAAATCTCCAGGAAGCTCGCGACCGGATGTTTCGAAATATTATTGGGATCAGTGATGAAAATCCAATCCTGACTGAAAATCTACCCGATTATACAACCAATTTGGGCAATCTCAAAACCGTAGTATCCGAATTGCGGGTTGCTGCCGAAGAACAAAAAATCGATACCAAAGGTGTTACCAGGTACAAACTTCAGCTAAGGAATCAGTTAAATACATTGGGCGCCGATAATGCACGTAAGTTGACAGCCTATGCCCGGTTAACCAATAATCAGGAATTATTGGGCAAAGCGAATTATTGTGCATCCGATTTTGTGCGGTCAATCGATTATTCGATTAAGGATTATGCAGAGATTATTTACGACTGTGCCGAACCAATTATTGATCAGCTTGCCCGTTTTGGTATAACTGCTGCTACGCAATCGGAATTTCGGAGTGCAATCGACGAATATTTTGATGCAATGGCTTCGCCCGCCCTGGTAAAGATCAACAGAATACAGGCAACAGAAAAAATAGTAAAACTCATAGATACTGGAAATACCTGTGTGGCCAATATGGCTGCTGCTGTTGAAACGATCAGGCTCAGTGAACCCATCTTTTACCTCGGATTTAAAACAGCACAGAAAGTTACCGTAAGAGGGAGAGTAAAACTGTCGGTAAAAGGGCAAACCTTCGATGCAAACGATGAACCATTACCACGGGTTACGATGACGGTTACTTTAAACGGTGCCATTGTGTTGGTTAAAAAGACCTCGGCAAACGGGGGATTTAATATCAAATCTCTACCCACAGGAACCTATCAGTTCACCTTTAAAAAGGCAGGTTATGGTGATCAAACCGTTGTTGTAAATGTAAATGATGGTGAAATGACCAGGGTGAAAGTAAAAATGATAAACGTTTAAACTTCAAGCCTTGACAATCTTTTGAATTCCTGATATAAATTAAATAAAATCACCCTGTTATGATTTGGAATTGTGAAAAACTATGTAAGTTTACATGAAATAATACGCAATAGCATTTCGCATAGCCGGAAATAGGATGAGGCAATCGGGAAGGTTTGTTGCGGGTATAAACGAGTTAGGCACCATTTTCCCAAAATCCTGAAATATGTTGACACTTTTTGAAAAACAAAAATGGAGGATACAATATGATGACTGAAATGACTGAACGTGATCGATTTAATCTATGTATACAAAAATTTATTGATCGTGACTACGAGTTATCCTTATCCTTGGCTCAGGAAATCATTGCAAAGGAAGCTGTAATCACAATTCACATGATATTTTCAATCTGCGCACAACATCTCAGGAGAGATGATTTAATAAATAGGCATAGTGAGTTTATAATTCGAACAATGTCACAACGCCCAATGGAATTAGCACTTATAAATTTAATCCTTGGAAAAATTGAATCTACCGAAGTTTTATCTATGGCATATAATAATGATTTGAGGTGTATAGCTTACTATTATATCGGAGAACGTCAATTGTTAGATAGGAATTTCCTTGCAGCAAAAAAATCTTTTGAAACAAGCCTAAATTTCAAGTGTAAATGCTTTGAATATATGATTGTTGAACTCGTTTTAAAAAAATTCGATCAGTTTTATACGGGAAAAGATATAAAGGAAGATGGGCTGTTTGAAAGTGTTGATACGACTATTTATAAGTTTAACGATTTGTTAGAGAAATTAGCTTCTGAACACCAATCTGGATATGTTTATCGTGGTCAAAATCAAGATTATGGCACATTACTAACATCAGGATACCGCAATGCAGTAGATACAAGACAAATACCATTTTGCAAAACTGGCAACCATAGTCTCCATGATCGTGGTAATGTCTTTCGTCCATTAATCGATAAAATCCAGTGGACAAAAGATCAAATAAGGTTATGGGATTTCTCAGCACTATGTAAAGTAAAAATTGGTTATCTACTTAGTCAATTATTCTGTCAACATTGTTGTCTTCCAACAGAAGGTTTAGACGTTACAGAAGATTTTCGAGTTGCTGCCTTTTTTTCAATTTTCAATTATAAATTAAACTGTTATATTGACAATTCAGCTCAATTGGGTATCATTTACCGTATAAAAGTAAATGTTAATAGTTCACTTTCTTTTCCAGATTTGAAGAAAATCAATGTTTACTCTTGTCCTTTTTATGTGAATGGTGCAAATATATTGCATTTATTAGGCAGATGTGAGAATCAATCTGAGTCAATAAAAAGCTTAAATATTTATTTTAATGAGAAACAGGATATAGAAGATTCACTTGAAAATGCTAATGATATTCTATTAAATCTTCCTTTAGAATATATTAAATTACCAGATAAAGAATTGGGTAAAAGTCGCATCATGATGCAGCGTGCTGGATTGATATTCCCCGACACATTGCTTCCTTCATATTATGAAGCAACTAGTTATCCTCCTCCATTTGGGAAGACATGGGATGGTCCTCGCTGTACAGAAGACCTGTTAAAGAATGATAATGTTGAAGCATTCTTTTTCCGTCATAATTCCCAAAATGAAAAAATTATAGAACTTAATCCAGTAGAAGTTTTTCCTGAAATGGACCCAATTCGATCAATTCTATCAAATTTTATTTCATCAATGTCGAGATTTCTTGAAATACCAATAGTACTACAAAACGATTCCGTCTTTTTCCTAAACGATGAGAAAGAATTACCTCGATAAATAATTCTCTTTAATAATCCAAAACGGTGCCTAACAACGCGTATAAAATATTGGAGGACAATAAGTTGCAATGTGTTGCTCTCGCATCAGCTTTTATCACGGGGGATACGAACGCAGCCCGAAATCCCCAACATTTCATACACGCAACCGTTCGCGGCAAGCATAAAAAACAATGCAGGTTTAACAACAGATTCAAATATTAATAAATAACAAGTAAATGGAGAAAACAAAAAATTATTACCATGTAAAGTTCTCATCAGAAAAAATTAAGGAACTTATACAGAAATGGTCAGAAATGGGACCTCAAAATATAGACATCGACCACAATGTTAGATTGATTGATTTCGGCGACCATAGCTGGCGTTACGATAATGATTCTGAATTTTTCGCTGATTTTTCAAAAGAATTTTGTTTTTCAAAAATGGAGAAGACAAAATATAAGGATAAATCATACTATAAATTCGAATTTACTGCATTTCCTGAACGTACAACATCTGTTTCCATAAAAGCTCCGACAAAAGCTGAAATAGAAGACATTTTTTATATTTTAGATAAAAATTGGGAACAGTTTAAATTACCTGAGTTCCAAGAAGAGCCAGAAATAAAAGAACCTCCAGTTATTTTTATTGGACACGGAAGAAGCATGCAATGGCGAGATTTAAAAGACCATCTATCAGATAAACATGGATATAAAATTGTTGCCTATGAATCCGGTGCAAGGGCAGGACATACAATCAGAGATATCTTAGATGATATGTTAAGTAAATCATCTTTTGCTATTTTAATAATGACGGGAGAAGATGAACTGAAAGATGGTACTATAGTCGCTAGACCTAATGTAATTCATGAGATAGGATTATTTCAAGGAAGACTTGGGTTTAGTAAAGCTATTGTATTATTAGAAGAAGATACAGATGAATTTTCAAATTTATTTGGAATTCAACAAATCCGATTTAGTAAGGGAAAAATAAAAGAAACATATGGTGATATACTTGCTACAATTAAAAGAGAATTTGAATAATCCTCGCAGACACAGGATTTGCAATCCTGAAATAAACGAAATGCTGCTCCTTGTATAAAGAAAAAAGCAGAGAAAAATGATGCAAAAGCAAGTTCAATTTGTATTTCAGTTTTCTGAATGGGATAAGGGAATCGGGATAAGCTTTTCTGACCCCACCCCAGCCCTCCCCGAAAGGGAGGGAGCGAGATTTGAGACTAATGAGTCAATTTCAGCAAATAAAGCAGACTCCAAAAATATTCCCGAAAGGGAGGGAGCGGGATTAGAGACAAATAAATCATTATAGTCCACGAAACATACTCCCTCACCATTGGGGAGGGCTGGGGTGGGGTCAAAGTGCAGTCATAGATTAATTTCAACAGGCTTTAACCACATATTATAATATCAGGGAAATTAAAAAATGAATTACAAACGGGTATGCCGTTCAAACCGTTGTTGTGAATGTAAACGATGGTGAAATGACCAGGGTAATCGCCAAACTTCTGAATACCTGAAGTTCTCAATTTTTACCTGTAAGATGGTTTAACTAAATTTTTTATGAATATCTTTGTTAAAAGAGAAAATTGGAATAAAACAACTACCATTGGATGAATACACTGATGATCTATTTTGAAACATCTATTTCGATAATTATCAGATATTACCACCTTCGTCCAAGTCAGAAATATACGCCGCAATGGCGTATGTACAAACGTTATCAACAATTAATAGTGCGTCAATGCAGATTTTTAAGAATGTATACATAATACTTTTATCCCTAATAATGCCATTTGTTTTTGACATTCAAAATGAAGCATATGGTATGTTGTCTATTTGTTATGGAATCATAGCTGGGATAATCTTTGCAAATTCTTGGCTTAAATCAAACAAAAACTACAATCACTTGAAAGAGTTACATAAAAAATTAGAGTCTTCTATTGATTACATAAAAGCTGGAAATGGAATTATTGCGATTTCTAATATGTTTAGAACAGACAATAATATACCCGAAATATTTACTATTAAGAGTATAATTTATCCTATTAAAGCATCATTGACTGATGAAATCTTGCCGTATGTTAGAAATAACAAAGTACCAGATGATCTTGGTATGATTGAACTTTTGGATTCAATATTAATAGACTTTGACTATAAATCTGTAATAGGGGCAGAGGAAGAAATTTTAGGTTTGAATGAATTCAAAAATATTTTTTTCTTAAAGGAAAACGTTAGCTATATTATTTGTGAAGCAGACAAAGAAATCAATAAAGGAGATAAACTATTGGAACTATTGCATAAAGTTACAGAATCAATGCCATTTATAAATATCGGAATTGCTACAACTTTATTATTTACTTCATCTTCATCGGAAAGTTCTGAGAGTGTCTTCATAACTGAAGGTAAAATAGCTGAGATTCTTGATAATTATAATTCAAATAATGGATGGTATTTACCATACCAAAACATAGACTGTATAAAGTATCCTTACAAAATGACTGGAATACATGCTGTAAAAACATCTATGACAATTATAAATGGAGAATACAAATATGAATTAAATCATTTTGATGAAAAATACGATTTTAAAGATGATTTATTTGAACAACTAATATTTGTAAACATATTAAACCGTCAGTTTTTCTTTCCGCACAAAGATAAAACAGAAGTCTCCTTTGAAAGGTGTGAATTGGTTCCTCACACAGAGATTGAATATGATGAATAATTAACAGTTGCTAACCGCGCCTCGCAGACACAGGATTTGAAATCCTGAAATAAACAAAATGCTGCTCCTTGTTTGAAGAATAAAGAGGAGAAAATGATGCTAAAGCAAGTTCAATTTATATTTCAGTTTTCTGAATGGGATAAGGGAATCGGGATCGGCTTTTCTGACCCCACCCCGGCCCTCCCCGAAAGGGAGGGAGCGAGATTTGAGACAAATAAATTGCTTACAGTCCACGAAACAGACTCCCTCCCAATTGGGGAAGGTTGGGGTGGGGTCAAAGTGCAGTAAGAAAGCAGACTCCAAAAATATCCCCGAAAGGGAGGGAGCGGGAAAAAGGATCAGTAAATATTGAATTTGCTTAATGTAAATTGGATTACTAATCCAAAACTGATTATAAGCTGTATGTTTGATTTTGAAGATAAGTTCTTACATTTGGACTAATTTGATAACTTTTATTTCAGAAAAACACTTTGGAGAATAAGGGTAATTGTTCTTTTAATTGTTATCATTAAAGCGAAAGAAATATGCGTTTTAATACAATAAAAGTCTTACAATATAACTGAATTTATTATTAATAATTTAAAACAACTCAAGCTATGAAAAGTAAAATATTCTTATTAACAATTCTTATTCTGACTTTATCGGTTAGTGCTTATGCTCAAAAGTCAGGAAAGAAGTATTACATTACCGGACAGGTTCTTGACATTTACGATCAACCTGTATCTGGCGCTATGGTGTTTATTGATAACAAAAAATCTGATGTTATTACAGACGACAAAGGGATGTATAAGGTTAAGGTAAAGGCTGATGCAGTAAAAATATCTATTTTAAAACTATCAAGCGATCTTTTGAATGAAGAAATTAATGGTAGAACTGTAATCAATTTCAAACTTAATAATGAATTTCCTCATGAAGAAGCGGTGAAACAAGAAAATACTGATAATGAAGTAGTAAATATCGGTTATGGATATTCTCAAAAAAAAGACCTAACAACCACTGTTGGTAATATAGATGGACAAAACAAAAAATATGGATCATATCAAAGTATTTTTGATATGATTAAGGAGCTTCCAGGTGTTCAGGTGGTAGACGAAAAAATAAGAATAAGAGGTATAGCCACAATGAATGGTTCAACCGATCCATTGATACTTGTTGACGGAATTGAAATGTCGCTCCAAGGGCTCCAGGCAATCGTTCCTCGTTTAGTTAAATCTATCAATGTTCTTAACAGTTCCGATGCAGCCATTTATGGTTCAAAAGGAGCAAACGGAGTAATATTGATAGCTCTGATGGGAAAATAGCAATTATCTACTTTTCCATAACATAAATTTGAATTGGAGCGTCCCAGCTGGTGCGAATTTGTAATCCGCGCCTCGCAGACACAGGATTTGCAATCCTGAAATACAAAATGCTGCTCCTTGTATGAAGAAAAAAGCAGAGAAAAATGATGCTAATGAAAAGTAAAACATTAATTGTGCTGGTAATCTCATTTCTACTGTGTAATGCGACTTACAGCCAGGATCGTCAGGTAGGTGGGAGTTTCACCAGATCCTTTGTTGATAATGATTTTGACCTAAACAAAGTCTATTATAAAGAAACAGGGTTAAAGATTTCAAGGACAGAGTTTCTCAAACTGTCGCAAGAAAATCCGAGACTTTATCTTGAAAGAGAAATCGATGCGGCAGGAAGTGTTATGCGATATCTGTATGATCCAGGTAATCCGGATGGAAAAGGCAAGCATACGTTGAATGCCCTGGTTTCTGAAAATGGCGCTTTCCCAAATTTTCAGCTTACCACAATTGACAAAAAGAAAATAGAATTGACAAAACTACAAGGGAAACTCGTGATACTTAGATTTGAACTCGAGGCAAATAGCTTTCGGTTTAAAAAGAATGAAATTGCAGAACTTGATAAAAAAATTAACGCACTGAAAAACAAAGAGAATATTGAAGCGATTATTATATTTCAATGTGATGAAGATGAAGTGCGAAAAGGGTTTGACCTTAACAATTCGAATTTCGAATTGGTTGCTAACGGACAAAACTTCATTTTCAAATACGACATTCACCAATTCCCTTCAACGCTGTTGATCGACCAAAATGGGAAACTCATTGAGAAATACTCAGACTCAGGGGATATTATTTTAGAGCAACACTTAAATAAATAAATGCTACTCTTTGTATGAAGAATAAAGGAGTGAAAATGATGCAAAAGCAAGTTCAATTCATATTTCAGTTTTCTGAATGGGATAAGGGAATCGGGATAGGCTTTTCTGACCCCACCCCGGCCCTCCCCGAAAGGGAGGGAGCGAGATTTGAGACTAATAAATCAATTTCAACAGGCTTTAGCCACATATTATAATACCCGGTAAGTCGGGTTTCAGTTCTTTGTTGAAGGAAAGTATATATTTGAAGTGCAGCTCTTTGCAGGAAGTTCGGTAGTTAAAATCCCGGCCTGCGTGTAGGCAGAACGTTGGCAGCAAGGCTTAAAAACATAAATTGACAAGTTTGCTTTAGGTTTAAGAGATTCTATAAGATTACTTTTTGAAATTTAATTATTTTCGTAGTAGAGTGTCATTAATAAATAATAACAAAAAATCTTTGTTATGAAAACAATGATTAAGCTTTCGGTAATAATTATTGTTTTATGTATTTGCGATTTGAGAATAAATGCGTGTACCAGTTTTGCAGTTTACTCAGGCGAAATATGGTACGGAATGAATTTTGACTATTCAAATGTTGACATAAAATTATCCATATTCCACATTGGTAGTAAAAAGATATTCCGGGCACAATTCGGTTCAGGAGGTTTTATTGCAGGCATGAACGACAGCGGTTTATTTACCTGTGGTCAAATATTAAATTATAACAATGGAAAACCAACATTTGGCAATGGTTCAAATACATTAAGTATAGGTAGTTTATACGATTATTCAATAAATAATTTATCTACTGTAGCTGAAATAACCAACTATATAGGAACTAAAAAAATTATACCATCATGGGGGCTGGATTCACATTTTCTATTTGCCGACAAAACCAGCAATGCCTTTGTCATAGAACCTTTCGGCTCATATAATGGTATTACACCGGTCAAGGATAACTTTTTAGTAATGACAAATCTGCCCAATTACGATTTTATTGGAATGAATTATACGGCTGTAATTGGTGCTGGAGCTGACCGCTACAAAACTGCATTTGCTTACATTCAGGAACATAAATCAGATTTTGGGTTTAATGCCGGTTTTGAGACCCTTAGACGAACTATTCAATCCACAGGTGATTATCCAACCCAAATTTCTTTATTGTTCGACCCCATAAAAATGGAGATATATTTTTGTCTGAAGAGGGATTTCTCTAAAGTGTGGAAAATATCACTTAATAATGAAACCATTGAAACTTTTTCGGGCTTTGCTGTACAACAGAGTACAAAACTTGATGAAACAGGGATTTGGACTTACAATTTGCCATACATTGTAACAGGTATACAAGAAAATAACTTAATAGTTGAAGACAATGGAATTGTGAAAATTTATCCTAATCCCACTTCCGGTCTCTTAAACATAGCTTTTAGTTCAAAACCGATAAAGAATTCAATTATAGAAGTTTACAATATTGAAGGTAAGAAAATATTCTCAAAATCCTTTAGAAATATAACGAATGCAATAATTGATTTAACTGGCAATCAAAAAGGGCTTTACTTAGTTAAACTGTCATTTGATGGTGAAATAATTAGCAGGAAGATCTATTTAAAATGATATAAAAGTGCAGTCAGAAAGCAATTTCAACAGGCTTTAGCCACAGTTTCATCATATCAAAAATAAACAATGAGTTACAAACCCGATCACCGCGAATTCCAGCTGTTTGTCAAGCCGATAGGTGCCTTATGTAATCTTGGTTGTAAGTATTGTTATTACCTCGATAAGCAGGATTTGTACGATGAAAAGAGCGCTGTAATGTCAGATGAATTGCTTGAGAAGTATATTATTCAACATCTGGAAGCTTCAACAGAAGAGCCTGTACTTTTTTCGTGGCACGGTGGTGAACCTACGTTGGCTGGTCCCGACTTTTACAGAAAAGCAGTAGCGCTTCAGAAAAAAAACAATCCACACAAAAAGAATATCCTGAACGGAATACAAACAAACGGCGTCAACCTCGACGACGACTGGTGCCGCTTTTTGGCCAATGAAAACTTTCTCGTTGGCATCAGCATTGACGGACCCGAAAATATGCATAACAAGTACCGCATTTCGAAATCGGGAGAAGACACTTTTCAAAAAGTAATGAAAGGATACAAATTGCTGAAAAAGCACAGGATAAACTCCGAAATTCTTTGTGTCGTAAACGCTTATAATGTGAATTTCCCCATTGAGATTTACAATTTTTTCAGGTCACTGGGCACAGAATATATGAGTTTTTTACCGCTTGTCAATCACGATTCAAATTATGATACAGGAGTCACCCCCGATTCGGTTCCCGCAAAAGCATTTGGCGATTTTATGATTGCAGTTTTCGACGAATGGCAGGAAAATGATATTGGCAAAATTAAGATACAGCTGTTTGAAGAAGCCTTTCGCACCGCTTTTAAGCAGGAACATACCTTGTGCATTTTCAAAAAAACATGTGGCGGAGTTCCTGTAATGGAACGTAATGGCGATGTATATTCCTGCGATCATTTTGTAAATCATGATCATTTACTTGGAAATATTAACCAAAAGCATTTAACTGCGTTGCTCGATCACCCAAAGCAGGTAACTTTTGGACAAGCCAAATTCAATACGTTACCCGGTTATTGCCTTAAATGTGAAGTTCTGGAGATGTGCAATGGTGAATGTCCTAAAAACCGGTTTATAAAAAGTTCCGAAGGTGAAAATGGCCTAAATTATTTGTGCGAAGGCTACAAAAAATTCTTTACCCATTGCACCCCTTTTATTGATGCAATAGCTGAGGTTTGGAAAACACAGGCTTGAGTCCGTTCTGCAAAATCATAAAAAAAATGCCACAAAGTCACGAGGACACGAAGGTTGCACAAAGAATTGAATATTAATAATTTAATCTTAGTGAACCTTGGTGTCTTTGAGCCTTAGTGGCAATAAAAGACTTTTCATAGCTAACCCATGCTCTGATAGACTAACTCTTTAATTTAGCTTTAAAAAAATCAATAGTCCTTTTCCATGCCAGTTTTGCTGCAGCTTCGTTGTATCTCTCCTTATTGGTATCGTTATTAAAGGCATGTTGGGTTCCCGGGTAGATAAACAGTTGATAATCGGTTCCCGCTGCTTTTAAAGCTTTTTCAAATTCTTCAATACCTGCATCAATGCGCGGATCCTCACTTGCATAATGTGCAAGGAGGGATGCTTTTATTTTAGGCACATCTTCGCTTTTCGGGCAAGTCCCGTAATAGGGCACTGCCGCATCCAGATCGGGTGCGTTTACAGCCACGTTATTGGTCATTGCTCCGCCCCAGCAAAAGCCTGTACATCCAACTTTACCCGTACTTTGCGGATGAGTTTTTAAGTACTTCACTGCAGCAACCATGTTTTTAATGGTTTTCTCCTTATCCAACTGACCCAATATTTTGGTTGCCTCCTCAACATTATCGGCAGGTGTACCTCCAAGCGGGGATAAAGCATCAGGGGCAATTGAAAGGAATCCTTCTGCCGCCATTCGCCTGTTTACATCCCGGATATGAGGCTGCAACCCTTTGTTTTCGTGTATGACAATTACGGCAGGATATTTTTTCTTCTTCTTTGGTCGTGCCAGAAAAGCTTTAATTTCACCCGTTTCGCCAGGATAAGTAATATCCTCGGTATACAATTCTCCATCATTTTCAGCCATTTCAGCTGCCTGTAAATAATTTGCTTCGAATAATGAAAGAAAGGAGGTTGCCACAGCTGTTCCGCCAACTAAAACAGCTGCTTTTTTTACAAAATCGCGTCGCTCAGTTTTACCATTCAGGTACTCCTGATAAAGATTTCCAAACTTTTTATTCATGATTGTCCGGATTAGTATTAAGGAGGTGAATTTAAGAAATTTTGAATAAAAAAGAAAGGACAAAATCCATGTATTAAAATAACCAAAATGATTGATAATGAAGTGTAAAGTACTAATTTTATAGGACCTAAGTTAAAGTTCAAAATTATGCTTTATGAGAAAATTCATTCTTTTACTTCTGTTCATTAATCTCAATATAGTTGCATATAATCAGACGATTACAGGAACTGTGTTCGACAAGGATACGCATGAAACTATTTGTTCGGCAGCAATCTATTTTAACGGAACATTTGTCGGAACGGCCTCTGATATGAATGGATTTTTTGTATTAGACATCTCAAAAAACGCTTTAATGCCTGTTACAATCAGCGCTGTAGGATACTATTCTCTTACGCTGACTGATTTTTCAACTGATAAACCGTTAGTAATTTATTTGAAACCAAAGTTATATGAATTGGAGGAGGTTGTCGTTTCTACTAAATTGCTGCCCAATAAAAGAAAGGCAAATTTGACATTGTTTAAAAAGATATTTCTTGGAACAACAACCAATGCGAAAAATTGTGAAATAACCAATGAAAAGGATATCACTTTCAATAAATCAGATGAAGATACTTTGAAAGCATTTGCTAATCAGCCAATTCATATTTACAACAAGGAACTGGGATATAAAATCACCTATTATCTGGATAAATTTGAGTTCAATAAAAAGAGAAATATTTTTCTTTTTGCAGGCAATATTATTTTCAACGAGGATTTGGCAACCAAAGGATCAAAAAGGCGATTGTATGAGCGAAAAAGAAAGGATGCTTTTCAGGGATCGAGAATGCACTTTTTCAGATCACTTTGGGCCAACCAATTGGCATCAAATGGTTTTAAAGTTTATGATTCATTTTTGAATAGGCTTAGTTATATGAATCTAGTCATTCAGGAAGATACTCCTTCAGAAAAACTTTCTGACCCTCTTAAATATCTTAAGTATTTTCCCATTCTGAGAATCTATTACACAAAACTAAGTACGATCACGCTTCTTAAAGAGAAAGTCTACTTCGATAAGGATGGCTTTTCCGATCAACTGGCTATAAGCTGGGAAGGCGAAATGGTGATGAAGCGTATTGGGGACATGCTGCCTTATGAATATTATTTCAAAAAATAACAGCCGCTAAATTGTAATTTGTATTACCAGGATTGCTGCAAACAAGACACATTCAGGCTTATAACGTTATATTAAGGTTAACAGATCGGTTTTTTTGA
>JAPLDR010000106.1:4660-16244 GCA_026391655.1 Bacteroidia bacterium | reverse complement strand
CACTCATGGAATGCTTACTTTTGCAAAAGTTATTGCTATTTATAATTTAAAAATAGAAAATATGAAAACGAAATTATTGGCCTGCTTGCTGGCAGTTATCCTGATTGAATCGTGTGTTAGTACCCGAAAGTATAATGAACAGGTAAGTCAGATTGCAAAGGAGAAGTCAGCTCATGACGCCACGAAGCAGGATTTGAATAATTGTGTCACTGCCGTGAAGGTTGATGAGAAAAAAATTGCCGATCTTCAGGCAGAATTGGCTATGGTGCAAGAACATAACACCGATCTGAAGTTGAACACAAATCAGGCCTTCAAACAGCTGGAAAGTCTGTCTGTGATCACGAGTGCGCAGGCCGAGAGCATCAAAAAGTCGATGGAAAATATGGGCTATAAGGATAATATGATCTTCAGCCTTCAGTCGTCGCTGGCACAGCGCGATTCTTTAAATATGGCCCTGGTTATGAATCTGAAAGGGGCGATTGGTAATCTTGACGATAAGGATATCAACATTAAAGTGGATAAAGGTGTGGTTTACATCGATATCTCTGATAAAATGCTTTTTGCAAGCGGGAGTTATAATATTACAGAAAGGGCCAGCGAGGTGTTGGGTAAGGTGGCCACCGTCCTGAAAAATCAAAAAGATATCGAATTCATGGTTGAGGGGCACACTGATAATGTTTCATTTAAAAGAGGGGACCTGCTCGACAACTGGGATCTTAGCGTCAAGAGGGCGACTGCAGTGGTGCGCGTACTTCAGGACAAATACGATTTAAATCCTGCCAAGATGACCGCCGCAGGCCGCGGCGAATACCAGCCTTTAAATACGAACGATACCGAAGAGGGAAAAGCAGCAAACAGGAGAACACGTATTGTGATCCTTCCGCAGCTGGATCAGTTCTTTAAATTATTGGAGCGGCCAAGAAGATAGGTATTCTTAAAAGTCATTTTAACCGATTACCTGAATCCATCTTTAAGCCTTGTCAAGGTTCCGAACCCTGACAGGGCTTTGTTGACTTCGATAGTTCCGAAAGACAGGTGGAACAATTAATGCCTACTCAAATCTCAGGAAACAAGATTTTGGAGCATAAAAAGTCCTCCAATTCCACTTGTTGATAGCGATAGGTTGGTTGTCATTCGTTTGCAACGATATAAGTAATATTCAGAATTCACTCTCACATAGACTTATTGCTGATCGTCTTCCGAAGCTGATCTCTTAACTCCAGCAGCGGAGATACTCCTCGTTTGCAACGAGGTTTTTTGTATCTTTGTAACAGAAATTTTCAAGAGGATGAAACAAAGATTTTACTTTGATACTTCCGTTTTCGGAGGAGTATTTGAATGAAGACTAAAAATAAAACAAAAGAAAAAGAGTTTGACACTGTCAAAACTTTTAGAGCTATTAAAGAGAAAATATCTTTAGAAATGGCAGACATGAATTTTGAGCAAATCAAAGAGTATTTAAAAGCAAATAGCAAGAAACTAAAAGCCCAATAAGCCCAGCAACGTTTCTTACTTCATTTTTAGGTTATTGAACAGGCTAACAATTGATTACATAATGATGGAGAATTAATTCTCAGATTGATTTGTTCCCAATCTTTTTCCGAAGCTGATCTCTTAACTCCAATAACTCTTTCGAACTACCAACCTTGTAAATATGTGGCATGATAAACCGTTTGTGTTCGGCGGGTAACAAGGCAGCGCGCGACATTAAATACTCATGGCACTGTTGCGGAGATGGGAGTGGATTGGTAATCATGTTGTTTTCGTATACAATATTGTGAAGGTTTTCTCTTTTCAATCCGGCAACAGTTGTACACTTGTCGGGATGAACAGGGTTGTAAATACAATCGCAATCATCGGGATCTTCGTTTTCGAGCAGGATGCCGTCGCGAAAAAAGTTCCCTTCGCTGTCGAAATAACGGTAGAGCGATTTCCGTCCCGGATAGGTCATTTTTTCGATATTTTCCGAAATTTTCATGCGGGGAGTTCCATTGCAAAGAGCCAGTTTATAAACGCCATCAAGCGCTGCATCAGGTTTCCCCGTAATAAGCTCAGTTCCGACACCATAGGCATCCAATGGGGCGTGCTGTTCATTCAAACTATTTATCACATATTCGTTCAGCTGATTGGATGCGAATATTTTGACATATTCTAAACCGGCAGCATCCAGCATTTTACGTGCTTTTTTACTCAGGTAAGCCAGGTCGCCGCTGTCGAGCCTGATTCCAATCAGTTTATTTTCCATAGCTTCCATCTCTTTGGCCACAATAATTGTATTTGGGATGCCACTCCGCAAAGTATCGTAAGTATCAACAAGAAGAACGGTACGATCGGGATTAAACCTGGCGTATTCGTGAAAAGCGGTTAGTTCGTCATCAAAGCTTTGCACCCAGCTGTGAGCCATTGTTCCCGAAACAGGAATATCGTATAAAAACCCGGACTGAACATTCGAAGTTGAGGAAGCGCCACCAATAATTGCTGCCCGGCTCGCCTGAATGCCACCAATACCATGCGCACGCCGGAGACCAAAGTCGGCAAAGGATTTCTCACCGCAAACTAATTTTATCCGGAAAGCTTTGGTTGCGATCAATGACCCGAAATTAAGGATGTTGAGAAGTAAAGTTTCAATCAATTGAGCTTCAATAATATTCCCTTCAACACGAAGAATGGGTTCATTGGGAAAAACTATTTCACCTTCTCTAACGGAAAAAATAGTGCCGTTAAAGCTAAAATCTTTCAGGTAGTCAAGAAATTCGGGGCAGAACCCATGTTTTTCGAGATACTTTAGGTTTTCCTCCGAATAGCGAAAAGCAGTCAACAAATTGAGCAAATCTTCAAGTCCGGCAAAAACCAGAAATCCCCCTTCGTAGGGATTGGTTCTGTAAAAGTAGTCGAATACCGTTTTTTCATCCTTTTTTCCGGCTAAAAAATAACCCTGAGCCATCGATAACTCATAGAAATCGGTGTAAAGGCCTAAGGTTTCGGAGGCTGAATTTGTCATCATAGCGCGTAATTTATCCAAATATAGCCATTTGCATCAAAATAAAAAATCCCGGTGGAGTTCCGGGATTTTAATTGATATACGATATTGGATTTCAGACCTGATTGAAAAGACAAGACGCGCTGAAATCACGCTGACTCGACTCTTGACCTCAAAGTCTCATAGTCACTCCACATTTAATTCTATATATCTCATTTAAACTATCGTTCAATTGTTTGCGACCTGTCTGGTCCAACGGACACAATGCTGATCGGCACATGAAGTTTTGCTTCAATAAATTTGATGTAGCTGCTTAACTCCGCCGGAAAATTGTTTTCGCTGGTAACTCCGGTAAGGGGTTTATTCCAGCCCGGAAGCGTCTCATAAACAGGTTCAACATTTTCATCCAGTTCATAAGGAAAATCTTCGGTAAGCTGACCGTCAATTTTGTAACCTGTACAGATCCTGATCGAATCAAAATCATCGAGCACGTCGGCTTTCATCATGATCAGTTCAGTAACTCCGTCGATCATGATGGCATATTTCAGCGCAACGAGATCAAGCCAGCCGCAGCGGCGCGGACGTCCCGTAGTTGAGCCAAACTCATGCCCGATATCTCTTAGTTTCTGCCCGGTTGCATCGATCAATTCAGTTGGGAAAGGACCGCTTCCGACGCGGGTACAATAAGCTTTGAAAATCCCGAGTACCTTCCCAATCTTGTTCGGTGCGATTCCCAGACCTGTACATGCTCCGGCTGTGATCGTATTTGAGGAGGTTACAAATGGATATGAGCCAAAATCGATATCGAGCATAGTTCCCTGGGCACCCTCAGCAATTACCGATTTCCCGGATTCAATCAACTTATTGATAATGGTTTCACTGTCAATTAATTTAAATTGCCGGATTGTTTTAATTCCTTCAAACCAGGTTTCCTCATAATCGCGAAGCGCTTCTTCGTAATCGAAATGATAATAATTGGTCAGCAGATCGATATGTTGTTTGACCCGCGCTTTATATTTTTCTTCGAAATTGTTGAGGATATCGCCAACCCTAAGTCCGTCGCGTCCAACCTTATCGCGGTAGGCCGGACCAATTCCTTTCAAGGTTGATCCAATTTTGGCATCTCCTTTTGCCGCTTCAGAAGCCGCATCTAACAATCGGTGTGTCGGAAGAATCAGGTGAGCTTTTTTCGAAATGTAAAGCGTTTTTTTCAGATCAAATCCCAATTTAAGTAACGAATCGATCTCTTTTTTAAAGATGGATGGGTCGATTACAACTCCGTTTCCAATAATATTGATCTTATCGTCTCTAAAGATCCCGGAAGGAATGGTGTGTAAAACGTGTTTTATGTTATTGAATTCCAAGGTGTGACCTGCATTTGGTCCTCCCTGAAAGCGGGTAATTACATCATAGCGCGGAGTTAAAACATCCACAACTTTTCCTTTTCCTTCGTCTCCCCATTGAAGACCAAGCAATACATCTACATTCATTTTAAATATCTTTACTTATCAATTATCGTTTTGCAGTTGATTTTTCCGGAGGTATAAAACCTTAATATTTAAGGTCCCGTCAGATTTCCTTAAACGGCGGGCAAAAACCGACCAAAGGTATAGATTATTTTATTTGGGATCCTCCATCTCTCCGTATAAATAAAGGGAGTGATGCGAAAGTTTGAAATTGTTTTTGGCACAAGCATCTTCAATGATTTCCCGGATACGCGGATCACGAAATTCCAATACCTTCCCGGTTCGGATGTCGATAAGGTGATCGTGTTGAGAAGAGGCAAGGGTTTTCTCAAACTGAGCAATGTTTTTTCCAAATTGGTGCTTTACAACTAGTTTACAATCAAGCAATAATTCAATTGTGTTGTACAATGTTGCACGACTTACCCGATAATTTTTGTTTTTCATCGAAATATATAACGTTTCGATGTCGAAGTGCCCCTCCCGAGAGTATATTTCGTCAAGAATAGCATACCGTTCAGGAGTCTTTCTGTGTCCTTTCCTTTCAAGGTATTCTGTGAAAAGGGACTTTACTGTTTCTCTATTGTTCTGAATACTATTCATACTTAATCTAAGTTAAAATAGAGTGTAAAATTAAAAATATTTTTCAGAAACAAACATTTCAAAAGAAAAATAAACAACCGCTAACCCTAAATCTCCTTGCGATTCACTGTATCGACTCCTTTAATATTTAAAAGCTTTGTGATCAACGTATCAAGAATCTCAGTATTTTGGATATAAAGGTAGAAGTTCCCTTCAAAAATACCATCGTGAGCATCAAGACTGATTGACCGCATGTTGATTCCATATTCGTTCGAAATCACATTGGTGATTTTATTTGCAATTCCCTGATGGTCAAATCCTCTGATATACAAATGAGTAAGATAGAAAAGCATTTTTGATTTTGTCCACGTCGCTTCAATAATGTCATCTCCGTGGCTTGACATCAGTTTTACCGCTTCCGGACATGATTTGTTATGGATCATGATTTGCCCGTCGTCCGAAACGAATCCCACTACATCATCACCCGGAATTGGATTACAGCATGTGGAAAGAAGAAAGTTATCTTTTTTCTGATCATCGGTAAGCAAAAAGGGTTTTTTTCTGTCAATATTCTGATTATCATTTTTTTTGTCGCCTCCAAATGACATAGAAAGCTTCCAGAATTTTATAAATTTATTCACCGATTTTTCAAGAAGTGTTGTTTCGAGGTTATCGAGTTTCACAAGTCCCATTCCGATTTCGGCGTATAGTTGTTCTTTGGTGTGAAGCCCGTAATGGTTAATTAGTTTTTTAAGGGTGTTAGAGGCTGGTTTTACATTTAATTTCTCAAGTTGCTGATTTAACTGGTTTCTCCCGTCTTCGATGTGCTTTTTCTGTTCCTGTTTGAAAGAGTCCCTGATTTTTGTTTTTGCCCTCGCGGTGATTGCGCTATCGATCCATGAAGGTTTAGGCGTCTGTTTATCAGACGTGAGGATTTCGATCTGATCACCGCTTTTCAGAACATGACTCATCGGAACAAGAATGTGGTTTACTTTGGCTCCAATGCAATGATTTCCCAATTCGGAGTGTATGTCGTAAGCACAGTCGAGGACAGTCGCTCCTTTTGGAAGCATCTTCATTTCCCCTTTGGGAGTAAAGATAATGATCTCCTGCGAATAGAGATTCAATTTAAACTCATCGAGAAAATCAAGAGCGTCCGATTCAGGATTTCCAAGCAATTCACGGATTTTCCCGAGCCATTTGTCAAGTTCGCTTTCAGAAGACCCTTCCTCTTTGTAACGGTAATGAGCAGCGAATCCACGTTCTGCAATCTCATCCATCCTTTCCGTACGAATTTGAACCTCAACCCATTGTCCTTCAGGCCCCATCACGGTAACATGTAAGGCTTCGTATCCGTTGGCCTTAGGGATCGTAATCCAGTCGCGAATGCGGTCAGGTTTAGGAGTATAGATATCAGTTATCAATGACAGGATATCAAAACATTGCCTTTTTTCTGAAATCCCGTCTTTTGGTTTAAAAACAATCCGAATCGCCAATAAATCATATATTTCATCGAACGTAACATTTTTGGACTGCATTTTATTCCAGATCGAGAAGATTGATTTAGGGCGGCCACTGATCGTGAAGTCAAAATTCTCGTTATATAACTTTTCCTGTATCGGTTTGGCAAAATCGAAAACAAGATAATTGATTCGCTCTTCTTCACTTCGGAGCTTCATTTCAATTTGTTGAAAGATCTCGGGATTTTTATATTTCAGACTTAGGTCTTCAAGTTCAGATTTAATAGCGTAAAGGCCAAGACGATGAGCGAGCGGTGCATAAATGTAAAGTGTTTCGGAAGTGATTTTTAACTGTTTCTGGTAGGGCATCGATTCGAGCGTACGCATGTTATGCAGTCGGTCGGCTAGTTTAATCAGGATCACCCTGACATCGTCTGACAAAGTCAGGAGCATTTTCCTGAAATTCGTAGCCTGGTTTGAGTCGTATTTTCCGGAAAGTTTAGTGAGCCCGTCGACAAGTGAAGCAACCTTCTCCCCAAACATATTCTCAATGTCTTCGAGGGAGTATTCTGTATCTTCAACTACATCGTGTAAAATTGCAGCAAGTACTGATTTTGTTCCGAGACCGATTTCGCTTACCACAATTTTTGCAACTGCAATTGGATGAATGATATATGGCTCCCCTGATTTGCGTCTAACACCCATATGGGCAGCATTGGCAAATTGAAATGCTTTTCGGATATGTTGCTCGTTTTCGGGCGTTAGCGGCCTGGTAAACGACTTTAAAAGGTCTTCAAACAAATCTTCAATTTCTCTTTTTTCTATTTCGGTCTGCAGATCCATCCAGTAATTATTACTTTATTTCTACTTTTTGCAAAGCTTATAAACAACTTTTTAATCTTAACATTGACAAACTACAATTTATTGATGTTATCGAACACTATTTCGATTGTCTCCACCATTGTACCCCACGAAAACTTCTCCTTTTCTGATATCACATTACTGGTGAAAAAATCACTGCGATCGTTGTAATAAAAGTCAAAAATAGCTTCGGTTATTGCCTCGGGGCCGGGATTTATTACATAGCCTACTTTCCCGTGCGGGATAATTTCTCCAAGTCCTCCAACATCGGTTACCAGCATTGGTTTATTGTAATGGAAAGCGATTTGCGTTACTCCGCTCTGTGTGGCTGACTTATAAGGCTGGACAACCATGTCGGCTGCACCGAAATAGTTTGCAACTTCCTGATCTGCTATAAAATCTGTTCGTAATATTACGTGGTCAGTGAGATTCTTCTCCCGAATGATCTTTAAATATTTTTCCGGAGAGGTATAAAACTCTCCTGCAATGATCAGTTTAACCGGAAACTGGCGCAGTTTTTCATCACCAAACGCTTCCAGCAACCAATCGAGTCCTTTATAGTCACGAATAAACCCAAAAAACAAAAGATACCGGAAATCAGGGTTTAAATTTAACTGTTTGAGAGCTTGTTCTCGGGGTACGATATTCCCGAATATATCATAAAGAGGATGGGGTGTATAAACCATTGGCGCAAGGGGCCTGAATTGCTTCAGGTCGTTCAATACAGCTCTCGACATGGTGATGAATCCATCGCAATGATTGGTGAAATAGCGGGTTAATATATTATCAATGAAATGTTTTTCATGTGGAATAACATTATCTGCAATAGCAATGACTTTAGTATGATTATTTTTACGAACAATTTTTGCAATTGTTCCCAGACATGGCGCCATAAATGGAGTCCAGTAGCGGACCAAAAGCAGATCAGGTTTAAGACGCTTTATCTCCTGCCCAACTTTCAACCAGTTGAAAGGATTAATTGAATTGACTTTTATTCTGATATCCAAACCTTCAGGTGAAGGCTGATCCGAAAGTTGCGTCTTGCCGGGAAACAGGAAGGAGGGATATTGAAGCGAAAAAGTGTAATTAATGACTTCGTCACCATTATCAATTAGCGCGCGTGTAACTCGTTCATTGAATGTAGCAATTCCTCCGCTTCGGAAGGGCCAGATGGTACCAAGAAGAATAATTTTTCGTTTCAAAGCAGTCTGATTTTAAGACAAAGGTAAAACTTTTCGTCAAGATCATTAATTTAGGAGAGCGTACAATCATAAATACATTTTTTAATTAATATATCTTTACTTACTGCTGAATCCATTATCTTTGACAAACTGTTAATCTGTAAAAGAAGCAATGGATGAGAGACCTTTAATCTTAATTACAAACGATGATGGGGTTTATGCGAAAGGTTTGAACGAACTTATTGAAGTAATCCGCCTTTTTGGAAATATTGTAGTTGTTGCACCCGACAGTCCGCGATCCGGAATGGCGCATGCCATAACCGTCGATCATCCGTTAAGGGTCACTCGTCTTCAGGAGGGGGATGGACTTTTAATTTATTCGTGCACTGGAACGCCTGCTGATTGTATTAAGTTGGCTTGCAATCAGTTATTGGAAAAATTGCCCGATTTTGTGATTTCAGGGATAAACCACGGAGCAAATACTTCTGTTTCAATCTTATATTCGGGAACTATGGGTGCGGCACTCGAAGGATGTATTCATGGGATACCTTCGATCGGGTTTTCATTGAATGACTACAGCCTTGAAGCCGATTTTTCGAGGTCTAAAATTGTTGTTGCCCGGATTTTTCAAACAATTGCAGAACACGGACTTCCTGAAGGTGTCTGTTTAAATGTGAATATTCCCAAAGGTGAGGTGAAAGGGATTAATTTTTGCCGTCAAACCAGGGGAAAATGGGTGGAAGAATTCGAAAGAAGGACCGATCCTCACGGTCGCGAATATTTCTGGCTCAAAGGGTATTTTAATAATGCAGAAACTGAAGCGCGTGATACCGACGATTTTGCGTTGCTCAATGGTTTTGTTTCCGTTGTCCCCGTAAATACTGATCTTACTGCTTATTCTGCGTTTCCGGTTATGCAAAAATGGAAATTCTGATGAATTACGATGATAAGTCGTTGCCTTTTAATAAGGTAATCTATGGATTATTGGTCGGGTTTATTAGTCCGATCCTGTTTTTTCTTCTTTACTATCATTTTCGATTCGGGCAATACAGTTTTTCTCACTACCTCCATTTGCTCATCGAATCGAAAAAACTTGCTAATGTGATGAGTATTAGTGTTTTGCCCAATCTTGCTCCATTCATGCTGTTTATCAACAGTAGTCGTTACAGCTCAGGACGGGGCGTTTTGGCTGCAACAATAATTCTTGGAATCTTTATCTTCATTCTTAAATTCATATAAATTAGTCCTGATTCATCGGGACAAGTTCCATTTAGCCTTTAAAATAAATTATTGAAATGAAATACTTTATCATTGCCGGCGAAGCTTCTGGTGATCTGCATGCCTCTCACTTAATGCGTGAATTAAAAAAGGGGGACACTAATGCAAGTTTTACTTTTTTTGGCGGGGACCTCATGGCAAGTGAAGGTGGTACTTTGTTGAAGCATTATCGTGATATGGCGTTTATGGGACTCTTTCCTGTACTTTTTAATCTCCATAAAATCAAGCGCAACTTTAAACTGGCACAACAAAAACTACTTGAATTTAAACCCGATGTGTTAATTCTGGTCGATTATCCAGGTTTTAACCTGCCAATGGCAGAATTTGCAAAAGCGAATGGAATAAAAGTATTCTATTATATCTCACCCAAAATCTGGGCATGGAAAACGAAACGGGTTCATAAAGTAAAAAAGTTTGTAGATGAGATGTTTACGATTTTCCCATTCGAATCAGCATTTTACAGACAATATAATTACAAGGTTCGCTTTGTCGGGAATCCAACCATCGATGAATTATCGCACCGACCAAACCAGCAGGAAACATTCGCTGAATTTATTCTTAAAAACAAGCTGCAGGATAAACCATTAATTGCATTGTTGGCCGGAAGCCGTCGTCAGGAAATTAAAAGAATTTTGCCGGTTCTGGCTGTTGTTTCAAAACGATTTCCTGATTATCAGTTTGTTATTGCTGGTGCACCTTCACAATCCCAACATTTGTATACCGATGTTCTTGGAAAAACATTTATTCCCGTAGTGTTTGGACAGACTTACGAACTTTTACAGCAATCGACTGCAGCACTTGTTGCTTCAGGAACAGCTACCCTTGAAACCGCATTTATTAATATTCCTCAGGTAGTTTGTTACAGGATTGAAGCCGGAAGAGTAGGAACCTGGGTAAAGGATCAACTGATCAAAATTCCTTTCATCTCACTGGTCAACCTTATAGCCGGCCACGAAATTGTAAAGGAGCTCTTTCAGCAGTATTGTACACCCGAAACGGTTGGCGACGAATTAAATAAGATACTCACTGACAGTAGTTACCGCGAAACTATGCTGGCTGGTTATGCCGAGGTTTTGGCAGAGCTTGGAGGCCCGGGTTGTGCAGAACGTGCAGCAAATGAAATGATTGAATTGTTGAAAAGTTAATAGTTGTTGGAATGATCAGTTTATTCAAAAAGGAGATCACCCAATTTTTTGGTTCAATCACTGGAACCATGGTGTCGGTTGTTTTTTTGTTACTGACCGGACTTTTTTTGTGGTTTTTTTCAGGAAATTATAATATTCCCGACGGTGGTTATGCCACCCTTGATGGTCTTTTTGAAATAGCACCCTGGATTTATCTGTTTCTGATTCCTGCAGTTACAATGCGCATGTTTGCCGATGAAAAACGGAGCGGTACTATGGAGCTTCTTCTTGCAAGGCCTGTTACGGAACTTCAGCTGATTCTTTCCAAGTTTCTGGCAGCTTTGGCAGTTGTTTTGCTCACCTTGCTCCCAACACTAATCTATTTCCTATCTGTATATCTTATGGGTAACCCAGTGGGATGTGTCGATACAGGGGCGACCTGGGGAAGTTATACTGGACTATTTTTTCTGGCTGTAATTTACCTCACCATCGGATTACTGACTTCTTCAATTACTGATAACCAGGTAGTCGCATTTATTCTGGCTGTTTTTATGTGCTTTTTTTGGTATTCCGGATTTGGATTTATGGCCCGATTGCCTTTTCCTTCGCATATCTCATCAATAATTACTTCTGTTGGTATAGATGCTCATTACGA
>JAPLDR010000106.1:0-4629 GCA_026391655.1 Bacteroidia bacterium | reverse complement strand
TTAGCAGGGGTGTTCTCGATAGCCGCGATTTACTCTATTTCCTGTTAATGGCTGGTTTTTTTATTCTTCTTACGCGTATCGTGTTGGAATGGAAGAGGAGGCCATTAAGGAGATCTGGAAATCATTTGCTTATATATGTGGCTCTTGTATTGATAGTTGCATTTATTTCTGAAAGTAATTTCTTTCGTATCGACTTTACCACCGAAAAAAGGTTTACGCTGTCGTCTCAAATACGTCAATTGTTGAAAAAGGTGAATGCACCGGTTGAAGCTGAAATTTTACTCGCTGGCGATCTCCCTCCCGGATTTATGAAATTACAGGCTGCAGCAATTGAGAAATTGCGCGACCTAAAAATCTATTGCGATCAGCCTTTTAATATACATGTCACAGATCCTTATGATGTTATGCAGCAAGGAACTGTTAAAAACAAATTTATTGAAAGCCTTATCGATAAGGGAATCTCACCTGTTAATCTTCGGATCAACACCGAACAGGGGGTTACCAACAAGATGGTGTTTCCTACAATAATCTTCCGTGCAGATGGTAATGAATTAGCGATTAATCTATTAAAGAACGATCCATTCCTTCGTGACGAAGAAAACCTGATCCGCTCTGTCGAATTGCTTGAATATGAGTTTGCACGTGGATTGAAATTATTGTTTCAGGAAAAACGGGAAAATATAGCCTTTCTGACCGGACACGATGAACTTGCGGAGGTTCAGACACATGATATTGATGTCACGCTATCCGAAAGCTTTAATATTCATTGGATTACATCTGCCGATCTCCTTGCAGTTCCTGACAGTTTTAAAGCTGTGATCGTTGCAAACCCCTTAAAACCGTTTCCCGAAAAGGATAAATTTGCAATCGATCAATATTTGATGAAAGGTGGCCGGATCATGTGGCTGATTGATCCCGTGAGTGTTAGTCTTGATAGTCTGTCGAACGGAATGTCAACGCTGGCTTTGCCTAGAGAGCTTAATCTTAACGATCAGCTTTTTCATTATGGCATAAGAATTAATTCTGACCTGATTCAGGATGTTGAATGTCAAAAAATTAAGGTAAATACAGCGTTGGCAGGACAGCAACCGAAATATGCGATGGCACCCTGGTATTTTTCACCACTATTGTCTCCTTCGCAAAATCATCCGATCGGGAAAAATGTCAACCGCGTATTGTCTGAATTTGTCAGTTCGATCGAACTTGTGGGTGAGGACGGATTGCTGAAGAGCACAGTTATTCTAACTTCCTCACCTTATGCCAGATCGAATCAAAGTCCAATGATTGTCAATCTGGCGATGATAGATGCCCCTCCGGCTCGTAATCTGTTCAGTAAACAGTTTATTCCGACAGGCGTTTTAACTGAAGGGAAGTTTACATCGATATTTAAAAACCGGATAGTGACGGAGTTTGGAATCCAGGAGGGCACACCTGTAATTTCTGAAAGCAAGGCAACAAAAATGATTTTTATTTCTGACGGAGGTCTCATTGCCAACAAAGTAAGTTATGCAGGTGGTAAATATGTCCCTTTACCCCTTGGATACGATAAAGTTTCGAACATTACTTTTGGAAACAAAGAGTTTTTAGTCAATGCCATTCATTATCTTTGCGACGATTCAGGACTCATGGAACTGAGGTCGCGAACCATGCAAATGCGTTTACTCGATAAAGTGAAATTGCACGAGCAAAGATTGTTTTGGCAGTTGATTAATGTCGTGCTTCCCGTTTTCCTGATCTTGTGCGGAGGGTTAATCTTCTGGTTGCTGAGGCACCGACATTATGCAAGACAGCAGCTTGAAAATTAGTCGGATATCCTCAACATAGCGGATATTTTCTTTATAGTTAGGGTAATTTTAAAATAATTGCCTTATGAAATTGTAAAGTGATTGAATATTTGTAAATTCGTAAATTCCTGCAAACGAGATTTTATATCCCGGTTTGCCTGTAAAAAAGAGGTAAATAGAATTATATAGTAAACTAATTAAAGAGTATAAACCGATGAGATTTGTCGTTTCAAGTACCGAATTGCTGAGGCATCTGAATGCAATCAGCAGGGTGATCAGTAGTAAGAACACATTACCCATTCTTGATAATTTTCTATTAAAGCTCGAAGGAAAAACTTTGATGATCACGGCTTCTGACCTGGAAACCACCCTTATCACAAAGATTGAACTTGAAAATTCGGAGGAAGAGGGTTTAATTGCCATTCAGGCAAAAATCATGCTTGACACATTGAAGGAGTTCCCGGAGCAGCCCCTTACTTTTAACATCGACCCCGATACCCTGGCGGTGGAGATTCTCTCGGCCAATGGTAAGTTTTCGATTGTTGGGCACAACGGCGAAGATTTTCCGGTTTTACCAAAACTTGGCGATAAACATCACGCTATCATCCTTGCTCATGACCTTTTGCTGGCGGGGATCAATAAAACCCTGTTTGCAACTGCTGATGACGAATTACGTCCCGTGATGAATGGAATTTTTATCGAACTTTCGCCCGAGGAGATTACTTTCGTTGCTTCCGATGCCCACAAATTGGTCAGGTACAAGCGAAATGATGTAAAATACAGTGATTTGGCATCTTTTATCCTTCCTAAAAAACCGGCATCTTTGTTGAAAAATCTCCTTCCGCGTGAAGATTCGGATGTAAAACTTGAATTCGATGAAAAGAATGCATTTTTTACACTGAGTGGTTTTAAAGTGGTTTGTCGTCTGGTTGAGGGGAAATATCCGGCTTATAATTCTGTTATTCCGTTGAATAATCCTAACGAAATGGTTGTTGACCGTATCGAATTTTTTACCACGCTTAAAAGGGTTTCGGTTTTTGCCAATCAGGCGAGCAACCTTGTTCGTCTGAAACTGACCCCAACAGAATTGGTCGTATCGGCTCAGGATATCGATTTTGCAATCTCAGCTGTTGAAACCATTAAATGTGAGTATGATGGGCAGCCAATGGAGATTGGTTTCAAGTCGACCTTTCTGATCGAAATTCTTTCGAACCTCTCATCCGAGGATGTGAAGATGAAACTTTCAGATCCTTCCAGGGCAGGTCTTTTACTCCCGGCAGAAAAAGAATTCGATTATGAAGACGTTCTGATGTTGTTAATGCCGATGATGATCAATGCATAATTCTTGAATTTTATATTTATTAAAAGCCTGGTGGTTAACCGACTGCCGGGTTTTTCGTTTTTAATTTAATTACATATAGTGAAGCTGAATCTTAAAAACCCGCTGGTATTTCTCGATCTCGAAACCACAGGGATCAACGTGGTAACCGATCGTATTGTTGAGATCGCTCTTTTAAAAATATTTCCTGACGGAAGGGAAGAGGATAAGTTACAGCGGATTAATCCGGGAATTCCAATTCCTGCGCAATCGTCTGCTATTCACGGTATTTACGATGAAGACGTTAAAGATGCCCCACATTTTAAAGAGGTGGCGAAAATTTACGCCAAATTTATTGAAGGATGCGATCTGGCAGGTTTCAACTCCACACGTTTCGATATTCCGCTACTTACAGAGGAGTTTCTGCGGGTTGATATTGATCTCGATCTGAAGAAACATAAATTTGTTGATGTGCAGATCATTTTCCATCGGATGGAGAAACGGACACTTGCTGCTGCATATAAATTCTACCTGTTAAAGGATCTTGAGAATGCCCATAGTGCAATGGCCGATACAAAAGCAACTTACGAGGTTTTAAAAGCTCAGATTGAACGATATGACGGGGTTGAATTTGAAGAAAACGGAAAGAAGTCTGTCCCTATAGTGAACAGTATTGATGCTTTATCCTCATTTTCGGCGTTCGATAAAAGTGTTGATTTCGCTGGTCGGATTGTTTATGATGAAAAGGGAGTTGAAGTTTTCAACTTTGGGAAGCATAAAGGAAAGGCTGTTGAAAAGGTACTTCGCGATGAACCCGGGTATTTTTCCTGGATGATGCAGGGTGAGTTTCCGCTTTATACCAAGAAGGTGCTGACTGCCATAAAACTGAGAGATTTGAACCGTAAATTGTAGAATCTGTTTAATTTACAAACATTTAGCTATGAAAATTATATGCATAGGTCGTAATTACCTGAAACATGCCAGAGAACTTGAGCATGATGTTCCTTCAGAACCGGTTTTTTTTATGAAACCAGATTCAGCTCTTTGCCTCGACAACAAACCTTTTTTTCTGCCCGACTTTTCAAAAGAGATTCACCATGAAATTGAACTGGTGATCAAAATCAACCGGCTCGGGAAAAATATCGAAGCCAAATTTGCCCCTCGCTATTACGACGAAATAGGTTTGGGCATCGATTTTACTGCGCGGGATTTACAGCGGCAACTGATTGAGAAAGGACTGCCATGGGAGAAAGCAAAGGCTTTCGATTCTTCCGCTGTACTTGGAAAATTCATCTCAAAAGAGGAGTTGGGCGATCTGGGGCACATCCTTTTTTCGCTCAAAAGGAACGGTGAAACTGTCCAGTCAGGTGATTCGCAACTCATGATATTTCCTTTTGACACCATCATCGAGCATGTTTCCAAATATGTTACCCTGAAAATAGGTGACCTGATCTATACAGGAACACCTGCCGGCGTTGGCCCTGTTGCCATTGACGACCGCCTGGAAGGGTTCATCGGGGAGAAGAA
>JAPLDR010000123.1:75308-77771 GCA_026391655.1 Bacteroidia bacterium | reverse complement strand
TAGGCCTTAAATACAGCCTTTGATCTGTAGTGTTTCATGCCACTAATATACTAATAGTAAAGCAAATATCAAATTAAATTTCAAATTAATTTTAATATTATCAACTTAAAATATTAAGAATATAACTTTTGATACAGCCTCTAAACAGAATTGAAAATATAATATTGCTTTTATCGCCAATTATTCTAAAACAAAGGACTCTATTTCCCTACCACCACCTTCATTCCCGAATTATTAGCCGAAACTGCATTGTTATACATCGCTTCGCACTGAACAGGCGGCAAAAAGTAAGAGCCTGAATACGTTGCATTTAACTTGACCTTAAATTCTTTCTGCTCATTCATTTTCAGACTGAAATACGTGAGTACACGATCGTCGCGGATATCGCGGTAATTAAATTGAGATCCGGCCACACCACCAAACAGACGTTCGTTAATAATTTCCCAACCAGATGGGAAAACCTGCGTGAGCGCAAGATTATCAACAGCTACAAAACCAATGTTCTTAATCCTTGCAATCGCAGTAAAGTCGGAACCTTTCGGAAGATTGGCTATATCAATCGATTTTCCATCGGATGTAATGTAGGCAACATCAAGCTTCAACCCGCTTTGCTTTGCCGGAACATCAACATTAAGTGGAATACCTTTCTGAATAACAGTTATATACAAATCAGATTCCGACAAATTCCCTACCTTAACCGGAAATTTTCCATCAAACTCAGGAAGCTCTTTTGAAAATGTAATTTTGTCAATAACAATATCTTCCGATTTCCCGTTAACCGTAAGTCTGAACTTAAACCGATCATCCGGTTTGGTGTTTTTACCAACAAATCGTGACATGGCCAACAGACAATTCGCCGTTGTTTGCATACTCATCCATTGATCGTTGCACAATGCAGCTGAAATTGCTTTTGCAACACTGAATGCCTCTGTTTTTTTCTTCATTAACGTCAAGGTCTCCAGCAAAATGGCACGGTCGCGCAATGAAGAGCCAAAAGTACAACCTTCATTCTGATATTCAGTGGGTTCGAGCTTCGTCATATCTACCAGTTGTTCTGCTACTTCAGGTCGCGAAGCCAATACATAGGCAGCAGCAAGTTTCCAGCGCGCTTCCATAGGTAAATCGGGTGTTTCGCGAAGCCGGTTCATTGCACCAATAGCAGGAGCGTTGGCCAAAGCCAATGTGTAAAGTCTGTAAGCCTGATCAAGAACCATACCTCTGTTGCTTAGTTCTTTGCGCCAGTAATTTGCAGCATTCTTCTGATAATTGAGCCACCGCTTTTTGAATTCACCGGGAATCACAAAACCAAGATTTTCAGCTTCAATCATAAAATTTCCCGCCCAGGAAGTTCCCCATAATGAGGGATAGTTTTCTCCCGGCCAGTACGTAAAACTACCGTCGGCCAGTTGAAATTTACGAAGATGATCGATTCCGGTTCTGATATTCGACTCTATTTCAGCTTTTTTCTTTGAATCAAGGTTAATAAACTGATTAATAAAAAGTTGAGAAAAAGCAGCCGAAACAGTTTGCTCAATGCATCCATGTGGATAATCGATCAGATAATCGAGTCGCTTCCCAAGATTCATGGGTAGTGAGGCCGAAATTTCTATACTTGTGGATCCGGTTCCGGGAGCTCCAAATGGTTGCAATGAAAACTCCTTACTTTGTGAAGCCTTCACAAAATCAGTCTGGCTGGTCACCATCAATGGATTTGGATTACGAATATCAACCTCCACACTATAAATTGCTTTTTCATTCCCTGAATGTGCAGTGACTACGATCGTGCCTTTGCCGGTTGCTGTTCCCGATTTGAGACTGAACCTGACATCCTTTTCTCCGATGGCTGCAAAAGAAACCGAAAGTTTATCGCTGCCATTTATCGTTAGCAGGGAATTAGGACTTACGGAAATTTCCACATCTTTAATTGCAGGATTCTGAGCGAAAACAGACACAGGCAATTCAATTGTTTCGTTAATACCGATTACGCGTGGAACTGTCGCCAGAATCATCAGAGGATCACGAACCGGCACCGCTTTTTCTGCTGCACCATAAGCATTATTAGAAGCTCCCACAACCATAAAGCGAACTGATCCTGTATATTGCGGTAAAGTGATGATGTGTTTTTGTTTTTCATTTTTCCCAAGGATGAAAGGTCCAAGAAACCGGACAACAGGTTTAAACCGCTGCGCCTTTTGTTTCGACGGATCGGGTAATTGATCACTCCCACCAACTGCAAATAGCTTTTCCAATGTTCCGCCATATGCGCCCAGCACATAATCGAATAAGTCCCAGGTCTTTACACCTAAAGCTTCTCTTGCGAAGAAAGTATTCCACGGATCAGGTGTTTTATAGCCAGTAAGATCAAGTAATCCTTCATCGACAACCGCAAGAGTATAATTCATTGCCATTCCTTTTGATTCACTTACCTCGACAGTAAATGGTTGTTGCGAACGAAGCTCATCC
>JAPLDR010000123.1:43854-75225 GCA_026391655.1 Bacteroidia bacterium | reverse complement strand
AAACCACACCATAAAGTCGTATCGGGCGATCATTTACTGTTTGACTATGAGGTTGAAGATAGGTTATATACAGATAAATATTCGGCGCCATTTCGGGTTTTGCCTTAAAACTCACCTTCGTTTGCCCCGAAACTGTTTCAATCCAGAATTTATCCAAAATCGAGGAACCATTTTCAATTGAGACAAGCGCTTTGCCATCTTTTGAGCTTGGAAAACTCACGGAGATCTCCTCTCCCACTTTGTATTTCTCTTTATCGGCCGAAAAACTCAACATCGTGGCACCACCCTGTTGCCCGGCGGAACTTCCGTAAGGCCAATCGACACGAACAGTTCGCGAAACGCTATGTCCATCAGGAAGTTTTGCAACAAACAGGTACCTTCCCCAGTCTTTGTTTTCGAAATTAAATTTTAAGGTTGCTTTACCCGCCGAAGAGGTCAGTTTTTTGGTAATAATCGGTTTATATTCTTCCTGTGACACATAGTTGCCCAGATAATCTTCTGATGCATCCCACCACCAACGCCAATTTATTTTATAGACTGAAATATCAATTGATGATTCGGTGAGATTTCCATCCGGGTTAACCACAACAAGCTCAAGATCATTAACTTTTCCACACGACAGCAATGATAGCACCGGATCTTCATCAGGAAACCGCATACCAACATATTTAGGGAATGGAGATACCTGTTTATTAAACTGCGAAATACTGAAATCACCGCCCGGCTCAAACACCCGTGTAGTGAAAACAGCTTCCAGTTTCCCTGGTGCATTGGTCAAAGCTCCTAAATTGATCGGAAAACTGATATCTCCATTTTCGTTCAGATTACCATCAAAAATGGTCTGTTCAGCCGATTCAAACTTTACGACCTGACTATCAAAAGAATAATTCATAAATTTTGGGAATGTTGTCTTTCCCTTTTTGAGCAGCATTTCTACTTTTGCTTTCATCGAAGATCCAGGCGCACCGTGAAGCCATTTGGCATTAAGCGTAGCCTGATTATTTGAACCTGCCTGAAGTTGCTCTGATTTCGTATTAAATAGTATTTTAAGACGGTTGGGTTTCACCGTCTCAATTCTGATTCGTTTTGTAAACTCAGCACCGCCAACTTTCGCGACCAAACGCCAATTACCAGTTGGAGCATCCGTCTTTGTTGCCGTTTTTAAAGTGGTAATATTTCCGTTAAGTGGTAATACGATCTTTTGTTCGAGTTGCTCAGTCGGTGTATATAACTCGAAAATAACAGGATGATCAGGTGCTAATTTATTGATCTTGTCCTCAATAATCAAAGAGACAAACAACGAATCTCCTGGCCGCCATACTCCCCGTTCTCCATATAGAAATCCCTTTAAACCTTTCTGTACCTCGTTACCTCCAACATCAAAACGGCTGAGTTGAAGCGAGGCTTCATCACTGATTTTCAGATAGCCAATATCACTCCCGTTTTTAGCAACAAGCAAAAAAGGTGTTCTGTCGAGTTTAAGTGTGACCATACCATCGGCTCCGGTTTGCCCCGTTGCAATAACCTGAGATACCAGGCTGTGGCTGAGCCGATAAAATATTAGTTGCTACAACAAGTAACTGGTTGTCCAGACCACGCTTTGCCAGCAATCCGATATTCGACGCGATCACATTTTTTGATGTATTCCTGTTTTCGATAAAATAAGACAGATAGCACGGATTGTTTCTGTTCTGCCAATCATAATGATTTCCTTCATATTCATTCCAACTTTCGTCTTCATCAATATATGAACCGGAAAGCCATTCCTGATCATCCTTAGTGTCCGATTTTCGTTTAACACTTTTAATCTGAGCATCGTCGCTGCAGGGATAAAGCGAAAATTCAGGACGCATCGAAAGCTGTACCTGATAGATTGCTCCAGGTTCAATTTTTATTAAATCATTAATTTTAAAACTATAAGCGCTCCACTTATTCAAAACAACAGCATGAATTCCAGTCAAAGGAAGCACTCCGCGATAAACAGGTCGCCCAACATTTTTAAGAGAACTATACTCATCAAGATTATTGACCTGAAAAAACTGATGATAATTACCGGCAAATATCTTCACGATCCGAATTTCAACAGATCTAAGGTTTACAGCTTCAAATGGGATAACCAACTCATCTGTCGCAGGAACAATATTCCCTTTACCAATAAACCGGATTGCCGGCTTTTCGGCCTGTAATGACAATGAGACCAATTCTGTCTTCCCTAATTTATAACCGGCATAATTTTTCAGACCCTCAAAAATCTCAAGCATTCGCTCACCAACAACCTCCTGGCGAGGGATAAGCCGGACAACATTATCTTCGATAGACATCTCTAATTCAATACCTTTCATCATAAACAATCCATCAGTTTCCTGATCAGGATCCAAAGGATCAGAAAAAGCAAGTTCAATGGAAGGGCTTGATCCTGAGACTACTTTACTATTCAGTAACCTGAAATCACCTAATGCCGGAATAATCACTTCCTGATTTCCTTTCCGATCAGTTTCAATGGAATTGCCATTCCACCTAACCTGTACTTTTCCAGGATCTTTCGTCCGCTTCACATTTGCAATGACAAATTGATGAAGTGTATGATTACCTGTATGTTCCCATCGGATTGGAAGTGCAACGCCATCCTGATCTCCCTGCACCATCTGTTCAACTTTTTCAAAAGGAAAGGCGTCGCTCGTTGTTACAGAACCCGCAATTTCCGTTTTTACCTCACCGTTTATCCTGATACTTCGAATGCCACCAATTTCGATAGAAAAATCGGCATCGATTGTTTTAATTTGAAAAGCAAATTTTCTTAACGCGTTGGGAACAGTTCTTATTTTCCCCAAATTGAAGGTTAACTGGTAACTTTGACCAGAACGAAAAGGTTTATCCGGGTGAAATATTAAGGTATGCCCATCTGAAAGGGTAGTTTTACCCGAAACAGAAGGGTCAATCTGAATCAAATCAGAAGGAAGCTGGTCTTTAATTACTTCATCAGGGATTGAATTCAGATTGATGCGAATGTCTTCTGTAATGCTGATCACTCCTGAAGTATAAGCCGAGATGTATTCGGAATAGGCCACAGCATTCGTTACAGTTTTCTTATTGCCAGTATGACAGGCATTTAATAAGAAACAAAAAGAAATTGAAAGAAAGAAATACAGAGAGCGGTTCATAGGATAAAAGGTTGGAAGCGTGAATAATTGAATTGAATAAAACTCACATTGGAATATCCAAATATACCAATTCAATTATTATCATCAAAGAGTTAACCGAAGATAATAATCACGAATTACGAAGAAAAAGGATAAAGTGGAAAGGTTAAAGGATAAAGGCAATAGGTTGAACCGATTCCAAATAGGTTAACTATAACAAAATATTTAAATCATATGGATTTTATTGAAACTTAGAATCGCGATGGACCCGGCACATCGAACCACTTTGATGCCTGCTCAACGGGTTGATAATTATGAATATAATTGATCGCTTCTTCGGAGTCAGCAGCAATAAAATAGGTTGATTTATAATCAGCTTTCGAGAAGGAATCGCGATAAGCCCTTTCAAATTGGCCAAATAAGGAATCATAAAAACCGTCGGTATTGACAAATACGATCGCTTTATTGTGATATTGTAACTGCTTGAGCGTGACCACCTCAAGGATTTCCTCCAATGTACCGAAACCACCCGGGAGGGCGATAAAGGCATCGGAGCGTTTGCGCATCAGGTATTTCCGTTCACGCATATTAGGGGTAATGATCTGTTCATGATCAAGCGGTGAAGAAAGCCGCCTGTTATGAATTGATTCAGGTATAATTCCAACAGACCTTGCACCAGCCTGACGGGCCGCTTCTGCAACCGTATGCATTAATCCAACTGTAGCGCCGCCATAAATAATTTCATGATGGTTGTCGCCGATGAGTTTTCCCAGTTTTCGGGCTTCATCGAAATAGAGTTCCGGAATGGCATTGCTTGAGGAGCAGAAGACGCAAATATTCATTAGGTTATACTATAGATTTCGATTAATAAAATAGGATTGTTCGTTTGCTTACCTATTTAGTCTTTTATGGCAGTCAATTGTTGTCATTCATTGTCATTCTGTTGTCATTTCATGCCAATTTAATGACTACCAAATGACAATTGAATGACTTTTTGACTTATATTAGATACATTTACGAATATCCATTAAAATAAAAAACAGCTGCCAACCCGAGGTTAATCGTGCTGACAGCTGAAAAAAAAACTTAGATATCTATATTCGCGTAAGTTGCATTGTCTTCGATAAACTTACGGCGAGGTGGAACATCATCACCCATTAACATCGAGAATACATGGTCTGTCTCAGCCGGATTTTCGATGGTTACCTGACGTAAGGTGCGGGTTTCAGGATTCATGGTTGTATCCCAAAGCTGTTCGGCGTTCATTTCTCCAAGACCTTTGTATCGTTGAACATGGAGCGCTTTTTCGTTTCCACCGGCCCACTCTTCGATCAATTTTATTCTTTGCGATTCAGTCCAGCAATACTGCTCCTGTTTTCCCTTTTTCACGAGGTAAAGCGGAGGTGTTGCGATATAGAGGTAACCATTCAGGATCAGATCATACATATACCTGAAAAAGAAGGTCATAATCAATGTCGCGATGTGTGAACCGTCGACGTCAGCATCGGTCATGATTACAATCTTGTGGTAACGAAGCTTCGCAAAATTTAAGGCCTTTTGATCTTCCTCGGTACCAATCGATACACCGAGAGCGGTATAAATATTACGAATCTCTTCACTGTCAAATACTCTGTGAGTCATGGCTTTTTCAACATTCAGAATTTTACCCCTGAGTGGAAGAATCGCCTGAAATTTGCGGTCGCGTCCCTGTTTAGCGGTACCACCTGCCGAATCGCCCTCAACAAAGAACACTTCGCATAAAGCAGGGTCTTTTTCGGAACAGTCGGCCAGTTTACCCGGTAATCCGCCGCCTGTAAGTACGCTTTTACGCTGAACCAACTCACGCGCTTTGCGGGCTGCATGACGCGCCGTAGCAGCAAGTATTACCTTATTCACGATAATTCTCGCCTCGCGCGGATGCTCTTCGAGGTAATTTGCAAGCATTTCACTCACAGCCTGATCGACTGAAGCGCTGATTTCGGAATTACCCAGTTTCGTTTTAGTCTGACCTTCGAACTGAGGTTCCTGAACTTTTACCGATAAAACGGCAGTTAATCCTTCGCGAAAGTCATCACCGCTAATTTCAAATTTCAGTTTCGACAGCATCCCGCTTGTGTCGGCGTAATTTTTAAGTGTGCGCGTTAAACCCCTCCGGAAACCGGTCATGTGAGTTCCACCCTCTATTGTATTGATATTATTGACGTAAGAGTGGATATTTTCTGTAAACGAATTGTTGTAACACATGGCAATCTCGACCGGAACATCATTTTTCTCAGTTGCAATATGTATTGTTTCCTCAATCAGTCGTTCGCGCGTACCATCCAGATAATCAACAAATTCAGCCAAACCTTTTTCAGAAATGAATAATTCACTTTTGAACTGGCCATTCTCTTCAACAGCGCGGAAGTCGGTGATGGAAAGACGTATACCGCGATTCAAAAAGGCCAGCTCACGAAGTCGGGCAGATAGGATATCGTATTTGAATTCAGTAGTCGTAAAAATGGTATCGTCAGGAATAAAAGTTATAATTGTACCTGTACGGTCTGATTCGCCGATTATTTTAACATCTCCTTTCGGAAATCCCTTTTCATATTCCTGCTCCCATATTTTACCTTCACGGTGAATCTCTGCACGCAAATAGGATGATAAGGCATTTACAACCGAAACACCCACACCATGTAATCCGCCTGATACTTTGTAACTCTCTTTATTAAACTTTCCCCCGGCGTGCAAAACGGTCAATACCACTTCGAGCGCCGATTTATTTTCACCTGTATGCAATTCCGTCGGAATTCCCCGTCCATCATCAATTACAGTTACCGATCCATCGATGTTAATAGTTACTTCAATATTTTGGCAATGACCTGCTAATGCTTCATCTATTGAATTATCAATCACCTCATAAACAAGATGATGCAAACCTTTAATGTTAATATCGCCAATGTACATCGCGGGACGCTTCCGTACTGCTTCGAGTCCTTCCAGAACCTGAATGCTGTCAGCGCCATAACTTGAAGATCCATTGGATGGTGTATTCTCTTATTTAATTGCGGCCCCATTTTCAGAGGTTTGCAAATGTAATAAAAATTCGCTTACCGACGAAAAAAATCGGTGCCAAATATTGTGAAAACTAAAAATTTTTCAACATGTTATCTTGCTGAATATCAATATAAAAGCCTTTCAATTGTTTGAAAGGCTTTTCAGATTTCTCAGATGATTTTTCAGAACGAAAATGTAGCTCCTGCCATCAACCTTAATCCCTGCGAAGTATATCCCAACCATTGTTCATTTTGCATGTTCAGGAGGTTATCGACACGCCCGAACAGCTTAAATTTGTTGGTCAGATCATAAGTTGCACCAAGGTTAATCCGGATTAAAGGGTCGATTGAAAACACCTTTGTTTGGGTCACGGGTAAAGAAGAGGATAGATTATCAAAAAGATAAACCAGCGCTTTCCGCTCGCCAATGACCTCAAAGTCGGCAAATCCGGTCAGTCTGTCAATGATTCTGAATCCGGCAGAGGTCGTAAAATCAAAATTGGGTTTTTGAGGAGCAAAGGACAGTGATTCAAGTTTATAATTATAATAATTTCCTTTCAGTACAACTGAAAGATCTTTACCGGAAACATATGAGAACTCTGTAGACAGATTGAAAATTCCGGCATTATCGTAAGTCAAATCGAAAGCATTATTATAAAAAGCCGGAGCAGTTGATGAACCTGAAGAAAAACCATTCAGCACATAAAAATAAAGATCCTTGACCTGGCTGTACTTCAATCCAACGTTATAGGAGATTTCGCGCGAAATTTTGCCTTTCAAACCACCGGAAATAATATATGTATAATCGGTATTACGCACATTGTGGCGCGGATCTGTCCAATAGTTCTCATTGGCAATATCACTATAACGATTATTTTTCAAATCGCCTTTAAATCCGGCATATAGTGTTAAAACATCATCAACTGGCTTAAAATTAAATTCAAAGTCGGGGTAAATTCTGGTTGTATTTGCGTCATTTTTATCTGATAATCCTACAAAATTAATCCCCCCGCGCAATGACCAATTATCGCCATCTAACCTCACAGAAGGAGCTATTCTGATCCAATCCTCTGTCTTAGTTCCTATTCCCGACGGGTTTTCAATGTAAATACTGTCGGTTGAGAGATGATCAAAGGAGAGGTCAAGAATTCCGTAAACTTGTCCGAAGTTATAATCAAATTTGCCGAACAGGCTTTCGCTTGTCTCCTTCTGACCCGTTTTTGCATCGAAAAAACCAAGACGAAGACCGCCATTGAAATTTAAATCACTCTTTGACTTTTCAGAATTTTTCAGGGATACCTTAAAATCGCCATTCTGATACGCTTGCCTTAAACCGTAGAAAGAAGGGAATTGCGAAATATTAGCAGGAAGCGCGACCGGATAGCCATAATACCTCATCGCATCGCGGTTGTACGAAAGTTCACCGGAAAGTATCGTACTTCCTAAATTTACAGAACCAAACAGCTCACCATTATTCTGACTGTAAGGAGCATCCACAAGATCGCCTTCACTTAGATTAGTTTTACCGTCAGTTGAAAGGTGACGCAGGTGAAGACCAAAAGTGCCAACTTGTGATTTCGGAACATTTAGAAAAAATTCTCCGTAAAGTGTGCTGTAAGTCCCGGCTCCCAGTTTCAAATAGCCTAAACCTAAATCTTTAGATGGCAATCCTTTCACATCGGCAGCACCTATCGGTGAAGCTGTAAACCCCGTTTTAACTGGCTTACTGTCAATTGAATATTTAAATTCAGGTGTGAAACGCGTAGTGTCATCTATCACCGGCAGCAGGTTTACTTTATTTGCATTCGAGATGCTGGGACTGTATGCTTTAACTACTTCAACCGATTGATTGAGTTTTGTTGTATCTTTTTGTGCAACAGCATATTCAACCGAAATTCCGGCAACTAAAAGCCATAAGGATAATGAACGATATATTTGTCTCATAACTCTGCTTATTTATTTTTTTTCGATCCTGAAGCCGATGGTTGTGTTTTAACACTGGGTGTACCAACCGCAGGACTCTCCCTGGCTTCCAATGTTTTAAGATATTCATTGGCCTCATCTAATATACCATCCCCCTTCAGCTCGTAGTTTTCAATGATACTTTTCAGTGTATTGGTAGCCTGAAAAAGATCATTTTGTTTTTCGTAGACATGGGCAAGTAATATGAAACTTTTAGCCAGCCAATACTGATGCGGCGAATTCTTTTCAATAAAATCATTCACCTCATTCTCGGCCTCTTTGAATTTGTTGCTTACAAAATAGTATTCGCATACCATGTATTTGGCCTCAGCTCCTTCGAGCGATTTTGTATCAGCTGAAAGTTTCCGCCAAAGTGGAAGCGCTTTCGCCGGATCATTCAATTCGATATAGGCCTTTGCTGATTTATAGGAGGCTTCACGATCAAGTTCAGGTGGTATTTTATCCATGCTCCTGATCTTCCAGCCAATCTTCGAAACAGCATCGAACTCTTTCAGTTCATAATGACAACGCAGACGTCCGGCCAGTGAAAGCAAAGTGTTGTTATTGTTGTTTGAAACAGTTTCGAGACGTTCATAGTAACCAAGCGCTTTTTTGAAATCACCTGATTTATACGCAATTTCGGATGCCCTGATCAATGCGTTTTCGGTGAAAATATTGTCAGGTTGTAAAAGAATATAATCATAGCTCAAAATTGCATCTTCAGGTTCGTTATCACGGAATTCAGACTCAGCCTTGTAAAAATGAACATTCAGTGCAAAATCGCCAGATGGGAAATTTTCGATGTATTTTCTGAGTTCTTCTTTTGCCCGGGGATCTTTGGCCATGTAAAGTTTTTCGGCAGCATAATATGTTAGCGAATCCTGCTCGTTTTCAGAAGGAGTAGCCGATTGACCCAGCGTTTTTGTGTAGGCGATATATTCGCTTACTTTGTTGGTTTCGACATAGTTATTGCGAATTCCGGCAAGGGCTCCCTTAGCTTCAGGGCTATTCGGATACTTTTCGGCAACTTGCTTGTAATAACCAATTGAAGCGTTATTATCATTTTTGTTATAAGCTATCAAACCCAGCTGAACCAAAGCTTTAGGTTTAAACGGACTGGCCGGAAACTTCGAAATTAACGACTGATAACTTGCTACTGCTTTGCTGTCGTCCTGTAGCCGCTCCCACGATTTCCCCGTTTCAAACAACGCGTCATCAATATAATTGGATTGCGGAAACTGAGTCTGCAGCTTGTTCAATTCACTAATTTTCAAATTATTGTCATTCATTAATCCATGGCAAAACGCTTTCTGAAACAAGGCATAATCTGAATCGGTTGAACCGGCTTCATAAGCCTTCTCATAAAAAGTCACAGCATCGGTAAATCTGCTATCCGCAAAGTTACAATCACCAAGCCGGTTGTAAGCATCGGTAAAGAGTGGTGAGGTTTTATCTGTTTTACCTTCAAAATATTTCATAAACCATGGAATAGCCAACTCATATTCCTCTTTATTAAACAAGCTGTACCCAATATTATAATTTGAAATTGCATATTCCTTAAGTTTTGCAGCACCCGGAACGATTTGAAATCTTTTGTAATCTATTACAGCCTCGTCGCTCTTTCCCAACCGGAAATTGGCATCTCCGCGCCAGTAATAAGCCAAAACCTTCAATTCGTTACTTTGATCGCCATATTCCAACGACTTATTAAACAATTGAATAGCATCGGCAAATTTCAAATCTCTGAAAAATTCAATTCCACGGTTCAAGGCAACTCTTTGATAGGCCTTTTTAATAGCAGGACTTTTCACTTTAATCTTTTCGAGCGAAATGAGTGCATCCTTGTAGTTTCGGGTGGTCATAAATACCTTGACCAGGTAATCGTAGGCTATATCGTTTTTCTCGGAATTCGGATATTCCGTAATATACCGGTCAAACGCTTTAATTGCCTCATTGAACGGAGAATAATCGAGTTCATAGGTAATTTTTGCATATTGGAATAGAGCATCCTCTTTGATTTTTGGATCAAAAATTAAACTGGATGCATTCTGGAATGCGTTCATCGCCCGTTTCTTGTCCCCTTCTTTAATGTAAAGACCTGCCAGTTCGTACCAGGCATTTTGTGCCAGTGCATCTTTACCCTTTGTAGCCTTTTCCATATTCTGAATCGCCTTATCGGTCTGACCTTCTTTGCCGTAGCAATATCCAGCCACATAATACTGCTGAGGGGTAATCTCCTTGCTTTTGAGGTAGATTTCAATATACGGCAAGGCTTCTTTGTATCTCTTTAACTGATAATACGACACACCAAGCACCTTCGATAATTCGGCTTTTCTTTCGTCAGTTGCACGATCCATCAATGCCGGAGCAATTTCGACGACCTGCAGATATTTTTCCTGAGCAAAATAGATTTGAGCCTTATAAAAAGGGATGATCGCTGCATATTGAGGTATTTTTTCAATTTTTTCAAATTCCTGAAGTGCCAGATCATATTTGCCATCGAGGTAATTTATATGAGCCCAATAGTATTTCGAAGCATCCGAAAAAGTACCTGGTTTATCTTTCAATTCGGCAAAGAAAACCTTTGCGATGTCTTTATTACCCGCTTCGAGGTTGCAATAGCCTGATTTAAAGCAATATTCCTCCAACTCTTTTCCCGATAAAGTATATCTGTCGATTTTTTTAAAGGAGACAAGTGCCTGTTTATAACGTTTTTGTTTGAAATCGGCATTCCCAAGTCTGAAATAAGCGCTGTTGATGCGTGGTGATTCAGGGGAATCCTTAATAAACGCCTCAAGCATACTTTTGCCGTTTTGATTTCCCATTTCGAGGTAACACACAGGAATATGGTAATCAGCCTCATCCGCAAAAACTGAACCCGGCTCAGTTATTCCTCTTAGTTTTTGAAATTCATGAATGGCCGATCCGTACTTTTCGGCATTGAATAACTCCATTGCCGTCCGGAAAATCTCTTTACAGTCTTCCGGAGTAGCCGCCGGTTGCGAATACAAGGGGAAAGCGTAAAAGAAGAAAATTACGAACACCTTTATTATCTGGCTTTTAATTTTCATTTTCATAAAATCAATATCCAATTATTTGAACATACAATTAAGCAAATATTCCTCCAAATCACTGTTAATACAAACGTAGACTTAATAAAAATCGTTAAAAAGCATTAGTTTTGTACTAACGTGGTTTTACAAATATAGACTATTATAAAAACTTTTCGAACCGTGGAGCCAATCATTGAATTAAAGAATGCCGACATTTATCAACGTGAGACGTTGATTTTAAAGAATATCAACCTGTCTGTAAATAAAGGAGAATTTCTTTATGTCATTGGAAAGGTGGGAAGTGGCAAATCCGTTTACAAAAATTTCGAATTTGTTTTGAAAGCTACCGGTTGGTTTAACGAGAAATTGATTAAAGATCGTATTGAGGAAGTTCTTACTATTGTTGAAATGGGTCACTCCGGTCCACGTATGCCTCATCAACTATCTGGTGGTGAACAACAACGAATTGTGATCGCCCGGGCAATGCTGAACAACCCCGAAATTATACTTGCCGACGAGCCTACCGGAAATCTTGATCCTGAAACCTCAGAAGCGTTATTGAAGGTATTTATGGAAATCAACGCCGAAGGAAAAACAATCATAATGGCGACCCACGATTATCCGCTAATCCAGAAATTTCCGGCGCGTAAAATTATCTGCGAAGGAGATGGAATCAGGGAGTTGCCCGATGATACCGACATTATCGATTTTGAATCGCTGCTTGAGGATTTACCGATGGTATAAGCTTCTCAGTGTATTGAAATTGGTGGAAATATTTTATAAACAACAATATGGGAAACCTAATAGAAAATAATGCTACTAAAATCTTGGAATATCTTTTTGAAAATAATCCAGAACAGAATTTACAGTTTGACGGGAAAGACTTATCTGAAGCACTTAAATTATCACCGGTCGAAATTAATAATTCAATTGACTATTTAGACGATAGAGGTTTATTAGAAAGACATAATTGGATGGGGACTATTCCTTTTAATTTTGGAGCTGTTTATTTGAACAGCCGAGGAAATTATATTTATCATCAACTTCAAAATGCACATGAAACGCGAGAAAATAATGTTTCATCAAATATTGTTTCTATACAACCGCTGGCTGCTGGCTCCCCTTATGGATTCACTGACATTGATTGGGAATATGTTCAAAATGAACTAGCTAAAAACAATACTCTAAAGGTTGTCTTTGGCTATCAATTTGATTCTGAATATTATGATTCTGATAAATTGAAAAGTAATCTAAAAGGGCACTTTGAGAATGCAATAAATAATTATAATTTTAAAGGTGGTGTTGAAAAATTGGATTTGAATTTTAAAACTTTAGCTGCTGGATACGGAGAACATTTATTTAATCAAATTGTACGAGATATAATTTCCGCTGACATCGCAGTTTTTGACACTTCTAATTTGAATCCTAATGTAATGCTTGAAATGGGTGTTGCACTTACTTGGGGAAAACGCGTTTTGCCAATAAAAAAACATGACTGTCCCAAACCACCATCAGATATATCAGGACAAACATATGCAGATTATAAAAATAATGCTGAATCATTCTTATCAGAAATCCATGAACAGGAAATGATTTCAATGATAGAACGAGCAGTCATGAAAAAACAACGAAAATAATGCTTTGTACAATTAAAGTTTGCGGTAGTATGGGCAGGACAAACTTTCTTTACATGATTATTGGACTAAAACTAAGGCATAACTATCATGAATAACCGTATTGCAATAAGTTTCCAACGACATTTCCATTGTATTTCAATATATTATAAGAATCACACATAAATCTCGATCAACCTTTTCTTCTCTTTACACCAGTTAAACTCCAATAATTAGGCTCAGCAAGAACAAAACGTCAACCACCAATAATTGAACTTCATTTGGTCTGCAAGACACAACTTGAAATCCATGTATATGCTATAACAGGAAACCTTCCGAAAAATAAGTTTCTTTTTAATGAAACTTTACCTATATTTGCACTGAAAAGAGAAGAATAAAATGGATAAACTTTTTGTTATCATTTTTTTAGACAAGGCATTTGAGTTTCTCAGCAGCCTTGATAAAAAGCATTACGAAAAAATTCTTTTCAATATACGTAAGTCTCAGACAGAACACGACCCAGAACTTTTCAAGAAACTTAAGGAAGAAATTTGGGAATTTAGAACGCTTTTTCAAGGCATACAATATCGATTACTCGCGTTTTGGGACAAGACAAATACTGAAAACACATTGGTTATTTCGACACATGGATTTATCAAAAAACGCAGTAAAGTACCTGACAATGAAATCCAAAAGGCGAAACAACTAAGGATAAAATATTTTGAGGACAAAGAAAAGACAAAAGGAAATGAAAACATACACTTTAGACGAAGTTCAAGATAAACTTATTGGAAAAATCGGTACTCCCGACCGGGATAAGTTTGAGTATGAGTTACAAATGGACTTAATCGGACAAGCCATTAAACAGACTCGCCAGGAGCGCAATTTGACTCAGCAAGAATTGGGAAAACTTATTGGGGTACAAAAGTCTCAAATATCGAGGATTGAAAGTAATGCCAGTAATGTCACAATTGACACCTTAATGCGCGTATTTAATGCCTTACAAGCGAAAGTGAAATTGCAAGTTGAATTACCATACTTTAAAATCAGCCTGGGTCAATAACTTCAGGCACATAACAGCACTTACTCGCAAGGTTTTCGTATTCGCCTAACAGAAGAGTCGTATATTTGATATGGCAATCAAGTGGAAGTTCGGAGTTCCATTTTCCTTCTGGTGTGCAACTGTGGAACGATACACAACTGATATTTCAACTTATATCAATGTATTTCAACATATTTCAATTTTATAAAAACTCCTCATAAATCTCAATTAACCTGTTTTTCTCCTTACACCAATTAAACTCCTTTGCAGTGGCAGCAGCGTTTGTACGCCACAGTTTTACCAATTCATCATCGAAGAGCATTTTGCGAATTTTTGCTGCCAGTTTTTCAGGTGAACGGTCGACTATAATCTGTCCGATCTGCTGTTCCAAAACAATTTTCTTCATTTCCGGCAATCCGGAAACAAGTACCGGAATACCTGCATGGATATAATCGAACAATTTATTAGGCAGAGAGTAGCGGTAATTCAGGCAAATATCCTCTTCAGCCGACAAACCAAGATCGGCCTGCATTGTAAGAAACTTCAGCTCCTCGAACTGTACCCTGCCATAGAAAATGACACGGTTATACAGCTTTGTTTGAGAAACAAGTTTTTCCAGATTCTCCTCCTCTTCCCCATCACCAACAATAAATAACATTGCTTCAGGAAGATATTTCATCGCACTGATAATCATTTCAAGTCCCCGGCCACGATTTACAGCACCCTGGTAAATTAAAACTTTCAATCCTTCATGAACCAACCGGTATTCCGGAGGAAAATTTTTGATTGACTTAAATTCAGGCGTATTTCGCACTAAACCAACATTTATGCGATACTTCGACCTAAGAATTTCAGAGATTGATTCACTAATCGTATAAACGCGGCGGGCTTTCCTGATCAGACATCTTTCGGTCATTTGCCAAAATCGTCTGACAAAAGGTCTTCCTATCATCTCTGCACTTTCGGTAAATAAATCGTAACTATCGTAAATGAAAGGCTTTCTTTTCAGAAATGCAGTCAAACCAATACCTGGAATAGTATCTAATCCATTAGCAACCAATACATCATATTTACCTTTAATTGCATATAAGAATAGCCGGATATTGTATTCAAAATGGAAAAGCCCTCCACTTCGGAAGATCATCTCCAACCGATGGATATTATAGGAGCGATTTAATTCAAATTTATCCCTGAAAACGCTACCTACAAGCGTAACATCAAAACCCATCATGTTGTGGCGGTCCGGTGAACCCGATAGTCCGTAATCAAATCATTAGTGACAGCAAGCAAAATCTTTTTCAAAATATCAGAAATATATTAAGAAACAGTTTAAAATAAAGGTGTTTTTATTTGAAAATAGCCACTTGTTTTTCGCCATTCGAATTGATATAACCGCGAAACATTCCGGAAGTATTGAATTCCATGGCAATATTCCCCTTTTTATCCAACCCGATCACGCCTCCGGTTCCTCCCATATCAGTCAGTTTTCTGATCTCTTCCTGACAAGCTTCTGTGATTGTTATTTTTTTGTACTCCATCAAGGCCGAAATATCCCTTGAAAAACCAAGCCGGATATAATATTCGCCATGTCCCGTGCACGAAAATCCTCCGGTTTCGTTGTTGGCATAGGTTCCGGCGCCAATGATGGGTGAGTCACCAATACGGCCATATTTTTTATTGGTCATACCTCCCGTTGAGGTTCCGGCAGCGATGTTTCCAAACATATCCAGGGCCACGCAACCAACTGTACCATGTTTATCGTTTATGGTTGCTTCCCTCTCTTTTTTAAGCAATTCCTGAAGCGACTGAAACCGCTTTTCGGTGTAAAAATAACTATTGTCAACAGGTTCAAAACCTTGTTCTTTGGCAAATTGCGAAGCGCCCAATCCACTCAGCATCACGTGTTCCGATTTCTCCATAACGGCTCGGGCTACACGAATAGGGTTTTTAATATCCCTGACAGCAGCAATTGCGCCGGCTTTCAGCGACTTACCTTCCATAACCGATGCATCCAGTTCAACGATTCCATCATGCGTAAAAACGGCTCCTTTCCCGGCATTAAAAAGCGGTGAATCCTCCATTACCATAATCGATTGTTCGACCGCATCCATACAGGTTCCTCCATGAGCAAGTACAGAATCGCCAACCTGAAGTACCTGGTTCAGCACTGCAATAAATTCATTCTGCATTTCAGAAGTCATATTTTTTTGATCCATAACACCTGCTCCGCCATGGATGACCATCGCATATTTTTTCGTCGGCTGTGCCCAAAGTACCGAAACCGAGATAAGAATTGCAAAACAAATTACCAATCGTTTCATCCTGAAATGATTTGATTTATATAGGCCGGATGGAACTCGCATCCGCCAGCTGGCGGATTCATCCGTGATTGTTATTAACGAATATGCCCGTTTCATAAATAAAATCTAAACTGTCCCTTAGGTCATTCTTCGAAAGCGACAGTTGTGAGTATCTTTGCTGAAAATATTTTGCATGTACCAACAGACGCACAACTTCTCGCTCAAAAGTAGTAATACCTTCGGGATATCTGCCATTGCTAAACACTATTTAACAGTGGATTCACCTGAAGAACTGATCCGGTTTTTAAGGGAGAATAATCCGGCAGGAAAAGAGAAAAGACTTTTCCTTGGAGCCGGAAGCAACCTGCTTTTTGTCAATAATTTCGATGGACTTATTATTCACCCTGAGATACCTGGCATTCGTTTAATTACTGAAAACAAGGATATTGTCGAAGTTGAAGCAGGTGCCGGAGTGGTGTGGGATAATTTTGTTGACTCGTGTGTTAAGAAAGGCTGGGGCGGAGTCGAAAATCTTTCATTGATCCCCGGAAATGTAGGCGCTGTTCCTGTGCAAAATATCGGAGCTTATGGCGCAGAAGTAGAATCGGTGATTGCTGAAGTAAGAGGGGTTAACCTGGATACGCTTGAAAATAAATCATTTAATCCAGCTGAGTGTAAATTTGGCTATCGCACCAGCATTTTTAAAGTTGAACTTAAAGAGCAGTTTATGGTGACCTCAGTGGTTTTTCGCCTCTCTAAACAACCGGAATATCGTCTTGAATATGGTGCTTTGGAAACAGAGGTTTGCAAATTTGGAGAGAAAAACCTTCAAAATATACGTAAGGCTGTCATCGCTATCCGTGAATCTAAACTTCCTGATCCAATGAAGATTGGAAATGCAGGAAGTTTTTTCAAAAATCCCGTAGTTTCGGAAGCAGCTGCCAATGCGCTGAAAAATGTCTACCCTGACCTTCCGGTTTATCCTGTCGGATCAGGACTCGTCAAAATTGCTGCCGGATGGATAATCGAAAAAGCTGGATGGAAAGGAAAATCAATTGGGAATGCTGCTGTTCACGATAAACAGGCGCTTGTGCTTATTAATAACGGTGGCGCTTCAGGAAAAGAGATCTTTGAACTATCCGAAATTATTTTAAAAGATGTTTTGCTGAAATTTAACATTGAATTAGAGCGTGAAGTTCAGGTAATTGGGGACTAATTTGACGATTTGGAAATTCGGCAATGTGACAATTCGGCGATGGGACAATGGGACAATTCGGCAATTCGACAATTATAATGTAAACTCAAATCACTATTTACTACGCTTCTATTTGACATAAATATATTTCTCTATCTCATCGTCAAATTTTAACATCGTCGAATTGACTAATTGTCGAATTTACTTCCATATCTTACTTTCATTCAGCTCATTCTGGTATCTCGCCGCATTTCGGTTGTGCTCTGCGAGCGATTGCGCGAAATTGTGGTAACCTGAGAAATCTTCTTTTGCACAGAAATACATATAGTTATGATGCTCTGCATTTAAAACGGCATCCACACTTGCAATATCGGGAAAGTTAATTGGTCCCGGAGGTAGCCCTGCATGTTTATAGGTATTGTAAGGGGAATCAACCGACAAATACTCTGTTAATACCCTTTTAATCTGGAAATTACCTATTGCATATTTAATTGTAGGATCTGCCTGAAGTAACCATCCTCTTTTAACCCGATTAATGTAAACTCCGGCCATGCGCGATTTTTCATCATTTTTATTGGTCTCTTCCTGGAGAATTGAGGCGATTGTCACAACCTGAAGCGGTGTCATCTCCAAATCAGCTGCCTTTTTTTTGCGCGCTGTGTTCCAAAAATGATCATATTCCCACTTCATTCTTTCGACAAATTTCACAGGAGAAGTATCCCAGTAAAATTCATAAGTGTTTGGAATAATTAGCATTGGAAATGTTTCGTGCGTAAATCCGTACCCGGATGCGATCTTATCGTTGTTCAATGCGCTTAAAAATGCCGCTGAATCGGGTTCAAGGTAAGACGCTAACCGGGCAGCAAGATCTTCCCGGAACCGGATATTGTTAAATGTGACTTTTACAGGTATCTGAATTCCTGCGCGAAGCATGTTAATCAACTGATTATTACTCCAACCGCTTTTAATCATATAAGCGCCGGGCTGAACTTTTTCCGGGTATTTCTTTCTGGATGCAACCCACTGAAAGGAAGAACGATTCTTAAGGTAGTTGCCGTGATTCAGTGAATCGACTACCTGCTGAAAATCGGAACCTGTAGGAATAAAAAACATTCCCGTTTTCTTTACATTTTCCTGAAATACGTCATTATAAAGACGGTATCCCCAAATTCCAACAGTTACTCCTGCAATACATAAACCAACAACCAACCACTTCCCTGCTTTGGGAAAAGCCATCAACCTGTTGCTAATTTTTAAGCTCATTAACGATTCTTTTGATTTGAAACTAATTTTCGACACGTCAAAACCGGTACGAAAATACAAAATTAGACCGAAAGTAATAAGTCAATCTCAGACTGAAGAGGATCGGACTAAAGTCTTATACCGAAATATTTGTATTTTTACGATCTGAAAATATTTAATGAATTTTGATTAGAAATTAACAGTATGCATCAAATCAAGCTTGCCGATAATATTTATTTTCTAGGGTTTAACGACCGCAGAACTCAACTTTTCGAGAATATCTGGCCCATACCTAACGGGATTTCTTATAATTCGTATTTAATTGACGATGAAAAGATTGCATTAGTTGACACCGTCGAAAGGCAGTTCATCGAAGATTATCTTGACAAAATCGGGGCCATCGTTGGCAAAAGGCAGATCGACTATCTGATAATTAATCATATGGAACCTGATCACTCTGGCGCCTTGAAAGCAATCAGGAGCCGGTATCCGGAAATTACACTGGTCGGAAATAAAAAAACTTTTGGTCTTGTCGAAAGTTTCAGCATTGATCCCGGCAAGGTGCTGCTCGTCAATGATAATGATACACTAAATCTTGGAAAAACAAACCTTCAGTTCCAGACGATCCCCATGGTACATTGGCCCGAAACAATGGTCACTTACGACGAAACCCATAAAATTGCCTTTTCGGGTGATGCTTTCGGCAGCTATGGAACCCTCGACGGAGGCGTTTTTGATGATGAAATCAACCTCGATTTTTATGAAGTTGATGTGATGCGGTACTTTACCAATATCGTTGGAAAGTATTGTGCTCATACCCAGCGTGCTATGAAAAAGCTCTCGGGACTTGATATAAAAATGATTGCAGCAACGCATGGTCCGATTTGGCGAAGTGATTTAAACTGGGTATTAAGCAGATACACCAAATGGAGCACCTACGATATGGAACAGGGAGTTGTAATCGTCTATGGCTCGATGTATGGCAATACTCAAAAAATGGCAGAGGTCATTGCCCGTCAGTTAAGTGAACGCGGAATTAAAAATATCAGGGTTTACGACTCCTCAAAAACCCATTCTTCTTATATTATTAACGATATCTTTAAGTATAAAGGCTTTATTGTAGGGAGTTGTGCTTACAACAATGCCTTGTTTCCCAATGTCGAAACATTACTTGCCACCATCGAACATATGGCGCCCAAAAATCATTATCTCGGAGTATTTGGTAACTTTCTCTGGAATGGAGGAGGAGTAAATAATCTCAGTAAATTTGCTGAGATGATTAAATGGGAGATGGTTTATGAACCAGTCGAAGAGAAAGGGTCGTTAAAAGCTGATAAATTCAGGATGTGCATAGAACTGGCCAATGCTATGGCTGACAAGTTACTACAATAAGATACTAATGAATGAACTATTTGAAATAGTATTACATACCGACGATTACCTAATGAGGATTGTTGCCGAAAATGTGATAGAAGCATATCTAATCCTGTTTCTGGTCATTTTCCTCGAAACCGGGACAATTTTTTTTCCATTCCTTCCCGGTGACGGATTGTTGTTTTCGGCGGGAGTAATCACTGCTTCAACCTCGCTCAATATTGTGTTGCTGGTTCCTATACTGATATTGGCTGCAGTTTTGGGAAATCTGTCAAACTATTTTGTAGGATCCTTTTTCGGAGATAAACTGGAAAAGAGTCAAAATCGGTTTGTTCAAAAATACCTGATGAAATATATCATTCAAACACGACATTTTTACAATAAATACGGTGCAAAATCGATTGTTATTGGCCGTTTCTTCCCGGTGATCAGAACCTATATTCCCTTTTTTGCCGGGCTTTCCGGGTTTAAATATCATATATTCCTGGTTTTTACAATTATCGGGTCTGCTCTCTGGGTTCCGTTCTTCACATTGACCGGCTATTTTATCGGTGAAAATGCCTGGGTGAAAGAAAATTATCTGATTATTTTTCTGGGATTGATTATCGTTACACTAATGCCATTCTTTTATAGCGTAATCAAACTTGCATTTACAAGAAAAAAGTAAAGGGGAAACGACGGAGTGAGGGATTGTCAGAAACTTTCAACCATTTAAATATTTAAATCGATGGAAACTCTGCTAACCTGAATAATTTGGTTCTTAAAATTTATGTTTTACCACTCCTTAATATTTGCCAACCGGTTTTTAAATTTGTATTTTTACCCTTATTTATATTTGATTAATAATTAAGGTTACATCACTGTTCAATAGTAAAATTGAATATTATGACAATTAGTTTAGAAAAAGGACAACGGATTAATCTCGAAAAAAGCAACGGCAGCAAACTCGTAAATCTTTGTGTTGGTGTAAATTGGGGAGCAGTAGAGAAGGAAGGTTTTTTTGGAGGGAAAAAGAACGAAGCTGTCGATCTGGATGCCAGTTGTGCAACATTTGACGATAATAATATGGCTTTGGAGATAGTTTATTTCGGTAATCTCAAGTCAAAAAATGGCGCAATCCGACATAGTGGCGACGATGTGGTTGGCAATACAGGTGGAGACGACGGATTAGACAATGAAGTAATATCTGTCGATCTCAGTAAAATCGATTCTTCAGTTACAAAAATCGCATTTGTGCTGAACAGCTTTCGCGGACAGGATTTCAAAACAATCCCTTTTGCTTCAATCCGGATTTATGAAGGAACATCCTCTCGTGTAAACGAGGTTTTTGCAACCTATGACATTGCCAACGGCCCAAATTTTGCCGGTCATGTTTCGATGGTAATGGGTGTTTTCTACAAAAAAAATGGTGAATGGAAATTTAATGCAATCGGTGAACCAACAGCAGACAAAGATCTGAAGGGAACAATGGATACTGTTGTTAACAAATACTTATAAAAGGAGAAGATTACCACCCGTAATTTTAAACTAAGAATTTTACTGCAGGAAATTTTAGCTTCATCCTCGCAACTGAGTATTTTTCGTTGATAATCAACCATTCCTGTACCAGCATCAATTTGATCAAGTTCCAGAACCTAACTTTTACTAAATAGCCTATATGGAACGCAAAAAACATTACACCGGACTTACAAATGAGCAAGTAATTGAAAGCCGGAAAAAATTTGGGAGTAATCTCCTCACTCCGCCAAAGCGTGAATCATTATGGAAACTTTTTCTCGAAAAATTTGAAGATCCTATTATAAGGATTCTATTAATCGCGGCATTCCTCTCGTTGGGAATAGCCTTTGTGCATAAAGAGTTTGCCGAGACTATTGGTATTTTCTGCGCCATCATTCTGGCAACTGGTGTCTCCTTCTGGTTCGAAATGGATGCCAATAAAAAGTTTGATATTCTGAATCAGGTGAATGACGACACAATGATAAAAGTGATCAGGAACGGAAATGTCAGCGAAATCCCTAAAAAAAAGATTGTTGTAGGAGACATAATATTATTGGGAACAGGCGAAGAAGTCCCTGCTGATGGTGAGCTTTTAGAGGCAATATCATTACAAATCGATGAATCATGCCTTACCGGAGAACCAATTATCGATAAAACTACAAATCCTGAGTACTTCGACAAAGAATCAACTTATGCCTCAAACTGGGCGATGCGTGGTACAAAAGTAATGGATGGTCATGCTATTGTAGAGGTGAAATTTGTCGGAGACGCCACAGAATATGGTAAAGTAGCCGAAAAATCAACCCAAATGAGTGGCGAAGAGACCCCGCTAAATAAACAGCTCGACAGTCTGGCTAAATTTATCGGAGTTGCTGGTTTCGCGCTGGCTGTTCTGACATTTATGGCATTATTTATAAAAGATCTTTTTCTGGGAGAAGTTACCTATACGTTATGCCAGTTAGGGTCGGTGGGTATTGTTATTATTGCTTCAATGGTTGCATTGGCAAAAGTTTGGATACCAATTATTTATGATGGATACGAACTGCTTGGCATCAATAAGGAGCTTCCCAAAAGCGTCAATGAAGGTAGCTGGTTTAAATGGTTTAGTTTGGGAGTGCTTACGTTTCTTTTGTTGGTATTGTTTGGATTTGCATTTGGAATAAATCCCTTAATGCCCGAATCGTGGGTAAGCGTTGATGTTGCAGGAAGAATTCTGAAATATTTTATGGTAGCGGTAACTTTGATTGTCGTTGCCATCCCGGAAGGATTGCCAATGAGCGTTACCCTAAGCCTGGCTTTGAGTATGCGTAAAATGTTACAAGAAAATAATCTGGTCAGGAAGATGCACGCCTGCGAAACCATTGGGGCAACCACTGTAATCTGTACCGATAAAACAGGAACATTAACCCAAAACCGGATGCAGGTTGCAAAAACCAATTTTTTCGGATTAAAAGATCAGAAACTATCAGAAGATGAATTAAGTAGTCTGATCAAGGAAGGTATAGCTGTAAACTCGACTGCCTATCTCGATTTCTCGGACAATCTCGCAATTAGAACATTGGGAAATCCTACAGAAGCTGCTCTATTACTGTGGTTAAACGCTAAAGGATTCAATTATTTGGAGTTACGCGAGGATGCGTCAGTCGTTGAACAACTTACGTTTTCGCCAGAGCGGAAATATATGGCTACTATTGTAGATTCACCATTATTAAACAAAAAGGTACTCTACATAAAAGGGGCGCCAGAGATTGTCCTTTCGAAGTGTAATGATGTTCTTTTTGAAGGAGAAAAAAAATCTGTTGCCGCTGCGACGGCATCGATTGAAGAGCTTTTGCTGAAATATCAGAATCAGGCTATGCGGACTTTGGGATTTGCCTGTGAAATCATCGATGATGAAAAAGATCGGTTTGTGAACGGCAAACTGGTAAACACCAACCTGACTTACCTGGGCGTTGTAGCCATCTCGGATCCGGTCCGCGAAGATGTACCAGGAGCAGTTAAAAAGTGTCTGAATGCCGGGATCGATGTGAAAATCATTACTGGCGATACACCGGGAACAGCACGGGAAATCGGACGTCAGATCGGAATATGGAACGACAGCGACCAGTTGCATAACATCATTACGGGAACTGAATTTGAAGCTTTAAGCGACAAAGAGGCGGCTAATTGTGTTCAACACCTGAAAATAATGTGTCGTGCAAGGCCTACAGATAAACAGAGATTTGTCCAATTGCTTCAGAAGACAGGATCTGTGGTTGCTGTTACCGGAGATGGAACCAACGATGCCCCGGCGCTGAACTTTGCGCATGTCGGTTTATCGATGGGATCGGGAACTTCCGTCGCCAAGGAGGCCAGTGATATCACTTTGCTCGATGATTCCTTTAACAGCATTGCAACTGCAGTGATGTGGGGACGGTCGCTGTACCAGAATATTCAGCGGTTTATACTTTTTCAGCTGACCATCAACGTAGCGGCTTTGGTGATTGTACTGCTTGGTTCAATCATCGGACGTCAGCTGCCATTAACTGTGACACAGATGCTTTGGGTTAATCTGATTATGGATACTTTTGCCGCCGGTGCACTCGCTTCACTTCCTCCGAACGAAAAAGTAATGCAAAACAAACCTCGCAAAAATGATGACTTTATCATTACCCCGGCGATGCGTTCAAGCATATTATTCGTAGGTTTTACTTTCGTCGCACTACTATTGGGAATGTTGTACTATTTCACTGATAAAGAAGGCAATATAAGCAAATTAGATTTGTCAAGATTTTTCACTTTTTTTGTGATGCTTCAATTCTGGAATATGTTTAATGCCAAAGCATTTGCAACAGGACGGTCAGCATTTAGAGACATGAACTACAGTATAGGATTTATTATAGTGGCAGCTGTAATTTTTGCCGGACAGATTTTAATTGTTGAATTTGGTGGCGATGTCTTTAGAACAGTTCCATTGTCATTGTACGATTGGGCTGTGATTGTTGGTTCGACATCGATGGTACTTTGGATTGGCGAATTAAGAAGGCTATTTAAACAAATTTGAAAACAACCCGAAATCATTTAAAATGGGGGGAATATTCACTTATTATTGTTTGGCTAACAAAGCCAAAGTGAAGTTAAAGTATGTTAATCAACCGAAACTTTAGAAGGTATTTAAACGTCTAATCTATATTTTTGCATAAGTTATGGACATCGTTAAAAAAATTGCATCAACACTGGCAATTGCTTTTGCCGGAGCCATTTTAGCTATCTTTTTATATTCAAAAATTATTAACCCGCCTCGCGTGGTTGAGTTACAGGGGACAACACCTGCACAATTAACAAGTTACTCTTCGCCATCAAGTCCCCAGGCACAATTGCCCGATCTCACCCAGGCAGCCGAAAAGAGTGTTCACGCGGTCGTTCATATAACTACCAAAATGAAAGCGCAGGGTTATAACGGAAGCGACAATCCGCTTTTCGATTTTTTCTTCGGACCAAGAGGGAATAACGCTCAGCCCAGAGGCTATAATCAGGAACCTGAGTACAGTATGGGTGCAGGTTCAGGAGTGATCATCGGTCCGGAGGGTTATATTGTCACCAATAGTCATGTTATCGAAGATGCTGATAATATTGAGGTCGTTCTGAACGATAACCGTAAATTCACTGCTAAAGTCATCGGTCGCGACCCCAATACCGATATTGCGTTAGTTAAGATCGAAGCGAAAGAACTGCCTTTCCTTACCTGGGGAAATTCCGAAGCCCTTAGATTAGGTGAATGGGTATTGGCAGTTGGTAATCCGTTTAATCTTACATCTACAGTAACGGCTGGAATTGTGAGTGCTAAATCAAGAAGCATAGGGATCATGGGCGGACAAATGCCCCTCGAATCATTTATACAGACCGATGCAGCAGTGAATCCTGGTAACAGCGGTGGGGCTCTTGTAAATGCAAGTGGCGAACTGGTAGGAATCAACGCTGCCATTGCTTCAAGAACAGGCTCATATACAGGATATTCCTTTGCTGTTCCTGCTTCTATTGCCCGTAAAGTTGTCGACGACCTGAAACAATATGGCGAGGTACAAAGAGCGCTTTTAGGGGTAGAAATGAAACCTATTGATGACGACCTTGCCAAAGAGAAGAATCTGGATAAAATTGAAGGCGTGTATGTTGTCAGAACAACCGATGAGGGTGCTGCACGTCAGGCCGGAATAAAAGCAGGCGATGTTATCACAGCAGTTAATGGAAACCTGGTAAATGCACCGCAACAATTGCAGGAACAGATCGGGAAATACAGACCCGGTGATAAAGTAGCCATCAACGTCAAAAGAAATGGCGAAGTAAAACAATTCAATGTTGTCTTGAGAAATACGAAAGGTGATACTTCCATCGTCAAAGAATCCTTTTCAGTTCTGGGTGCAGAATTCGCACCAATTACAGAAAAAGATAAGGAACGCCTTAAAATAGACGAAGGAATTCAGGTAATAAATCTCTCCAATGGAAAGTTGAAAGAGGCAGGTGTTAAAATTGGATTTATCATTACAGATATAAACAAAAGTTCAGTTTCAAGTGTTGAAGATATAAAAAGGGTACTTTCACAATCGAGTAATAAAAAACCTGTCTTGGTTGAAGGGGTTTATCCCGGAGGTGATTGGACTTATTATGTTTTCAAAATGGAAGATTAACTTGCAGCAAAATATAAGGTGAAATAAAAGAAAGATACCGCCATTTTGGTATTGTACAAAACCACAAATGTTTGTAACTTTGCAGACTTTTAATCGGAGAGCATGAGACAATTAAAGATTACGAAATCTATTACGAACCGCGAGAGTGCATCGCTTGACAAATACCTTCAGGAAATCGGTAAAGAAGAGTTGATTACTGTAGAGGAAGAAGTTGAATTAGCACAACGCATCAAGAAAGGAGATCAGGCAGCGCTTGAAAAACTTACGCGGGCAAACTTACGGTTTGTGGTTTCAGTTGCAAAACAATATCAGAATCAAGGTCTGAGTTTACCTGACTTAATTAACGAGGGTAATCTTGGTTTGATTAAAGCTGCCGAAAAATTTGACGAAACTCGTGGTTTTAAATTTATTTCATATGCTGTCTGGTGGATTCGCCAGTCAATACTTCAGGCATTGGCCGAACAGTCAAGAATCGTACGCCTGCCTTTGAATCAGGTTGGTTCATTAAATAAAATCAATAAAGCTTATTCAAAGTTTGAGCAGGAACACGAAAGAAGGCCTTCACCTGAAGAACTCGCCGAGCAACTTGAACTCCCCGCAGATAAAGTTGCTGATACACTGCGTGTATCAGGAAGACATGTTTCGGTTGACGCGCCATTCGTAGATGGAGAAGACAACAGTTTGCTGGACGTCCTGATCAATAACGATTCTCCGAGTGCTGACAGAGTGCTTATCGACGAATCGCTTTCGCGTGAGATCGACCGCTCGTTAACAACATTAACTGAGCGTGAAGCAGATATTATCAGGATGTTTTTTGGAATATCTTGCCAGGAGATGACTCTTGAAGAGATTGGCGAACGTTTCGGTTTAACCCGTGAACGCGTACGGCAAATTAAAGAGAAAGCAATCAGGCGCTTGCGTCATACATCAAGGAGTAAATTGCTCAAAACTTATTTGGGATAAACAGCCAAATTCATTTTTGATAAGCCCTTTTCTTTTCGGAGAGAAGGGCTTATTTTTTGGAAGAAAATCTTTCTATTGATTCAGTTTTTTAAGCAACCATGCCATATTCAGCCCAAGATCCCGCATGGTTTTCATCCCTTCTTCATCGTTCAGCACATCACCTTTTTCCCGGCCAAAACCAATATTCCAATAAGTTGAACCTGGCACAATCATTTGATTAATCAGAAAGAAGTTGTTGATCGTATCAAAAGTGTGAAGCATTCCTGCCCGGCGAACCGCCACAACCCCCGCTCCTACTTTTCTGGCAAGCAAATGACCATTTGCCCTGGTTACATACCCCGCAACATCAATCAGCGCTTTTATTTCGGTGCTTACGTCGCCGAAATAAACAGGTGAACCGAGAATAATTGCATCCGCTTCAAGCATTTTTTCAATGGCCAGATTCAGCACATCATTTTTGATGTGACATCTTTTATCCTGAATTTTACGGCACATCATACAGGCTGTGCAACCGTGAACAAGCTTACCTCCGAGCTGAAACAACTCTGTTTCAATGTTTTCTGATTCCAAAACTTTAAAAACCTCTTCAATCAGTAACTGCGTATTCCCACCTTTACGTGGACTGCCATTAAATGCTATGACTTTCATTCTATTTGTTTATTAGGTTTAAACATCATTACTCAATATATCACCTTTGTAGAGACGCACGGCCGTGCGTCTCTACAAAACCGTGTGTATCTACACAACCGTGGGTCTCTACACAACCATACGTCTCTACAATGCCAAACCTGGAAATAGCAACTTCAAATACAATATACCACTTTCAGACTTAAATACATTTTTTGCAAAACTAATGATCTGAATATCTGTCATTTGATCCTCAGTTGAATTCACTAAGAAATCAGCTTCAACAAGCAACTGAAAATCAATACCATCAATAGCTGTAAATGTATGATGGCGACTGATAATAAAGCAGACACGCTCAATAATTTCAGGGTCGTACTCCAAAGATTTTAAGATTTCGCGGGCAATCGGCGGACCTTCAATTTCCTGATAGTGGCTTGTGGATGTTCCATATTTCTTTTCAGCCACATGAATACCTATATCATGTAGCAAAGAAGATAACCCGATAATTTCAAGCATCTTATCATTAAGTGATTCAGCGACTCCAAGTAGCTGAGCATACGCAAAAACTTTAAGCGAGTGCTCAATTCTTTTGCTATCACCGCTATTTTTTTCCATCATGGCCAATGCCACTTTGGCAATCCGGTTATCCATTTTGTCGTTGTTTTAATAATTCCTGGAAACGGTACATTTCATCGCGCAAACGGGCCGCTTCAATAAAATCAAGCTCTTTAGCAGCCTTTTCCATCTCCTTTTTCGTCTTCAGAATCGTCTTTTCCAAAGCTTCGGTACTCATATATTTCACAACCGGGTCGGCAGCCACATCTGTACGTTCCGGGGGTACATAGGCACGACCCATTGCCGATTTATCGGGGCGATATTCCAAACCGATAATTTCGCGTGTCGGTTTTATAATCTGGGTAGGTGTTATTCCATTGGCCAGGTTATAATCATTTTGTTTTATCCGCCTGTAATTGGCAGAATCGATCGTCCGTTGCATCGAATCGGTAATTTTATCGGCATACATGATCACAAGACCGTTCAGATTTCGGGCAGCACGGCCTGCAGTTTGCGTCAGCGACCGCTCAGAACGGAGGAATCCTTCCTTATCGGCATCAAGTATGGCAACCAGCGAAACTTCGGGTAAATCAAGTCCTTCGCGTAAAAGATTAATTCCAACTAAAACATCAAAAACACCTTTTCGTAAATCCTCCATGATTTCAACCCGCTCCATTGTATCTACATCTGAATGAATATACCGACACCGGATATTCATCCGATCGAAATATTTTGACAACTCTTCAGCCATTCTTTTGGTGAGGGTCGTCACAAGCACACGTTCGTTTTTACTGCTTCTCAGATGAATTTCTTCCATGAGGTCATCAATCTGATTGATCCGGGATCTTATCTCAATCTGAGGATCCAAAAGACCAGTAGGTCTTATAATCTGCTCAACTACAATACCTTCGCTTTTTTGCAATTCATAGTCAGCAGGTGTAGCACTCACAAAGACAATTTGCCGGGCAACATCTTCAAACTCCTCAAATTTCAATGGCCGATTGTCAATAGCAGCAGGAAGCCGGAAACCGTAATCAACCAGAGTTACCTTTCGGGATCTGTCGCCACCATACATCGCATGAATCTGAGGCATCGTCACATGACTTTCATCGACGACCATCAGGTAGTCTTCGGGAAAATAATCGAGCAAACAGAACGGACGTGAACCTGGCTCCCTTCGGTCAAAATATCGGGAATAGTTTTCAATACCCGGGCAATAACCAAGCTCACGGATCATTTCGAGATCGTAGGTTACGCGATTTTCAATCCGTTTCGCTTCAACAAATTTCCCCGATCTTTTAAAAAAATCAACGTGCTCAACAAGATCATTTTGTATTTTTTTGATTGCCAATTGAATACTATCCTTTGTAGTCACGAAAATGGTGGCAGGATAGATTACACAATTATTCACAGCTTCAATCGCATAACCGCTCTCCGGATTGAAGATAACTATTTCTTCAACCTCATCACCGAAAAACACAATCCGGATCCCTTCATCGGCATAGGCAGGAAAAATGTCTACCGTATCACCCTTGACCCTGAAATTGCCTCTTTGAAAAAGCAGCTCGCTTCGCGAATACATCGAATCAACCAATTTACGAAGAAAAACATTTCGGCTAACGATTTCGCCAACCTTAAGTGAAATCACATTGGCATGAAAATCCTGGGGATTACCGATTCCATACAAGCATGATACAGAGGATACAACAACAACATCTCTCCTTCCCGAAAGCAGAGCAGATGTAGTGCTCAAACGGAGCTTTTCAATCTCTTTATTAATCGATAGATCTTTCTCAATATAAGTATCGGACGACGGAATATAAGCTTCAGGCTGGTAATAATCGTAATAAGAGACGAAATACTGAACCGCATTTTCGGGGAAGAATTGCTTCATCTCACCATAAAGCTGGGCAGCCAAAGTCTTGTTATGACTTAAAATCAATGTTGGCCTCTGAACCCGCTCAATGACATTTGCCATAGTGAACGTTTTCCCCGAGCCGGTGACACCCAGTAAAGTCTGGTAAGGAACACCCGTAATTAGTCCGTTAACAAGCTGTTCAATTGCTTCAGGCTGATCGCCGGTAGGCAGGTAATCTGATACAATTTTAAAATCCATAATCGCAAAAGCTTAGCCGAAGGACGAAATTAGTAATAATTGTCACTCACAATTCTTTTCCGATAGTAACTTCGTAGAATAGAGTTACATCTACAAACATCATTCCGGCGGATTCTGCTGCCTGCAATCCAAGCTGTCCGTCTTCGAAAACCTCACATTCTGAAGGTTGAACGCCCATCAATTCGGCAGCTCTTAAAAAAGTATCCGGAAAAGGTTTGTGGTTAATCACGTCTTCAGCAGCAACTACATGTTCAAAACAATCTTTAACTCCGGAAATTTCAAGGGTTTTCCAGGCCAGGTATTGCGATCCGCCTGTTCCGCAAGCCATTGGAAGCTTTCCTTTGTTTTCCCTGATAATTTTTATAACAGGGTCAATGGGTTTGGCCTTGTGCATATTTTGTTCGTAACGCTCCTCCTTGATACGCGTAAATTCTATCTCATCAAAGTCGACACTAAACTTTACTTTCAGATATTGACTGGTTTGTAAAGCTGGAATCCCTGTAACTTCAACAAAAAGCTCAGGGGTAAATTCAATGCCTTGCTCTGCGGCAGTCTGACGCCAGGCTATGTAATGAACCGGCATTGTATCGCAAATGGTTCCATCGATATCGAAGATCAATCCCTTCGCACGGGGGTTCTTCGTTAATTCTTTTTTCATGAATCGGACAATATTTAATCCTCAAAAATAAGGATATAAAAGTTTACAGCAGTTTTATTAAATTGTTAAGAAGAAATTTGCTAATTTGCATCGGTTTATTAAGCTGTAAAAAATGACCGGCACTCAATTGTATTTTCCGACTGTCCTGCCTCAGTGGGGTATATTTGCAGGAGTTGTTTTAATCACTATTGGATATATCGATAAAAAACATATTTGGACACGCCTTGGATGGATTATCCTTATTGCAACAAGTGTAACAGCGCTTTATTTTAACCTTTTCGGTGGATTAAGCGCTTTGGTTGAAAAAAATACAGCCGATTCCTATGCCGCGC
>JAPLDR010000123.1:27738-43837 GCA_026391655.1 Bacteroidia bacterium | reverse complement strand
AGACTGCAACTGGTGGAGTTCTGGCAGCTGTATCCCTGTTGATGCTGCAATTCAAAAAAAAGCGTTATCCACTGCTGGCAATTCTTACACTCATCTATTTTATCTTAACGTTCTTCCTCTATTCACAGGTATCGGGAAGTGCAGAAATAAAGATCAAAACTGATATAAATACGGAACAAAAACAATAAGTATTTAATTTTAAATCATTTAATTACAAAAAGCATTATGGATAATGGTGTAAATTCAATATGGGAGATCTTAAAAATAGTACTCCCGGCAATCATTGTTTTTCTCACTGCTTATTTCCTCTTCCGGGATATGCTTGAAAATTCGCAAAAGCAACGCGAGTTTGAGTTCAGGGTAACAAACAGCAGAGAGGTAACACCCGTCAGATTGCAAGCCTATGAACGTCTGGCACTATTGCTGGAACGCATTTCGCCACAATCGCTATTGATGCGGGTTTCACCTAACGAAGTCAATGCCTCCGATTATCATCAGCAATTGCTTTCTCATATCCGGCAAGAATTCGAGCACAATTTCTCCCAGCAAATTTATGTTTCCGCTATTCTCTGGGAAACCATCCGCGGAGCGAGGGAAAATCTAATCGGAATCATAAATAAATCGGCGGAAGAAATTAATGATGATGCTACTGCGCTGACATTGAGCAAAAAGATCATCGAAAACTATATTGAAGAAGAAAACCAGGCAATTGTTATTGCAATGAATGAGCTAAAAAAGGAGGTTGGAAAGTTGTTTTAATAGAAAAGCGGGTTTTCACCTCATTTCTATTAAATATCATAACTAAAATCCTCCTGTTTTTCGCTATGGGACACCCGGAAAATTTTTCAAGATAATTTGATTAAGTTCGGCTTGTTGATCATCCATTTTCAGGAGTTGTGATTTTAAAAAAAGAGGTTGTCTCAAAAGTCGAGACAACCTTTTTTTGTTTAAAAAATAGTTGATAAATTTTGTAATTATTTGTGGGTAATATTTTGTTATTTTCCTCAATGTTAGTAAATTGAGGCCATAATAAATTATAAAGCCATGGTCGTATTTAAAGACTACAACCAAAACCAGCTTATGCTGCTTCCTCCCTCTCTGGAGGAGTTAATAGAGCCGAACCACCCGGTGCGTGTGGTCAATGAAATCATCGATAATATTAATGCAGATACTTTAATTAATCAATACGAGGGAGGAGGAACATCTAGTTATCATCCACGCATGTTGCTCAAAGTTCTTGTATACAGTTATTTGTGCAATGTTTATAGTAGTCGTAAAATGGAAGGTGCTTTAAAAGAGAACATCCATTTTATGTGGCTAAGTGCGATGAACAGGCCCGACCATAATACTCTTAATCGTTTTCGTAGTGACAGGCTCAAAAATGTTTTGAAAGAAATTTTTGCCCAGGTTGTGAAACTTCTGGTAGAATCCGGTCATGTAAGTCTTAAGGAGGTTTATACTGATGGAACCAAGATAGAATCAAGAGCCAACCGTTACACATTTGTTTGGGGTAATTCGATTAAAACCAACAAAGCAAAGATGTCGGTTCAGCTTCAACAGTTGTGGGATTACACGCAATCAGTTGCCAAAGAAGAGTTGGAAAATACTGAAGATGTAGATTTTAAAAAAATAGATAGCCAAAAAGTAAAACAGACTATTAGCCAGATAGATACAGCATTGAAGGGTAAAAAGATTGACAAAAAGGTAAAGCAAAAACTAAATTATGCCCGCAAATGTTGGCCGGAAAACCTACAAAAATATGAGGAGCAGGAAAAGATACTTGGGAAACGCAAATCGTTTAGTAAAACTGATCCGGATGCAACTTTCATGCGGATGAAGGAAGATCACATGAAAAACGGACAGCTCAAACCAGGATATAACCTTCAGATAAGTACCAATAACCAATACATTGTCAATTACAGCCTTCATCAGAATCCGACCGACACCACCACTTTAGAATCTCATGTCGAAAGGTTTAAAGCGCTCTATAATCAATTGCCCGAGGCTGTTGTAGCTGATGCCGGTTATGGCTCAGAAGAGAACTACACTATCATGCAAAATGCAGAAATACAAGCATATATAAAGTATAATTATTTTGACAAAGACCAGCATAAAACAAAGAATACACTCAACAATAACCTCTATTACAACAAAGCGAAAGACTGTTACTATTGTCCAATGGGGCAGAAGATGAGTTTTATCAGGACGAAAAAAAGAATCACTGAAAATGGATTTGAACAGACTCTGTCAATGTACCAGGCAATTAACTGTAACGGCTGTCCATTACGCGGTCAGTGCCATAAAGGTAAAGAGAACAAAATAATGGAGGTGAACCACAATTTAAACCAGCTAAAGGCCAGGGCAACCGAACTATTGAAAAGCGAAAAAGGACTTTACTACCGAAAAAAGCGAGGGGTCGACGTTGAACCCGTATTTGCTAATATCAAGTACAACAAAGGATTTAAAAGGTTTTTATTAAAAGGTCTCTGCAAAACAGAGATTGAGACCGGATTATTAGCATTAGCCCATAATTTTGCAAAAAGGTGTGCATGAGACACTTTTTTAGTCATTTTTTTGCACCGGAAAGCCAAAATGCAACCGTCAAAACTTTATTAGAGATACGCAGTGGCCTGAAAACACTAAATGTTTTCTCAGACTCATTTTTAACAACTTGATACTACAAAAAAAGAGACCATCTCAATTTTACTTTTGAGACGGCCTCTTTTCAATATCAAAAGGTAATCAACTAATCTAATGTAATTGGCTTGTGTTTAGGAACCAAAAGTTTCATTATCGACCAGGCAATCAGATATGAAACCCCGCAAACGATAAACAAGATAAAATATGCAGTTTGCGGTTTTTCAAGAAAGGCATCCCGCAAGACTCCGGTTAACATCATCATTAATACACCACCCAAGCCTCCGGCCATAGCGCCAATTCCGGTAACCGACCCAACTGCTTTTTTCGGAAACATATCAGAAACAGTAGTAAAGAGGTTTGCCGACCATGCCTGATGGGCTGCTGCAGCAAGTGCAATAACAGCAACGGCAAAGGTCATGGCTGATCCATGAAATCTTGAAACATCGCCAAAATATTGTGTGGTCAAAACGATCAGTGGAACAACCGCTATCATAATCATCGCGGTCATACGAGCCTTATAAACCTGCATCCCTCTGTTCATTAAGAAAAGTGGTATACTACCACCAAAAATACTGCCCAAAATTGAAATGAAATAAACGATAAATGTTGGCCATTTAACTTCCTGTAATGTCAACCCAAACTGATTGATAAGGTAGTCGGGTAACCAGAAAAGATAGAACCACCAAATACCATCGGTAAAAAACTTACCGAAGAAAAACGCCCATGTTTGGTTATAGGCCAATATACTAGGTTTACCTGTTTCGCCAAATTCGTTGCCCTTATTGTTATCATCTTGAATACCAGCATATATTAACACGTAAAAAAAGCCAACAACTGGAATAAGGTGCAAGAAAAGTATCTTATTGCTTTTGCCGCCATCATGTAATCTTTTCGATTGAAGAGCCAATACAAACCAGATATATAAACCAGCAACAAAAAGCATAAAAATTTTAGGAGCTAATGCCAGCGTGTTCGAACCGTCAAACAGCATGCTAATAACCTCACCTGGATGCTTCTTGCTTAACATCATAGTCATCACCTGCAAAAGAAATAAGCAGATAATGTTTATCATTAAAAATGTTCCCCAATACGTTGCTTTTGAAACCCGGCCACTAAATGAGGATAGATTTCCATAAGATACGCCACTGCCTGTATCTCCATTATTAACAACAATCTCTTCATCACTGTGGATATAATCGTATTCGGCCTTGCCAATTCTCTTTGATTTCGACGGCGAATCGTATAACCAAAACCAGAAAATCAACCAAATAAAACCAACAGCACCTGTAATAATGAAAGCCATTTTCCAACCTGTTCCATTGCCAAAAAAGGCCATACACCATGGAATAAACAAGGCCGCTATCATGGCGCCAAGGTTTGAACCACTATTAAAAATACTTGTCGCCAAAGCACGTTCTTTCTTCGGAAACCATTCGGCTACTGTTTTTATCGAGGCCGGGAAGTTACCTGCTTCACCAACGCCAAAAAGGCTTCGAACAGCAATATGTAGCCATAGAACACTTCCAACTAAAGCGTTGGCCATTCCAAATACTGACCATACAATTAACGACATGGCAAGACCAAGTTTTGTACCTATTTTATCGATTACAACCCCGATAAAGATTGTCATCATGCCGTAAAAACCTGTAAAGAATGCTACAAGTGTCGAGAATTCTGTGTTTGTCCATCCAAATCCTTCCGGAGAGCAGAAATAGGGTTTTAGATACGATAATACCTGACGGTCCAGATAGTTGAATGTTGTAGAGAACAAAAGCAGGGCTATAATCACCCACCGGTAATTACCGATTTTTTGTGCCACCTCATTTTTCTTAATCATTCAATAAGTTGTTAAATGTTAATAGTTTGAATCTAAAATTATCAATAGGTAACGTCAAACCGCCATGAAAAATAAAGCATTTTGAAGTTTTCAAATTTTCACCAGGTTTATTTCTTGTATTTTTGGATGATTTCGAGCGCTTTGGCACAATTTTGGGTCAGTTCATCCCATTTGCCATTCGCTATAATATCTTTGGTAAGGAGTTGTGAACCCATCCCTACACAAGTGACACCAGCTTTAAACCATGCAGAAAGGTTTTCTTCCGAAGTATCGACACCACCAGTTGGCATGATGCTCGACCATGGGAATGGACCTTTTACAGCCTCGACAAATTTGGGGCCACCAACCTGTGATCCCGGGAAGATTTTAACCACCTCGGCACCTAACTCTTCAGCATATCCAATCTCAGTGACCGAACCACATCCGGGAGACCATGAGATTTTCCTGCGATTGCAAACTTTGGCCATGTCGGCATTTATTAGTGGCGAAACAATAAAATTTGCCCCTAACTGAATGTAAAGAGATGTAGTACCTGCATCAATAACTGAACCTACGCCCATTATCATTTCGGGAAGTTCGTTTGCTGCATATTTATTGAGTTCTGCAAATACCTCATGAGCGTAATCGCCACGGTTGGTAAATTCAAAAACCCTGATACCACCTTCGTAACAGGCTTTTGCCACTTTTTTGCAAACCACTGCATCCTTGTGATAGAATACCGGAATCATACCGGTCTCTTTCATTTTTAATGCAACTTCTATTCTAGTAAATCTTGCCATAAATCGGTATATTGTAAGAACACATTGCTTGTGTCCAAAAATTTAAGAGTTACCGCGCAACCCGGCCGGAAGCATCGCCTCCCATTAGTTTGATGACCTCGTCGACCGTGACCAAATTGTAATCTCCGTAAATAGTGTGTTTCAGACATGAAGCGGCGACGGCAAAATTCAATGCTTTCCGGTCGTTATCGGGCCAGGTGATTAAGCCATAAATCAAACCACCCATAAACGAATCACCACCACCAACCCGGTCGACGATGTGTGTAATCTGGTAAGTAGGAGCATCGAAGAGCTTTTTTCCATCCCAAAGTACACCTGTCCATGTATTATGACTGGCACTTACTGATCCGCGCAAGGTAGTAATGACCTTTTTAATTCTTGGAAATTTCGCCATCATCTGCTTTGATACTGATTCGTATGCAGCTGCTGAAACATGACCCGATCTAACATCAACTCCCATTGGTTTGATACCCAATACCATTTCAGCATCTTCCTCATTTCCAAGAACTATATCACAACCTCCGACTAAAACAGACATGACTTCTAAGGCACTTTTACCATATTTCCAAAGTTTGTTGCGATAATTAAGATCACAGGAAACAATAATTCCTTTTTCATTTGCCTTTTTAATCCCTTCGGTCAAAACATCGGCAGCTCCCTGGGAAATAGCAGGTGTAATACCTGTCCAATGAAACCAGCCCACCCCTTCGAATACATTGTCCCAGTTAATCATTCCGGGTTGAATATCACAAATTGCCGAGTGGGCACGATCGTAAACTACTTTTGATCCACGACTTACAGCGCCACTTTCAAGATAGTATATACCCAAACGTTCACCACCCCAAATGATGCTATCGACACCAACACCATATTTGCGCAAATCCATTTGGCAAGCTTCACCAATATCATTTTTGGGTAAACGGGTTACAAAATCAACCGGAAGTCCGTAATTGGCAAGCGATATGGCTACATTAGCCTCACCACCTCCAAAAGTTGCCGTATATTCAGTTGCCTGACTAAATCTCAGGTAACCCGGTGTTGCCAAACGCAACATGATCTCTCCAAATGTAACAATCTTCTTATTCATAATCAAAAACGGAAATATTTCTCAGCATTATTGTATGAAATATCTTTAACCATTTGTCCTAAAAATTCTATATCAGCTGGAATTTCACCGTTTTCAACATCATTACCTATAAGGTTGCAAAGTATCCGGCGGAAATACTCATGGCGGGAATAAGACAGAAAACTTCGCGAGTCTGTCAGCATACCGACAAAGCGGCTAAGTAAACCAAGGCTTGATAAAGTATTCAATTGATCCGTCATACCCTGTTTCTGATCAAGAAACCACCAACCTGAACCCCACTGGATTTTTCCAGGTTCCGTTCCGTCCTGAAAATTTCCAAGCATGGTCGCCATGATCTCATTATCACCCGGATTCAAATTATAAAGTATTGTTCGCGTAAGCTTCTTTTCATATTCCAGTCGGTTCAGGAACTTCGATAATGCTGTTGCAACTGAGTAATCACCAATCGAATCAAATCCTTTATCAGGGCCAACCGATTCAAACATTCGCGTATTATTATTCCGCATTGCCCCAAGATGATATTGTTGTGTCCAGTTGCGATGATGATCAAGAACTGCAAATTCGTACAGCATTGCCGACTTGAACTTCAGCAGCTCTTCAGCTGAAGGTGCTTGTCCACTGCGCACCCGTTCAAAAATTGCTTTAATTTCGCGAATCGTATAATTTTCGGAATAGATAGTCTCAAGACCATGATCCGACAACCGACAGCCATTTTCGTGAAAAAAGAGGTGACGTTTTTCGATAGCCTCCATAAACTGATCGAATGTTCCACAAGAAATACCTGAGGCAACTTCTAATTGAGAAACATAAGAATTAAAGACTTTTGGATCTTCAATAGCCATTGCTTTATCTGGTCTCCAGGCAGGAATTACCTTTACTTCAAAACCACTTTCTTTTATACTACGATGATGTTCAAGTGTATCAATAGGATCGTCTGTGGTACAGATCACTTTGACATTTGCCTTACGTATAATACCCCGGCATGAAAAATCTTTGGTAGCCAATAAAGCGTTACATGAATCCCAAATCTGAAGTGCAGAAGATGGATTCAATATCGATTTTATCCCAAAAGGTTTGCGTAATTCGAGATGAGTCCAATGGTATAAAGGATTCCGCATCGTGTATGGTGCAGTTTCTGCCCATTTCTGAAATTTCTCCCAGTCACTCGCATTGCCGGTACAAAATTTTTCGTCAACACCGTTTGTACGCATGGCCCGCCATTTGTAATGATCTCCATGTAACCAAATCTCAGCCAGGTTATTAAACCTGCGATCTTCGGCAATCTCCAGTGGAGAAATATGGCAGTGATAATCAAAGATGGGCATCCCAGCTGCATATTCATGATACAATCTCTTTGCAGTCTCTGTTTGAAGAAGAAAATTATCATCCATGAATGGTTTCATAATCATTCTATTTTAAAGTATAATATTGTATTTCAATTAACTAATTGGCGTTTAAGCTTAAGACAGAAGGTAGAATCCAGGTTCCATACCCAAAATGTTAAATCAGATTTTGATTTAAGATAACCCGAACCTAAAGTCTATTAACCCTTGGTCTGTGATTCCTGAAAATTACAATTTAAAAAGTCTTTTCAGGTGGCGGTCAAACAGGTTTTCTTCAACACAGCTACCAACAAGATCGTGGTGTTTTTCGAGTAATCCCATATATTTAACGCCACTTTCAGCAGCAATTTTATAACCAACGTGTATTAATTGTCTGAAATTTGGATTATAATCAGGATGACCTGGGATATGTCTGAGTGTATTTGCAAATTTCTCACTTCCCCATTGATCAACTTCATCTGCAGATGGTAATTCATTCTGCTTAATATCAATTACATCAGCATACGGAGCACATAACTCATCCTGGCGGGTTAATGCGCTTTTATAGATGTCCTTGGCTAATTCGAGTGCCTCACCCCCGGCAAGTGCTAATCCGATTACCTCTTCAAGCCATGTGGTACCGGCAGTTTTCACATGAATTCCTTTGTCGTACTTTTTAATAATCCGGCCAATTGCCGGGTAAATCGAAAATTTATCCGAGCCTGAATGGATACTAAGTTTCAGGTTATCTGGTAACCCAAATTCCTTAATTGCATATTCAATAACGAGGACATCCTCTTCGAATTCGCGTGAAAATTGCGCCACATCGCCCACATAATCAACACCTTTATTGAAACGACCTGTAAATTTCGGGGCAATCGTCTGGACCGGAATACCTTGCTCAGCAATCATTTTCAAAATAAAGAACATTTCAACCGGAGTTTGTGGTGTTTCAACCTCGTCCATCGAAACTTCTGTAATGAAATGATCTGCGCCCTTCTGTTCTTTAATAAAATTATAAATCTTCCCTGCTTCAGCTATTGCAGCCAAAAATTTCCGCACGATAGTATTAAGCAGTTGATCAGATACCTCAAAAGGGTGAACGATTCCCGGAACATTTAAAATTCCAGAATATTTTTTGCACGAAGAGACAAAAGCAGCAATTTGCTCATCACTGGAAGCCGTGCCAATTTTGCTTGCAACATCAAGTGTGAAAAAATCGGAAGCAGTAATGAATCCCTGAACATTTGAAAGATTGATATGATCTGCATCAACAAAATAGTCACCTGCGAACTTTAAAGCCTTGACAGCAGCATCGGCTTCGATTCTTGTGTCATTTGGTTTTGAGTGAATATAGGAATGCTCCCTATTCGACTTATTCCATACCGGAACAATATCAACCCCCGCAACAGCTGCTTTAACGATTGCCCTCAATTGAGCTTCTCCCTGATGTCCAAACCTGTCACCAATTCCCAAACTGTATTTTCCAATTTTCATAGTTAATTAATTATTTATAAGTTACTTGTGTTTAAATACTTATTTTTTGGCCACGACATAAAGCTGACAATCATTTCAATTCCGTGTTCGTTCACGAAGATATACTCTTTTTATTAATGCCACAATATAACTGTAGAATAATTTACCTTTTATGTTTTAAAACATTTTTTACCGTGTTCGTACACGATTTCTGAAAATTCCTAATAGCTTTGTCTGCAAAATCGAACTATTTCGACAGATTCAAGAATGAAAAAGAACATCAGGATAATGGACATCGCCGAGAAAGCAGGTGTTTCAATTGGTACAGTTGACCGGGTTCTGCATGATCGTGGTGAAGTATCGGTTGAAACAAGGGACAAAATCCTTAAAATAATCCGCGATTTCGATTATCGTCCAAATATTCTGGCAAGTTCACTGGCATCAAAAAAGGTAACTACTTTTGCTTCATTGATCCCCTGGGCTGCCGATAAAGATGCTTTTTGGTCCAAACCGCAAGAAGGGATAGATAAAGCAATCAATCAACTTCAGCAATATGGAATCAGACTTCAGCAATTTTATTTCAACATGGAAGATCCTGAAACCTTCACCATAGAAGCCGAAAAAATACTTGAATTATCACCTGATGGTATATTGCTGGCTCCGTGGGCAAAACGCGAATCTTTAAAATTTACGCAGGAACTTGATCGAAAGGCAATTCCTTATGTATTCATCGATTCAAATATGAAAGAGGCCAATCCAATTAGTTTTATTGTACAAAATTCTGTGCAAAGCGGTTATCTTGCAGCAAAGCTAATTGATTACGGAATTGTTCCTCAAAGTAACATCCTTATTATCCATATCACGAAAGATCTTCAGAATGCAAACCACCTCCTGCTACGGGAGAAAGGGTTTTTCGATTATTTCGAAACTGTAAAAAATAAATGTCACCGTATCGTTAAGATTGAAGTTCCACCAAATGAAATCGAAATAGTCAAAAAACTCAAGGCATGCATCTTAGAGGAGAAATCAATCGACGCAGTATTCGTTACCAATTCGAAAGTAAACCTAGTCGCCGGTTTCTTCGACCAATTAAATAATCGTCCAAAAATTATTGGGTATGATTTAATTCCAAAAAATATCGATTTACTTCTTAATAGTAAAATAGACTTTCTCCTTAATCAAAATCCAGAATCTCAGGGATATGTAGCAACTAATCTGCTATTTGACCAGATTGTAAGAAAAGAAAAGGTGAAAAAAGAAAATTATACTTCGATTGACATCATCACCAAAGAAAATATTGAGTATTATTCTTCGGTATAAAACAACAATAAACAATTTAATAATCAATTAAATACTTATATTTAAAATAATGAAAAAAATATCATTTGATGACCTTAACGGGAAAGTATGCGTAATTACCGGTGGAGCCGGTGTAATCGGTGTCTCTATTATCAGGGCACTTGCTTCGGTTGGCACTAAAGTTGCCATTGTCGACATTAATGAAGAGCTTGCCCAAAAAGTCGCTGCAGAACTCGCTAAAGAGTTTAATGTCAATATCATTGGAGTTAAAGCCAATGTGCTTGATAAAGAGTCGCTCGAAAGTGCAAAAACAGTGATTAATGAAAAACTTGGACCTATAGATTTACTTATTAATGGTGCCGGTGGCAATTCACCACAGGCGACAACTCAGGTCGAGCAGATCGAAGAATCAGATTTGTCGAACCTTGAAAAAACTTTTTATGGACTTCAGATGGAAGGGTTCGACAAAGTATTCGCACTGAATTTTAAAGGAACTGTTCTGCCCAGTATGGTGTTCACCAAAGACATGCTGGAAAAGAAATCGGGTGCCGTATTGAATATCTCATCCATGAACTCCTATCACCCTTTAACGAAAATACCAGCCTACTCAGCAGCCAAAGCTTCGGTTAACAACTTTACAGAATGGCTTGCTGTTCATCTTGCAAAAGTCGGAATCAGAGTCAATTCGATAGCGCCTGGATTTTTTATCACGAATCAGAACCGTTTCCTTGTACTTGATGAAAAAACCGGAGGTTATTCGGCTCGCGGAAATAAAATTGTCACCAATACTCCAATGGGAAAATTCGGTGATCCGGATGATCTGCAAGGCGCAGCCTTATATCTCCTCTCCGACCTGTCATCATTCGTAACAGGTATCGTGATTCCCATTGACGGCGGCTTTAACGCCTACAGCGGTGTGTAAGGGTTTAATATTTTAAACCCTTACCACCATTCATATCATTAAATATCTAATACATACATCATATGAGCCTTCAATTAAAAAAAGATTTTGCCTGGTCATTACTTGTACCAACAAGCATGGGTGTTAGGATTACGCCCGCGAACGGACAACCTGTACATTGCAGCGACATGTTCCAAATGTTCGCATCAAGTGCGGAAACCAATGTTGCAAGCATTTCATCCTATCTTGGACTCCCCGTGAAAGTGCTGACCACGTTTGTAAAAGATAGTCCGATCGCTCAGTTTATAAAAAGCAATCTGAAGAGTCGGAATATGATTTTCGAAGGACCAGAGGTACCACAAGGTGATCCATGGGGTTATCGCCACCAGTTCAACATTGCCGACAGCGGTTTCGGAACTCGCGGGCCCCGCGTCCAAAATGATCGTGCCGGTGAAGTAGGAAGAACACTTAATGTCAAAGATTTCGATCTGGAACGCATATTTGGGAAAGAAGGAGTTCAGATTGTCCATCTGTCAGGATTAGTCGGAGCCTTATCGCCTGAAACCAGTAATTTTTGTTTGGAAATTGCCCAGTTTGCAAAAAAATATGGTACGCGCATTTCATTCGACCTCAACTACCGTGCCTCATTCTGGAAAGGACGCGATAAAGAATTACGCGAAATATTCACAGAAATAGCTTCATTATCTGATATTTTAATAGGCAATGAGGAAGATTTCCAGCTTTGTCTCGGTATTGAAGGTCCCGAAGCTGGCGGTAAAGGAATTGAAGCAGAAATTGATGGTTTTAAGGGGATGATCAACCGGGTAAAAGAAGCCTTCCCAAATGCATCAGTATTTGCAACTACATTACGTCAGGTAATAAATTCAAATGAACATTTATGGGGAGCAATTATGCTTGAAGGAGAAAACTGGCATGTAATTGAACCTCGGAAAATTACAGTTCTTGACCGTATTGGCGGCGGTGATGGTTTTGTGGGCGGTTTGCTTTACGGAATCCTTAAAGGATGGGCGCCGGAAAAATGGTCACAGTTTGGTTGGGCAACAGGTGCCTTAGCCACTACATTCCTGACCGATTATGCTCAGCCTGCCGACGAAGAGATGGTCTGGAGCATCTGGGGAGGAAATGCAAGGGTGAAACGGTAATTCAATCAAGCAGTTTCCTTCTGACAGAAGATATGCTATAAATATTTACTTTTAGAAATTAACCAGCATAGTTTTTGGATTTACCAAAAGCTATGCATTAATTTAAAGATATGATCTATTTTCAAACTGGTTCACCAACTGCTTCTCTTTCTCACGATGATTTGAAAGAGGGTTTATTCACGGCTTTGACGCTACTCGGAAAAAAGAAGAAAATTCTGGCTATACCGCCTGACTTTACCCGCTTTCCCTCACGTGCCGGTGAGTTAACACGCTACGTCTGGGACTTTTATGGCGATAAACTTACCGATGTTTTACCAGCTCTTGGAACCCATTCTCCCATGACGGATCATCAGATCACAGAAATGTTTGGCGATATACCTAAAGAACTATTTCGTATCCACGACTGGCGCAATGATGTGGTGACTTTGGGAGAGGTGCCAGCTGAATATGTTCGCGAAGTATCGGGAAACGCTGTTGATTTCGCATGGCCTGCTCAGGTAAACAAGCTTCTGGTCGAGGGTGGTTTCGACCTGATACTTTCTATCGGACAAGTAGTTCCGCATGAAGTCGTCGGTATGGCAAACCACAATAAAAACATCTTTGTCGGAACCGGTGGTGCTGAAGGAATCAACAAAAGTCATTTTATCGGGGCAGCTTTTGGAATGGAAAAGATGATGGGTCGTCCCAAGACCCCGGTCAGAAAGATATTTGATTATGCAAGTCATAACTTTGCAAAACATCTTCCTATTCTTTACATACTTACCGTTGTGGGAATGGACAAAGAAGATGGATCTCTGAAGGTTCGCGGACTATACGTGGGCGACGATAAGGAAGTCTTTAAAGCAGCCGCCGCTCTCTCACTTGAGGTAAATTTTACAATGCTCGACCGTCCAATGAAAAAAGTGGTCGTTTATCTCGATCCGACTGAATTCAAATCAACATGGCTTGGAAATAAATCGGTCTACCGCACCAGAATGGCAATTGCCGATGGTGGCGAATTGATCGTCCTGGCTCCTGCTCTTAAAGAGTTTGGCGAAGATTCTGAGATCGACCGTTTGATACGGAAATATGGATATTTTGGCACACCCCAAACATTGAAAGCTGTTCGCGAAAATGACGATCTGCGAAATAACCTCAGTGCGGCAGCTCACCTGATCCATGGCTCTTCCGAAGGTCGTTTTTCAATAACTTATTGTCCGGGTAGCGAAAAAGTAAATCTGACTCAGCAAGAAATTGAAAGTGTTGGATTTAAATATTCCAATCTTGACGAAATGACTAAAATATATGATCCTGCCAGGCTGAAAAACGGATGGAATAAATCAGCTGACGGCGAAGAGTTTTATTACATTTCTAATCCGGCAATTGGGTTATGGGCTGTACGCGAACGATTTAAAGATTAGGGTTGATGATTGTCGGTGATGTAAAATGGGGATTGATCGGCTGTGGTAATGTCACGGAAGTGAAGAGTGGTCCGCCACTGCAAATGACTCCGCACTCCAGTCTGGTAGCTGTAATGCGCCGTGATTCAAAGCTTGCTGAGGATTATGCCAGACGACATCATGTTCCAAAATGGTACAGCAATGCCGACGAGTTGATAAACGATCCTGAGGTAAACGCAGTTTATGTGGCTACGCCTCCCTATGCTCATCGTGATTATGCAATAAAAGCTATGCTGGCAGGTAAGCCTGTTTATGTTGAAAAACCGATGGGCAGAACCTATGCCGAGTGTCTGGAGATGCTCAAAGTATCCGAAGAAACCGGAATGCCCATATATATAGCCTATTACAGAAGGGCATTGCCCGGATTTCTGAAAGTGAAAGAATTGGTTGAATGTGATGCAGTTGGTTCTGTTCGAATGGTAAATGTCCGGTTTTATCGGCCAATGAAAGACGATCTTCAAGGTAATATTGTACCCTGGCGACTGCGTCCCGAAATTGCCGGAGGAGGACTACTTTTCGATCTTGCAGCCCATACGCTCGATTATCTCGATTATGTTTTTGGATCAATTGGAAATATCAAGGCTAATGCATTCAATCAAGCCAGCCGCTACCCGGCCGAAGATCTTGTGTTGGCTAACTGGCAACATGAATGCGGAATAGCCGGAACAGGAGCATGGTGTTTCACAACTTCAGAAAAAAACATCCTTGACGAGGTGGAAATTATTGGAGATCAGGGGAAAATTATCTTTTCGACATTTGAATTTAATCCCATTGTACTCGAAAATAACCAAGGGCGGCAGGAATTCCCGTTTGAGAGGCCACCGCATGTCCAAAGCTTCCTGATGGCGAAAATTATTTCTTCACTCCGGGGCCAGGGTGAATCACCATCAACTGGAAAATCGGCCGCACGAACAAACCGGGTACTCGACGAAATGGTTAAAACCTATTACAGGAAAGATTAAACGATAGAAATGACTTGAATGAAGATCATTATAGACAATAAAATCCCATATATCAAAGGCACACTTGAGTCTTTTGCCGAAGTAGTCTATCTCGCCGGAAATAAAACCACTCCTGAGATAGTGAAAGATGCCGACGCCATTATCACACGAACAAGAACTGTTTGTAACGAAAAATTATTGGCTGGTTCAAAAGTAAAATTCATCGCTACTGCGACGATTGGTTATGATCATATCGATACCGATTATTGCGATAGTGTTGGCATTACATGGACAAATGCGCCAGGATGTAATTCGAAATCGGTAGAACAATACATTGCTTCAGCTTTAATGGCACTTGCTGAAAAAAAGAATTTCTCCCTCACGGGGAAAACAATCGGAATTGTTGGTGTGGGAAATGTCGGATCAAAAGTGGCACGCCTTTGCGAAATATTCGGAATGAAGGTGCTGCTCAACGATCCACCACGTGCAAGGATTGATGGAGGCAAGGGTTTTGTTGAACTTGATGCAATTTTCGAAAATGCAGACATTATCACTTTGCATGTTCCGTTAAATATGGATGGCATTGATAAAACGTACCATCTTGCTGACGACTCTTTTTTTGCAAAAACGAAAAAACACCCGATTATTATCAACTCCTGCCGGGGTGAAGTAACCGACACGCAATCATTAAAATCGGCACTCAGATCGGGTCAGATATCAGGAGCTGTTATCGACTGTTGGGAGAATGAACCTGAGTTGGATCGTGAATTACTCAGTCTTGTGGATTTGGCTACACCCCATATCGCCGGTTATTCAAAAGATGGGAAAGCAAATGGAACGAGCATGAGCATTAGAGCTTTAAGTAAGTTTTTTGGTCTCGGCATAAACAATTGGAAATGTTCAGGTGTTGAAGTTCCGGAATCAATCGAAATATTTATCGACGGGATAGGGAAAACATCACAACAGGTTCTTGCTGAAGCGATTTTTGCCACTTACGATATTCGGGAAGATGACAAACGGCTCAGGGCTTCTGTGGAAACATTCGAAAAACAACGTGGCGACTACCCTGTCAGGCGCGAGTTCCCTACATTTAATATCATTTGTAAAATCAATAATATCAAAACAATCAACAAACTCAAGCATCTGGGATTCAAACTATAATTAGAAACATTCAGAGCAATAGAAACAATTCAAAACAACAGAAACAATTAGAAA
>JAPLDR010000123.1:0-27724 GCA_026391655.1 Bacteroidia bacterium | reverse complement strand
GAAAAACATGAAAAAAGCAGACATTGGGCTTATTGGCCTTGCAGTGATGGGCGAAAACCTCGTTCTAAACATGGAGAGCAAAGGATTCACCGTTGCAGTTTATAACCGCACAGTTGACAAAGTTGACAAATTCGTCACCGGACGTGGTGCAGGCAAAAATTTTATCGGATGCCACTCCATCGCAGAGCTTTGCGCCAATCTTGAACGACCGCGTAAAGTGATGATGCTCGTAAAAGCAGGTTCTCCTGTTGACGATTTTATTGAGCAGATTATCCCGCACCTTGAAGCTGGTGATATTATTATCGATGGCGGAAACTCTCATTTCCCCGATACAATCCGTCGTGCCAAATATGTCGAAAGCAAAGGCTTATTGTACATCGGAACAGGTGTTTCAGGTGGAGAAGAAGGTGCATTATTAGGTCCATCCATGATGCCCGGCGGATCTCCCGCAGCATGGCCGGCAGTTAAAAAGATTTTCCAGGCTGTAGCTGCCAAAGTGGATGGAGAACCTTGCTGCGACTGGGTTGGAGAAAACGGTGCAGGCCATTTTGTTAAAATGGTTCACAATGGCATCGAGTATGGCGATATGCAGATTATCTGCGAAGCCTACCAAATGATGAAAGATTTATTGGGAATGGGTGCCGACGAGATGCATCAGGTATTTACCGATTGGAACAAAGGCGACCTGGACAGCTATCTTATTGAAATCACGCGCGATATCTTAGGTTTCCGCGATGAAAACGGGGAAGCGCTTGTTGAAAAAATTCTTGATACGGCCGGACAGAAAGGTACCGGTAAATGGACCGGAGTTGCCGCCCTCGATCTTGGCATTCCTCTTACATTGATCGGCGAATCGGTATTTGCACGCTGTCTTTCAGCTCAAAAAGACCTTCGGGTGAAAGCCTCAAAATATCTAAGCGGTCCCGAAAAGCTGTTCAAAGGTGATAAAACTCAATTTATCAGCGATTTAAAAGATGCCCTTTTGGGTGCAAAGATTATCTCTTATGCACAGGGTTACGACTTAATGGGTGAAGCTGCCAAAGAATTCAAATGGAACCTTAATAACGGCGGCATCGCGCTTATGTGGCGTGGTGGTTGTATCATCCGCTCAGTATTCTTAGGTAAAATCAAGGAAGCATTTGACAAAAATCCAAAATTGGAACACTTGCTGCTTGATGAATACTTTAAAACAACGATTGAAAAAGCTCAGGCCGGCTGGCGTCGGGTGGTTGCTACCGCGATTACCAATGGCGTTCCGGCACCTTGTCTTGCTACCTCACTGACCTATTTCGACGGGTTCCGCAGCGAAAGATTACCAGCCAACCTACTCCAGGCACAGCGCGACTATTTTGGTGCGCATACCTACGAAAGAGTAGACAAACCACGTGGTGAATTCTTCCATACGAACTGGACCGGCCGCGGAGGCGATACCGCTTCATCGACTTATACAGTATAAGACTTTTTATACCAATACGAGCAACGCCGCGATTATATGATTGGGGCGTTTGCTTTGTACTATATTAAGGTTAGCAACAATTCTGACAGCAGAATCTTAACAACTACTATTCTTGCAGATATTTAGAAGGTTATAGTGAGCATAATAGATTGATTTACCATATTGCTTGCAGAAAGGTTAAGATCATGAACCTTATGATAATTGTATTCTATTCCAAATCTTTTATAAAATAGCCCGGAGCGAACCAGCAAAGACCTTCTACTGGCATCGAAATCCTTTAAGAAGTTCTCTCGTGACAAAGCAACTGCTTTTGTATCAAATAGAAAACTAAGTGATTCAGTTATTCTGGAGTTAAGATTGAACTCAATAATACCGCTAAATCCCGACTCAAAATCGGCCATGTTTCCGGTAAGGCTTTGCTGTATTCCAGATTTTCTATTAAAAGTTTGCTGGAAAGCATAGCCAAGTCCATAAGTGAGTTTCCATGTAGTTTTATCACTTTTCTCATTGGAGTAATACTTTTGACCCAAAAATAAAGTCTGATAAAGGAATAATGGATCAAGGAAGCTTGTAGGTAAATTATTCACAGTTCCTTTTCCCAGGTTAGTTTCTGCAGTTGTTTCAAGGAAGAGTCGAATTTTTGGCTTCTTAATAACAGCAATTGAAGGAGTTATAGAAATAATTAATGCATCCTGCAATTTCTCCGCTTTCTGTCCCTTAATTTTACTTTCACCGTATTGTATAAATAATGCTGAGCTAAGGTCGAATTTTGTTCCGATATATACGAAATTAGAACTTACTGTTCCTAACCATTGAAGATTAGTCGTACGTATTCCATCGACTTTCGAATCACCATATGTCAGACCTAAACTTGGCCGAATATGAAATTGAACTTTCTTTTTTCTATTCTCAACCTTAATTGAATCATTTTCAATAGCCAGAGTCTGAGAACTAAGCAATAATGGAAAAAAAAACCAAAAACATTGAATTTTTGAAAAGATCAAATGAAACCATAACAGACCTCCTTTTTTGTTAAATTATTAACCCTTATTAAAGCCTTTTTTTTATTGATTTAAATTATTTTTTTGCATTTGCAATGAATTTCAATATCTATATTGTTCACTGAAAAGCAACACGCTTTATTATCATCCTATTCAAAATTCTTACCTGATTAATAGATACTAACCAAGTGCAATTACAAAGAGAGACCACGAGACCATCATAGGTAACCCCATACAAATAATGCTGATATAATCTGATTACTAATATATTTAGGTTATGAACTTTAAGAATCTTAAAATAAGCGATACAAAAACATCAATAAGCCACTTTTAAAAAAAAGACTTATTTTGATTTTTATTTAGTATAATAACATTGCAATTTCAAAACAAATACATCTATTTCTCACATATTTGTAAAAGTATGTAAAAAATAATTAATCTATTCAATTATCTGAAAATTTCTATTTTCCCGGCCATTAAACCAAGATTACAATGCTTTTTTTGAAAATTCATTTAATTTTTGGAAAATATTGTTTAAAAAAAGCCAATTACGGCCTAATTGAATAAAATACATAAAATAGAGATCAATAAGAAGGACGTTATTTGCTAATCTGATTACTACTCACTAAATTTGTATACTGAAAAGAAAAATTTGCTTTTCTGAAATCAAAATTTTAAAAATTTAACCTATTAAAAAATTTGCACGATGAAAAAACTATTCCCATTTCTGACCATGATCGCAATTTTATGCATTGCTTCACTTTCTGTAACTGCTCAAAATGCTAACCGAGATCAAAGACCTGTACAATACAAGGGAACAGCCTTTGGCGATCCGGCACGTTACGGTGTGGATGCTCCGATTAGAGGATGTACAATTTCAATCAAACTTGAACCGGGTGGTCAACTCATTGCCAACGTACAAACCAATGAAAAAGGCGAGTTTGTGTTTAAATTGCCAAATGGGATTGTAATTCCTGCAAATGCGAAATTTTCAATGGCAATTACAACTTCAAAAAATGAGAAGGATAATATTATGGTTCCTATTAATGCGAAAGAAGGTACAAATTTTACATATTCTTTAACCTGGTTTGTAGTCAAAGCTTCTAACACAGGCGGGTTTGCAGTAAGCGGACGGAGTTCAAATTAAAAAACAACTCCAAATTTATCAATACGTTTAGCTAAAATAGTTATAAGCGCTGCTTTCATCCGATTGCGGCGTTTGTTTTTGATAATAACATTTGAACTTTTATATCTATTTTTACCGTAACTAAAGAACTCCAATTCACGAAAACTATGAAGAAAATATTATTAGTATTGATCTGTCTGGGAATATGCCAGGCTTTTGCTCAATGGAAACCTGTCGGTGAAAAAATAAAAACATCATGGGCAGAGAAGATTGATATCAAAAATGTTTTACCTGAATATCCACGTCCGATGATGGTGCGCACCGAATGGCAAAACCTGAACGGACTTTGGGATTATGCCATCCGTAAAGCAGGTATGGCCGAACCAGTTGAATTTGACGGATCAATTCTGGTTCCTTTCGCTGTGGAATCGAGCCTTTCCGGCGTGCAAAAAACAGTTGGACAGGAAAATGAATTGTGGTACAAACGGTCTTTTTCAGTTTCCCCAAAATGGAAAAATAAAAAAATATTGCTCCACTTCGGTGCTGTTGACTGGAAATCTGATATCTGGTTAAACGACATCAAAATAGGTTCGCACAAAGGTGGTTATACACCATTTACCTTCGATATCACCCCTTTTCTGAATAACACAACAGAACAAAAATTAGTGGTGCGTGTCTGGGATCCAACCGATGCCAGTTTTCAGCCGCACGGGAAGCAGGTAAGTAAGCCAAATTCGATTTGGTACACCGCAGTCACAGGAATCTGGCAAACTGTCTGGCTTGAAGCCGTACCCGAAAAATACATTACTTCCGTAAAATCGGTTCCGAATATCGACAAAGGACTTCTTAACATCCGGATTACAGCCGAAGGAGCCACTAAAGCCGAATACTTTGAAGCAAAAGTTCTCGATGTGGCAAAGGTGATCGCTTCAGCAAAAGCTTCAACTTCAGAAGCTACAGAAGTTTCAATTCCTGATGCTAAATTATGGAGTCCCGAATCACCTTTCCTGTACGATTTGCAGATTAGTTTGATCAGTAATGGTATTGTGGTTGATCAGGTGAAAAGTTACTTCGCCATGCGTAAAATTTCGACGCAACGTGATGAAAACGGAATTGTAAGGCTACAACTGAATAACAAGGATTGCTTCCTGTTTGGTCCGCTTGATCAGGGTTGGTGGCCCGATGGACTTTACACAGCAGCATGCGATGAAGCGCTCAAATACGATATTCAAAAAACCAAGGACTTCGGCTTTAATATGATCCGTAAACATGTTAAAGTTGAGCCGGCCCGCTGGTACACGCATTGCGACCAATTGGGAATTTTGGTCTGGCAGGATATGCCCAGCGGTGACCGTTCTCCTCAATGGCAAAGCCAGCAGTATTTCACTGGCAACGAGTTTATAAGGAGCGAAGAATCAGAATCCAACTATCGAAACGAATGGAAAGAGATCATTAATTCGCTGTATTCCAATCCATCTATAATCTGCTGGGTACCGTTTAACGAAGCCTGGGGACAATTTAAAACAAAGGAAATTGTAGAATGGACCAAGGCTTACGACCCAAGTCGCCTCGTAAATCCGGCCAGCGGTGGCAATCATTATCCTGTTGGTGATTTGCTCGATTTGCACAACTATCCGGGTCCAAAGATGTATTTATATGATGGTCAACGACCAACAGTTTTAGGCGAATATGGTGGAATCGGATTAGCTGTTGAGGGTCATCTTTGGTCAACCGACAAAAATTGGGGCTATATCCAATTTAAAGACTCAAAAGCAGTGACTGATGAATATGTGAAATATGGCGAACAATTGCTGAAAATGATCAAATCGGGTTTTTCTGCTGCTGTTTACACGCAAACAACCGATGTGGAAGGTGAAGTGAACGGATTGATGACCTATGACAGAAAGGTAATCAAAATTGAAGAAAACCGCGTAAATGATATAAATACCAAAATCTGTAAATCATTAAATAAGTAATAACTGCTATTTTTTCATCAGCAGAATTCTTATCCAAAAGCAGTGACGTAGCCAGCTGATTGATCAGGTGACAACGGTATTATTTTTAATATCAAAATGAACAACTAAGTTTTCAAATTGTGTGAAACGGAGTATGTAGAGAAAAGGAGTGACCGGGTGACTATTCATATAATGGACAGTCACCCGGTCACTTTTAAGTTAGTTATCCGGCTATCCGGAACCGGTTTATATTCACAAAATCTTCCTATTTCTTTTCTTTTTTAAACACATTATTATCAATCATTTGCTGAAAGAAGTCAACTATTGATTCTTCGATAGGCCGGTACCTCACTCCTAAATCACTAATACTTTGGTATGATCGACACGCCAGTAATAACCCACATTTCTGCTGATCATTTTACGCTTTAAACCTGCCAATGGAGCCATCAACCAAACAATGAATTTTGGAAGCGTTTTCTTCGGAAAAGGATATTGATTGCCATATTTCTTTTGAAGCATAACAGACAAATCAAGAAAAGAGGTTTCGTCAGCCGAAATAATATGCCGCCCGTTTGCCTGCGGATAGAATCCCGCATTGAAATGGGCATCGGCCAGATCGCGGACATCAACTACCCCGATATAAAACTCCGGAACCCCCATTTTCATATTTCCGTCACCTAATTGACGAATCAGATTAAAACTTTCGGAGGTTGAATGGGGACTAATTCCGGGACCGATCACAAGCGACGGATTGATTACCACGAGATCCCAGCGCGACTGTTTTTTATTGATCTCCCAGGCAGCCCGCTCCGCCACAGTTTTTGAATACGAATAGGGCTGGTGATCAAGTGTCGAGGAAAGATTCCATTGCTTTTCCGTAGCAATCCCGTCCGGATAGGTTAAACAATCGACAGCATCACCGATAATTGCGGCACAACTGCTGGTCAATACTACACGGTGAACTGATTGAGTCCGGTTCACTGATGCGAGAACATTCTTTGTACCAATCAGAGCTGGATCAATGAGATCTCTTTGAGGATCTTTCACTGTATTAATAAAAGGAGATGCGGTATGGAAAATAAGTTCACAATCCTTCATCGCCTCATCGTAGGAACCCTCAACAAGTAAATCGGCCTTGAAATACTTTATTGTCCCTTTCGATTGTGCAGCAATGGCGTTGAGATACTTTAAGGATGCAGAATTTTTGGGATTCCTGACCGGGGCATGTACTGTAAGCCCTTCGTCTAAAAGTCTTTTCACAATCCAGCCGGCAACATAACCTGTAGCTCCGGTTACCATCACTGGTTTACCTTTATCAATACTCTTCATAGCTTGTATTTTAAATTCTCACTTTACAAGTAACAACATACCTATCTGATTGTTTTAATGACAGTAAACAGCCTTGTGTCAATGACCATGGTTCTTATAAGATTCCGGATTTACTACAATTCGTTACCTTGCATACAACAATTTTAATACTGTAAAATGATCAAAAATAATTGTACATTTGCGCCGCTAAAAACAAGGTGATGGAAACAAAATATGCCCCTGCAGAAAGAAGTTCGTTTGATAATATTCTTAAAAAGAAATTAAGTCTTGATAAAATTACCTATTTAAACGATATTTTTTGCTCACTCTCCTATATTTTCTGTATACTGGACGACAACAGACAAATCGTATTTACAAACGATATTCTGATGAAAACCCTTCAAATTGAAAATGTTAATCAAGTGTTAGGAAAACGTTTTGGTGAGGTCATCGATTGTCGTTTTGCTTTCACAGAAGAGGCAGGATGCGGAACCACCGAACATTGTCGCTATTGCGGAGCTGTAAATGCAATCATGCAATGCCAGAAAACCAACCTCAAAACAACTTCAGAATGCCGGATACGAAGAATGGTTAATGGTACTGAAAACTTTCTCGATGTTGAGGTTACTGCAACCCCGTTTGTCCATGAGAATTTAAACTACACGATATTTTCATTGATCGATATTACGGATCGCAAACGAAGGGCGATCATTGAAAAGATATTTTTCCATGATGTTTTGAATGTTGCCTCGGGCTTACAAGGTTTTTTTGAAATATTCGACTCGATCGATGAAGAAGAACAGCAAGGTTTTATCCAAATGGGAGCATCACTCTGTCAGCAAATTATTGATGAGATCGATACTCAAAGATTGCTGGTACAAGCAGAGAATCATGAATTAGCTGTCAACCGCCAGATGATCGGCTGTTTGCCTTTTGTTCAACAGATTGCGCTTGATCTTCAATTACTTGAAGTAGCAAAAGGAAAAAATATTGTGATCAACGAAGACTCAGTTGATGTCCCTTTTGAAAGTGATCCGGTACTCTTGCGTCGTGTACTGAATAATATGGTCAAAAATGCGCTCGAAGCAAGCACTGAAGGACAAACTGTTACCATTAGTGTGAATAAAATTGGTCAAAGATTAAAGTTCTCAGTCCACAACCCTAAATTTATCTCGCGCGATATAGAGATGCAGGTATTTATGCGCTCATTCTCAACCAAAGGGAAACAGCGGGGTCTCGGAACTTATAGCATGAAAATTCTGGGAGAACAATGCCTTGGAGGGATTGTCAATTTTACAACATCCGAAACCGAAGGGACAACTTTCTTTATTGTTTTGTAAAATTGATCTCTGTCAGAAGGTAGAAGATAGATGCCATCGGATAGACGATTTGTTCCACAGCATAGTTGAAATATTCCGCCGAAGAGAAGATTCATACCACCATATAGAAGATTCATACCACCATATAGAAGATTCGTACCACTGCGTAGAAGAGTTGTTCCGCCATGCGGAAGACCTGTTCCGACCCCGGAAAATTGCTTCCATGTTCCGGAATGGGTCTTACTTGTGAAGTTGTAAATCTCTCGTTTGACGGATTGGATAAACGTAGTAGCGGATAAATTCGACCGGGAGGCTGATTGAAAAAAACTAAAATTCCTTTCAAGTATTCTGAAACCCGAGAGACCGGTAAACTATTGATTCAAAATTGAACGGCTGGGATTTAAAGTAAAAGCTTGGAAATCCGAAACTTTGCTTCTTTTTAAATTCTTTTCTAAGGATTTTTGAGCTTCTCTTAAAATGAATTACCCCAATAATTTGTATTTCATTACAGTTTTCCATATTTAATTTGGACTTCAGACCAAGGCTTAAAAATGGCATTTCCGGAAGTAATCTTATTTAGCCTTTCGTCAAGAATTTTTTTGTGCGTAACCGGTAATCCTTCTATAGATTGCTCTTTAGCAATATCGTCCCATAAAGTTTGTACAACTTTGATTTTATCTTTAACGGATAATTTGTGCAATTCGGACATTTGTAATTTTGTCATCGCTCATATTTTTTACAAATATAAAGAAGATCCATCAATTTTGCGAAATCTCAGGGACGGCTGGGATTCAAACTGAAAACTTGGAAATCCGATAGTGATAGTTTGACTTGTTCAAGTCCTGAAGGAGTCATACTATCACTACTGAACCTACCAAGCCCTCACTATTCGACAGTGACCGGGTGAGTGTTCAAGTCATGGATACTCACCCGGTCACTATCAAAAAAATGGAATAAACTTCTCTACACCTTATTCAAATACCTGCAAAGTTCAAGCAACGAACCAAATTTCGTGATGATTTCCTGATTTTTTACCATCCATTCAGGATAGGAAACATCGATCGTTACAAATGGACCATTATTTGCATTAGCTGAATCAATTACTTCAAATCCGTTTCGCTCGAGCGCCTTTTTCGTCCACCCTGCAGCAATCCCGTTGCCGTTGACAAGCGCTTTTCGTTTTGTTTGTTTTTTGATTCTGAAATCGCCCTTCTCAGGATCAAAAAAGAGATGATCGTTATGAAACAAAGATGCAAAGTCACCATTCAGAATTAAATCTTCGGGTGCTCCTTGTTTGACTGAATCACTAAGCATTACCCACATACGGTCAGATTCAGCAATTGCAGTTGTGAGGTCATGTGTCGAAAACAGAATGGTTTTCCCTTTTTCACTGGCCAGTTGGTGCAAAATGTGCACAATCTCGTATTTGTTCGACAGGTCGAGAAATGCAGTTGGCTCATCAAGTACAATCACATCAGTATCCTGGGCCAATGTCCGGGCAATCATCGCCTTTTGACGTTCGCCGTCCGAGATATAATTCACCATCCGATTTTCGTAACCGTTCAATCCAACCGATTTGATTGCCTCTTTAACAATGTGGCGATCTTCGTCAAGCAATTTTCCGAACCAATTGGTATGCGGATAACGTCCTAACGAAACGAGATCGAAAACTGAAAGATTCGGAACACGAATAATCTCAGTCGAGACAAAACTCATAATCAACGCCAGCTCTTTTTCGCGGTAAGTATTGACCTGTTTGTCTCTGATATGGACTTCGCCACCAATTGGAGGCTGGAATCCGGCAATTGTTCTTAATAAGGTACTTTTCCCCACGCCGTTACCACCAATCACAGAGACAAGTTCACCTTTTAGGGCATAAACCGAAATCCCGGATTTCACCACATTGACAGAATGGGCTTTCGCTTTATAACCAATTGCAGCGTTATTTAATTCAATGATTTTCTCTTCCTGAATCATATCATTCCGCTGTTTTTATTTCGAATAATGATCCAGATCACGATCGGAATTCCGAGCAAAGCGGTGACAGAATTAATAGGTAGCGTATGTTCGGAACCGGGAAGCTGCGAAATAATATCGCTGACCAACATCATTAAAGCGCCAATTAAAATCGTTCCGGGAACAAGCAAACTATGTTTTGCCGTTTGCAGAAGCATCCTTGCGATGTGAGGAACTGCAATACCGATAAACCCGATGGGACCACAAAAAGCGGTGATACTTCCGGCAAGAATACACGTAGAAAGAAACACCAACATTCGGGCAAACCGAACATTCATCCCCATACTGCGGGCATAATTTTCGCCCAATAAAAAGGCATCGAGAAATTTTGAAGAGACAAAAGCAATCAATATTCCGATCAGAACTGATGGAAATAATACCGATAGCTGGACATTCGTCACACTTCCAAGACTTCCCATTGTCCAGACAACAAATGACTTTAACATCGACTCATTACTGAAGTACTGAAGGATATTAACAATAGAAGAGATGGCACTCGAGATAAGGATTCCAAGGATCAGAATGGTCATGATGTCCTTTATTCGGGCGGAAATCATCACAATCACAAGCAAAACCAACCCGGAACCAATCCATGCCGCCGCCACAATACCCCAGGAACCTACTGCTGAAGCTATACCTCCGCCAATTAATCCCCCGGTTCCGAGCACGAGCAGAGCGACACCAAGACTTGCTCCTGAACTTACCCCTAAAATATAAGGCCCTGCCAGTGGATTCCGAAAGACCGTCTGCATTTGCAATCCTGCTACCGACAATGCAGCCCCGGCCAAAATTGCAGTTAGCGCTTTTGGAATACGAAACTGGTTTATAATCAATACTATTTGTGTGTCGACATTTTCTGTCCTAAAGATCGCTTTCAGAATATCAGGAATCGAAATATAATACGATCCAATCAACAGATCAGCGAGAAAAAACAGTGGCACAAGGAGTGACAAAAGCAGCAGCAACCGGAAAGCCCGGGTACTATGAGTGTTTTTATTTGCAAATACTTCTGCCACTTTTATTCGATTCTTTTATAGAAATTAAAAACTTTTCCGCTGTCGCATTCGGGATGGAATATTTTCACTAAATCGGCCAGAATCAAATCAGGTCTCACCACTCCCCGCTCCCAGTAGTCGTTTCCGCCACCCGGACTAACCGACAAATTGTTGTTAAATATAGCTTTTTTTCGCACCTGGGGAAAAACAGTAAAACGGCTGTCTGCTGATAAGAGTTCGTTAAGCGTATTTACAGTCCCGCAATTGATCCAGAAATCAGCTTTCGCTGATCGGATTACAACCTGTTCGAGCGACACAACAAAAGCTTCCCGGGAGGTGTTTTCATCCCATAAAAATTTACCGCCGGCATCGCCAATCAGCGTAGCCAGATTTGAATGACCACCAGCCATCCACCAGGCATCTTTATAGGGTAATCCTGTCAAGACAACAGGGCGGCTTTTAACAGATATCACGCTTTGTTTAATCCCGTTGTAGTTCTTTTCAATCTTAGAAAAATAGTCTGCCGCTTCCTGATCTTTGTTGTAGAACGCTCCTACAAATTTAATCCATTCGGTTTTGGCCAAAGGACTCTCTTCGAGGTACTCTCCATTTAATATCACATTCAGCCCCAGATCGCGAAGCTTGTTGATAAATCCTGTCACTTCACCACCAACTCCGTAAGCAATGATCAGATCAGGTTTTAGGCTAAGAATCAGTTCATAATTGATTCCCTGATCGTACCCTACATCAAATACTTTTTTCGAGGCAACCAACTCAAGTACTTCCGGGTCAGAAACAAATGCGGCGCCTGAAAGGGCTTTCAGCGAAGTAATTTCATTAAGTGCACGTAAAAACCCGATATGTGAGGTTGACAGACAGATTACACTTCTGACCGGTGTTCTGATTATTTGCTTTCCTTTTAATTCAACGGGGATATTCTTTTCATGATCAATAAGATAATACTCAAAGCTCATCCCTGTAGATTGCTCCCATGGATCTAAAACAGTAATTTTTCGGTATTTTCCATAATCGATGATTGCAAAACCTTTTGCATAACTCACCGACAGACTATGACCTGAAATTGTCGGATCTGAGGATTTTTTCTTGCCGGGAGCACAATTGAATACTCCCAGGATTAATAATGGGATGAAAAGGAAGTAGAATCTGGCTCTTAATCGATTTGTGTGAATAATTTGAAAATAAGAGGTACTGGCTTCTGGTATCTGGCTGCTTGCGGTTCTAAGCAGGTATTTGTATTCCTTGATAAAATTGCATTTCTGATTGATTCTAAAACAACAGCGAGTTGCCAGTAGCCAGCAGCCAGCCACAAATCCTTCACTAAATAACAAGAGAGTCGATTTTTTACCCATACACTTGGATATAGAACTAAAAATTTGTCCAAAGTTAGTTCAACAAGATTAATTATTTGATATTATTTACCTTGATTTTGATCACCTGTTTGGCACTGACAGTTTCGACAGTCAGAAAATAAACCCCCGAACGATAATGTCCCAATGAAACAACTTTTGGCGTGACAGAGAGCAAGCGCTCTTCGGTAAACAATTTATGACCAAGAATATCGTATAAGCTGATTGCACCATACTCTTCTGTCCCCTTATTTCGGAGCAGAATATAATTGGTTACTCCCGATTGAGGATATAAAACCTCAAATTTCCGGTCGACATCGACAGTAGGATTGTTGTCGACCGCTAAAGTATTCTGACAACCGTTAGCATTAATCAGAAGTGAGGTCGAAATTTCAAGCTCAGGAATCCAGTAAAATGGTTTCCAACTACCTTCAGAATTGACAAAAGCTTCGTTTTTATTCATTTTAAGTCGGTCGGGAGTATGATAAACAGCAAACGTATCGGTCAAATTTGAATAATTGATTTCGAACCCAATAAAGAAGTTTTTTTGAATAATGACCGGACTTTCGAGTTCTATGTGGTTCATTTTATTTTCACTCAGTAAACTAAAAGGCAAATCCATAGTAACCAACTCATTACCAGGCATTCCACTTATTACATCTTCACTATAAATCTTCAAACTAACCTTACTGTTTTGGTTGTAAACTTTTGAATTAACTTTTGCAATACCAATAGAAACGGAAGAGAGAAGTGTTTGATCTGTCTTTCTGAACCGCTCGGCATAGCCGCTTATTTTCAATATATTATGACCCGATTTATATCCACCAAATTGGTTGGAAACCTTTTGCAAAATGTAATTCTCACCGACTTCGGCATTTGTGAAAAGGGAGCACGAATTACTGTTATCAAAAGGATTAAGCCCTGCAAGCTCGGTAGCACCGGTATTGCCCGGGTCGAGCCATATTTTTAACTGTTTATCACTGGTTTTATAATAATCCCATTGTTTGTTGAACATCGAAAACAAATCATTTGTCGGATCTGTACATGTTGCCGTACCTCCGGTTAGTGATCCGATCAGGAGTTTATTTTGGTTGAACAATGCGCATCCCGAAGAACCTGTTTCGGTTGTACCAATTTCCCATTTCCCGATTATCCAAAAACTATTTTTGGTAAAATCGGAATTATAACTACCAATTGTTGGCGGGTTGTTATCTTTACTTACCTTTTTGACATCCCCTTTCGGATGATGTATAGCAAAGGTGGACGAAGGAACAACCACAGATCTGTTCCATCCCGCAAAATAGGGACGGTATTCGGCAGGCGGAGATGTTTCGAGTTGGATTAGTGCAAAGTCGAGCGAGTCGGATCGGGCTTTTAAAATAGCACCTGAGAGTGTTTGGTCGGCATATCCATTCATACTACTCTCGCCATTACCGCATGCCGGACTTTCGTAATTAAAACAAAAAATTGTTTTTTGGGCATCAGAGGCATTTTCAATACAATGTCCAGCTGTTAAAAGATAAGGTGTTTTATCCTGTCTTGAGTTATTAATTAAAGTTCCCGTACAAAGCTCTCTTCCGGCAACAATCAAATTCACAACAGACTGTTTTTCTAATATATAAGGGACAGCATCAGGACAATAAACATCCATATTACAGACTCCTGATTCACCAAGAGGCCGGGTTCCGAATACATTTTTATAATCGTGATTTACCGATGAAATATGAAGTTCACCCGGATAGATAGACTTCAGGGGTTCATTATATTCTACTATAATTTCGTCGCCAGGAATGGGATAAGTCGAAAAATATCCGGATGATTGTTCATTATCAGAAGTAAAAGCGCCCAAAACTTTCGAATGATCGTTCGAATAAATATATAAGGAAGCGCCGTGAGGAATAATAAATTTATCGAAAATCAGGTTTAACGACCAGGCACCTTTCGACCGGAGGCCAAGTCTCCAAATTTTTAGATCGTCTTTCACTTCCCATTGTCCCGAAAATTCAGGGGAGATATTCACTTTAAAGCTTTTTGCGAAGTAAAATGATTTCAGATTATTAGGATTCGATTGCTCCTCAATCAATAATTGATAGTTATCCACCGGTTCCATATCAATGACCTGAATTTCAGGATAAGCAGCTTTTTTTAACAAGCTAAAAGAAGCAGGAATTCCGCCATATGACAATTGTCCTGAACTGGGTAAAGTCAACCCTAACCCAAACAATACAATTATAGCGTATCGTAATATCATTATTTTCACAAATTTTGTGCAAAGATAGTTCTTCTGTGCAATTATCCGCTGTATTTGACAATATCACAGTAATTTGGCTATTTTCCTGATCTGAATATTAATGCTCCCGGATTTTCACTTGCACGGATTTGGGCATCACTTTAACGGAATTTTCCTAAAAACATTAAATATTTTAACTGCAATAATTACTTACTAAATTTAAAATAATGCACGGCAAAATCCATATAGCATTGCCAGTCGTATAACGTAATATCATGTTTACCAGAACGTATATGATAGGAAATATTGCCAAATACCGGCTTATTTAGTGCAGGCATCTCTTTCGCAGGAAAACCTTTCATAAGAAGACGTTTATAAACCGGCGAGGCATTAACACACGATAAAAACTCTCCCTTAGGATCGGCCCACAAATCTTCGGCTGCGCTGGCAACATAAACAGGACGAGGAGCTATGAGGGCAATAAGTTCGTGCTGATCGATAGGCATCGAGTCCTCATTGTTGTTATACTTTTTGAAATTATCGCAAAACCAATATGGGAAAGAAGAGTTGATTTTTCCGACCGTCTCACCAAATTTCCTTCTTGAAATTGCTGCTCCGCCACATCCTGAATTATTGGAAATCGTAATGGCAAACCTCTTATCGGAAGCCCCAGCCCAAAGTGCAGCTTTTCCTAATCTCGAATGCCCCATCACAATCACCCTTTTCGAATTAATTTCTTTATCTGTTTCGAAATAATCCATAACGCGAGACAATCCCCACGCCCAGGCGGCAATCGATCCCCATGATGTACTATCTCTCTGCGAATCAAAAAGCCGGTGAACCCCATTTTTGAAACCATCATTAAAATCCGGATCAACATCGCCATAATAAACAGTAGCCACCCCAAATCCACGCGAAATAATATCTCTTAAAGGCCATCTTGAAATCGCTTCACCCCTTCCGCTTTCATTGGCCTTATTGTTTGTTATCCCATACTCTTTGGAGTTACTTACCCACGAATCAGGAAGAGTTACATCCGAAGCGGTAGTTATAGTATGATTCCCGTCAAAATTATAACTCAGAAAAATCGGTGCATTTTTCGATTTATGAGGCAGATAGATCAGAATCATTACCGAAATCCTTCTATCACCGTTTATCAGGTCAAGCCGAACCTCTTTCCTTTTTGCTATCCCATCCAACTCATCCTCTTTTAACGAAACAAGGGTTGATCTTACGAACCCTTTCCATTCAGGAACAACTCCAAAAACCTCTTTTTCAAAAATATGATATATTTCTCCACGCCTTTTGCTCCAATCTTTTTTACTCTTAACAGCCGAACCATCCTTAAAAATCAGCGGATCGGGCAACTTATACGTCGGCACTTTTGCCTCATCGTAATTAGGAACAAATTGCTGAGCTATGGATATCAGGGGAAGTGTCAGAAAAAGCAGGAAACTTACTATTTTACCCATTATTTAGCGGTTTTTGATATAAGATCAAAAGTAAGCGATCTAAATTAAAATGCAAATATTAAGCATAAAGAATTTGAGGAAAACAGATCGTGCTAAACGAAAACATTATATGTTAACAGGAAAAATCATCTTTTTATTAAAATCCGGTCTTATCGTAAACAATTGCTTCAACTTCGCCTCTGGCAACCATCAATGCATTCATTGCCAATGCTTTCAATTCGTCCTGTCCTGGATAAACTGAAACTGGAGCTATAAATTCGACCCTTTCACGAATTTGAGCCATAAGTTTTCTGTCGTAAGCAATTCCTCCGGTTATTAAAATTCCGTCTATTTTCCCTTTTAGTACTGTCGCCATTTCACCAATAGTTTTGGATACCTGATAGGCCATTGCTTCAAGGTAAAAGGCCGACTTTTCATCGCCATGATTTATAGCAATTTCAACTTCCCGTGCATCGTTAGTTCCAAGGTATGCTGCCAGACCACCCTGACCGTTAACCATGAGGCGGATTTCATCTTGCGTATATTTTCCGCTAAAGCATAACCCGATTACTGCTCCGACAGGAAGAGTTCCGCTGCGCTCGGGTGAGAATGGTCCCTCTCCGTCAAGTCCATTGTTCACATCAATTACCCTCCCATTATGGTGAGCTCCAATAGTAATTCCTCCACCTAAATGAACAACAATCAAATTAAGTTCCTCGTAGAGTTTTCCAAGTTTTGACGCATGTTGGCGGGCGACTGCTTTCTGATTCAAAGCATGAAATATCGAAAGACGCTCAAACAAGGGGTGGCCGGAAACACGTGCAATATCCTCCATTTCATCGGTTACCACCGGGTCGGCAATCAAGGCAATAGTTCCGGGATTCATTTGGGCAATTTCGTATGCAATCAGCGAGCCCAGATTTGAAGCATGTTCTCCCATTACACCCCTGCGACAGTGGTTTACCATCAATTCGTTGATATAATAAACTCCTGATTTTAGCGGATAGGTTAATCCCCCTCGTCCGATCACAATGTCGATGGCTTTAATATCAATTCTATCATGATCTATCTCATTCATAATCAATGACATCCTAAAATCATATTGCTCGGAAATCGTTTTATAAGGAGCCAGCTCAGCTAATGAATGGTGAATGGTCTTAAGTAAAGAGCACACAGAATTGTCGTAAATAGCAATTTTTGTGGATGTCGATCCGGGATTAATGACTAAAATTCGTACTGATTTCATTCGTAAATAATTTGTTTTTTAATCCCGCATGTGCGGGAGATGGAACTTGTTCCGATGTATCGGGACTCGTTTCATAATGAATTATATTTTGTTTTATCAAAAAATTAAGTCTAAGTATTTAGAACAAAGCAACAAACAAGGAATAATCTAAATATCAATACATTATCACTCCATCGCATTTTCGCCCTTTCGCTCCCCTGCCTTTCTGTTAATCCTGTGCCATAAGAGCTCCAAGCGCTATTGAAAGTAGTTTCACACGGGAACTATCACCACGGGAACCAAGCACCACCGGGACCCGGGCCCCAAGAACAATGGCTGCTGATTCAGACCTTGCCATTTTTGAATTTACTTTATAGAATACATTTCCAGATTCTATATTTGGGAACAGCAAACAGTCAGCATCACCGGCAACAGGTGATCTAATTCCCTTGATATCTGCCGATTCACGGTCAACCGCCACATCCAAGGCAATTGGTCCGTCAACGATACATCCCTTAATCTGACCCCTTTCATTCATTATTGCAAGTAATGCAGCATCTGTTGATGAGATAATAGAAGGGAGAACCCGCTCGCTGGGTGCAATAGCAGCAATTTTTGGCATAGCAATTTCCAACCGATGGGCCACATCAGCAAGATAACCTATAATTTTTATCTTTTGATTCAAATCCGGCAAAGGAATTACAGCTACATCACCCACAATCAACAACTTATGATAGTATTCATTTTCAACGACAGTCACATGACTTACCACCTTCCCTGCGTCAGTAATACCCTTCTCTTTACTAAGAATTGCCTTCATAAACTTGTCTGTCTGGATCAATCCCTTCATCATCAGATCACCCTCACCCCTTTTGATCATTTCTACCGCAAGCTGTGCCGCAATATCATCATCAGGTTGATCAATAATAGTAAACTGGTCACTGTCAAAGCCGCATAACCGGGAGGCAGAATTGATTTTAGCCCGATCCCCAATTAGGATCCCCTTCACAAGATTTTTGCTAACTGCCTCTCCTACAGCAGCTACGGTGTGTTCATCGTTCGCACAAACTACAATCATAGTTTTGAGTGGTTTATCTTTGAGTAAATCAAAGAGTTCCGAAAGTTTTCTGACTGGCATAAGTTCTTATATTCAATTAAGTAATCTTGCAAAAATAGCGATTGGAACAATGTTGGACTATGATAAAAAACAGGTGTAAATCAGACAATTCAATAATCTGGAATTAAAACATTTAAAACTGTGATTTGTTGAGAAAATTAAATAAAAAAAACGAGTATCAAAGGTAAATTTTCACCTTGATACTCGTCAAATCTTTTAATTAAATCAAAAATCTACTGCCCTTGTTGCTGTTTGGCTCTTTCTTCAGCTTGTTTCTTGCGGTAAGCATCAAGTTTAACACCCTGCTCAGCTGTCAAAACAGCCTTTAATGCTTTGTCAGTTTCGGCTGTCATCTTGGCTCTTTCTTCACCCATTTTTGCACGATCCGGAGTACCACCAGCTTCGCGCATTTTGGTTCTTAAATCTGACCATTTTTTCTGCCCTTCGGTGACAATGGGAGTAATCTTTGCAACCTGATCTTTTGACAAACCTAATTCGGTAGTAAGACCATCGAGCTCTCTTTGAAGCCTGGCTGCCGGATCACGCTGTCCCTGCTGAGCAAAACCTGAACCCATCGCTAAGATAGCCACGAAAACAACCAATAATAATTTTTTCATATTTGTAAATTTTAAAATTCCATTGTTTGACTCTAAACTTTATATTTGGTTTAACCAGAATATTTTTTTTCAAAAAATATTCATTTGGATACTATTCAACCATCAGGATTTTAACCGTATACCATCAACCCCAAGGGTGATTATTCGCTGCTTATATAAAGCTCCCACAGCTTGTTTAAACGATTTTTTGCTAATTCCAAAAACACGGTACACCTGTTCAGCATCACTTTTGTCTGAAACAGCAATAAACCCACCCTCCTTTTTCAGCTCCTCAAGAATCATTTGAGTTATCGGATCTATCTTTTCGTAACCAAGCGGATGCAGAGAAAGGTCAATCTTATTATCTGTCCTGATTTTTTTAATATAACCCTTAATTTTCAACCCCTTTGCCAACTGCTCGAAAACTTCATTTTCATAGAGAATGCCCCAATGCAGATTATTCACAATGGCCTTATAGCCAAGGTCAGTTTCACTTTCAATAACCAGATCAACCTCCTGGCCAATAGTATACTCCGGCAATGTCTTATCTAAAAATTTATTCAATTTTGCCGAAGCAACAATGCGCTGGCTCTCCTCATCAACATAGATATAAACCAGATAGGACCGCTCTTCAGTCATCGTAACCTTTTGTTCACGAAACGGTACCAGTAAATCTTTCATAATTCCCCAATCGAGAAAAGTGCCAATTCTATTAACTGATTTTACCCTAAGCATTGCAAATTCGCCAACCTGGGCATAAGGTTTTTCCGTTGTAGCAATCGGCCGGTCTTCCGAATCGAGATAAAGAAACACGTCGACATAATCACCGACCTGGCAGTTTTTTGGAACATATCGAATGGGCATCAATATTTCACCTTCATTCTCTCCATCAAGATAAACTCCGAAATCGACCTCCTTAATTACCCTGAGGGTATTGTACTTACCTATATTAACCACTTCTCTTTTTTTTTAGCATGTAAAGGTAGAACAAAAAAATAATACATTTGAATCCTGATTTCGCATAAATATTTTAAATATACGTATCTAATTATTAATATAATATGAAAATAAAAATCTCCCGTACCCTGATGATGATGGCATTAATAATCCTCTTATGCAGTTGGGGAGAAAAGGGACATCAGAAAATAAGCGGATCGTCTCCGGTCTTTTTCCGTGCAAGGCTTAACCATTATAAAGGGTGGTCAGAGAAGCTGTCGGAACACTCCACAGACGCCGATAACCGTAAAAAAAATGATCCTGCTGAAGGGGTGAAGCATTATATCGACATTGATGCTTACAAGGATTTTATTGAAAAACAACAGATTACTGAATCCGAAGACGAAGCATTCAATAAATATGGGAAGGATTTCGTGATGAAAAATGGAACACTTCCATGGGTCACTGACTCCACATACCGGATGCTGGTAAAGGAATTCAGATCAAAAGAGTGGGCAAAGGCAGTATTGACAGCCGCCGATCTTGGTCATTATGTCGGCGACGGTTTTATGCCACTCCATCTGACAAGCAATTACGATGGGAAACTTACAGGGCAAACCGGAATCCATAGTCGTTACGAATCGAAAATGATTAACCGCTTCGTCGATGAGATAACTGTTACCCGCTCACGGACGAGAAAAATACCCAATGTTAGCCGATACATTTTCGATTATGTCTACAATAATTATCGGTACAAAGACTCACTTTTAAGCGCGGATAAATTCGCATTTGCAAGGGCGAATAGCGAATACAATGATCTTTATTATCAAACACTTTGGAACCAAACACAAGGGTTCACCAAAAAAATGATTGCAGGATCATCAAAATCATTGGCCGAATTAGTAAGAACGGCTTGGATCGAGGCCGGAAGACCACGATTACCACGCGAGATTAACTAACCTAAAAATAATCAGGTGTTGTTTTCTTAGCAGTCGCAGCTGCAGTAATAAAATATTTATCAAGATGGGTCAGCAACATCTCGATAAAGTAGCCATGATATGCGCTATAAAGCGAAGCGGTCATAGGGGCATCCTTGGTTCCAAGAATACCAAATTTGAGTTCCCCGTCACCGATTTCAGGACGAAGCCAGGCCCTGTTAATCCATTTGTCGGGTGTATGGGAAAAATCGCCTGCAGCGTCATACGACCATAAATCGACCACCTTTTCGTCGATCGCCCTCTTAATCTGATACAATAACCCTTCAGGGTCCTCTGTTTTAACAACTATTGCCATGATATTCTATATTTTAATTCAAACCTTAAATCAGACTCAGATCATAACCTAACAAGGTTAGGATGATAATTGCCAAACCAACAACAATCCGGTAATATCCAAATAATTTAAACCCATGCCTGGTAAGAAATGTAATAAATGCCTTGATTGCAATGATTGCCACAATAAATGCCACTACATTCCCGATTAACAACAATTTGAGATTTTCGGGATTTGTCATTAAATCGATGTGCTTATAAACCTTGAGTACAGTCGCGCCAAACATTGTAGGAACGGCCAGGAAAAAGGAAAATTCTGCAGCAGTTTTTCTGTTCATCCTTTGTGTCAAACCACCAATTATGGTAGCGGCCGACCTCGAAACACCCGGAATCATAGAAATACACTGAAACAGCCCTATCTTCAAAGCAGTAGGATAAGTAATTGTCTGATCCTGTTTTGGCCGGTCGAACCATTTATCAACAAATAGCAGGACAATTCCACCGAGAAAAAGTGTGACCCCTACAGTAATTACACTTCCAAGCAACTGATCGATGTATTTATCGAGTAGCAAACCAAAAAAAGCAGCCGGGAGGAATGCAACAAACAACTTGTAATAGAAAGATAAAGACTGAAAGAATCGTTTGAAATAGAGAACTACGACTGCCAGGATTGCACCAAGCTGAATATTTACTGTAAATAGCTTTGTAAAATCATCAACCGGTATGCCGAGAATGGCCTGAGTTAAAATCATATGACCAGTAGATGAAACAGGCAAATACTCAGTTATCCCTTCTACTATGGCAATTATAATACTCTGTAAAATAGTCATCTATACTAAATATTAATAAACTGTTTTCTTAAATTTCCGAAGATGCAAACTTAATAACCTTTTTGCTTTTAAAAAGCATCTTTAAAAATTCTGTTACTCATAGGGGTAAAATTATAGATTGTGGCCGGTCGATTGATCTGCAATCAGTTTATAAAACCAAAAATTACTATCCGGCAATTGCAAAAGCAAAGCATGGAAAGACAAATAATTGAGAACCTGGATCGTTATACAACCTTGGTAAATGGTTACAAAAAGAAAATTAATGCCTATTGTTTTATTTATTCAAAAATACTTATTTTCGGTGAGTTAAATCAGTGAAGCTTACCATGAACGAACCGCAATCAAAATTGTTGGAAAAACACCTTGTCCGACATTAATCCTGTTGTACAATTATTTTCCTTGTCCAATCCGAAATTGATTGTGTTGATGATAATATGATTTCCAATTTTTCTAAGTGGTAAGAGTGAAAACCATTGCGTTGTACCGAATTATTGTAACCCATAATAATCGCTGACGATGAGAACAAACTACCTGGCTTTCCTTACGATCCTCCTGATAATTTCATGGGGTTGTAAAAAATCGGACGATATTGGATTAACCTATTATGCACCAACACTACAGAATTCAGTAGATACTACCTGGCAGCATTTTACTACTCCGCTTTCAAACTTCAAAGGAGGACTCGGTATTTACATTGTTTCTCCTAAAGGAAACTATTTTGTCTCATCCGGCCTCGAACGGGGAGCATCAGCAGTTTCTCATTTCCGGGCAGCAAGTATCACTAAATCATTCACTTCGACTGCCGTTATGCTGCTCGATCAGCAGGGAAAGCTAAATATTGAAGATCTTGTAACCAAGATGATTCCGGGGACAAACATGCCCTATCTTCCGGATGATGCTAACTATAATATACCCTATAAAAATAAAATTACAATCCGCCAGCTTCTCGAACACCGGGCAAACGTTTTCGATCAGGTCAACTCAGTGATTCCTGATACCGTAAAAGCCTGGTACGCCGGGAAAACTTACTATCTGTCTTACATTTTAAATATAGAAAGATACCACCAATTTACTTTGGATGAATTACACCAGCTAATCTCGAAGCACCAGCTAACCTATGGTCCCCCGGGTATTGAACATCACTACAGCAACAATGGTTACACCTTGCTAGCTAAGATCATAGAGCGTGTCAGCGGAAAAACTTACCACAATTTTGTCAGGGACGAGATCCTGTCAAAAAACCATTTGAACGAAACCTCACTTCCTTATCTGGGTAACGATACGGCAATGAAAGCACCTTATTTGCGTGGTTATTATTACAATAATGGTATGACCATCGATTTTACCAATTTTAATGTGTCATGGGGAATTGCAGAAGGTAACATCATCAGTACATTCCACGATTTGGCCACCTTTTACAAAAACCTTCTTACTGGCAGTGCCGGAGTCAATCCGCAGCAAGTGAGCCGTATGACGCAATGTCTCACCACCAATGAATCATATGGTCTTGGAATTGAATTCAAGGAAGGTCTTGGATATGGCCACACGGGAAGTCACTACGGCTATCTCACCGTAGCCTTCTACGATCCCTTAACTGATGTAACAGTCATCTCCGAAAGCACGCTATATCCGGGTGATCACAATTTGGATGCAATTCAGGGTAAGGCTGTTGTGAGCCTTATAAAACAGATGAAAAAAACACTGGGATACTGAAAAGAATAAAAAATACAAATTATATACTTCACTAAAACAGCAAATTATGTAAATTTTAAAAAATCAGAAAAAATGAGAACTTCAACTAGAAAATCAGCTATTTACTTTGGCCTGTTGGTTTTACTAACTCCGGCATTGATGTGTTGCTCAAAAAAATCAGGACTGGATATTCCAAATGTTCTGGCCTCGTATGATTTGAAGGTAACGTTTGCACCAATTGAGACGAAAATTACCGATGGCAAGATCAACCTGTTATACAGTGTTGAGGCGCTAAATTTCGAGAAAGACGGGTATAAACTTAAAGATTTCCAGGTGATAAATGCTGTAAATGGGGCTGTTCTCGCCACCATTAGCGACACTGGAAAATATCTGCTGATCCATAAACCCACCATGCAGAGTATTGCAGAGGGTCTCTTCGCTTACCCGTTACCAGGAAATACTACTTATCGCTTTAGTATCGGGATGGAGTTTGACCCAGCCGTTGTTCCTCAGAAGATAAGACACAGATTGGTTCTTCTGAAGGATGCCAAAGAGTCAACAATCGACGCGGCAGAAACCGCTGTTTCCAAAGAATCAGTTACTATCACAGGCGCCCCTTTTAAAGGTAACGGATTTGTTTCCGAATGTACAACAACATTCCTTCCGTTTAATCATCACCCAACTTACCAATTCACCTATAAGGGGATGGCCAGGGTTGCCGAACGATATTGCGTTGACTGGCTAAAAGTAGATGCTGCCGGTAAACTTTTTCACGGTGATCAGACCGTTTGCTCGAACTGGTACGTATATGGTCAGAATATATATGCTGCAACTGCCGGAGAAGTAGTTTTTGTTCAGGAAGGTATGCCGGATCAGTCTCCTGTTGGGACAGTTAAGGATGTAAATCTTTATACCGGAACAGGTAATTCGGTTACGGTTACGACCGGAGTCAATTATGCAGTTTATGGACACATGATACCTAACAGTATAACCGTAAAAGTAGGACAGTCTGTTACAAAGGGGCAACTGATTGGCAGAGTGGGCAATTCCGGGAATTCGAATGCACCGCATCTTCACTTTGGCATACATACCGAATATCCGTATTACATATCGGAGGGTCTCCCCTACTACATCGATTCATTTGAAAAAGCGGGCAATTTAGCAAATCCTGATTTGACGGGAGGCACATTGGTTTTACTTCCCAGCCCATCAACACGAACAAATGAGTTGATGGAAAATTGTGCGGTCTATAACTTTAAATAAAAATTCAGATGAAAAATTTTGCTTTATGTTTTGTGCTCCTGGTTTTAACAGTTCCGGCTTTTCTGTCCTGCTCAAAAAAATCAGGTTTGGATATTACCAGTCAAACTTCATTTGATATGAAGGTGACATTCGCACCAACCGAAGTTAAATCTACTGATGGGAAAGTAAACCTGATGTACTCCCTGGAGTCGGCAAACTTCGATAAGGAAGGATATAAACTGAAAGATTTTCAGGTATTGAATTCAGCAAATGGGACCATGCTTTGCTCTCTTAGCGACACCAACAAATATTTGGTAATACTTAAACCCTATACAGGAGTTGTACCGCCGAGTTTATTTTACTATCCCCTTTCTAATGCGCATTCAACTTACTGTTTTCTTGTAGGATTGAACCTGCTTCCCGCTCAGGTTCCTCAAAAGATAAATCACAGATTGGTGCTTATAAAAGGTTCCGTAGAAAAAAATATTGAAGTAGAAGCCGCCGTTTCAAAAGTTGAGCCACTTGTCTTTTCCGCACCGTTAAAGGGAGATAGATTTATTTCTGCAAATGCGACCATATTACAAAATAATCATCACCCAAAACTCAGTGTTTTATGTAAAGGAATTACAACTATTCCTGAAAGATACTGCATAGACTGGAATAAGATTGATGCCTCGGGAAATAACTTTAGTGGTGATCAGAATATTTGTGAAAACTGGTATGTCTATGGGCAAAATGTTTACGCCGTAGCAACCGGAGAAGTAGTTTCCATAACTGATGGAATGCCCGATCAATCACCCGTTGGTACAAAATCAAATGATCTGACCATGTTTAATGGTACAGGCAATTCTGTTACGCTGGCTGTTGCCGGTGGTTATTTTACTTACGGGCATATGATTAAAAACAGCATAATGGTAAAGACAGGACAGGTTGTTAGTAAAGGTCAGTTAATCGGCAAGGTTGGTAATTCCGGAAATTCGGATGCACCTCATCTTCATATTGGTTTTCACACCGATTTCCCCTATTACATATCGGAAGGACTTCCATACTACATTGATTCAATAGAGAAAATTGGAGGAGTTGAAAATAATAGTATTAAATGGCTTTCCGTACCGGAACAGCATACAAATGAAATGGTTGAAAATTACGGAATATATAATTTGAAATAGCAAGTAATTTTATTCGGTAGAAATTTATTCTTTATTAATTAAAGGTTAAAACAGTTGTCATGGGAAAAGCAACAAGCGCATTTATTCTAATTTTGGGATGTGTTATAATATCAGATTGCTCCTGTACTAAAAGCAGTGATCAGGATTTCAATAACCGGAATAGCCAGATTATCGCTCAATGGGAAAGCGTCAGTGATTCAATACTGAAAAGTTCCGGAGTACCCGGAATGATTATAGGAATCTGGGCTCCCGACAGAAATCTTGAATGGGTAAAGGGAATAGGTACAGCGAATAAGGCTACCAACATGAAGCCCGATCCAAACATGAAATTCAGGATCGGGAGTCTTACCAAAACCTATACGTATACAGTTCTGCTGCAACTCGTAGATGAAAACAAATTAAGTCTTTCGGATAAACTTAGTCTGTTTTTACCAAATTTTCCGAATGCCGGGAGTATCACGATTAAGATGTTGTGTAATCATACGAGTGGAATTCCTGATTATACAGATGTAAACCAGTACTTTATTACACTTTTTAATAGTCCGTTTAAAAAATGGACGAGTCAGGATATGATCGATCTAATCAAAAATGAACCATTCTATTTTACGCCGGGAACCAATTTCAAATATTCAAATACGAATACGATCATCGCTGGTATGATCATTGAAAAAATCACAGGAAATGCTGTTGGAGCAGAGATACAACATAGAATACTCGATAAACTGAATCTGACCAATACGATTTACCCTTCCGACAATAGAATTCCGGATTCATTTATTCACGGCTATGGATGGGGATTCGAGACCAATACTGCTGCCCTTCCTGATGTATCGGAAGCTTATGATCCATCTCTGGCTGGTGCTGCCGGCGCTATAATTTCCGATGTATATGACCTGAAGACCTGGGTCGGACATCTTTATAAAGGTACGCTGCTGAAACCCGAGACACAGGCTCAGCGGCTCACGCTGGTACCAGCTCCGGGTGAAGATTGCGAATTTTATGGCCTTGGTATCATGTTTAAAACAAATCCTCCTATGTGGGGTCATACAGGAACCATCTTTGGATCAAAAAACTGGGCTGGATACTTCCCGTCGGAAAACGCTACCATTGTGATCAATTATAATTCGACCACCGCCAAACCAATGGTACTTGCGACCAGACTTATGAACATTTACAGAGAAGCTATAAAAAATTGAGGTTTCAAAAAAATTCTATGAGAAAACTAACTTCTTGCTTTATCCCAACAGTTATAGTAATACTAACTTTAATATCCTGCTTAAAGAAGTCAGGACTGGATACTTCAACTGACCAGACCTCATTTGATATGAAAGTAACATTTGCACCAAAGGAGGTTAAATCTACCAATGGAAAGATCAATCTTTTATACAGTGTCGAGTTGTTAAACTTCGAAAAGGATGGGTA
>JAPLDR010000076.1:47221-64544 GCA_026391655.1 Bacteroidia bacterium | reverse complement strand
GACGGCAGTTGACGCGGATGATCTGGTTGCAGGAATGATTGAGGTTGCCCGCAAAGTTTCCGAAGAACTTGGGAAACTCGATGGTTACACGGATGAAGAAAAAGAGAAGATCTATCGTACGGTAGCGCTTGGCGCATTGAAATATTTTATCCTTAAAGTCGATCCTAAAAAGACCATGATGTTCAATCCCGAAGAATCGATTGATTTTAACGGGAATACGGGTCCTTTTATCCAGTATACCTACGCTCGGATACAGAGTGTTTTACGAAAAGCGGCTGATGCCGGTATTATAATTCCTGAGCAAGTCACTCCCGGAAGTTGTAAAAGAGGCTGGTGAAAACCACAGTCCTGCGCTTGTCGCTAATTTCGTTTACGAGCTTGTGAAAGAGTTTAACCAGTTCTATCACGATATCACCATCATGAATGAACCGGATGAAGAGATTCGTAAATTCAGGTTGCTGCTGGCCAGAACAATTGGAATAACAATCAAAAACGGGTTTTCACTGCTTGGGATTGAAGTTCCGGAAAGAATGTAAATATAATTGGTATCTAAAATATCGTTAAATTTGTAAAAAAGAAGAGAAAATGAATACAATAGAACTAAAAAAAAGCTTTCATATTCTTATTGATAGTATTGACAATGAGAATCTTCTCATCAATTTTTACGATATACTGAAGAAGAGAGCTTCTGCGAAAGAGAGCAAATTGTGGAAAAATTTAACGATAGAAGATCAGAAGGAACTGTTATTGGCACTTGAGGAAAGTGATAACCCAGAAAACCTTATCGGCCACGAAGAAATGAAAAAGAAACATCAAAAATGGCTTTAGTATCTTTTCTAAAAAATTGTAACTTTGAAATAAAAAATGCCAGAGATCAGCAGATTTTTAGGAATTGTTATATTCATGAACTTTAATGATCATAATCCACCGCATTTCCATGCTAAATATGGAGATTTTGAGGTTATTGTTGAAATAAATTCTGGCATTATTGACGGTAAATTTCCAAAACGCGCATTAGGAATGGTCATAGAATGGTATGAAATACATAAAGAAGAACTTCTTCAGGACTGGGAATTAATTAGGACAACGGGAGAGTTTAATAAAATACAACCTTTAGAATAATAATTATGATACTCAATGTGACTTATGCGGAATATAAAGGCGAATACAAGGTATTCTTAACTTTTAATAATGGTGAGTCTGTTGTTACAGATATAGAAGAAACAATAATGAATGATAATCGCAGAATATTTCTTCCCTTGCGTGATGTGGAGTATTTTAAATCATTCAAAATCAGACTAAATACTATAACATGGGATAATCAGGCTGATTTTGCACCCGAATTTCTACTTGAATTAGGTAAAAAGCAAGAATCAATAAATAAGAAATGCGCCTGATCGGGTAAATGGTCTCTACGCAATCAACTTGTTTTGCATCAAAAATTATTATCAAAAGAGGGTGTCCCAACAATTGAGACACCCTCTTTTTATATTGAAAGCGAAGAAACTAATTGACCATAAATAAATTATAACTATTTTAATTCAGCAAAGAAGTCATTCCCTTTGTCGTCAACAATGATAAACGCAGGAAAATTCTCAACATAAATCTCACGGACAGCCTCCATGCCAAGTTCCTCAAAATCAATAACCTTGACTGATTTGATACTATCTTTTGCCAAAATTGCAGCGGGACCACCTATCGATCCGAGGTAGAAACCACCATGCTTCTTGCAGGCATCGGTCACCTGTTTCGAACGGTTACCTTTTGCAAGCATAATCATCGATCCGCCAAGATCCTGGAAAAGATCAACATAGCTATCCATGCGCCCCGCAGTTGTCGGACCAAAACTACCGGATGCCATTCCTTTCGGAGTTTTTGCAGGACCGGCATAATAAACCGGATGATTTTTGAAATATTCAGGCATTGGCTTTCCCGCATCGATCATCTCTTTGATCTGAGCATGCGCAATATCGCGGGCAACGATTAATGTTCCTTTAAGGTTTAACCTTGTTTTAACAGGATATTTCGAAAGTTCTTTACGAACTTCATCCATGGGTCGGTCAAGATCAATATCTACGGCAGGCTGCATAAACGGAGCCTTTTTAGGGAGGAATCGTATCGGATTACGTTCCAATTCTTCAAGGAAGATACCATCTTCGGTAATCTTCGCTTTGATATTACGGTCGGCACTACAACTCACACCGATTCCAACGGGACACGAAGCAGCATGTCGTGGCAAACGGATTACGCGTACATCGTGAACGAAATATTTTCCGCCAAACTGTGCTCCTATCCCACTTTCGCGGCAAATCTTCGTGATTTTCTCTTCCCATTCCAGATCGCGGAAAGCTTGTCCCCCTTCGTTGCCTTCTGTTGGAAGGTGATCCAAATATCCGGCTGATGCTTTTTTTACCGTAGAAAGGTTAGCTTCGGCTGAAGTTCCACCGATTACAACGGCCAGGTGATAGGGTGGACACGCAGATGTCCCTAAATCTTTGATCTTCTCTTTGATAAATCTGGAAAGGCTCTCATCGTTAAGCAACGACTTGGTCTGCTGATAAAGGAAAGTCTTGTTAGCAGATCCGCCACCTTTGGTTACAAACAGAAATTCGTAACTGTTTCCTTCAGTGGCATAAATATCGATCTGAGCCGGAAGATTGGTACCCGTGTTTTTCTCATCAAACATAGTAAACGGAACAACCTGTGAATAGCGCAGATTACGATCGCGATATGTTTCATAAATACCTCTGGAAAGCGATTTTGCATCGTCGCTGCCGGTCCAGACATTCTCACCTTTTTTCCCAAGGACAATTGCTGTGCCTGTATCCTGGCACGTGGGTAATTCACCTTCAGCCGAAACAACCTGATTCAGCAACATCGTGTAAGCCACAAATATATCGTTGTCACTTGCTTCCGAATCTTTTAAAATGGTTGCCAGTTTTTCGAGATGCGTTTCCCTCAAATAGAACGAGACATCAGTGAAACCCTCTTTGGCTATCAATTCGAGCCCTTCAGGTGCAACTTTCAAAATTTTATGACCATCAACTTCAATCGTTGAAACAAAATCTTTGGTTAGTAACCGGTACTTTGTGGTGTCTTCCTTAATCGGGAAAGGTTTTTGATAACTAAATTCTGACATGATTAAAATATCTATATGATTATTAGTGCGATAAACAATTCATTTTATAGCTTATTCAATTTGTAACCAAAAGCAAAAATACAGAAAAAGGTGGAGGGAGAATGACAATGGCATGAATTTAATGGTCTGGTAATGTTGTGAGGGTTTGAGTTGAAAACAGGAGCTTCTTGCGGCTGGCGGTTTGCAACTGGCTGACTGTTGCTCCAAACAAAATTTGAATCCTTTAAGACAATTTTATCCGGATTTTTTAACTGCAACAGGAAGATAAAAACAATTGCGAGCAGCCGACCAAACCAGCTGCCAGTTGCCAATAGCCAGCCGCTATTTATAAAAAACAACTACAAGATCAATTCCGCCAGCGGAATCCGGTCTGTTTCGGAATACTTCCCATCTTCGAAATCAGCAACAAAGTTTTTATTGATCTGATAGAGCTGACTATTAATCCGGTCCATCGGGTATGTGTTTTCGGGCGTAAAATCATCCAAATCAAAATCGGTGAAATTCAGCTCACAACACGACAGTTCCCAATCATTCCATTCCAGACTCATATACAACAATGGCAAACCATGCGTACGGCAGATCACAGGTCTTGACGGATAAATCGCACAGCTGTGACCCACCAAATAACGGCAATCTTCATCGTTTTGAGAAACAGACAATTCAGGGATTGATTTTAGATCTAATTCCGCCTTGATGGCATAAAACTCTACAGGGAAAACCGAAATTGCCATACAACACAGATCGCAACCTTTCTTACAATTGATATGTTGGTGGTGTTGCTTTTCAAGCAATTCACTCAATGCATCAATTTCGGTACATAATTGATAATAAGGGGCAAAAGTGGTTTTATCCGGATGGTTCATATTCTGAAAATTCTTAAGGTTCAAAAGTAGCTAATTCAGTATGACCTGGAAATGTTAAATCCCAAGTTTGTTGACATGTGGGGGGAAAAAATTGCATGGTAACCGAAACAATAACTTCTCAAAGATTTGATATATATATACTCAAAGAATTGATATTTCGAATGATGAAATAAAGAAAACAATCATTATATTTGTGATAACTATCCAACTAAAGTAGAAAACCATGCGACACAACAAAATTGAATTTAGTGTAGTGCTCTTGTTTGGTTTAGGACTGACAGGACTTCAGGCACAAACAGTTAAAGATATAGACGGCAATGTCTATAAAACGGTAACTATCGGCACCCAAACCTGGATGGCCGAGAACTTAAAGACCACCAGATTAAACGACAGTACATCGATTCCGCTAATTACCGCTGATGCGGAATGGACGAGTACTAAGGCTCCTGCCTATTCGTGGTATGAAAATGCGGAATCAAAATATAAAAATACCTATGGAGCCTTGTATAAAGGTTATTCCGTATATACAGGCAAGCTTTGCCCCTCAGGCTGGCACATACCTGGAAATGATGATTGGATGATACTAATCGATTTCCTGGGAGGTATTGAGGTAGCAGGTGACAAACTGAAAGAAAAAGGTACAACCCATTGGATGAATCGTCCCGCCACAACCAAAGCCACTAATTCAAGCGGTTTTACCGCTCTTCCCGGAGGTTCCCGTAGTCAGGCGTTCGGCGATATTGGGTTCAGCGGTTATTGGTGGAGTTCTACGTTGTACAGTACCAATAGCAGTTGGTTTTATCTCCTGGATTTCAGTCTCAGCAAGATCCAAAAAGACGTTGAAAGCAAGGCTGATGGTTTATCTGTTCGATGCGTTAAGAATTGAAGAAATGTTTCCGAACCCGATTTCGAAATAATCACACAAATTTTAACTGCATGAGATCAAGTATTTTAATTACCTATATATTCCTTTTGTCATTTTTCTGCAATGCACAGAACCTTCCCAAAGTTGCCTCCGGAAGTATTAAACGAATTGAAAACTTCCAGTCCAAATTTGTAGCAGCCCGGAATGTAGATGTTTGGCTACCGGATGACTATGACACAACGAAGAAATATAATGTGGTGTATATGCACGACGGACAAATGCTTTTCGACAGCACTCAAACCTGGAATAAAAAGGAATGGGGCGTTGATGAAACATTTTCACGGTTAATCAAAGATCGAAAAATTGAGCGGTGCATTGTTGTAGCAATCTGGAATACAGGAGTAAACAGAATTTCGGAATATTTTCCAAACAAAATATTTTCGCAATTGGATACTAAAACACAAACCATGTTCACCGAAAAATATACGAATGGAAAACCCGCGAATGGCGATAATTATCTGAAGTTTATGGTTAATGAGCTAAAACCTTATATTGATCAGAATTTTTCAACTTATCCCGATAAAGATCACACATTTGTAATAGGTTCGAGTTTGGGTGCTACTATTTCATTGTATGCGATCAACGAATATCCTGAAGTATTTGGAGGTGCAGCCTGTTTATCAACTGCATGGCTAAGTTCGATTGAACCTAATTACGAAATTCCGACAGCAACTTTTGAATATTTAAAACACCATCTGGCTTCACCAATGGGTCACAAAATTTACATGGATTACGGAACCGGTGAAAGTGATAAAACCTATGAGATGACCCAATCATTTGTTGACCTGATTGCCAAAGGCAAAGGATTTGGTGAATCTAACTACCTGTCAAAGGTATTTGACAAAGACGAACATAACGAAATAGCCTGGAGCAAACGACTGAACATTCCAATTGAATTCTTAATGGGAAAATAGAAATTTGCAGTATATTTTCACGATCAGACTTACACTTATCAATTAATCTGACCCGAATCACCCGATTCTTCCCTTTTAATCCTTTCCGTTTCTCTCGTTTTTCCTATTTTTGTTCCCATGTTAAATGGACCGGCAAAATGCGGCAATCATTTGACTGATAATTTGAACGATAAATAGAGAGGTGATGATGGAAATTCCGAGCAAGTATGATCCTTCGGCAGTTGAAGATAAATGGTATAAATACTGGATGGAGCAAAATTTCTTCCATTCCGAACCCGATGAGCGTGAGCCTTATACCATTGTAATCCCACCGCCGAATGTGACTGGTGTTTTGCACATGGGTCATATGTTGAACAACTCTATTCAGGACATTCTCGTTCGCCGTGCACGCATGCAGGGAAAAAATGCCTGCTGGGTGCCCGGAACCGACCACGCATCAATTGCTACAGAAGCCAAAGTCGTTGATAAATTACGAAAAGAAGGAATTTCAAAAGATAGTCTTACTCGTGACGAATTTCTCGCTCATGCCTGGGAATGGAAAGACAAACACGGTGAAATAATTCTCGAACAGCTAAAAAAACTCGGTGCTTCGTGCGACTGGGAACGTACCTGTTTCACTATGGACAAGATCCGCTCCGAATCGGTCATCAAGGTTTTTGTCGATCTATACAACAAAGGATATATTTATCGCGGCGTGCGCATGGTCAACTGGGATCCGGCTGCTAAAACCGCCCTCTCGGACGAAGAAGTCAATCACAAAGAGGAAAAATCAAAACTTTATTACGTCCGTTATAAAATTGAAGGAACGGATGACGAATACGTAACAGTTGCCACAACCCGGCCCGAAACAATTCTGGGCGATACAGCAGTTTGTGTCAATCCGAATGACGACCGCTTCCGACACCTTGTTGGGAAAAAAGTTTTTGTCCCGCTGGTGAATAGACTGGTTCCTGTTATTTCAGACGAATATGTTGATATTGAGTTCGGAACTGGATGTCTAAAAATCACGCCGGCTCACGATATCAACGACTATGAGATCGGATTACGCCACAATCTGGAGGTGATCGACACGTTCAATACTGATCATTCCGATGCTTGAGGCGGCCGGAAGCCTCGTTAAAATTGAGGATTACAATAATAAAGTTGGCTATTCAGAACGAACTGATGTTCCTATTGAACCAAAACTTTCGGCACAGTGGTTCCTGAAAATGAGCGAAATCACCAAACCGGCGGCTGATGCTGTTGAAAATGATGAGATCAGATTCTACCCGGCCAAATTCAAAAATCTCTATCGCCACTGGATGGAGAACATCAAAGACTGGTGCATCTCACGTCAGCTCTGGTGGGGTCATCGCATCCCGGTCTATTACCTGGCCGATGGTTCTTTAGTTGTAGCTGATTGTGAAGAGAAAGCCATTGAACAGGCGCGTCTGAAAACCGGAAATAATCAGCTTACAATAAACGATTTGCGTCAGGATGAAGATGTACTCGACACATGGGCTTCATCGTGGCTTTGGCCAATTTCAGTTTTCGATGGCATCAACAATCCTGATAATAAGGATATTAATTACTACTATCCGACGAACGATCTCGTAACAGCTCCCGAAATTATCTTCTTCTGGGTTGCCCGAATGATTATTGCAGGTTACGAATATCGTGGCAATCTTCCATTTAAAAACGTCTATTTCACAGGTATAGTAAGGGATAAGCAGCATCGTAAGATGTCGAAATCACTTGGAAACTCTCCCGATCCACTCGATCTGATTGCCAAATATGGTGCCGATGGTGTCAGGGTTGGAATGTTATTCTGTTCACCTGCCGGGAACGATATCCTTTTTGATGAATCGCTCACAGAACAGGGACGTAATTTCAGTTCTAAAATCTGGAATTCATTCCGTTTGATCAAAGGCTGGGAAGTTGATCAAATCATACCTCAACCCGAACATTCAAGGCTTGGGATTGAGTGGTTCAAAGCTAAACTAAGCGAAGTGATCGTGATAATGGACGACCATTTCGACAAATACCGGCTCAACGATGCGTTGATGACCATTTACAATACCATCCGCGACGAGTTCTCAGGATGGTTGCTCGAGATCATTAAACCTGCCTATCAGCAGCCTATCGATGCAAAGACTTTTCACGAAGTAAGCGAACTCTTTGATGAAGTGTTACGGCTGCTCCATCCGTTTATGCCATTCATTTCGGAAGAGATCTGGCAATTACTGAAAGGAAGGAATCACGGAGATTCAATTATGATATCGGTATGGCCAAAACCGACTGAAAATCAGGGAGAAATATGCGAAAAGTTTGAGTTGATCAAAGAGGCAATTACGGGCATACGCGCCATCCGTAAAGAGAAAGATATCGCCAATAAAGAGCAACTCAGGTTATTTATCGTCCCCGGCGAAAAAGGTTTTATTCCGGAATACAACCCGATCTTAATTAAAATGGGAAATCTTTCTGAACTTCAGGTAAGTGATCAGGAAGTTGATGGAGCCATGTCTTTCAGAGTCTATACATCTGCTTTTTATATTCCGCTTGGAGATGTTGTAAATCCTGAAGATGAAATAGCAAAAATTGAAGAGGAGTTGAAATATACGATCGGTTTCCTCGAATCGGTGAAGAAAAAAACGGGGAATGAACGTTTTATGAATAGTGCTCCTCCACATGTCGTTGAGCTTGAGCGTAAAAAGCAAACAGATGCTAAGGAAAAGATTACAATGCTTGAGGAGCGGCTTATTTCTTTTAAATCGTCGATGAAGTAGATCGATGCTTCAGCTTAATGACCGGGTGACTCTTAAAGACATGGACAAATCACCCGGTCACTAATAAAAAGACCTTCCAGATATCAGAATCGGAAGGTCTTTTGCATTTTAAGAATCGGGAATTATCTCAATACTTCATTGACTTCATGATAAGGGAGACCAAAAGCTTCAGCTACACCTTTGTAAACAACTTTTCCGTCCACTATATTCAACCCTTTTTTCAGGGATTTGTCTTCGGCACAAGCTTTTTTCCAACCCTTTGTAGCCAGCTGAATTGCGTAAGGCAAAGTAGCGTTGGTTAATGCAATTGTTGAAGTACGCGGAACAGCACCCGGCATATTGGCAACAGTGTAATGAATAACATCTTCAATTACATATGTAGGATGATCGTGTGTTGTTGGAACTGTAGTTTCGAAACAACCACCCTGATCAACAGCTACGTCGATCATAACTGTTCCCGGTTCCATAGTTTTCAGCATATCTTTAGTGATCAGAAATGGAGCCTTTGTGCCAGGGATAAGTACGGCACCTACAATTACATCGCTCACTTTAACCTGAGCCCTGATATTGTAATCATTTGACATCATTGTCTTTACATTGGCAGGCATAATATCGTTGAGGTATCTTAGGCGACGTAAGCTAATATCCATAATAGTAACATCAGCGCCAAGACCTGCTGCCATTTTAGCAGCTTCAGTTCCAACGATACCGCCACCAAGTATTAAAACTTTTGCAGGAAGAACTCCGGGAACACCCCCAAGCAACATTCCGCGTCCGCCGAATGTTTTCTCAAGGTATTTTGCACCTTCATGAATCGACATCCTTCCGGCTACTTCCGACATAGGAATCAGCAAAGGAAGTGAACGATCTTCAAGCTCGACTGTTTCATAAGCAAGACACACCGCTTTGCGACTTATCATTGCATTAGTAAGCGGTTCGCATGATGCAAAGTGAAAATAAGTATAAATAAGCTGTCCTTCACTAATCAGTTTATATTCTGATTCAATGGGTTCTTTCACCTTCATTATCATCTCAGCAATTGCATATACATCTTCGATTGCAGGAAGAATTTTTGCTCCTGCAGCAACGTACTCAGCATCGGCAAAACCACTGCCATTCCCGGCAGTTGCCTGAACGTAAACTTCATTGCCCCTTTTTACTAATTCCGCAGCACCGGCTGGTGTCAGCGCCACACGATTCTCATTATTTTTAATCTCTTTTGGTAAACCTATAATCATAATTGAAATTTTTTATTGCGACAAAAATAGACAAAGTTACGGGAGCAAAATATGATTAAAGTCCATATATTCAATGACTTTTCGTGATCTATTCAAATGAAACTAAATACTCTTTATTTGATTCCGTTTTCTATTATTCAGAGCTATATCTTATTGAAAAGAAAGTAAAAACACTTAAAAAGTAAAAAATTATAATTGTATCTTTGCCCCTTGTCAAAAATGAATTTACAGAATGCCTAAAATTTCGAACAGGGGAGAATTATTACCCGAATCAGCCATACGCAAACTGGTGCCATATTCCGAAAAAGCTAAAGCTTTGGGACGAAAAGTTTATCACCTGAACATTGGTCAGCCTGACATCAAAACTCCACCACATGCTATTGAACGGATCAGAAATTTTGATTTCGAACTGATCCCATACGGCCATTCGTTTGGTAACGATTCGTACCGTAAAAAATTGGCACAGTATTACAGAGACCGCAACCTGGAGGTTGATCAGGACGAGATTCTGATAACAACGGGAGGCTCTGAAGCGATCTCGTTCGCTTTTATGGTTTGTTTCAATCCTGGTGATGAAGTTATTGTGCCTGAGCCATTTTATGCCAATTATCTCTCATTTGCCATTGCAACGGATGTCGTGATTCGCCCGATCACTTCAAACATTGAAAATGGTTTTAAACTTCCTTCGATCGATGAATTCGAAAAGTTAATCAATCAGCGTACAAAAGGAATTTTTATTTGTAATCCCAATAATCCCACGGGATATGTCTATACAAAGGAGGAGCTGGAAAAACTGAGTAAACTGATTATCAAATACGATCTGTACCTTATTGCAGATGAAGTTTACAGCGAATTTGTTTATGACGGAAAAACTCACCATTCAGTGCTGGAACTCGAAGGAATTAGCGAGCATGTCATCATGATCGATTCGGTATCCAAACGTTTCAGCGCCTGCGGAATCAGGATTGGTTCTGTAGTATCGAAGAATAAACTGATTATTAAATCTATACTAAAACTTGCTATGGCACGGCTTTGTCCGCCAATGCTGGGGCAGGTAGTTGCCGAAGCAGCAGTCGATTCACCGCCAGAATATATGGAAGCAGTTTATAATGAATACTTAAGCCGCAGAAATTATATCATCAACGCATTAAACGAGATCCCGGGAGTTTACTCACCAATGCCCATGGGCGCTTTCTATTCAATTGTCAGGTTGCCCATTGACGACAGTGATAAATTCTGCCAATGGATACTCGAAGAGTTTGAATATCAAAATGAAACTGTGATGATGGCTCCTGCATCCGGATTTTATTCGACGAAGGGAATTGGTAAAAATGAGGTCAGGATTGCTTATGTTTTGAATATTGAAGACCTGAAATGTGCTGTCGAATGTCTGAAAGTAGCGCTTAGAGTTTATCCGGGAAGAACCTGTTGATTTGAAAATTTAAAGAAGGGCTAATATACCAATTTGTTAATGAGTTAATGTGACAATCCGGCAATGAAACAATTCAAAAACCCGGCATTTAAAAATTAAACAATATGTTTATTCACCTTATCCTTTTGCCTTTATCCTTTTGACTTTCGCTTATTTCTCCATACAGATCAAAATCTTCAGAACCTGTTATTCTCACCTGGTAAAAATTGCCGATTTTAAGATGTTGATCAGCAGAGATCAATACCTCGCCATCAACTTCCGGTGAATCAAATTCTGTTCGTCCAATATAATAATCTCCTTCCAGACGATCGATCACAACTTTCATCCTCTTTCCTACCTTTTCTCCATTAATCTTAGAGGAAATCTGTTGCTGAATCTCCATTAACTCATCGGCTCGCACCTGTTTCACCTCAAGTGGGATAGTATCTTTGTAGTTTTCACCTGCATAGGTATCTTCTTCATGAGAATAGGGAAAAACACCTAACCGTTCAAAGCGAATCAGGCGGACAAATTCTTTTAGTTCTTCAAAATCCGCCTCAGTTTCACCCGGATGCCCTACGAGTAGGGTCGTACGGAGATGAATTCCAGGGACCTCTTTTCTGATCCTGTTGATCAGATTAATGGTTTCAGCTTTTGTCGTGTTTCGCTTCATCAGCTTGAGCATATTGTCACTGCAATGCTGTAGTGCGATATCGAGATAATGAGCCACATTTGGCTTCAGGTTCATGACGGAAAGCAAATTATACGGGAAATTGGCCGGATAAGCATAATGAAGTTTAATCCATTCAATCCCTTTAATATCTGACAATTCAGAAACCAGCCGGGCCAGTTTATTTTCTTTGTAAAGATCAATACCATAGAATGATATGTCTTGCGCGATCACAAGCAATTCTTTAACCCCCTTTTCTGCCAAACCACGCGCTTCAATGACCAGATCTTCAATAGGTACGGATATATGTTCTCCTGTCATGTGAGGAATGGCACAATACGAACAGGTACGATTGCACCCTTCTGATATTTTAAGGTAAGCATAATGTGAAGGAGTTGTCAGATATCGTTGGTGTGACAACGACATTTTATAATCGGATTTGAGATCCTCGACCATTTTGCGAACCTGGAATTTACCATAAAAGCCATCAACTTCAGGAATCTCAGCAATTAAGTCGTTCCTATATCGCTGTGACAAACAGCCAAATACAAATATTTTATCGATCAATCCACGTTTTTTTGCTTCGGCATATTCCAATATTGTGTTTACCGATTCCTCTTTTGCATCAAGGATAAAACCACATGTATTGATGGCCACAATTCGGGCATCCGAATCAGCAGAATCGTGCGATACTTCATAACCATTCGCTACCATTTGCGACAAGAAAAATTCAGAATCGACAAGATTTTTTGAACACCCTAAAGTGACTACATTGATCTTCTTTTTCATACTTTTAATTAAACAACGAATCGACAAATTCATTACGATGGAAGATCTGTAAATCTTCGATTCCTTCACCAACACCAATATATTTTACAGGGATTTTAAATTGATCGGAGATTCCTATCACAACCCCACCTTTTGCAGTTCCGTCGAGTTTGGTCAATGCCAACGCAGTTACTTCCGTAGCGAGTGTAAATTGGGTGGCCTGTTCAAAAGCATTTTGCCCTGTTGAACCATCAAGTACAAGTAACACTTCGTCGGGAGCAGTGAGGTAGACCTTTTGCATGACTTTCTTAATTTTTGAAAGCTCATTCATTAGGTTTATTTTATTATGTAAACGACCGGCAGTGTCGATAATGACCACGTCGGCGCCCATTGATTTTGCTGATTGTAAGGTATCAAAAGCAACTGAAGCAGGATCAGAACCCATGTTTTGGCGGATCAGCGGAACCCCTACCCTGTCGGCCCAGATCTGTAACTGTTCGATTGCCGCAGCTCTGAAAGTATCAGCAGCGCCCAATACGACCTTTTTTCCTGCCCCTTTGAATTGGTGAGCCAGTTTTCCGATTGTGGTGGTTTTGCCAACGCCATTTACGCCAACAACCATAATCACATAAGGTTGCCCGGTTTTAGGAAGATCGAAATCTGATATATCTGTGGAGTTGTTTTCAGCCAGCAAGGCAACTATTTCCTCTTTGAGAATCCGGTTTAACTCCGACGTGCCTATATATTTGTCCGTAGCCACCCTTTTTTCGATTCTTTCGATAATCTTTATAGTAGTCTTCACGCCTACATCAGCAGAAATCAGGATATCCTCAAGATTATCAAGAACTTCATCATCAACAGAAGCCTTGCCAATAACTGCCCTTGAGAGTTTTTTAAATACACTCTCCTTGGTTTTTTCAAGACCTTTGTTAAGACTCTCCTTCTTGGATTTTGTAAAACTGAAAATTCCCATAACTAAATAATATGAAGCAACTTAAACCAAATAATCCGGGCATTTAAAAGACGGGATCGCTTTTTATAAAAAAAGAGCTCTCATCAATGACGACGAAAGCTCTTCTCCTACATAAGATGTAGATTATTTATTTTTAAAATAATCAGCTACTATATCGTTAGGAATGATTTCCTCTACGAATTTGTATGCACCGGTTTTTTCAGACTTAACCATTCTGATAACTTTAGAATAAGATTTACCGGCCCCTTTTTGAAGTGTTGCAACTACTTTCTTTGCCATAATTCAATTTATTTAATTTCCCGGTGAACAGTAATACGTTTAAGAATTGGATTGAATTTTTTCAGTTCCAGGCGTTCCGGTGTATTCTTCCGGTTCTTTTTGGTCACATAGCGCGAAGTTCCGGGTTGACCGCTAGCTTTGTGTTCTGTACACTCCAAAATGACCTGTACTCTGTTACCCTTTTTTGCCATTGCTCAGTAACTTATTTAAATTTTTTCTAAATAACCCTTGGCTTTTGCTACCTTTAAAGTAGCCGCCAATCCGTTTTTATTAATTGTTCTCAACCCTGCGGCCGTAACATTCAATTTGATCCATCTATCCTCTTCGGGCAGATAGAATTTTTTAGTGAAAATATTCACCATAAATTTCCTGTTGGTTCTCCGTTTTGAGTGAGAAACATTGTTCCCAAACATCACTTTCTTACCTGTTATCTGACAAACTCTCGACATTTTGAGTATATTTTAATCTTTCTTTCTACAATTTTCAAACAGTTCGCAAAGTAAAGGCTTTTTGTTTAAATAATCAAACACTTGACCTCTTTTTTATCAGTAGTTTTTCCCATTTGTGATAAAACTCAAAAAATGTTTGTTAATCAGACAGATACAAACAATTTTCAACAAATAGATCTTAGTAAAACGGACTTTCGAATGAAATGAAAGGATCCAAACCAAACTTGTATGGAAATAAAAGCATCTGAAGAAGGAAGTCAGGAGACCGAAGTCAGAAGCCAATCGCTAGTTGGCTATTGCAAACCGCCGGTCGCCTGCAACCAGATGCCGGTTGGAAGCCTCCATAAAAGTACCCATGCAAACGATTATTCAGTCAAAACCAATAAAAATGCATCAGCTCATTAGCAGAATCAACTCTTTCATTAATTTTGGTAATTCATTAAACAAATAATTTTGAAACGATCGACAATAAAATACTATCCCACATTCTGGCAAGCGGCAAATCTGATCGTGATCTATATCTTCATTCAGACAGTGATTGATTTTCCATTGGCCGTTTACGATTACAATCATGGAACCGACTGGCTTTATCAACCGTGGATAAAAGTGCCGGTTTTTCTTGGTTCTACCTTGCTGATCCTTTATCTGGGATATTTCTTTTCCGGATCATCATTCAATCAGGTGTTTTCGTTTAAAATGTTCAATTTACTGATTATCCCGCCGATGGTGATTGCGTTTTTAGGATTACAGTACTTTCTGAACGAGATCAATATACATTTCGAAAAAATTCTTCCCCCACCCACATGGTTTATGGAGCTGTTTTCCAGACTGTTCAATTCCGATCTTGGAGTTTGGGGCGGAATTCTAAGGATTGTGGTTATAGCCCCCATTGTTGAAGAGTTGATTTTCAGAGGCGTGATCATGTCAGGGTTTTCGCGAATTTACCATCCGGTTTTCGCCATCTTCTTTTCTGCTTTGCTATTTGCCTTGTTTCACCTTAATCCATGGCAATTCCCGGCAGCTTTTGCATTAGGACTCATGCTTGGTTGGATTCGGATACGGACAGGATCGGTCCTCGCCTGTATTGCAGGCCATGCTATTCACAACGGACTGGTTTTTCTCTCCGTTTTGTATTTCAATGATTTAAAAGACCTTTCGGTTATGCAGGCCGGAGTTGCCAAAAACTATTGGATTCACTTTATGGTATTGGCGATTGGGCTTGCATTCGTTTGGTTCTTCACCAGACGAAGTGTGAAGAATACAATTTGATTTTCTGCATTTTTTTTCTGCCACTTACAGTATATGGTAATACCGGGAAACTACTAACAGCAACAGGAGTCTCCTTAAAGCGAATAATTGTCGCTGACCCAGCAGAAACTTTTATCTGAATGGCATTGTCCTTCACGATCAAGTTTTGCCAATTAAAGGCAGCACAATATCCCTTAGAATTAACAGTCTGACCTCCAAGACTAACATTAACGGTATCCGTCAAAGAGACAGAATTTAATGTAATGAAATCAGCGCTGGAATAGTTTTTACTTCCTGACTGAATTTGCATAATGGCATTTTGCAAAGTATCTTTATTCACTACTGTGATGAAGACTGAACCGATACTATCAATTACACTGTAAATATTCAAGTTGATTCGGTTATTTGTAATTGTAGATGGAATGAATTTACCCCTACTCCCAACCTGAAAAGCAAGGATTCCGTAATATATGGGTCTTGCTGAACACAAGGCACGCGATGAAGCAATTACAGTATAGGTTCCCTGTCCGCCACCATGAAAGTTTACTCCGGCACAACCAGTTGAAGCCAGTGCATACATAAAATCCAGTGCCCATATTGAAGAGGCAAAAGCATTACTTACGCCTCTTTGCCCGCCATTACAAAAAGTATTGCATTCCGTCATTCGAAAAGGTACAGGGATAGGAAGGCTATTAGCACATTGAACCATGTCATTAACCTCGGCCAAAAGTATCTTCTGTTTTGATTGACTTAGTAGTGTTACAACTTGTTCGCGAATTGACGCCGAATTAGCTACCGCTACATAATAATGGTTTGTAAGCACTGAAAACTTGCCTGGCATATTATTACAAAATGGTATGGTCCACTTGGTATAATTCGAACTACTTCCTGGTCCTGTAAAAATTGCTAAAGGAGAATAATAACGAATGCTGTCATAATAATGCTGGTATTCCGATTCATAGGATTTAATTGTATATGGCGGAGGTCTAAGTTTGTTGAAACAAAAAAAATCGGGTTCATTACCAACTTCAAAGCCCAGCACATCTGAAGCATAATGCTGCATGACATATTTTACTTCGCATGCAGCCAGAGAAGGGTTATTAGATCCACCTAGGTTCAGGCCCAGGAGTACCTTACAGTTAGTCTTCTGCGCAAAAGAAAAAACGCTATCCAGTTCAGATTTTGTAAAACGCAAGGTACCGGGGGGATAAATGGTTTCATTAACACAGAAAGTATCCTGATCAGCAGCGCAACCGCTTAAACGAAGAGAATGTATGCCCAAAGTCTTAAAAAATCCTATCATTGAAGCCCTTGGCGGGGAGAATATTTTGGCATTCACAGCATTTTTTTCGTATGATAAACCTGCAAAATCTGAGGGTATCTGCAAACCAGGCAAGTTTGGTTCTAACATAACCTGAATGGTATCCTGGGCAATCAATTTGAATGAGAGAAAAGCTAAAAGGAAAATAACCAGGGATCGGAAGGGCATGATAAGATTTTTGTATAAAATTAAACTAATTCATTATCACTACCTTACTTCCAGTTCATCCTTAAAAGGCAATGCCGAAAACGATTGATGGGGCTCTGTCTGGTACCAAAAAGCAACCGATGCAATATCGTCCTGCAAAGGAAGATACCGACCATTACCTGTCCATCCCAATGCCTGTATCGTTACTTTAAG
>JAPLDR010000076.1:7819-47184 GCA_026391655.1 Bacteroidia bacterium | reverse complement strand
TTACTTTAAGATCATTTTCGAATCGGATTGGATCGGTAATATGCCAGCGGTATAACCCGAAGCGTTGGTTTGCGCGATACGCTCCGTCGGGACGGATCACCTGATGCAAACCGGAATAGGGCGTACAAAATTCGGTGTATTGACCTTTACGATCGAAATTATACGAACCACAGAAATAATCTTCGGTACCTGTTCCGCAAATCGTGGGAAACGCTTTATCACCATCCATAAAGAATTTAATCTCTCCTTCGCCCCACCATCCGTTATTGTTGACCTGCCAGGCCAGATAAGTTCCAATATACTGTCCCTTTCCTTTTATCTGATCGACGATCGTATATACTTCCTTCCACCTGATAATAAAGCCTCATCTCCTTTTCGTCGATATTCTGCATGGTAATTTTGCATTTTTTCCGGAAAGGCATCTGCCAGTAACAATTGAAGGCGCTGCCGGGGTTCACGCACACAGCAAGTGATTGAAGTGGTGCATATTCTCCCCATCCCATGCCAAAAAAGTCACCAACAGGACATTCAACCGACGGATCTTTTTCATCGTCCCAATAAATGCGAAGGATAGAAAACCGCCAGTTTCCTGTTGGCGTCATCCAGATATGATGAATTGCACCTGAACCTTCAATCTCGGCCAATGTAAAGGTTTGACCTTTGGCAATCTTGATAAACGGGTTTACTTTCCAACCTTGTCCCAGATCGCGTGCCGCATCCGAAGCCGTACCTTCACCCAACTTTGCCATTCCGCCTCTCCCCTTTTCACCAGTGAAGTTTTCGGGACTGATTGACCGGCTCTTCGCATCCGAAAGGAGAAACAGATTTCCCAGATTATTCTGAATACCGTCAAACGGGATAGACTGGCTCAGCAGAGAGCCAACAAACATCGTTGACATAAAAAGTAGTACCCCTATTTTTTTCATAAACAGTTACTTAAAAACGTAATACTGCAGCTTTGTCTCATTTTAGAATTTACAACAGCTTAACCCAAACGCAAGTACCTTTATCATCGAAAGAACATTCTGTGTAGTACTTTTTATCCAGATTTCTGAAGGCATCCACTAATTCATCATCAGAATATTTTAATTCAAATTTGCTTTTTAAAAATTCCAGGGAAAATTCTTCCTTCTTGCCCGGAAAATCCTTATTGAGATTCAGAAGAAAGTTATAAACAGCCAGTTCCAGGATTGTCAGTTCTTCTTTGATAGGAATAACTGAGGTTACTTTAATGCATTCAGTAATTTTAAATAAATGAAATAAATCATGTTCTTCTGTATCGGATATCCCGACAACTGATGGTTTTGAATTTTCATTTTTCATATTTTCGCTTTTTAAATGTTTTGTATAAAAATACGTATTTCCCAGACAACCATACCTTTTTTTATGATATTTTATGAGGTTTTTTGATAATTATTGCTTAACAAAGCTGACAATAATTCTTCCTGGTGAAAAGAAGGGGTGGAATTAAAATCGGGGCACTTTTTTATTCCAAAAACATCCCGGGTAGTATTTAGCAGGCCATTATCATGAATGAATATTTTATTAAAAAAAAGAGAACCAAAATAATCCCGGTTATTCTGTTTTATTGGCAGTCCGGGGATGCAAAAACAACAATTGCAGGATAAGAGCCGCTAATACAAAAAAAGCTAAAAAAGCGATGTCTCTGCTCAAATTTCCTGAATCGGCTGACTTACCCAAAAAAGTTGTAATCACAGCTCCTGCAGAAATACCTGCCAAGTTCATCAATCCGTATCCGGTTGCCCTATATCTGGGGGGGACAAACTGGCAGAGGATTGGCATACTATTTACATCAAATATTCCGAAACCAAATCCAAAGCATATCGATCCGCCCAAGATTGTCAGGAAACTTTCGCCAAATCCCAGTAATAATACAGCCGGGATGGTTAATGACAGACCGATGGCACTAGTAAAAATTCTTCCTCTTAAGTTGTGCAGAACCCAACGATCGGATACAATGCCACCGACTAATACCCCAATCAGAGCAGAATGGGCGATAGTGATTGTAGAGAGTGGTCCTGCCTGTTCCATATTAATGTGCAGACTATTAGAGAAAAGGGTTGGTAACCAGTTTTTTGTTGCCCATCCGGGAAGACTAGGCGCCGAAAAATAGAACAAAATGACCCAGAACGACATGTTTCCTAACAACACTCCTACTCCTTTAAAGATTGTAAAAAAGGTTCTTGCAAAAGAATGGGAAGAATCGGGAACCAATAAATATGCCTTTTTTTCTTTTAAAAACAGAATTAATACAATACTGTAAACAATGCCAATCAAACCAAAAAGATGGAAGGTCATCTGCCATGAAAAACTCCCTGCAATGGTAGCCCCAAATCCCCCAAGAGCCTGTCCAAGATAGATGCCGGTGATGTGAATACCAACAGCTAAAGATCTGTTCCTTCCCTGATGATAATCGGCTATTAGTGAAAGTCCGGCAGGCACATAAAAGGCTTCACTGAGGCCCATAACTGCCCGGAGTGAATAAAGCTGGTTAAAAGTAGTTGCATATCCCATTAAGAGTGTGACGGCCGACCAAACGAATAAACTTCCTACAATTACCCATTTCCGGTTAAGCCGATCAGCTATAATACCGGATATTGGACTCATCAGAGCATATATCCACAAAAAAACAGCCATCAACCGGCCAAAATTTGCTGCCGTATTAAGTTCAACAATATCCACCATCATTGATGGTTTCATTGTTGACAACATTTGCCGATCCATGTAGTTTAGCAATGCCACAAACCAAAGCAAGCCAACAACAACCCATGGGTAATTTATTCTATACTTCATTTTTTCATCGCTGCCACATAACCTTCAATCTTCTCTCTGTCTGCGCCTTCGTATCTGGAAAGCGGTAAGGCTGCATAATCGTTGCAAATTCCCATGGTCTTCAAGACGCATTTTATACCTTTAATATATTTTGAACTGTTATTGCTGACATTATAGATGGTATTATAAAGTCCCATTACGACTTCTCGCATCGCAGAAATTCTTTCAAAATCGCGGGCTAATGAAGCTTCATAAAGCTCAACGAATAATTTTGGAAACATATTGGCCCCACCGGCAATAGCACCGTGACCTCCCATCATAATGGTCTCGGGAATAAACAGTTCTGTTCCGGTGATAATTGAAAATTCAGGCGAACCTTTAAACTCCTCTATCAGGGAGGTCTGATAAAACATGTCACCTGAGCTGTCCTTTATTCCTATTGCTCCCAAATCTTTTGCGGCCTTCACCGTTGAAAGAACCATATGAAGCTTGGTATGGCTTGGCATATTGTAAAGCAAGAGCGGCAACGGGGACCTTGGAATCAGGTTCCCGAGGTAATAGACCATCTCAGACTGTGAGATAGGAATATAGTAGGGAGGGGCAACAACGACTGCATCCGCTCCGACTATTTTCGAATATTCAGCGATTTCCAGTGATTCCTCAAATGAAGTGTCGGTAATTCCAACCATAACAGGTATCCTGTGATTGACCAGTTCACAAGTTCGTTTGATAAAATCCTTACGAAGTTTGTGACTAAGGCTTGGAGCTTCTCCGGTCGTTCCTAAAATAAATAATCCGTGTACTCCACCAGATACCAAATGTTCTACAAGATTTTCAATTCCCCGCACATCAAGTGTAGTGTTATCTGTCAGAGGAGTAACGACCGGAGGGATTATCCCTTTCAATGGTAAATTCATATCTAAATAATTTGTTTTTAAATTGTTAAAAATGAAGATTGTTGTTTTCGACGGTTTAAAAAATTCATCTAAGGTTTATTCCTAATTATATTTAATTCTCCCTATTCTTTGTACCACCAAATCTACTTTCTTCGTTGATTGAGGAAAAAGTATTACTTTTGCGGTTGTGTTCATTGTTTTCTGTTTTATGTTCGTGTTAAAGGTACGGATCAAAAGTACACCTTAATCTTTAATCTTAAAACATTCTTAAAACAAAGGTAAATTAGGTAAGAACGATTAAATAAGCATTGATTGTCAATTGATTATTATTTAATTCTAAACAATTCGGGGTGTAGCGCAGCTTGGTAGCGCGCGTCGTTCGGGACGACGAGGTCGTCGGTTCAAATCCGGCTACCCCGACAAAAATGGCAGTAGATCTTGTGATTTACTGCCATTTATATCTTTAATAAGATTGATGATGTGAAACTTACATTAAAATTTCTTCAACTAAATCTTTCCAAATAACAAACCCCTTCCTTTCGCCAGAATAGTCATGCACAATACGGGAAAAATTTTGAGGCTGACTGTCTAAATAATCGGCTGTGCTATATCCCAAATAAACTGTCACTTTTGACTTGTTCACCTGAATCCATTCACCTGCTACTGCTATAAAATCAGCTCATACGTCGATAAAATCAGCCCAAACGTCTATTGCATTTTTTAAGATACTGATTCGGATATAGTTTCGGTTCAAATTAGCAATAGAAGTTATGAAAACAAGTTTATTAATTACCGGAATTTTGATGATCTTCGCTGGATTCGAAGGCCGGGCACAGGGAAAAACCTGGAAACTGGAGGAGTGTATTAACTATGCATTAAGCAAAAACGTCCAGGTACAGAAGTCAGACCTGACCAGTAATCAAAATCAGCTTTATTCCGATCAGGCAAAATCGAACCGTTTACCTTCTGTGAATGCATCGGTAAGCGAGAATTTTAACTGGTACAAGGGATTCGATTCGTCAACCGGTCAGTACGGAAGCAGCAATGGTTCGAACAGCACCAATGTTGGTCTCAGTACTAATGTTTCGCTTTATAATGGCGATAAGCTCAACACCCGGATAAAACAAGCCGAGCTTAACCTTCAAAGTGGTAAGTATTATTCCGAGTCAGTAAAAGAGTCAGTCGGCTTAAATATCCTCAACGCTTATTTGCAGGTGTTGTACGCTTACGAAAACGTAAAAAATGCCGAAAAGCAAATCGAATCAACCACCGAACAGCTGACTTTAGCTAAAGAGCGGATGGATCTTGGAGCCATTTCGTCTTCAGACTATTTACAGATCAAGTCAGAACTGTCAAGTGAAAAATCAACCCTGGCAACTGCTCAAAGCCAGTTAGCTATCGACAATGTTACCCTGGAACAACTAATGGAATTGCCGGTTGATCCGAATTTTGCAATCAGTTCGCCAAATCTCGAAAGTTTACTGGCAGAATCTGTTCCACCCAATGCCCAGGAAATTTACAATCTTGCTCTTGGTATAAAGCCTGAAATAAAAAATATTGAACTGACCAAAGAAAGCACAGCCCTTAATGTGAAAATAGCCAAAGCTGATTTTCTACCAATTATTTCGATGAATGCCGGATTATCAAGTGGTTACTCAAGTCTGAACACTGGTTCCGGGTATACCACTCAGCTATCTGATAAAATTAACCCATCGGTTGGACTATCACTTTCAATTCCAATTTTTCAGAAAAAACAGGTAAAGACGAATGTTGGAATTGCCAATATTGCTGTAACCAATGCCGAGCTCGATGTGGTCAATACAAAAAACCAACTTCGCAAAGAAATCGAGCAGGCTTGTGTAAATGTGGTATCGGCACAAAGCCAATACAATGCAAGTCTCGAACAAAAGCAATCATCACAGGAATCGTATGATGTGACAAACGAAAAATTCAAAGTCGGATTGCTTAATTCAGTCGATTTTCTGGTTCAGAAAACCAGCTTAATCACTTCTGAAAGCAAGTTGCTGCAATCAAAATTCAACCTGATTTTCAGTTATAAGGTGCTTGATTTTTACAAAGGTATTCCATTGACACTATAAACATAAAATAGATATTTAAAGAAATAAATTAAAAAAATAGTTACCATGAAAAAGAAAATTTTATACATCGGATCGGCTGTAGTCATTCTCATAGCTGGCTATTTCGGATTCAGATCGTTTCAAAGTGCTGAACAGATATTTGCATTCGAAACAGCGAAAATCGGCAAAGGAACCATAAGTAATACCATAACGGCAACCGGAACAATTGAAGCCATCAAAACGGTGGCTGTCGGAACGCAGGTTTCGGGCGTTATAGAGAAAATTTTTGTTGATTTCAATTCGCAGGTAAAGAAAGGTCAATTGTTGGCCCAAATCGACGAGACTCCTTTGCTGGCACAGCTACAACAGTCAAAAGCTTCAGTGGACCAGGCTGATGCTCAGGTTAAATATCAGAAGGCAACTTACGATCGTTTTCAAGTTTTAATCGGAAAAAAACTAATTGCTCAATCCGATTTTGATTTGGCCGAGTATAATTACAACAATGCATTGGCATCATTAAGCAGCGCCAAATCGGTGTACGATAAAAACAAGATTAATCTCTCATATGCCCGGATTTACTCACCAATCGATGGTATTATTCTCAACCGGGCAGTTGACGAAGGCCAAACTGTAGCTGCCAGCTTCAATACTCCAACGCTGTTCTCGATTGCCAACGATTTGACGCAGATGCGCGTTGAAGCTAAGGTAGACGAAGCTGATATCGGCCAGATCAGTATGAATCAGCGTGTGCAATTTACCGTGGATGCCTATCCCGATCTGAAATTTGCCGGTTCTGTAACTGAAATCAGAATGCAACCTGTGGTGACTTCGAATGTAGTGACCTATACCGTTATTGTTCAGGCATCTAATCCTGAATTGAAACTGATGCCGGGTATGACTGCTAGTATCACCATATTTGTAAATGAGAAAAAGGATATAACGATTGTACCAGGAAAAGCGCTTCGGTTTACACCCGACGAAGTGATCTATTCGGCATACCTCAAAACCGTACCTGTAGAAGACATTAAAAAGATGGTGCCCAAAATTCAAAAGATTGATCCTTCACAAAAAGACCTGAATTTCATCTGGACAAAAAATGGTGGTGTCATTCAAAAAAATGAAGTAAAAATTGGAAGCAACGATGGCATTAACTATGAACTGGTTTCAGGACTGAATGAAGGTGATGAGATTATTCTATCCATGACCGCTGAAAAAGCTACTGTCGAAAAAAAGACAGCATCTAAGAGCCCGTTTATGCCTCAACGTCCAGGACAAAAAAGATAAAGCAAAAAAAATGAACCACTTAATTATAGAAGTCGATAATCTGAAAAAGGATTTTTACGTGGGTGACGTTACTGTTCGCGCGCTGAAAGGAGTCAATATCCAAATCAGGAAAGGCGAGTTTGTCGCCATAATGGGAGCAAGCGGATCGGGCAAATCAACCATGCTGAATATTCTGGGTTGTCTTGATAAACCAACAAGCGGCTCTTACAAACTCGATGGAATAAGCATTTCGGAACTGAACAAAAATGAGTTAGCCGAACTGCGTAATCACAAGTTGGGTTTTGTATTCCAGTCGTACAACCTGTTGTCGCGAACCTCGGCACTCGAAAACGTTGAATTGCCTTTGTTTTACAATAGCAGTGTAAACTCCAGAGAACGTAAAGAGCGAGCTATCGCGGCCCTCGAGGCGGTCGGATTAGCCGACAGGATGCACCACATGCCGAATCAGCTTTCGGGCGGACAACAGCAGCGCGTGGCCATTGCTCGTTCTCTCGTAAACGATCCGGTGGTTATCCTTGCTGATGAGGCTACCGGAAACCTCGATACCCGTACTTCCTTCGAAATCTTGGAACTCTTTCAGCGGCTGAATACTGATGAAGGGAAAACCATTGTTTTTGTAACTCACGAACCTGATATTGCCAGACTCACTTCGAGGAACATTATCTTCCGCGACGGACTGGTTATCAAAGAATTACTAGTCAACGAAAAAGTGTTGGCGTCCGATTTACTGAAATCGCTTCCCATTGGAGATCATGAGAATTAAAATTTTAAAAAAATGAACTACATCAATCTGATAAAAATTGCAAAGAATGCACTGATGCGCAATAAATTCAGGGCATTTCTTACTATGCTTGGCATCATTATCGGCGTTGCCTCAGTAATTGCAATGTTGGCTATCGGCCAGGGATCGAAAAAGAGCATTCAGGATCAAATGTCAAGCATGGGTTCCAACCTGATTTTCATTATGCCGGGTTCGCAACAGCGCGGTGGAGTAATGATGGGAAATTCGGGCAGCCAGACACTTAAGATGGCTGATGTTGAAGCCATCCGGCAACAATGTTCGGATATTATTGCCGTTTCTCCTGAAGTAAGGTCCAGTGGACAGGCCGTATTCGGCAATCTCAACTGGCCAACTTCCCTTTATGGCGGAAATACCTTATATCTGGGAATTAAAAAGTTTGAAGTCGAGAGCGGACGTCTATTTACTGACCGCGAGATTGCCAGTCTGGCAAAGGTTTGCCTGATCGGCAAAACAGTTGTCGAAAATATTTTCCCCAAGGGAGCCGATCCTATCGGTCAGACCATCCGGTTTAAAGAAATTCCGATGAAAATCATTGGTGTATTGAGCGAAAAAGGCCAAAACTCTTTTGGTCAGGATCAGGACGATATACTGATTGCTCCATATACTACAGTTCAACGCCGTTTTCTGGCTATCGACTTTATTACTGGAATATATACCTCGGCTATTAGCGAAGACAAAACCGAAGAGGCAATCACCCAACTGACAAATGTGATGCGCAAACAGCACAAAATCAGCAAACCAACGGACGACGATTTTAGGGTGATGTCGCAATCGGAGCTGGTAAAAACATTTACTTCCATCAGCGACATCCTGACTACATTGCTGGGTGCTATCGCCGGAATCGCATTACTCGTAGGCGGTATCGGAATTATGAATATCATGTATGTATCGGTTACTGAACGTACCCGTGAAATCGGTTTGCGGATGTCAATTGGCGGTAAAGGTCGCGACATTCTGATGCAATTTCTTATCGAGTCAACCATGTTAAGCGTTTCCGGAGGAGTCATCGGGATATTGCTCGGTTATCTGGTCAGCGCGATTATTGGTTCTCTTATGGGGTGGCCCGTAGTGATTATGACACAATCGGTAGTGCTTTCATTTCTCGTTTGCTCTGCCATCGGAATTTTCTTCGGTTGGTATCCGGCAAAGAAAGCTGCAAGCCTCAATCCGATTGATGCCTTACGTTACGAATAGATTAGTTTAATTAGTAAATAGTAGTAGAAGGAAATGCCGAATCCATTGATGAGTTGCCGAATTCGATTTCGAAAACGGCAAATCCATTGATGGAAAAGGCAAATCCAATGTTGAAAACGACAAATTCAGTTTTTCGAAATGCGAATTCAACATTGCTATATGGGTTTATGAACCTTTCTTAGGAATATTAAACCACAAAACAATTATCTTTGAGAAAAATGACATTCATATGTTCAAGTCCATATCAATACCCGATAAAAAGATCAAAATAACACTCCATGCAATTGCCTGGATTATCGTTATTTTTATCCCGCTTTACCTTAACTATGCCTTTGGTGGTGGCGATCAGCACCGTTTGTACCAGTTTTATGTGCATACTTTTTCAGCGGTGTTCATTTTTTATGTGGGGTATCTTTGGTTGGTTCCCAGATTCTTTCTTCAGGATAAAAAGGCGACTTACCTCATTATCCTGTTAGGTCTGATCCTTTCAACCTATTTGCTGACCAGTTTCATTAACGACAATATCCTTAGTGATCCTGTTCGGGATGCAAAATTTATGGAAGCTTTTAAGAAGGTTACGGGTGAAAATACAACACCACCATTTAAAGTATTTGGGTTCTTCAACCATATTCTGTCCTCAATACTTGTTTCAGGTTTTGCTATGGGACTTGGTGTAATGGAAAAATTGAACCAAACCGAAAAGAAGCAAAAGGAATTAGAGAAAGAAAAACTCAACTCAGAATTGGCATTCCTAAAAAATCAGATAAGCCCGCACTTTTTCTTTAATACACTAAATAATATCTACTCACTTATCGGTATCGATGGACCAACAGCCCAGGAATCGGTCCTAAAATTATCGAAACTAATGCGTTATCTGCTTTATGAATCAGAACATGGAGTGACAATGATGAGCCACGAAATTGATTTTATGAACAATTACATCGACCTGATGAAGTTACGGCTGAGTTCCAGGGTGGAATTGCAGATCGATTTTCCCAAAGAATTTTCCGACTTTTCAGTTCCCCCGCTGCTTTTCGTACCGTTTATTGAAAATGCGTTTAAACACGGCGTCAGCTATCGCGATCGTTCATTCATCAATATTCGGATGAAAATTGAAAACGATCAAATCAGTTTTAGTGCAGAAAACAGTATTGGGAAAAGCAGTCAGACCGGAGATCTCCAACATTCGGGCATCGGTCTCGAAAATGTGCAAAAACGTTTAGGGCTCCTGTTCCCGGACAATCACGAATTGAAAATTGAGCAAGATGAGACAATTTTCCGCGTTAATCTTTCAATTCAAAAAAAGAAATTGCAGGTATGAAATGAGCATGATTTCACAAACACAAATCTAAATGATAATAAACTTCATGCGAATTCCATCTGGCCATTAAAAAACAAATTATTAACAGATGAAGCTAAAAACCATTGCTATCGACGATGAACCGCTTGCCCTCCGGCTGGTGAATGATTATATCAGCAAAACTCCATTTCTGGAACTTGTAGGTTCATTCGACAATCCACTTGATGCCATTGATTTTCTTTCAACGCAAGTAGCTGATCTGATATTTGTTGACATTCAGATGCCCGATTTAACCGGAATTGAATTTATCCGCACGCTTGAACAAGCCCCAAAAGTCATCTTTACTACGGCCTATGAGAAATACGCGCTCGAAGGTTTTAAATTGAATGCTATCGATTACCTGTTGAAACCATTCAGCTACGAGGAATTTCTGAAGGCGGCCGGCAAAGCGCGTAAGCAGTTTGAACTTGAGGCCAATGCATTGCCTTCGATTGAAGCGAACAGCCAGTTTCTGTTTCTGAAATCGGAATATAAAATCAGACGTATTAACTTCAATGATATACTTTACATTGAAGGATTAAAAGACTATATTAAAGTTTTTATATCCGGAGATGACAAGCCCGTTTTATCACTTAATTCTATCAAATCACTCGGGCAAAAATTACCTGAAAACAAATTTATGCGTGTACATCGATCGTTCATTGTCAACCTCGACAAGATTGAAACCATCGAACGTAGCCGGATTATTTTTGGTAAAATCTACATTCCCGTAAGCGACCAGTACAAGGATAAATTTCAGGAGTATCTGGATAAGAATTTTTTGTAGATATCCAACAAAGCCGGAACACACGAAAGATAAATATATTGAGATAAAATGAGCATGATTGCAGAGGCACAAACCGGAATGGCAAGAATCTTCAAGCGAATCGTAGATCAACGGAATGAAATGAAGTTAATTCCATCTGGCCACTTAAAAACAAGTTGTTAACTGATGAAACAAAAAGTAATATCAATAATTATTCAAATCTTCGTGTGGACCGGGCTGCTACTGCTTCCAATAATTTTTTCCCCGCCCGCCCCTCCTGGTTTTCCCAAATCAGAAAGCTTTGATTCTACCCAAATAACAATTAATTTCCTTCTTCTGATCGGATTCTATTACTTCAATTATTACTTACTTATCCCACAGTTTTATCTGAAAAAGAAAACAGCTATATATATATTTTCTGTTATCGGCTCTCTGGTTGCTATATTATTGATATCAAATATTTTCATATATTCATTTGACATTCAAAATATTAATGACTTCAATCCAAGGCCGCCGGAATTCCGTCCAACAATATCAATTTTTATCGTAGTATTATTTGTTTCGCTGGGATTAAGAATGAATTCTGAATTGAAAAGAGCGGAAGAAGAAAAAATCAAAATTGAAAAAGAGAAGCTAAATGCAGAGCTTTCATATCTTAAAGCGCAAGTGAATCCACATTTTCTGTTCAACACGTTGAATATTATCTACACCCTGGCAACTATGCGGTCGTATCAAACGGCTGAAGCCGTCATGAAACTTTCAAAACTAATGCGTTATGTAATTTCAGATATACAAGCCCCTTTTGTTCCGCTTGAAAAAGAAATCGGATATATTGAAAATTATATTGAACTTCTTCGTTTACGAATGGCAAAAAACAATCAGATTTGTTTCAATATATTGGGAAATCCGGAAGGGTTGCAGATTTCGCCCTTTATATTAATTCCATTTGTCGAAAATGCATTCAAGCATGGAACCAGTGCAGTAGAGCCAATGTTAATCGATATAACAATTGCAGTATCAAATGATGAGTTATACTTTTCGGTTAAAAACAATAAATTAAATATCACTTCACAAGATGACGAATCAACAGGCATAGGAAATGAAAACACCAGGAAAAGGCTTGAAATGATTTATAAGGAAAACTACACTTTGCAAATAATCGAAACTGACAAAACATTTGAAGTAAAACTAAAAGTAGTTTTAATATGATCACAAGTATCGCTATTGATGATGAACCTCTTGCATTGGAACTATTAACTGATTATGCTTCACGAACAGACGGTTTAGACTTAGTAAAAACCTACACCAATCCACTTGATGCCTTAAAATATCTGAAGAATTTCGCTGTCGATCTCTTGTTTCTCGACATTCAGATGCCTGATATATCAGGAATTAATTTTTACAGATTAGTTCAACAAAATCCGATGGTTATATTTACGACTGCCCATAGCAAATATGCAGTTGAAGGATTCAACCTGAATTCTATTGATTACCTGCTTAAACCTATAGAGTACAATCGTTTCGTACAAGCTGTTACGAAAGCAAAAGATTATAAGGAATTTTTAAACCGTGACTCAAAAAACGCTGATAAATTTATCCATGTGCGATCGGAGTACAGTCTTGTTAAAATACCATTAAAAGAGATCGAATACATCGAAAGTTTTGATGATTTTATTAAAATTCATGTTATTGATAGCAAACCTATCCTGACATTGATGAGCCTTAAAGCTATTATGGAAATATTGCCTTCCGATCAATTTATGCGAGTTCACCGTTCCTTTATAATCCCTTTAAATCATATTAAATCGGTTCGCAATAATCGTGTACAACTTATAAATGTAGAAATCCCTCTTGGGCTCAGACATAAAGATGAATTTATTGGTTGGTTTAAATCCAACAAATAATAAAACTGATTCCTAATTAGCAAAAAAATAGAATTATCTGGTTAAGAGCGAATAAGGTGAGATAGTTCTTAAGTATTGTAATTTAATAGTTTATGAGTGGATTGAAATTTTAATGCAATACATAGCCATGATCCAGACTGACGATCCATTAATCGTACTTTCGGGGTGTGAACCAACGTTCCCAAAAATTAAAGCTAAGGTTCATCTTAAGGTAGGTCTCCCTGACCAATTGGTTACGGAGCGAACCCTGTCGTCCAGCTTCAAGAGAAAGATTAATTGAATTTCTGTCTTTTCTGATTGGTAATGAGATTCCACAAGTTGCGGCATAATTACTGATTTGCGTTCCATAAATACTCAAATAACCAGTTTGATACAACACACCAATTCGGTATCGCGTTGCCTGGCCAAGGCGTTGTGGATCATATTTTGGTGCAATTTCTAACCCCATATGATAACTGTTATTAACAGCCAATTTTTTTGTATTAAAATTGATATCAGCGTCTCTCCAGTCGCTCCTGTTATAATCCAACGTCAAAATGTATTTGTTTTTGAATTCGAGCGTCATACCAGTGCCTGCTTTAAATGGTAATTTAATCTGACTCACCTCTTTCGTTTTGCTAACAACCGATTCCGATCCGGAAGATATGGTCAGATCGCTGGTACCGTTGAGATAACTGCTGAATTCTGCAATACCACCGATTGTGAAAATGGTGTTATTATTCAACTTAGTTTGATACTGAAATCCCGGTTTAAAATATATACCCGAATAGTGCGTGTCATCAACTCGTGTAATTGATGACCCTGTCGGAGTTTCATCAGTGGTTTTGATCAGTTTACCCCAAATTACTGAACTTCTCAAACCTATGGAGAATTTTTTTGTGATCGAAGCGCCCAAAGATACAGATGCTTCACTTAATCCCCCCTCCCCTTTGTACGTAACAGGATAACTGACATCTGTTCCTTCCAGGTTTTTCGTACTATAAATTGTATAACCAACACTACTTTTGGGATTTAGTGATATGCTCGCTGCAAACATCCGATTGATCGGAAATGCAAGGGTAGCCCAACTGATGTTTCCGTTTAAAACATTGGCCGATTTATACTGGTTCTTCAGATTGGTATATTTAAAATTGATTCCCAAATCGGTTGCAAGGCTTTGCTGCGGAATAGCAGTAAGTGAAGCTGGGTTTGTGCCATTCAGCGAGATTTCGGATCTCAATGCAATACCACTTCCTCCCATTCCCATGTTCCGACCCCCACCTGAGTACTCAAGCTCGCCGATTCCAAAAACAGAATAGGGCGAGTTGGTGTTATTTTGCCCGGAAGTAACAAATGCTGAAAGTGAAAATATTAAAATAAATGCTAATTGTCTCATTCAAAAGTATTATTAATGAATTGAATTTAGTTGTCCTATTTGCTTTTATCGAGGTAGCAATAAACATGCATCTCGACAATCTCTTTATTAGAATCGGTTCCTGAAAATACAATAGGATTGATTGTTATACCGGACTGAGAAGCAACTGTACCGACTAAGAGTGAATTTTCTGAAATGCCCGATTTTGCAAGTTCCGAAGTAAAAAACGGGGTGATATCGATTTCGTAATAGGGCAGTTTATCAAAATCGGCAGGGACAACTTTATTAGCATAGACATACCCTGTGGAATAGCCTAATTGGGATGTGATTTGGTTCTTACGATCTGCGATATAAACTGAGAGACTATCGGGCAGCGGATTTGTCTCCGAATACGAATCTTTTAATGGAGTTATCTGAATTACAGATCCAATAAAAGCTACATTTTTGCCATACCCTTTCAAATAGCTGACACCAGGAATTTTGATTTTCGTATAAATTCCAATTCCCGGTTGAATCATCGTCAGATCTGAAGTTTGGTTACTGGGCAGCACATTTTTAGACTGGCCAATTGTTCCAAGAAGACTTCCGACTGCATTATGCGTTATTTGATTAAACCAAACGCCGGATGCGTCAAACGGAAACGAAAAATAAGTTTTACGCTTTGATTCAGTTTCCTTCACTACTTCGTGATAATAAACTCTGAGAGAGAGCGAATCTTTTACAAATCCAACAGCTGCCTGGTTTTGATTTTCTTTGGAAACCAAAGATAAACCCTTGAAAAAATCCTTAAAATAGGTGGTGTTTGAAACAGTATCAGCCTTGTTCATAATATCTTTGAATAATTTTTCACCAAGTTTGTCCGAAAGGCGTAAATTGAGATCGGTTTTGGAATTTGGGTGAGGATAAAACCGCATTTCACCCAGACTTTCATCAGCCAATTGAAATGATGACGTATTATACAAATAACTACTGTTCGTATAAAGTTTCAGCTGTTTAGTTAATTGTTTCGCATTGATTGTTATTAATTTCATTGTATCTCCGATGAAATAACCATCGTAATTCATTCGTACTACCAGTGAGTCATAAACCAGATCGGTATCGACGATTGTGAAAGAACCACTTGCTATTTCAAAATTGGGATTGCTGGTTACAGTTCCCGTAAAAAGATTCTTATAACCGCCCATTAATAACCTGCTTACCCCACTGGTTATAATAGAATCGAAGCGGACAGTTGAAGTATTAACTATCATGGTATCTATCAACACAACTCCTGAGTTTGAATCAACGAAATTCTCACCAAGTTGAAATTCTTCGATGCTCGACAGATTGCACGAAAAAAGAGAGGCCATCAGAAATAATCCAACTATAAATCGAAAACATCTTTCCATTTTTTTTGTCACGAAAGTATTTCAAGTTTTTATTTGACCCCTGAATTATTATACCAACGCCCCATTTCAACCGACGAATAGATTTGAGAATAGACCTTTAAATGATATATTCAACTGATTTACTAATCCTTAAAGCATTTATTTGGATTTCAGAAATCAATATTCATCAGACAAAACCGTTTTATCGATCAGAATGGGCTTTATATCGGCAAAGAAGGGGCGTTTGTACTGTTTCATTTTTATAGCTCTTCTGCCTGTCATAGTTTTGAAGCTGTCTTTAAACAACAAAAGCGGCAATACATAACACTCGAATTGTAAGAGACAATACAAAATCCCGGTTCTGGTATTTAAAAGTTGATATTTATTAAATTGTAAATTGATGAAAAAATTATTTTTTGTAGTAATGGCTCTTGTACTTGTCGTCGGATGTAAAAAAAGCACAACGGAATACATTGGCAACTGGATCAAAAAGTCAGATTTTGAGGGCATTCCAAGGGGAAATGCGGTCTCATTTGTTTTGGGGGACAAGGTATATTTTGGTACGGGTTATAATAGTGACCAGGATAATGAGTACCTGAAAGATTTCTGGATGTACGATACCACACGAGATTTCTGGACTAAATTATCCGACTTTCCGGGTGATGCCAGAATTGGCGGGATTGCCTTCACAATTAATGGGAAAGGCTATCTTGGAATCGGATATAATGGAAAGGAAAAATTAAAAGACTTTTGGGAATTCGATCCGGCAACTAATAATTGGACGCGTAAAGCCGATTTCGGGGGATCAGCCCGATACGCAGCTGTAGGATTTTCAATAGGGAACAAAGGATACCTCGGTACAGGCTATGATGATAATGATAATCGCGACTTCTGGCAATATGATCCGACCACCAATCAATGGACGCAGATTGCAAGTATGGGAGGTTCGAAACGGCAAGGTGCTGTAGCATTTATAAATAGCGACAAAGCATACGTCTGTACGGGGACAAATAATGGAGTCAATTTAACCGATTTATGGCAGTTTGATCCGGCAACTGGTGTCTGGACGGAGAAAACAAAAATTGATAATGATGACTCCTGGACAATCATGCGCAACAATGGTACTGCATTCACACTCGGCAGTAAATCTTATGTTGGCCTGGGTTACAATTCCGGCGTATGCAACGACATTTGGGAGTATGATCCGACAGCAGATACATGGACTGATAAAACCGCTTTTGAAGGCAGTGCCAGACAAAATGCGGTAAATTATGTGGTGAATAGCCGGGCCTTTGTTGGATTAGGACGGAGTGGAAATTATTATTTTGATGACATTTGGGAATTCAAGCCGAATGATGAAGCAAATACCGATGATTAATTCTGGAAAATCTAAATAAAAGCGCCAAAATTTTTGATATACAATCGGTTTTTATCGTTCAACGGTAAAAACCGTTTTTTTTTCTTCATTCCATCATTTTTGACCTCGGAACAAATGATTTTTTGCTCTGCTTTCCATCAATTTCAACAATAGAAACTTGATTCGAAGAATCAATTTTCTATTGTCACGAACATTCTCGGTGAACTCATCGAATGTACCGGTAAAGACAGGGTTAATACTCCGTTTTTAACGCAACTAACACCAATAAAAACCATCTTCTTTATATACTTGATTAATCAATTTCATTATTTCCTTCGACGAAGGAATCATTTAAAACTTTGAATCGTGAACTGCATAATCATTGATGATGAGAATCCGGCAATTGATATATTAAAAGAGATGATAGGGCGCTTGCCATTTTTAAATTTGCTGCAAAGCTTTTCTAACCCTTTCGAAGGCCTTGAATACATTCAGAAAAACACCATTGATCTTGTTTTTCTCGATGTTGAAATGCCAATAATTAACGGTATTGAACTCATGAAATGCCTCAGAGTAAGGCCGCAGGTCATCTTTACAGCCATTAATAATCAGTATGCAATTTCAGGATACGACCTTGATGCAACCGACTATTTATTAAAGCCACTCACTTTCGACCGACTCTTAAAAGCAACCAACAAAGCATGTAAAATTCATAGATTCGCCGAATTTACAAGCAACAAGACTACTAACCATGACAAAAATCCAGTTTTTGATTTCATTCTGGTTAAAACCGGATACAATATAACCAGAATAAATCTGGATGATATTCTCTTTTGTGAGGGGTTGAAAGATTATATCAAAATTCATATAGCAGGCAAAACCATTGTTACCCAAAACAGCTTAAAAAAGTTTGAGGTGATACTTCCTGAAGATCGGTTTGTAAGAATTCATAAATCTTTTATCATACCATTAGCTAAAATTGATGCCATTCAAAACAACAGAATCGTAATTGGAAAATCGCTAATTCCAATTGGCGATAATTACAAGACAAACTTTAATCACAAAATACTATCAGTAAACGTATAACATTTTTTATTTTCTAAAATTCCACCTTGATGGTGGCTACTGGTACCATTCCTACACTTTTCGACGTTGATTCTGTTATTTTACCCGACTGATACGAAAATTTATTTCGAATGATGTTTTTTCTATTCATAACATTCTGTATATCAACCATAAAAATCCATGCTTTTTTCGCTTTATTCAACCTGTAACTCAGACCAAGATCTACTCTTTGATAGGAAGGTAATCGTTCGCCATAGGTCTCAGCGATATTGTAAACAACTTTTTTACTTTTCATACTCTGGGCTAAATCGACTGGAGTATAGCGAAATCCTCCCCTGATCAATGTTTTAATATTAAAACCGAGTGTATTCTGGCCTTGGCGACCCGTGGTAAATTCTTTACCACCAGTTAGATTATAAATAAAACCATTGTTGTAATAAGTGTTGTACCAATTGCCATCAGGTGCTTTATATTTCGAATCGAATAAAGATGCAGTAAACAAGAAATAATAGCTGTTTGTGAAATCCTTTTCAATAGTAAATTCAATCCCTTTATTCTTTCCTTTTCCATTATTTGCCAAAATTACATCAGGTAATCCATAAGAGGAGTTAAGAATCGAATACTGACTTTGGGAATTGACCGCAATGGGCACCTCAAAAAGTGACTGATGGTAAGCTTCAAAACCAATATGCCAATCGGTGCCAAATAGCTTGTTATATCCCACAGTGAAGTGTAAAGCTTTAATTGTCTTTAAGTTACTATTTGTTTCATCCCGATGGGTTTTGTCAATCTTCACCTTGTAGTGATAAATAGAAAGTGGTTCAAGTCTGGAATGGAGTCCACTTCCTAAACTAATTGTTTGATTATATGGCAAATAAAAAACAATACCCATACGTGGTTCCCAAATCAGTTCACGCGTTATGCCCGAATGAAGTAAATGCAAACCGGTATTGATTTCGATCGCTTCAATCGGTTTAAATTTCCACTGAACAAAGTAGCTGTTGTACCAACCTTTTGCCTTTGTATTAATCAGTGTATCGTAAACAGCTGCAGAGACATACCGTTTTGCAAAAAGACTGCCAAAAAGACTATTGGTATTGATTCCCGCTCTTATCGTGTGATAAACATTAAATTTATGATTAAACAGAACCGACAGCCTGAAAGAAGGATATTTAAAAAATTCCGAATACGTGATCGACTTCTGTAATAATGTATCAACCTGGTCGTTATCAGATATATCCTTTTGATAAGTAAATCCCGCCGTTGTCCGAAGATAAGATTTTGAGTTGGGAAGGATCAACAGATGTTTGACACCGGCAACTGCCATAAAATGGGTATCGAGGTACTCATTCTTGTCGGCTCCGTTTTTAATCTGAACCGGATCAGCTGAGGCCACATCTCCCACTCTGCTCGAACCACCCACACTGAAAAACTCGAACGTGCCCGTTTTTGTAGTTTTAAAACTGGTTTTAAACGCCCAGTCCATCGAACGGGGAACAATCCCTACATCCTCCATATCAATTATCCCATAATTCGTTAGGAAACCAAAGTTGGCATACCTGAAATTTCCAAACCATGAATTTCCATGCGATTTATTGAATGGCCCTTCAGCTGATGCTTCTGCGCCCACAACACTGATTCCCAATGAATACTCAGATTTTGAATCATTACCATTCCTTAAATTCAGATCCATAACGCCAGAATAGGCATTACCATATTCAGCCGGAAAGGCCCCGGTAAAAAAATCGAATCCCGAAAGTGCATTTGTACTGATCACGGAGTAGGCTCCGCCTGAACCTCCCTGTCCATTCGATAAATGATTCGGGTTGGGAATCTCGATTCCTTCGAGCCGCCAAAGGAGTCCGCGGGGAGAATTGCCCCGAATAACTATCTCATTGTTATCATCGCTATTACCCGATGCGACACCCGGAAAATTAGCCACCATTCGTAAAGGATCGTAAAATCCACCTGCGTAGCGCGAGGCATCCTGACTCCGTAGCGTGCGAACACTCACAGCAGCCATCGGATTTAAACTTCGTCCCGTCTTTCCTTGTACAACGATTTCACCAGTTTGCTGGTGTGATTCGGTAAGTTCGACCGTGATATTTGTCTCTTTGCCCGTTCCAACCAGTATATCCTTCATTGTTTGGGTATTATATCCCAGATAGGAAATCCTGATTGTGTGTCTGCCGGGAGGCAACAGAATATTAAACCGACCTGAAGAGTCGGCTGAAGCACCGTTTATTTTTGAAAAAGTCTCAATCAAAATATTAGCACCGTCCAAAGGTTTGTGGCTCTCAGAATCAAACACAACACCTGTAAGCTTCTGATAATAATTCTGTCCGGAGAGTACTCCTGAAAAGAAGAGAATTAACAAAGCTAAATTGATGATTTTTAGATTATTATGAATCCAGAGTTTTCGCATTCAATCACAATAGTGTACAAGAAAATATAAATGCACAAAATAAGGTTGAAAAATACAAAATTTAATTCCAAGATACTATAACTGGAAAATTTAGCATAAAAAAAGGCTGACAAACGCCAGCCTTTTTTCTATTATAAAATCAACTCCTAGTAACCTGTATTTTGTTTTAAAATACCAGGTTCGAGGTCCATCTGAGTCTGAGGAACAGGCATATATTTATCCTTTTCTTCGAACGTGGCACCTTTCATTACGTCTGGTCTGACCCTTAACTCTTTGACCTGTAGGAAGTTTATCCCAACGTCTCAGATCGAAAAAGCGCATACCTTCAGTTGCAAATTCAAGACGCTGTTCCCACTGAACTGCTCTCATGGCTACATTCTTATCGGCAAAAGCAGTATATGTACCAACTTTATAATTGGCAGCAGGTTTGGTGAAATCAACTGAACCAGCCGGTCCCCAAGGATAAACATCCAAAGGTAGTTTATAAATGCTAACTTTCCCCATAACTACTTCATTGCCAGCCCTGACACGGATTTGATTAACCAATGTTAAAGCTTTGGCCAGATCACCTTCAAAAGCAGCGACTTCAGCTCTCCACAACAGTATATGTCCAAAACGAAGGTAACGGAAATTGTTGGCACAGATACCTGTCTGCCATCCCGTAGTCGTTGACAAACTATTGCGCTCAGCTTTATAATAGAAAGTTTTCTCAACAGTCACATAAGGTCCGCCCCATGCCTGGTCGCGAATCCAGTCCATACCACGATTGATACCCCAATCCATGTATGGAAGTCCCCTGCGGCCCATAGTGTAGTCAATACGAGGATCAAGTAAATCAGTAGCAGGTACAAAATCATCTTTAGAGGCAATCCCCGCGTCATTCTTTAAATCTGTATTGTTAAAGGTGTCAAATAATGGCAAGCCGGCTGCATCTACTTTGAATGCATTGGCCAGATTTTGTGTTGGCTGGTGGAAACCACAGCATAAACCCATTTCCGGTGCATAAGGAGCGTTTAAGCCGATACCCATTTCACCGTTTAAAGATTCGTTTATGTCGTTGACATTCCTCTGAATTTCAAAAATTGATTCTACATTGTTATTTTTTGCAATGCGGAAGTTATCAAAGAATTTGTCAGCGAGTGAGAATTGGCCACTGGCAATGATATCATCGAGCAAAGGTTTGGCTGATGCATAATCAAGAACTTGTAAATAAGCCCTTGCAGCCAGTGCTTTTGCAGCCCATTTGGTTGCGCGTCCCGGTTGTGTCTGTTTTGCAGGAAGATTAGCGGCAGCAAATGTCAGGTCGTCCTCGATGAATTTTAGAACTACACCGGGTGCATTATCATTGGAAATTGTAGCAGCAACATCAACCTTATCCTCAGGGATAAGCGGGACTTTGTCACCAAAAACCAACCATGATTCAAAATAGTACAATCCCCGCAAGAAACGTGCTTCTGCCTTTAATTCAGTTGCAGTAGCTGCCGGAAGACTTGGAGTCTTGGCAATCACATTCAGCACGATGTTACAACGGTTAACACCCATCCCAATATTTAACACCCATTTATCAGCAGGGTAATTGTTGGTTGTTGAAACATTCCATTGTTCGATTTCATTGATAGGAATCTGGTCGCCCACATACGAGCCTTTGCCAGCATCGTCAGATGCAACAGATCCGTATGTCCAGTTTGTGATTGATGCACCCCAGCTGACGGTCCATAAAGCAGACCCTTTAACCATACTGTAAGCTCCGGTCAACAATGCAGTAACGCCCTTTTCGCTGTAAAATACATCTTCGGAAGTCGAGCCAAGCGGCTTTTTATCCAAAAATGAATCAGCGCAAGAATAAGATATGGCCATTAAAAAGCAGGTAGCCACTATGATTGATAGTTTTTTCATATCATTCTTTTGTTTTAAATTAATACTTTTCATAATAGATTACAGACCAAGGGTTAAACCAAATGTAATCTGACGCGCCGTTGGCCATGATCCCTGGTCAAATCCCATAGTCATACCTGATGAATCAAGTTCCGGATCGAGACCCTTGTACTTGGTAATCGTGAACAAGTTAGTTGCCTGTAAATACAAACGCAAGGATTTAATCTTTACCTTATCAAGAACACTTTGAGGAATTGTATAACCTAATCTCATCGTCTTCATTCTCAGATAAGATCCGTCTTCGATAAAGGCGGTGGAAGCCTCCTGTGAATGAGCTGCTCCATCGAGCATAGGCAATCTTGCACCAGTATTGGTTGGGGTCCATGAACTGTAGAGAGCATCTGCGCTTAATCCTCCAACGAACTGGCCATAGTCAATCCAGCGGCTGACATAGTTGATCAGGTCATTGCCATAACTTCCATAAAAGAACATATTCAAATCGAAGTTGGCATATCCAAGATCAATGTTTAAACCTCCGGTAAACTTAGGATGAGGATCGCCGATAAAAGTCCGGTCTTTGTCCATTGTAATTAATCCATCTCCATTTAGATCTTTGTATTTGAAGTGACCTACAGTGGAATAGGTGTCAAATTTAGGAGCAGCTGAAGCTTCAGCTGTAGTCTTGATAATACCATCCACAATCAAACCATAGAACATCGGATATGCCTGGCCTGTCGTTGCGCGAGTGTATTCCACCTGACGTGTTGAAAACCCGACCACTTCTTTTAAATTATTTGAAAGTGATACTACTTCGTTTTTGTAATGCGACCAGGTTGCATTGATAGCATAAGTAAATTTACCAGCCATTAAGGTATTGTGGTATCCAAGTTCGATATCAATACCTGTATTTTTCATCTTACCAATGTTTACATAAGGAGGCTGTGCAAGACCCATTACCTGAGGTACACTCAAACGGTAAAGCATATCAGATGTATTTCTTTGCCATACGTCAACGGCTAAAGTGAGTTTTTTGTTAAGCATACTTGCATTAACACCCATATTGAGGGTTTCGGTGGTTTCCCAGCTTACATCAGGGTTACCCTTTGTTGATGGCTCAAATCCTGCAATAGCAGAACCAGTTGTTCCATTTAAATTATAAGCAGCTGTATAACCATTAGTTCCAAAGGTAGAGAACATGTTGTATTCTCCGATCTGGTCGTTACCAGATTTACCCCAGCCTGCTCTCAATTTAAGCATGTCTAACCAGCTTTTTGTACTAGCCATAAATCCTTCCTTACTGATTTCCCATGCACCTGAAGCAGCCGGGAATATTCCATAGCGATTGGCAGCACCAAACCGGGAAGAACCATCACGACGAGCCGTTGCTTCCAGATAATATTTTCCCATAAGGTCGTAATTGGCACGGCCGAACTGAGAGAATAATGCCCATGAAGATCCGTTTCCGTTGTTGTCTTTGTTAAGTTCTCCGGAGCCAAGTTGCATATAATCAGGCGACAGTGAAAAGTATTGACTACGGCCGGCACTCAACCACTGATAATTGCTCTCAACAGCTTCTGCTCCTATAACTACATTGATCTTATGAATATCTTTAATGGTCAGATTGTAATTAATTGTATTTGCCCAGTTCCATAAAATTGAATAGTTTGAGTCAACAGTCAAACCGGCAACTTTGTTAGGTTCTGCGTTTTCGTAGGTTGGCAAATTATACGTTTTGGCATTCCACTGACCTACATTGTAGCCAAACAAACTCTTGAAAGTTAACCCTTTCATGATGGTAGCTTCGCCGTAAATATTGCCGAGTACACGGAACCACTTCCCATCATTATTTTGTGCATGACTCAGCTGAGCAACAGGGTTGGCTGCATTCCCGGTACCAGGAGCACGCGTTCCTGCAAAATTACCCTTGATGTCATATACGGGAACGATTGGCTGCATACGATAGGCCATAGATATTGCGTTACCTTCACCATTGTTTCCGAAGTCACCTTTCTGATTGATGTAAATGGCCTGGATTGATTGTCCTACTTTGAGCCAGTTACCAAACTTGGTGTCAGCATTGACGCGGAAATTGTATCTTTTGAAACCAGTATAGATCAGAAAACCTTGTTCGTCAAGATAATTTCCTGATATAGAGTAGGTCGATTTTTTTCCTCCGCCTGAAACTGAAAGATCGTATTCCTGAACAAGACCAGTACGATAGATTTCATCATACCAGTTTGTACCTTGTTTATTGGCTTTAAAAATCTGGTAATCCGGATAATTGTACTTTGCAGCGGCAGCCGAAGGATCTCCTTCCATAGTAGCTGCTGGCAGCACATAATCGGGAATTACCGGAGATGTCGCCTTGCCATATTGTTGAGAATTGGGTGCATTACCTAGATTTTTCGCCTGCAACCAAACTGCCTGACCATATTCAGCCGTATTCAACATGTTGTACTGGTTAGAAGCTTGCGAAAAACCTGTCCGGATTGACAAGGTTATATTTGGTTCCTGATTTTCGCGTCCGTGTTTGGTCGTAATCAAAATTACACCATTAGCACCCCTGCTACCATAAATAGCAGCCGAAGAAGCATCCTTCAAAACAGAAATCGATTCAACATCGTTAGGGTTAACATTGTTACCCGGGCCCACAGGTACACCGTCAATCACATACAAAGGATTTGGATTGTTAACTGTGCCAATACCATGGATACGAATGGTTGCCTCACCACCTGGAACATTACTGGAGGTTACATTTATCCCGGAAACCTGTCCCTGCATACGACTTACCACACTCGGTGCTGTTGAAGTCTTCAGCTGTTTGTCAGAAACAGTTGAAATAGAGCCGGTTAATTCCTCTTTCTTACGAGTACCATAACCAACAACTACTACTTCATCGACTCCAACCACTTCAAGTTTCAGTGTAACATTGATCACAGTTTTGTCTCCGATCAGCAGATCCTGCGAGATCATCCCAACAAATCCAAAACTCAGTGTTTCAGCCTTTGAAGGTACATTTAAACTGTACTTCCCATCGATGTCGGTAACAGTTCCCGTTGTAGTTCCTTTTACTAACACTGAAACTCCGGGAATAGAAGCTCCACTCTCGTCAGTTACTTTCCCGGTTAAAGTCTTCTGCTGCGCAAAAGCCATCCCGGTCATCAATACCATAAGAAGAACCAAAGATAGCAACATCCTGGTCCAATTACCTTTAGGCAGAAAAATCAGATTTTTTTGTTTCATAAATACATAAACTTTAAGATTAGTAAATAAAATAGATAAGAACGCGTAATTGATTGTTTGACTATTAATTTGATAAAACGACTTAATTAATCATAAACAGTTAAATATTTGCTGGTTTTTAAAGATATATTTAATTCTGATTAAACATATTTAAATTATTTTAAACTATTTTATAATATTATTTCTAAAACGAACGAATAACATTATCTCCTGGAAAACCCTAAGGTCACAAGAAAAAAATATTTATAAAATTGGAAACTTTGTTTTGGTGTTTGGTTAATGCAATTTTAAGAAAAAATAATATCAATTCCAAAAATATTTGTCACTTTTTTTAACATTTTTTTAACATTATTAAGTAGTAGTGAATGCAAAATACATACTAAGTTATTTATTGCCAAACAACAATAGACAAAAAAGGTTGTATTTTTATTGAAATAATTTTTGCCAACAAATCTTAAATTTTGCCATAACAAAATAAAAACTCATAGTTTAAAACATTTTTAGACCTGGTAAATAATCTTATTATCTTCGCGAAACAAATTTAAAACTAACACTGATGACATCTTCACTGATTAACACAGCGATTGGATTATTGCTTCTGGTTGCCATATTATCAATATCTTCCTGCCAAAATAATGATTTAAAGGCAGTTACAGTTACTGGCGAGATACCGGTTTCCAGGATGGGGGTGACACTTCCGAACGAACATGTGCTGGTTGATTTTGCATCGATTGATTCTGTTGGCATTAACCATTATGATAGAGATTCTGTAATCGCGAGGGTATTGCCTTATTTCGAAGAGCTTAAGCAATACAAGGTCAGAACTTTTGTAGATGGTACTCCGGAATTTATGGGTCGCGATCCGCAATTACTGGCTGAATTGTCACGCAAAACAGGAATTAATATTCTCACAAATACAGGTTGGTATGCTAGTGATGATGAAAGACATCTGCCAAAAGAATTCAAAGATATGAGCGCAGAAGAGATATCCGCAGTCTGGATTGATGAAGCAAAAAATGGTATTGGAAACACTGGAATTAAACCTGGTTTTATAAAAATCGGGCTTAATAAAATTAAATTGTCAGAAACCGACAAAAAACTGGTTGCAGCGGCGTGTCTTACCCATTTGGAGACGGGACTAACGATTATGTCGTATACTGGCCCTGCACAGGCGGCACTGGATCAGCTTGTAATTCTAAAAAAGTATGGTATCGATCCTTCGGCTTTTATATGGTCACATGCCATGGAAGAACCATCAAATAGAAATATCCTTATAATCGCACAAATGGGTGCATGGGTCGCTTTCGATGGAATTCAAAATGATATGGAATCTCAGGTCAGGATTGACAGATTATTACTAAATTTAAAAGCAACACGTCAGCTCAACCACATGTTGCTCTCTCACGATGCCGGTTGGTATCAGCCCGGGAAGCCTAATGGAGGAGTATTTCGCCCCTTTACCGAACTTTTCAGTTCGTTCTCGTTGCTTTTATTGAGTGAAGGATTTACCCGGGAAGAGCTTGACCAGATGATTGTAAAAAACCCGGCAGAAGCTTTTGCGGTAAGAGTAAGAAAGATTGCGAAATAGTGACCTGAGTCTGGCTACGGACAACCAGCTGCTGATTCAACAAGATCTGTAATCTTTTTCAGGAGAGAGACATAGCGAGTCGATTCACTCCGGAATTTTAAAAAAACAAGCATAACAAAAATACAAATGCACGACACTGAAGGTGTCGAATATCAATAACCCCGGGTGAGCGATTAAAGAGAGCGTAACCCGGGGTAAACTATGTAACAATGGACTTAGGCGCATCCGCGAAGATCACTTGAAACAATACTGCTGTATGCGCCGCAAATTGACCCTTCGTAATGAATCAAGATTCAAATTGGTATAGAAAAAGCAAAATATCAATAAATTAAAAGAAGTAAGAAACATAACTTTAGAGGCTGGTCATTTTAGACTACACGAGTTCTTATTTATTAAGCCTCATTTATATTTTCCCTTCATGTAAATTCCAAATTGGGAAACACATTTCATAATCATTCCAAATTATATCTCCATATTCAATAGTGAAATTTTCAAACAATTGCTTATCAAGATATTTTGTAGTCATTGGATTCTTCGCATTTTTAAGAAAATCATTAAAATCAATAATTTTTTCAACTCCATCGGAAAATGAAAATTTGATTTCATAGCCTCGAATATATTCTGCATTCGTTATCGATATTACCATAGTTTCAAAGTTTTTTTGTTATTTTTTCAGGTGCAAACTCAATATTATAAACAAAAAAATCGATCCATTTTCTTACAATATCATCTCTGTATAGCTCTATTACTTTTTTGAACTTTTTCAAATTCTGAATATCAAGAGGTTCTTTGCCTTGTACATCTTTAATTACAATTTCTTTGAACTTTCCATTGACAAAAATTATTTCTGCTTTACTCTCTTTCCCCTGGTACTTACCGTGAACATGAATTGGTCATGTTCTTGAGAATAGAACAGAAAAACTAATCCAAAGTAGTCATAGAGTTTTGGCATAAGTTCACCTTTTCCACAAAGATAACAATTTCATAAAAGATACTCAATTTTCGAACTCAATATTCTTTTTAGCAGAAATGTAACGCAGGTATGACCAGACAAAGAATCACTCAATTAATTCTCTTTTCATCGTCTCGGATCACCTTTCACAGGTAGCTTGGCCAGTTTTTCGACCTCGACAGAGGGATGACCGAATTCGGAAACTACTTTCCCCAAAATCAGGTAAACACCATGTCCTGCAAATGGCCAATTCTTCAGGCTCACAGGAAAGTGAACTGTCTCGAAGAATTCACCCGAATGATCCAAAAAGCTACCGAAATGCATCAGCTCACGCTTCGAAGTGCTTACATATTTAATCGTTACCAGAAGTCCCACCATACGCACCGTTTTTCCGACATGGCTGGTCAGATCACACGCCAGAACTTCGCCACGGAAACTGGTTTGCAGCAAATCTAACCACGACATCGTAACCGGAAACCCGAGCAGTTCAAGCTCGTCGTAGGCTGCTTCGACCAGTGACTGCTCCATGCTCGGCAGTTCCCATTTTTTCGAGGGCACATCAAATAACCGGTTCGGGATATTTTTAACACTTTTATTCAGCAACATATGTGCTTCCCACAACAATTGCATTTTAGGCTTAGCGATAAACCGCAATGCTCCCAACCGGATCAGCAGCACAAGATGTTCGATTCCGATCGAAACACGCTGTAAAAAATCTTCAAGCGTTTGAAATTCGCCACCACGCAATCGTTCGCTAACCAACTGATGCTGAAAATCGTGTTCAAGATTGGCTACCAAATTAAATCCCAGATAAATACGATCGTCATAAATTGTTGTTTCTTCGAGACTTTTATTGACACAGGGCAGTTCAATACGTCCGCCACATCTCCTGGCTTCGTTCACATAAACCCAGGTACGGTAGAATCCGCCAAAATTATTAATAACGGCGACCATAAACTCAAGCGGGTAGTGGGCTTTCAGGTAAAGGCTCTGAAAACTCTCCACCGCGTACGAAGCTGAATGGGCTTTGGAAAAGGAGTATCCGGCAAAACTCTCGATCTGTCGCCAAACCTCACGGGCAGTCTCATCGGGACGGCCCAATGTCCGGCAATTTTCAAAAAAACGGTCAATAATGCGCTGAAACTCAATTCGTGAACGAAACTTTCCGCTCATGGCCCGACGTAACACATCGGCATCAGCCAGATCAAGCCCCGCAAAATGGTGACACACTTTGAGTACATCCTCCTGAAAAACCATCACCCCGTAAGTCTCTTCCAACTGCTCCTTCATCACCGGATGGAGATAGGTAAAACTTAGCGGATGGTGAAAACGATTGATATACTCACGCATCATCCCGCTTTTGGCAACACCGGGACGGATAATCGAACTGGCTGCCACCAACGAGATATAATTATCGCAATGCAGCTTCTTCAGCAAACCACGCATGGCAGGACTTTCGATGTAAAAACATCCGACCGTCTCGCCAATCTTCAGCTGATGCTTCACCTGCGGATCATCTTTCAGCTCCTGAACACGGTGAATATCAATCTTTACCTTCCGGTTTCGCTGAATGATTTCGACACTGTCGTTGATGTGGCCGATGCCACGCTGACTCAGAATGTCGAGTTTCTCAAAACCGATCTCTTCAGCAACATACATATCCCATTGGGTTGTCTGAAACCCTTTCGGTGGAAGATCGAGTGCCGTATAACAGGTAATTGGTTCTTCAGAAATCAGCACACCACCCGCATGAATGGTGCGCAGATTGGGAAAATCCTGCATCAGTGCGCCTACGGAAAATATCTGACGGTACAGCTCACTTCCTTCCGTCGCGACAACCGGATCATCGGCAAGCATATCAATTTCGCTCTTTGGAAGTCCGTACACCTTACCCAGTTCGCGCACGATCGATTTTCCCTGAAAGGTGTTCATCGCACCAAGGAGTGCCGTGTATTTGCTGCCATAGCGCTTAAAAATATATTCGTGAATATCGTCGCGATTGCGCCACGAAAAATCGATATCAAAATCGGGGGGCGAACTCCGTTTGGGATTAAGAAAACGCTCAAAATAGAGATTAAGCTCAATTGGATCCACATCGGTGATTTTCAAACAATAAGCAACAATAGAGTTTGCTCCGGAACCACGCCCCACGTGATAAAAGCCGCGACTCATCGAATAGCGGATGATGTCCCACGTGATCAGGAAATAGGCCGAAAAGCCCAACTTGTCGATGATGGCCAGTTCGTGCTGCACGCGCTTCAATGCTTCAGAATCGTTGCCATAGCGGTATTTCCATCCATCAAGCGCCAATTTTTCAAGCAGCAACTTATCGTCGTAACGACTTCCTGTAAAAATCTTCTTATTTTTTGTTGCCACAAAATCGAATGTGATAGAGCAATCGTCGAGCAGTTTTTTTGTTGTTTGAAGAATCTCCGGAAAATCGGCAAACTCCACGAGCAGATCATCAAAAGTCCGGAAGATATCCGACTCGCTGCCCATCTGCTCCGGAGTAATTTTACTCAGCAATGTGTTGTGATCGATGGCACGCAGATGTTTATGCAGCAGATAGTCGTGTTTTCCTGAAAATGTAACAGTCTGAAAAACAATTAATTTATGAAAATAACCTTTAAATACGGTATAGCGGAGCCGGTTGATATCCTGTGATTGAACCCCGATAAATTCATTGTCGTGCAGTTCGTTTACATCCTTCTCCCCGAAAGGGTAAATGACATACACCTGATTAAAACGGTCGGGGACGGAAGGAAACGCCCTTTTCTTCATCAGATGGAGGCTCAGAAATTCGTTCAATTCGCGGAAACCTTCATTGTTCCGGGCAATTCCGGTGTAGAGATGACGGTCGCCATTCCGGAAATCGATCCCGGCAATTGGCTTAATACCCTGTTTTTGTGCCTCTTTCACAAAATCCATCACGCCAGAAGTGTTGTTGATATCGGCCATCACGACCACGGGAAGGTGGTTTTTGACCGCTTCCTGCAACAACGTTTCGGGATTCATCGTCCCGTAGCGCAGACTATAATAAGAATGGCATGAGAATAGCATAGTATAAATGAAAAAATGAATAATAAAAAAATGAAAATTTGCATCCCCACTTTTACTTTTGATTTTTTATTATTGAATCAGCGTTGCGGCGCATGGAAATTCACCTCTTTGCCTGGCTTTTCTGATTGCGCCGCTGGTTATTGGGCAATTCTTTATTCTACCAATATTTCGCACCTCTGGTGCTTTTGACCGTGCATAAAAAGTGTTTCCATTCCCAAAATAGGTTTTAATCAATATTTTAATTTCTTCCCATTTTCTCACCTTCCCATTTTCCCATCTTCTTCTAATGAAATCCTCGTTTAATAATTAATTGTCCCGGCGGAACCGGAGGTGGAACCATTTTCATGTCGTCGATTGTTCTGCGGACAGCCAATGCTGAAGCACGCCGGATCGCCAAACTGCCAAAACGTTTACGGATCTGATCCATACTCATATAGAGATTAACCCGCTCAGAAGTATCTTCAAAAAGATCGAGTTGCTGCGTACCGCTCACGAGATGACTAAACCGGACACCAATCAGCCGGATCAGCATTCGTCGCTGATAAAGTTTCCGGAAAAGATCTTTGGCCGTAGCAAGCAGTGTATGATCGAACTGCGTGTAAGGAATCCGCAGTTGCTGACTATAGGTATCAAAGTTCGAATACTTGATTTTTACTGTGACACACGAAGTCATTTTTTGCTGTTTTCGGAGCTGAAAAGTCAGTTTTTCGGTCATGCCGACAATCAGTTGCTCCAGAAAAAGTGCGTCGGTAGTATCCTGCTCAAAAGTGCGCTCGGTACTGATCGATTTTTGCTCAGAATAAGGTTTTACAGGTGTATTATCAATTCCATGCGCTTTTTTCCACATGACAACCCCGTTTTCCCCAAGCACCTGTTGCATCATCTCGATGGGAATCTCTGCGAGTGTATGGATTGTTTCGATCCCCATCGAACGGAGCAGGTAATAAGTTTTAGCGCCAACCATGGGAATTTTCCGGATCGAAAGCGGATCGAGAAACGGTTGTACAGCGCGTTGCGGTACCTCCTTTTCGCCATTCGGTTTCGCTTCACCTGTGGCAATTTTGGAGACCGTTTTATTCACCGACAACCCAAACGAAATGGGCAGACCACTCTCTTTTATAATGGTGTGACGCAATTCCTGAGCCCATTTCATGCATCCGAAAAAACGATCCATCCCCGTAATATCGAGGTAATGCTCATCAACCGAAGCCTTTTCGTACACAGGTGCCCGCTCTGCAATGATCTGTGTAACAACATCCGAATGACGACTGTAGCTCTCCATGTCACCACGGATCAAAAAAGCCTCGGGACAAAGCCGCCGGGCCAGTTTCATGGGCATCCCTGAGCGGACACCAAACAACCGGGTTTCGTAGCTGCAACTCGCCACCACTCCCCGATCAGACATACCTCCGATAATTACCGGCTTTCTGATTAGTTTGCTGTTTTGCAGTCGTTCAACCGAGACAAAAAAAGTGTCGAGATCGTAGTGAACGACCGTCTTGTTCGATTGCTGACTGATCTCCTGCATGACTGATGTTATAATTTTTTTGCTGAAAATTTTTGCATTTCAGAAAAATGAATTATTTTTGATTAATATTTAATCATTTTTCAGGTTATAATATAATCATTTTTTGAAGAATTGATACGCTGACAAGGAAAAAATTCGACAATTTGACGATTCGGCGATGTGACAATTCGATGATTCGACAATGGAACAATGTGTTAATGTGACAATCCGTAATTCATAATTCAACCATGTTTTTCAACTCTAATATTAAATTGATGCGGAAACGGCGCGGACGGACACAGGACGAAGTGGCTTTCACACTGAATATGAAACGTCCTACCTTGAGTGGTTACGAAAACGGGGTGGCGCAACCGGGTATCCAACAACTGATTGCCTATTCGGAATATTTCGGCATTTCGATCGACACTTTAATCAAGGTTGATTTATCGAAGCTCAGGGAGAGCGAACTGCGCCAGTTGGAAGGCGGATTCGATGTGTTTGTAAAAGGATCTAAGTTGCGGGTACTCACCACAACTGTTGACAGCGCCAACAACGAAAATATCGAACTGGTGCCCGAAAAAGCGAAAGCCGGATACACACGGGGTTTTGCCGATCCTGAATTTGTGCGCGAACTTCCTGTATTTCAACTTCCTTTTCTTTCACCCGAACGAAAATACAGAACCTTCCAGATCAGCGGCGATTCGATGTTACCTATCCCCGACAGCGCCTGGGTGACCGGTGAATTTGTCCAGGACTGGAGTACCCTGAAAAATGGGGAAGCCTGTATCGTTCTAACCCTCGACGAAGGAATCGTCTTCAAAATTGTAGAAAACCGAATCGAAAAAGAGGGACAAATTGGGCTGATCTCGTTGAATTCAAACTATAAACCTTACGAACTCGCGGTGGTTGAGATCCGCGAAATCTGGCGGTTTATCCATTACATCAGCGAAGAGTTGCCTTCGGGCGAAGTTTCACCCGCCGATCTTGCTTATACATTGAACCAACTAAAACAGGATGTTGCGTTGATTAAGAACAGAATAGTTATAGGCCAACAATGATTAAGATATAATTATGATACCGTACCGTAATCAACATGAATACAGTTTACTTTCAAACTTTTACAATCACCACATTACTATAAAAAATTTCCTGATTTTATGCATATGGAAAACGATAACTCAATAAAGCTTTTTGATAGCAAAAAAGTTCGAACCCATTGGGACACATTAGAAGAACAATGGTATTTTTCGGTGATTGATGTGGTAAGCATTTTAACCGATAGTAGTAACTCCCGCGACTATTGGTTTAAGATGAAAATCAGGGTTGTTTTGGAAGATGGGTTAACAGTGAAAGGACATAAAAACTTAAAAGGTTTAAAAACCCAAAATCTTCAAATATGGGGAATATCAAAAGTTCCGCAAATTAATAATCATCATCACCACCCCCAGAATCAGGTAAACCCCACTCATTAGGTGGGAAAGAGATTTTTCGCTGATCTTACTCGTAAACCGGGCGCAATAGATTCCCGTAAGGATTGAACTGAATGCAAGTGTTATTCCGGTCAAAATATTTACATTTCCAAAGGTTGCATGACCGATCACACCAGATAATGCAGTAAATGACATGATTAGGATGGAGGTTCCCAGCGCCTTGTGCATCGGAAACTTATTCACGAACAGAAGGATCAATAAAATATTCGTTCCACCCCCGGCCCCGATAAACCCGGTCATAAAACCGCTTCCGCCAGCCAGTAATACTGATAATGCAAGCCGCCATAAGGGAGATTTATTAGTGGACAAATCGAATGGCGAAACTGATTCTTTATGTCGCTTAACTCCTGTTCTCCAGATAATTAAGGCGAGCACAATCAATACAAATGAAAACCCGGAATCGAGTCCCCGTTCGGGAATTTTATCAGAAAAGCGGGCGCCAATCTGAGCCATCGTTACTGAAGATAGCGCCACCCATCCCGCGGATTTGAGGGCAATATTGTCATTTTTGAAGTAGGTAACAGAAATCATTAGTGAAGTAAGTACATCCACCACGAGACTCGTTCCAATCGCTTCATGAATTGGAAATCTGAATAAAATCGTGACAAGGGGGACAACAACCATTACACCCGAGGCTCCCGTTAAACCCGTTACCATACCTGAAAAACAGCCCACAAGAAGAACAAGGAAGATCTCCATTCAGTTAGTTTGACCGATGACTAATTTTAATAATTATATGCAAACATAGCAAATAGTGGCGGTTTATAAAACTTAACTGTAAATTTGTTGCATTGATCAAAAGAGAGACTATAAAACCTATAATAAAACGATATGAATTTTAAGGATTTAGCAAAAAAGAACCGGAGTTACAGAAGGTTTGATGAGCAATTTGTGATTGACCGCGATACGTTGGTTGAGTTAATCGGGTTGACCAGGTATGCCGCTTCAGGTAGAAATGCACAACCGTTAAAGTACGTTTTAAGCTATGACCGGAACCTGAACGAACAGGTTTTTTCGACATTGTCCTGGGCCGGTTATCTTACAGCGTGGCCGGGTCCCGAAAAAGGGGAACGTCCTTCTGCTTATATTATTGTACTACTCGACCGGGAAATTTCGGATAATTATTTCTGTGATGATGGAATTGCGATGCAGAATATACTGCTTGGCGCTGTCGGTAAAGGGCTGGGAGGATGTATTTTCCGCACAATCAATAAACCACATCTTAAAGCAATTCTAAAACTACAGGATCGTTTCGAAATTATCGATGTGGTTGCTCTGGGAAAACCTGTCGAAACTGTGGTGATTACCAACGTTGGAGAAGACGGCGATATCAGGTATTATCGTGACGAAAATGGCGTTCATTATGTCCCAAAAAGATCATTGGATGAATTGATTGTAAAATAGCGATTATTTGGTTTTCAGTTTATCAGCAAAAATCTTTTTAAACTTCTCAATCTTAGGGGTTATGACGATGCGGCAATAGCCCTGGTTGGGATTGCTTTTATAATATTCCTGATGGTAATCCTCTGCAGGATAGAATTTTCCGAATTTGGTAATTTCGGTAACAATCGGATCGTTCCAGATTTTTTCCTTGTCGAGCTTTGCCTTATAAGCTGTTGCCTCCTGCTTTTGATCCTCATCGGTATAAAATATTGTCGAACGATATTGAGTTCCGCTGTCAGCTCCCTGCCGGTTTAGTGTTGTCGGGTCGTGAGTCGTCCAGAAAACCTCGAGAAGTTCGGAAAAAGAAATCTGTTCCGGATCGTAGGTGATCTGTGTGCATTCTGCATGACCAGTAAGGCCTGAGCACACCTCTTTATAAGTTGGATTGGCTACCTTACCACCCGAATACCCGGAAACTACTTTTCGTACTCCTTTCAACTGACTGAAAATGGCCTCGGTACACCAAAAACAACCTCCAGCAAAAACTGCAATCTTCGACCCTGTTTCTTTTGTCTCCATTTGTGTATTGTATGGCGTTGAACTTTTTAATTCTGAAGGGATCAATGCTAATAATCCTATCAGGTAAATAAATGCGCTTCTCATATTACCATTCTTATAACATATATAACGATTTACGGCTTTAATAGTTACATATGTCTCTTCCTTTTTGTATGATCTTAAAAAATTTATTCGGTTTGAAAATAAAAATGGGATTTGAAACCTTAAAATGAACAAAATGACTTCGATGTGGTTTACCTTTTTACCTCAATTAATTTAGATCACTGAAATAGCCAGTGAAGCATTGCTTTTTGATTTTAACTTTTCCGATTAGAACGGGAATCTTATCGGAACAAAAAAGTCCGGATCAGCTAAAGGCCGATCCGGACTTTTTTATACATCTGATCTTTACCCGGTTGTAAATATTGGGACCTGCCAGATTTAGCAATTATTTACCTACAACTTTATTGACGGGTTTAGTTATTTTGCCGATTTTCGGTTTATCTCCAATATTTACCTTACCTGCAGGAATCGTCGGAGTACTAAGTTTTGATCTGGCAATAGAATTCAGATCATCACCCTTTTTAATCAGTTTCAAACGGAATGAATAACTGTAATCTTTGTCTGTAATCAGGTATTGCGGATGAGTGCGTGCTCCCCAACTATTGTCGCCGCCAACACCCATCTGTTTATAGTCAAGATTGACAGAAACAAGGTTGCGTTCTTTTACGTCAGTTGTATGACGGTTGACCACTGTTACTCCATCATAAATACGTCCCACTGTTCGAACCGGCGATTCGAAATCTTCCATCAGATTATGATGCGCACTTACGCTCAAAAGTGGCGAACCAATGGATATCAAACCGTTACCTTCATTATTCGTAAAAGCAACCCACCTGACATCCGTTTTATTTCCATTCTCCTGTGGACGAATATACGCCCAGTACTGATCTTTTACTTTGCCGTTGTAAAGACCAACAAGAGCACCGGAATTTCTGTCGCAATAATTTTCCTGCGGACCGCGTCCGAGCCATTGCATATTTTCGTATTCACGGGCAAGTTGCAGATTCATACCCATCCGGGGAATTTCGGGTAATTTCTCTGCGACAGCATTAAACTTGTTGAAAACTTCAATTTCCCGGTTTCCATATACCTGATAAACAGATTCGTATTTGGCAACTGTCGCTCCATCTAAACCTGGAATATCAAAAACAAGTTCTACATTCACCTGGTTTTCAGAAATCTGATTTACTTTCGCACCAACCAGTTTCCTGTTCTCTCCTGCTTTGCGCCATACTTTACATCTTTTATCGAGGCCATTACCAAAATCGTTATCTGTCGGAGCACGCCAGAAATCAGGTTCAGGACCTTTCCCCTCATTTAGCATCTCTTTCCCGGCAAAAACCAGACTATTGATATTCCCTTTAATCAAATCGAAAGTCACTGTAAAATCAGTTCCTTTGATGATCGCTTTATCTGAACTTTTCTCCATCGTCAGTTTTCCTTTGGGAGTAACTGATAGCGCAGGCGCAGAAAGAGGCAATTTGATTTGTTCGTAAGCGACTTCGTGGCCAACCGGAATTAAATCGGTAGCAGCTAAAGTTTTAGCGCTGAAAATGATGAAATACTCTTTCCCGGGTTCCGCTTTCAAATTAACAGGAACTGATACCTCTGTTTTTCCGTGTGCAACTACATTTAACGATGTAAGTTTTCCTTCAGCAACTTTTTTGCCGTCAGCTTCGATATGCCAGTCAAACCCAAAATTATTGAGGTTTGTAAAGTCGTACTTGTTGATCACTTCAAATTTTTCGGCATTGAGATCAAGAGCCTTAAATCCAATATATTGATAGACTTTCTTTACTTCATACAATCCGGGATGCGGCGTACGGTTGGCATCGACCAAGCCATTGCAGTTGAAATTTCCATCAGTCCAAACATCTTTCGGACCAAAATCGCCACCATAAGCCCAGTATTTCTCTCCCTTTTCGTTGGTAGTAAGTAAACCCTGATCAACCCAGTCCCAGATACAACCACCCTGAAGCATATCGTGCGACTCAATTGCATCCCAGTAATCCTGAAGGTTCCCGGTGCTATTCCCCATTGCATGAGCATATTCGCATTGAATCAAAGGTTTTTCCTTATTATTTTCTGCATATTTAATCATGTTATCAATCGATGCATACATCGGACAATAAATATCGGTATGCGCAGCTGTACGGGCTTGTTCGTACTGAACCGGACGCGATTTATCCTGAGATTTGATCCAGGCTGAAGTTTTTACAAAATTTGTCCCGTCACCGGCTTCATTTCCAAGCGACCAGATAATAACAGCAGGATGGTTTATATCACGATTGACCATATTACGTGTTCTGAAAAGATGTGCGTCATACCAGGTTGAGTCTTTGGCTAATGATTCTTTGCCGTAACCCATTCCGTGCGATTCAATATCTGCTTCATCAATAAGATACAATCCGTATTTGTCGCACAATTCGTACCACTTTTCGGGCTGAGGATAATGGCAACATCTCATTGTATTGATATTGAATTTCTTCATCGTCGAAATATCCTTGATCATTGTTGCAATATCCTGTACATGACCATTGATTTCGTTGTGCTCATGCATATTCACACCCTTCACAAGAATGCGAACGCCGTTGACACACAATTGTCCGTTTTTGATTTCAATATTTCGGAAACCGACCTTACATCCCAAAGATTCGATGATTTTTCCTGTTCCGTCCTTCGTTGTAATTATTAATTGATATAAATAAGGTGTTTCAGCAGTCCACTTTTTAACGTTAGCCAACTTTCCATCAAAACTAATTGTTTGACTGCCAGAAGCAACATTGGCTTTTTTTGAAAATTCGAGTCCTTTTTCATTTCCATCAAGAAGTTTTGCCTCAACTGTAACATTTTGTGCAGCTTTCCCAAGATTTCGCAATGTGATATCCACATTGAAAATACCATCTTTATAGAGTGCATCAAGTCCCGAATTTACGCGGAAATCGAAAACATGGGTAGCGTTTCGGGCAACGAGATAAACATCACGCGTAATTCCGCTCATGCGCCAGAAATCCTGATCTTC
>JAPLDR010000076.1:0-7814 GCA_026391655.1 Bacteroidia bacterium | reverse complement strand
TACTTTCACTGCAAGAAGGTTTTTACCGCTTTTCAGATACTTTGTGATATTGAATTCAGCGGGAGTTTTGCTGTCTTCGCTATAGCCAACCTCCTCGCCATTTACCCAAACATAAAGGTTAGAACTCACGGCACCAAAATGAAGAATAATATCTTTTCCGTTCCAGTCAGCCGGAGTTTCAAATTCCATTCGATATGAACCAACCGGATTAAAATCTGCTTGAATTGTTGGCGGAGCTGGTTTGAAAGGATACCTGATATTGGTATAAATCGGATAATCGTAACCTTTCAGATCCCAGTTCGCCGGAACATCAATTAATTTCCATTGACTATCATCGAAACTGTTTGAGAAAAAACCGGAAGGACGATCGGCTGGTTTGTTTACAAAGTAAAACTTCCATTTTCCGTTTAATGATTTGTAAAAAGGTGAAGCCGAAAAATCATTCGCGAAAACCTTTGCGTCGGTATCAAAAGGCATCAGCGAGACGTGAGGTGTCTCACGGTTTATTTCAGAGACTGCCTGGTTCTCCCAATCGTGTGGCAACCTATCGTTGAAAGGCACTTTTTGGCTTTGGCTTTTACCTGAAAAGGTAAATAGGGTAAGCAACCCCATCAAAATCAAATTTTTAGTCATAGCAATAGTTTATAATTAATCTTCATACCGGTAGGTACTGGTAGGGTGTAAATTTATTAATTATTTGCTAATTTACAAAGGGATAAAATGCATATTCGTTACACATGTTGGGGTGGAATTTTGAGGTGGATTTATTACATCAGAATGTTGCAGCAGCTAGCTGCTTGCTTCTGGCTACTGGTAGATCACTGCTTTAAGAAAGTTATGGGTTTCAAAACATGAAGAATAAGATATGTAAGAGTATCAAACCTAGAGCCAGCCACCAGTCGCCAGCTGCCAGTAGCTAATTGTCAGCCGCAAGTCGCTCTGTTGACGACCATCAATATTGATTGTTAATCCGCTAAAATTCCGAAGTGAAGTGAAACTGTATTTTTGGAAAGTCGCGTTGTGCCATGTCGAGAATAAAAGATGAATCGGCCATAAATACGTCTCTTCCGTGATTGTCTAAGGACATTTTATTGTATTTCCGCTTTTTAAAATCTTCGAGCATTGCTTTGTCTCTGCTTTGAATCCAGCAGGCTTTATAGAGCGATAACGATTCCCAACGGCATTTTGCATTGTATTCATGCTCAAGACGATATTCAATCACCTCAAACTGAAGTGCTCCCACAGTACCAATGATCTTACGGCCATTCAACTGACTAATAAATAACTGGGCAACACCTTCGTCCATCAACTGATCGACACCTTTGGCCAGCTGTTTCGATTTCATGGGGTCAGCATTCTCGATATAACGGAAAATCTCTGGTGAGAATGATGGTAATCCTTTGTAGTGCAGAATCTCTCCTTCCGTGAGTGTGTCACCTATTACAAAGTTTCCTGTGTCGGGAATACCTACAATATCACCTGGGAAAGCTTCGTCGATGACTTCTTTCTTGTCGGCCATAAATGCCGTAGGACTTGAATATTTAAAAACTTTTCCTAACCGGATATGCCGATAATTTTTATTCCTTTCAAACTTACCCGAACAAATTTTCACGAAGGCAATCCTGCTCCGGTGATTCGGATCAATATTGGCATGGATTTTAAATACAAATCCTGTGAATGTCTCTTCTTCAACCATTACCATACGCTCCTCCGCTTTTTTGGGACGAGGCGAAGGAGCAATACGGACAAAGGTATCGAGCAATTCCTTTACTCCAAAATTGTACAAAGCACTTCCAAAAAAGACAGGTGCCAGATCACCGGCGAGGTATTGATCGATATCAAATTCGGGATAAACCTCTTTAAGAATCTCAAGTTCTTCGCGTAAAACCTTGGCATCCTTACCAATAATTTCTTCGAGTTCAGGATTATTAATATCAGTGAAACTTATTCCTGTCCGGATGTCGGTAATGCTTGGATCAAAAAGGTTCAGATTTTGGTCGTAAATATTATAAACCCCTTTAAATTCCGGTCCGCTATTGATCGGCCAGCTTAAAGGACGCACCTTGATCAATAATTGCCTTTCGATATCATCCAGCAAATCAAACGTATCATCAGCGGGCCGGTCCATTTTGTTGACAAAAACGATGACAGGTGTTTTACGGCTACGGCAAACGCTCATCAATTTTTCGGTCTGAGGTTCAACCCCTTTTGCCGCATCAATCACGATAATTACGCTATCGACAGCCGTCAGCGTGCGAAAAGTATCCTCCTGAAAATCCTGATGGCCAGGCGTATCAAGGATGTTCACTTTATAACCGTTGAATTCGAAACCCATTACAGAAGTCGCAACAGATATACCTCGTTGCCGCTCGATCTCCATAAAGTCGGAGGTTGCCCCTTTTTTGATTTTATTGCTTTTAACAGCGCCCGCCACGTGGATCGCGCCACCGAAAAGAAGCAGCTTCTCCGTAAGTGTTGTTTTTCCCGCATCGGGGTGACTGACAATGCCGAAGGTTCTCCGGCGTAGTATTTCTTCTTTTAAACCCATTGACAAATATTGAGGGTGCAAACTTAGCTCAAAATAATGAATGATTGAAACCTTCACTATTCGTCTTTCAATTCATTTGAGTATGATCATCAATTTGCCAAAGGCAGAAGGCTGAAGGTAAAATTCAAAAGACTAGATGCAAAATTTGAAGAAGCAGGAACTGGAGACGCAGTTTCATAAACCTTCTCACACTTTGCACTTTCCACTTTGCATTTTACCTTACTTCGGTTACTTGTGTATACTTTTACTTTCGAAGCAACCTAAATCAGGAGCTGAACCATTAAATGGGAAACCAATATTTTCGCCCTTATCAATCAGGTTACTTCCAGGTTTCAATTTCATAAAGTCGTTGTCAGGCAAGCTTCCGTCAGCCTGTCGGGGCGCTGTTAGAAGGGCCATATCTAGGCTTACAAAGTCGTTGGCGGTAACAGTTACGGGAAGATTAAAATAATTATTCCGAATATCAGATTTTATTGAATCTATATTAGTGAGCTCTTTATGACCGGCAAAACCAAGGTTATTTCTCATTTTATGATCAAAACCCGGCACATCACTTGTATTATCAATCAGCCGGTTCAGCATATTATAGTTGTTACCGTTAAGATAGGCCGAATTATTGTACCAGTCGCTCCCTCCACGATGATGATTGGAATAAAATCCACTCGCTTTATTCTTTACAGTCAGGCAAAATCTAATGATCATCCGGGGTGTCGGTGCTGGTACCTCTGAAGGTGGTTTATATGCCCAGCCTCCGCCTTTAAAACCGTTGCCATCACCCAAACTCTTGAATTCAGTTGAAAAGCCATTGTAAAAGGCCCAGCAATGGTCATAAGTTGCCGCTTCGGCTGAAGAGATACAATCATACCCGTCATCGCTGTTAAACCAGGCACGACATCCTCTGAAAACATTGTTTATAGCCCCTCTTGCCGTGTGACAGCCAAAACCATCCGTATTACCACCTGCCCCGTTCTCAGAAAAATAATCGTAGTTCCGATATGCCTCACAGTTTAAAATGAGGTTGTTGGATCCTTTACGAAGATAAAATCCAATTGCCTGACCATCATGCATACTTAGTAATTCATAAATATTATTACTTCCATCATTCGAAAAACATTCAGATTGTGTATGTGTCTTAATAGTTACCTGCACACCTGTTACTTCAATTCCCTTGAAATGAATCCATGAGGCTGACACCCAAAAAGCGGACACGCGATAATTGGCGGGTTTAACATTTGTGTAGTCAAAAACAGGTTTTTCACCTGGATAGGCCCAGAAGTTGATACGCTTACCCGGAGTTCCGCTTTTGGTAATATCCGTAACATGAGCATAAACGCCGGAGTAGGCTGCAATCTGAGCATCAGACATCAGGTAAGTACCTCCGCGCAAATACACCGTATCGCCGGCGACGACAGCATCCTGAGCTCTTTGGATAGTCAGGAAGGGATTGCTTTTTGTTCCCTTATTCGAATCGTTTCCATTAGGTGCAACAAAGTAAGGTGAAGAAATCACCGGGGATAAAAGACCTAAAAGGCTTATTACAAAGACTATTGTTTTTTTAATCATTATTGGAAATATTATACCTGATAAGAAGGTAAAGGTTAAAGGGCAAAGGGTAAAGGTCAAAAAAAGGGTAAAGAAAAAGGTTAAAGTACAAACAGCTTAGTTTTAAATACCTTAACCTTTATCCTTTTAACTTTAACCTTTTGTCTATTTTAAGCTCATCATCGCCAGCGAATCTTTATCCTTGACAAATACCTTGTTCCCTGATAAAATAGGATATGAATAAGTTGGTGCATCGGCCACTTTAATTAAAGCAACTTCGGTATATGCTTTTTCGTCAGGTTTGAAAACTACCAGATTGGACGTCTGAGGCAAGGCAATAATCACGGAACCGGCATCGACAATTGTTCCGAAATCATTGTGCAGTTTGACATCTACCCATGCAGTCAAGCCCGTTTTGGCATTCATACAAAATAGTTTCCGGCCATCAGATAGTCCATAAAGAAAACCATCTTTCAGCACGGGGGTATTCCATTTTGTCCCTAGTTCGGCATTTTTCCAAAGTTCCGTCACAACAAATTCTGCTCCTTGTTTTTGTATCGTTACAGCTTTGGTACCTTGTCCCTGACCGGTTAAAATCACAGTTTGTCCGTCGATTACGGGACTTGCAGCATTATAAAACCGATTCGCAACGGGTACAGCATACGACCATAAAAGTTTTCCATTATCGGGATCAATTCCCACGAGATTTTTTGCTGTTAAATCAACGAGCTGTATTTTACCACCTACCGTCATCGTTGTAAGTGAAGCATACGAAGGACCATCGCTGGCACACTGCCATTTCTGACTGCCTGTTTTAAGGTCAAATGCGATGATCTCTCCCTTCTCTTTTCCACCAAGATGAACAATACACATTCCATTTGCGATCAGCGGTGATATACCCGTGAAGAAACCAGGTAAATCCTTGGTGAAATCTTCATTCTTCCAAACGAGATTTCCCGTACCGGCATCCAGACAGGTGAGTACGCCACCAATGCCTAAAGTGACGATCTTGCCCTCTCCCACTGCAGGTGTACTTCTTGGACCCGGATGCTGTGAGCTGGCCGGACCAGTAATCGCGAGTGCCGGATACTTATATTTCCACAATTCCTTGCCAGTAGCCACATCGAGACACATGATGACTTCATTCGAATCCTGACGCGTGAAGGAATAAAGCTTACTTTTAACCATTACCGGAGAAGCATCACCTAAGCCTACAGTTACTTTCCATTGCGGAGTCAATTCAGCAGGCCATGTTTTAGGTGCCTTGAAGCCAGTAACTTTCCCGTCGCGGTTGGTTCCAAGCCATTGCGGCCAGTCCTGTGCGAAAGCTTTTGTGGTCATAACCAGCACCAGAAATCCTGCCATAGCAATAAACAATCGATTCGATTTTTTCATGTTAATTACTTTTTGTTTTGATTAAAATGACTTTTTCAAGAGATCCAAATATACAAAAAATGCAGATAAAATGAATGCCATCTGACAATAAGGTTCGCATTTTCATGTTTGTGGCGATTATGCCCAACCTTCTGCTACAAGGGCATCATGCAATTCGTCCGGGTGATGCCGGCACCGATATTCAAGCCGGCTCGACTCGGCATGTGCTTTGTTGTACGTCCACCCTTTTTCCATACGGTTGCGCTCGTGTAACTCATGCAGGAGTACATATCCGCGTTCCTGCTCTATTATTGCATCGTCTATCCAGACTTCATTCTTAGGTACGAACTCATATACTTTATCATGCCCCCCTTCTGTAAAATCGATATCGAATGTACTTCGGACCAATCTGCCGTTAACAATCCAAACAGTGATTCCATTCTCAAGTCTTTTCCACATCGTTTCATGCATTTCCCTGCCATCGGGCAGCATTTCATGGTTTTGGGTTATTTTGCGCAGATCCCCGGCACGCCTGCGTTCTTTTCTCTCCTGTTTATCTGCTGCTGTTATTGCATCAGGATACAACAATCCTTGCTTCATTAACCGATGTTCAACAAGCAGATGGTCAATAAAGAATTTTCTTTCATCGTGTTCTGCTTCCTGATCCAGCCAGAATTCATTTTCGGGTATATAGGGATACCTGAAATGCTGTCCGAAGTTTGTGAATTCCTCGTCTATATGTCCGCGGATGTAGCTTCCGTCAACGAGCCATATTTTAAAATGACCGCGCTCATCAATCAGGGTCTTATAGGGAGGTTTTAAATGCAAATTCATAAGAAGCTTGTTTTCTTATTACTTTGATTTTCGTTTTGATCGCTAAAAACGACCAACAGCATACCCTTTCCCGAAAAAACGGGGCAAAGGAGTATTAAGATTAGTTTCAATTTGTTGGAACTGTTTAAAAACTAAAAATAGTAATTCAACGAAATTCTTGAAAAAGTTGGGCTGGTGCTTAGATTGAAACTATTCTTTATATCTGTGTTCTGATAACTTTTCGTATTTGGATTCCAAAAGTCACTTTGGTTGGTACCATGATATTTCAAATGCATATACTTAAAGCCGAATTCTCCTCCAATACTAAAGTTTTCATCAACGAAATATTCAATACCGTATCCAATCTCACAACCCCACATTCGAATATTTTTAACAGTCGCATTAAAATCCGGATCTTCCGTACCATCAGTTTTTAATTTACCGCTTACAAAGGGCTTAGTCAGGCTTAAAGTCCAGAATGGCTGTAATTTATTTTTCTGTTTCATAAAGTATTTTACCCCGATAGTCGGCATAAATAAGCTTCCCGAGAATTCATTCTTATCAGAATACGTAACCACCTGCATTAAATCATTATCGAATTCTTCGCCAGTCTCTGCATAATCAAATTTGGCATTTAGATACTGAAAACCGATATATGGTATAAGTTTTTTGTTTAGCTTATATCCTAAATGAGCACCGCTTAACCCAATGCCTGGTGATACACCAAAAGAGAATTGACCATGACTTTTACCAGTCAAAACAAAGACTGCAATTAATACTACCAATAATTTAATTTTCATAAGATTAATTTTTAAGTTATATATAATTCCTAATAGTACGCTGTTTTCTTTTATCTCTAATTTGACAAATTATTCACTATCAGTTTTTTTTGTCTTTGACCATAGGATAATTCGGGTCAATGCGACTCCAATCGACATCCCCAATACAAAAATAAACCAGAAACCCGCATGACTTGGTTTACTTTCTATTCTGGAATAAAAAACCATATAAATACTGGTCGTTAATACAACCGAAAATAAAACTGACCATAAACCTTTTCTCTTTTTCATCTTGTTTGATTTTAATTATTACAATAGTTTAAAATTTATAGTATTCAATTTCAATATTCTATACTCCATATCTTGCATAAGGCACAATTCTCCTCAACACGCTGCAAATCATCCCGATTGCTTCAGTTATTTCAGATGGCAAAAAAATCTTTTGGTAATTATTTAATGTAAAGCTACAAAGTTTTTCACAATTCCAAATCACAAAAGGGTGGTTTTATTTAATTTATGCCTTGATTTGGTATATAAAAATTGATTTTTGTTGTTTTTGAGCAATCAGGGCAGGATATACCGGAATAAATATCTCTTAAAACCTTATTTTCAAAGGCTAACCTCTTATGTTTGCGTTTTTAAAGTTAATACGTTTGTAAGATAACAAAAGGACAGTAATGGGAAAAAGATTTTAACCAAGACAACAAGAATTTGTATGTCGTTACTAAGAGAAATTCCCATTGCTGAATTTTCTTCGA
>JAPLDR010000041.1 GCA_026391655.1 Bacteroidia bacterium | reverse complement strand
ATTGAATTTGTTACACAAAAGTATAATAAAATGACAATAGTCATGTTATTGTGAGGGTATTTAGAATGAATATATACTTACAAATTGAAAGAGGGGTATTTTAAATGGGGGTTAATGTTGAAAAATATCGAAATATAATTGTAGCGGTCTTTTTTAATAAGATTGAACCTATTTACCTGACAAATAGTTATCTTTGGTATATATAAACCTTAAAACACAATTAAAATGGGAATGTTAAGTGAGTTCAGGCAATTTGCCATGCGCGGAAACGTCGTTGATCTGGCTGTCGGTGTAATCATTGGCGGAGCCTTCGGAAAGATAGTATCCTCTTTTGTAGCTGATGTGTTAATGCCACCGATAGGGGTGCTGCTGGGAGGAACTGATTTTACGGGTCTTAAAATCATTCTTAAGGCTAAAGTCATGGAAGCAGATAAGGTTGTTTCGCAGGCTGTTACAATCAATTACGGTAATTTTGTTCAGGTAACTATTGATTTTTTGATCATCACTTTTTCAATTTTCATGATGATCAAATTGATGAATTCGCTGAATAAAAAAGAGGTTCCGGCACCTATTCCACCAACTCCGGCAGAACCTTCGAACGAGGAAAAATTATTGACTGAAATAAGGGACTTATTAAAAAGACAATAGATCATATCTTGCAAAGCGAAAAAAAAGCTGTCCCGAATTTAGGGACAACCTTTCTTTTGCTTTATAACATAGGTAAGTTTATTTTTGGTGAAACGTCTCTGAAACAAATTCCAAAACTGTTGGCAAAGCCTCGCGCCAGTAAGTCCAGTTATGTGCGCCGTCGCGTACACGAAATTCGTGAGGAATTTCTTTTTTACGCATTGCGATATGAATCAGACAGTTTCCTTCGTAAAGGAAATCATCATCACCGCAATCGATATACCAGCGCACTGCTTTTTTCTGATCATCAGGAATTTGATTAACAAGTTCCAGGGCATTGTGTTTTTCGAAATAAGCTTTAATCTGCGCTTCATCAGTAATTGCCGGATCACTTTTCTGAATGCGGGCTTTCGCCTCTTCAAGATTCAAAGGACCAATATAAGCGCTTAACGGACAGGCTGATGAAAAAAGCTCGGGATGATGAAGTGCATACATAAACGATCCTCCTCCGCCCATCGACAAACCGGCAACAGCACGATAGCGCTTTTCAGCTTTAATGCGATAGGTTTTCTCAATTGCAGGCATAAATTCCTGAAAGAAAAAATCTTCATAATTCCAATCTCCTGCGATCCCGTTAAAATATCCCATTCTGCCCGTATCGGCATCGGGCATTACAATAACCATGGCCGTAGCAGTCCCATCCTGAATGGCTTTATCGGCAATTCGTTGTACTTCGCCGAACTGCACCCAGCCTGTGTGATTGTCGGTGGCTCCATGCAGTAAATAAAGCACAGGATAACTACGTTGTGAGGTTTCGTAACAGGCCGGCAGGTAAACGGCATATTTCCGGTCGCTTTTCAGAATCTTGCTGGGAATTGTCTTATTGTCGAAAACCTGACTTGATTGGGCTGAACCTAAGAAAGAAATCAAAAGAAAGACAGACGTAAGAAGAAACGAATTTTTCATGATAAATTATTTTAATTGGTTGGATCCCTGTCAATTTTATCTGTATAAACTATTAATTTATACATCATGAGCGAAAGTACAATTAAAAGTTTAGTTTGTGAGCCGATCTTTGTGAAAGTTTTAATGTTATAACTCTGGTGTCTACTTATTGCTCAGCGGTTACGGTGCATATTAGAACCTACATCCGAAACAAAATACCCATCCGCCAACTGGCGGATCTTCATCCTTGTTCCCGATGTACCGAATCATGGGAATTTCATAAAATTAAAATCCATATCTGAATATTAATAGGTTAACCGTATAAACCAGTAAATTTATGAATAGTTGAATTAAAGTGAAAAATAACTAAATAATCGGGTGTTTAATTCGTTTTTTTTCGGAACTTTAACGCTTAAACCCTTAATTTTTTATGTTATGAAAAAATCTTTATTTCTATTAATTGCATTGTTTATTACAGTAATTGTATCGGCACAGGGAGTAGATTTCTCCGGAAACTGGAAATTAGACAGTTCAAAAAGCAAATTGAACCAACAGTTCAGCATGGCTCCTAAAGAGATAATAGTTACGCAAAAAGGCAATGATTTGAATGTGGAAAGACACTCAAGATTTCAGGATCAGGATTTTACAATCAATGACAAATTTACCCTTGACGGAAAAGAATGTATCAATCCGGCATGGCAGAATACTCAAAAGAAATCAATTGTTATTTTGTCCGAGGATAAAAAATCATTAAAAATCACCACTAAATTTCCCATGAACGATGGCGGTGAAATGACAATTAATGAAGTTTTTAAAATGGATGGCAATAGTTTGGTTATCGAATCCAGCGCCTCTTCCTCTTTTGGCGATGTCGCAGAAACCATGGTTTTTGACAAACAATAGTCTGAATAGTTAATGCAGCTGACATTTCTTACGGATCTGGATTTGCCAATCCTTGAGTAATGAAAATAGGGAAATATTATCGGAATTCCGGATTCAGAAGTTATCGAAAAGGTCAGGATCAGACTTCATTAGCCTGGTTTTACTACATTATATATCAATATTGTAACTAAAAACATTATTCAACTGCAATGAAAAATATTTTTCGTTTTTTAACCGTTTTAATTGTTGCGGCATTCAGTGTTCAAAATCTTGTTGCGCAGGAAGCAAGGCCCTGGTTTAAAGATGGACCATGGCACTGGCTTGCTCCAAACCCAAAAGCCAAAGTACTTCCATTAATAAAGGTCATGGGTAATAAGTTTGTAAACGCTAAAGGTGATACAATCCTTTTCAGGGGAATGGCTATTTCCGACCCGGATAAACTTGAAAGACAAGGACATTGGAACATAAAGCATTTTGAGAAGGTTAAGGATATGGGAGCCTTGATTGTACGTATTCCGGTACATCCGGTGGCATGGCGCGAACGCACTCCTGAAAAATACCTTGAATTGCTTGATCAGGCTGTTGAATGGTGTACTGACCTTGGAATGTATGTTTTGATCGACTGGCATTCGATTGGTAACCTCGAAATGGAAATTTTCCAAAATCCGATGTACAATACCTCGAAACAAGAAACTTACCAATTCTGGAGAACCATTGCACAACATTTTAAGGGAAATAATACCGTGGCTTTTTACGAAATTTTTAACGAGCCCACCGTTTACAGAGGAGAGTTAGGGACAATCACCTGGTCTGAATGGAAAAAAATCAATGAAAATGCAATTAGTCTAATCAGGGCATATGACACTGAAACGATACCTTTGGTTGCCGGATTCGACTGGGCTTACGACCTTACTCCAATTATCAACGAACCGATAAATGCGGAAGGAATTGGTTACGTTTCACACCCTTATGAAAACAAACGCAAGCAGCCGTGGGAACCAAAATGGGAAGAAAATTTTGGCTTCGCCTCAGATAAATATCCTGTAGTAGTCACTGAGTTTGGATTTGGACTGCGTCCGGGTGAAACCATTGATACCAATCATTATAGTAATAGGATTATTAAATATCTGGAAGTAAGAAGTATCAGCTGGATATGCTGGGTATATGATCCGGAATGGGGTCCAAGTTTGCTGAAGTCCTGGGATACTTATGAGCTTACCGGAAGTGGTGAGTTTTTCAAAAAAGCGATGCATGGTGAATTTGAGTATCAAAATAAAAGTCAGTTTATCAGTTTAAGAAAATTGAGAAAGGAATGAAAATCAGATTATTATTCAAAGGAGCATTAATTGTAGTATTCGTTATAAGTTCATTTAATTGCACATTGGCAATTGAACCTGTAAACCCTAATGCGACACCTGAAGCCAAAGCTTTGCTCGACTTGTTTTACCGGATTTCAGGAAAATATACGCTTACAGGTCAGCACAATTATCCAAATACCAAAGATCAGAATACCCGGTTTGCTGCAAAATACATAGGGAAGACCCCGGTAATATGGAGTTCAGACATGGGTTTTGCCAAAGATGGCGATTCTGATTCCTACCTTGCTCGTCCCGATATTGTAAAGGAAGCTATCAGGCAACACCATAAAGGATCAATTATTACGATTTGCTGGCATGCTGTGCCACCTACAGCGGACGAACCGGTTACTTTCCAGGCTCGTGGCCCGGTGACTCCAGGTGCGCTGGCAAGTGTTCAGGGGAAATTGCCGGATGAACAGTTCAAAGACGTTTTGACTCCCGGGACAAAGTTGTACATGAAATGGGCGGCACAAGTTGATTCTGTTGCTGTTTACCTGAAAAAACTTCAGGCAGCAAATGTGCCGGTACTTTGGCGTCCTTATCATGAAATGAATGGCGATTGGTTTTGGTGGGGTGGTCGTGTCGGTGAAAACGGTACAATTGATTTGTATCGTCAAATCTACGACCGGTTGGTAAATTACCACAAATTGAATAACCTGATTTGGGTTTGGAATATTGACAGACCTAGTACACCTATCCGAAAATTTTCAAACTTTTATCCCGGAAATGATTATCTTGATATTGCTTCGCTGGATGTTTACGGCAGCGATTTCAACCAGGCTTATTATGACAGCCTGATTGTCTTAGCCAAAGGAAAACCAATTCTTTTCGGCGAAGTTGGCAATCCTCCTATACTTGATGTTTACGAACATCAGCCAAAATGGACATCCTGGGTTATATGGGCAGGTATGGTGAGGAATACATCTAAAAAACAATATCAGGAATTGGTTAATAATCCAAGAATGTTAAGTTTGGAAGACCCAACCTATTGGGAAGTTTCGGCTCCTTATCGCAAAGCCTGCGGATTATCCAAATTGCCTTTGAAATCTAAATGCCCGGTAAGCTTTACAGGGAACTGGATCTTTAATGAAGGAAAGAGTGATATCGGAAAAAACGGAACGGGAAATGTTCCCAGCGAAATGGAAATCGATCAGGATGATGACTTGCTTTATGTAAAGAAACAGCTGGTTATGGAATGGGGTGACGACCGGATTACCAATGAAGTAATCTCGTTGGATGGTTCTGAAATGAAATCCGAATTTTTCAATGCTCCGCGTATCTCAAAAGCCAGCCTGGATATAGATTCCAAAACTCTGAATATTAATTCTGTCGTGAAATTTAACAGGGGCGGTCAAACTACAGAAATGAAAAGCAGCGAAGTCTGGAGTCTTCAACAGGATGGCAAAGTCTTAAGAATTCTGCAAACCTCAACAGGTTTTAGAGGTGAAAAAATTGAAGTATCGCTTGTATTTGAGAAACAGTAATTTCTCCGGGAGATTTACCTTAATAAAATGAAAACCGGCAGTCATCAAAAAAATTCATGACAACCGGTTTTTTTATTAATTCAAGATAGGTGATTCATAAATAATACCATTGCCTTATTTTGTCTGTCAGTTATAGTTCCTAAACTTGAAATGTACAATTCAATTGTCTACCTGATTGTTTTTTCCCATCTGCTAAATCCTGGTGCCTATATCCATTTTTGTAAATATTTCCGTTCTCTATTTGGTAGAATAAATCAGAATGTTTACTTTTGCACTCCAATTGTTCAGGTTGGCTCTAAAAAGAGGAGATGTAGGTTTTCCGCCAGCCGGACCCAAATAAAATAAATTGTAATAATGTACGCAATTGTAGAAATCGCCGGACAACAGTTTAAGGTTGAGAAAGAAAGAAAGGTTTACGTGCACCGTCTTCCACAGGATGAGGGAGCTGATGTAACGTTTGAGAAAGTTTTACTTATTGACAATGATGGTGTTATCAGCATTGGTGCCCCTGTTGTTGATGGTGCAAAAGTCACTGCATCGGTGCTTAAGCATCTCAAGGGTGACAAAGTGATTGTCTTCAAGAAGAAACGCCGTAAAGGTTACAAGAAGAAAAACGGTCACCGTCAATACCTCTCACAAATTCAAATTACTGAAATTTTAGCGTAAATTTTAAAAAAGATTATCCATGGCACATAAAAAAGGAGCGGGTAGTTCGAAGAACGGTCGCGAATCAGAAAGCAAACGACTGGGCGTAAAGATTTATGGTGGGCAAGCTGCTACTGCCGGTAATATTCTTATTCGTCAGCGCGGAACCTCTCACCATCCCGGGGCAAATGTTGGAATAGGCAGAGATCATACGCTTTTCGCATTGATCGATGGTACTGTTGAGTTCCAGAAGAAAAGAAATGACAAATCATACATTTCTGTTCTGCCTTTTAAATCTGTAGAGTAAATCCGGATTTAGTAAAACGATATTAATCTCCTGTTTTGTTACCGTGGTAACGAAACAGGAGATTTTTTATTTGTATTTTTGAAGTCGAAAATCAGTTTTAAACATGTTAAATTTAAAATTCATACAGGAAAATCCTGAGCTTGTCATTGAACGTCTTGCAGTAAAACGGTTCGATGCCTGCGCAATCGTCGAAAAGGTGATTGCACTTTACAAAAGACGCAATGAGGTACAAACTGAAGCTGAAACCCAAAAAGCCGGGATGAACCAACTCTCGAAAGAAATTGGGCAATTATTTAAGAATGGGAAGGTATCGGAAGCCAATTCAGCGAAAGAAAGGACAAGCGAAATTAAGGACCAGATCAAAAATTTAGAAAGTGAGTTTGATGTAATTGATTCAGAACTCGCTCAACTTCAGGTATTACTTCCCAATCTTCCTTCGCCGCTGGTTCCTGTGGGGAAAGGAGCGGAGGACAATGTAATTGTTGCCACAGGTGGTGAGATGCCCGTTTTACCTAAAGGGGCTAAACCACACTGGGAATTGGCTGCACAGTACGATTTGATAGATTTTGAGCTGGGCGTAAAAATAACCGGAGCCGGATTTCCGGTTTACAAAGGGTTCGGAGCAAGAATTCAGCGGGCATTAATCAACTTCTTTCTTGATCAGGCACGCGAAAATGGTTATCTGGAAGTTCAGCCACCCTATATGGTGAACGAAGCTTCAGCATTTGGTACTGGACAACTTCCTGATAAAGAAGGACAAATGTATCACGATAGTGTTGACAATCTCTATTTGATTCCAACAGCCGAAGTACCGGTCACCAATATTTTCCGGGATGTGATTGTTGATGCAAAAGATCTGCCCATCAAAACAACTGCATATTCTGCCTGCTTTCGTCGGGAAGCTGGCTCGTATGGCAAGGATGTACGTGGATTAAACCGTTTACACCAATTCGACAAAGTAGAGGTTGTTCAGATTGCTCACCCGGATAAATCGTATGATTCATTGAATGATATGGTAGCTTACGTACAGTCGCTTGTTGAAAAACTTGGCTTACCATATCGGATTTTAAGGTTGTGTGGCGGTGATATGGGTTTTACGTCTGCGCTTACTTACGACTTCGAAGTGTGGTCGGCAGCTCAGGAGCGGTGGCTCGAGGTGTCGTCGGTTTCTAATTTTGAGTCTTTTCAGGCAACACGATTGAAACTTCGCTACCGCGAGGAGGGACGTGCCAAACCGCAGATTGCACATACCTTAAATGGTAGTGCCTTGGCTTTGCCACGAATAGTTGCGGCAATTCTCGAGAATTATCAGACTACTGACGGGATTCGTGTTCCAAAAGTTCTTGTTCCCTATTTGGGCGGTTGCGAAATTATCAGATAAACAGGATAATTATTCAAATTGGTGATTACTTTTGCCCCTGTTTTCTTCAAAAAATGGATAGATTAATTGGTTAGTCTTTATGAATAAACAACATACCGGAATTGGCAAGGTAACCGCCGCGGGTTTGATCATCACACTTGGTATTGTTTTTGGTGATCTGGGGTTTTTAATTTATGGAGCCTTGTCATGCGTATTCTGGACGCTTACCCTACAAACTACGATTAAGTATGTAATTATTACCCTCAGGGCTGATAATCATGGAGAAGGGGGTATTTTTGCACTTTTCGCACTCATCCGGAGGAAAAACAATTGGGTGGCCATATTTACAATGATAGGCGGAAGTGCATTATTGGCCGATGGTGTTATAACTCCGGCAATTACAGTTACATCTGCTGTTGAGGGTTTAAGATTGATTCATCCGCATATCGCTGTTGTCCCAGTAGTAATTTCAATTTTATCGTGCCTTTTCTTTTTCCAGCAGTTCGGAACCGGCTTTATGGGAAGGGCTTTTGGCCCTGTGATGCTCATCTGGTTTTCGATGCTTTCAATATTGGGACTGAATTTCCTGATCAACGATCCAAGTGTTCTTGCGGCAGTGAATCCAATGTATGCCATAAAGTTTATCAAAACTTTTCCAAATGCTGTTGTACTACTTGGCGCCGTATTTTTGGCAACCACGGGCGCAGAGGCACTATATTCTGATCTTGGACATTGTGGCATCAAGAATATCCGTATTTCGTGGATATTTGTAAAGACTTCGTTGCTCATTAACTATTTCGGACAAGGTGCTTATCTGATTCACCATCTCGATTCCATGACAAGTACTAATCCATTTTATGTGATTATGCCGCCTTGGTTTATCCTTCCCGGAGTAATTATTGCAACTGCTGCTTCGGTCATTGCCAGCCAGGCATTAATCAGTGGGTCATATACGATTATTAGTGAAGCGGTTTCGCTGAATATCTGGCCTAAAGTCAGAATTTCGTATCCGACTGATATTAAAGGACAGGTTTATATCCCGTTTGTAAACTGGTTTCTTTGGATTGCCTGCACCTTTGTGGTGATCTATTTTGGAGAATCGTCGAGAATGGAAGCTGCTTATGGTCTTTCAATTACTATCACGATGATTATGACTACATTACTGTTGTCGTTTCATTTTAGGCTACGCAGAGTTAATCCTATTCTTATTGGTCTGATTCTTACTGTATTTCTGACAATTGAAGGAACCTTTTTATATGCCAACCTTTATAAATTTGCAAACGGCGGGTGGTTAACCATTGCACTGGCTTTTATTTTCTTTATGGTCATGTATGGTTGGTATTTTGGCCGGAAAATCAAGAATCAGTACATTAGTTTTGTGAACTTTAAAAAGGATCCGGAAATCTTTAAAGAACTCAGTAATGATGCTTCGGTTCCAAAAATTGCGACTAATCTGGTATACATCACTAAAGCAAATCGCGTTGATCAGATTGAGTCGAAAATCATGTATTCTATTTTCAATAAACATCCCAAAAGGGCTAGCACCTATTGGTTTCTTCATATCGACAGTCTTGAAACGCCTAATACCTTCGAGTATGTTGTTCATCATATGATACCCGGAGTATTGATAAAAGTTGATTTCAGATTGGGTTTTAAAATCGAGCGAAAAATCAATCTGTACTTCAGAGAGGTGATCGATGATATGGTGAAGAGTGGTGAAATCAGTATGGTCAGTCAGTACGAATCTCTTAAATCTCATTCCATACCCGCTGATTTTCTTTACGTTAATCTGGATAGGATCCTGATTAGTGATTATAAATTGCCTCCTCTCAAAATTTTCATTATGGGACTTCATAATTTTGTCCGGCGGATGAGTATTAATGACGTAAAAGCGTTAGGACTTGATTCTTCCAATGTGATTGAGGAGAAAGTTCCAATTGTAATTGAGCAGCAGCTCAAAAAAAGAATATTACGGGTCAATAAGGACTTACCAATCTAAATAGTAACACTAATTTTTCATGGATTGGTAAAATGGAAGAAAGTTAAAACTGAAAACCCGTTAGTGCCAGCCATTTTTATTTGCCGGTTCCTCTTTTTTGTGGCTATTCTGATATTCATCAAATAAATACTTTCATCATTTCAATGAAAAGAACGAAATATCTGTTAGTGATTATTCTTATTGGTCTGTTTGCGTTAAGCGTTAAAGGGAGTTATAAAAGCGAAATTTACAATTGCTATGTGAACAATCATATGCCGGTATGGAAAAATATTATTGATCAGTTAAATAGCCAACCGGAAAAGAGCAACGAGTTGCTACTCGAACTGGTGAATTACCAATATGGATACATTGGCTGGTGCCTGACAAACAATCGCAAAGATGAAGCGCTTGAATATCTGAAACTTGCCGAGGAAAATGTAAAGTTGCTCGAAACAAAAAAGTTTGAACTCTCATTAATTAATGCTTACAAATCTGCTTTTTACGGGTATCGTATCGCTTTAAGTAAATTCATGGCACCTTTTCTCGGACCGAAAAGTTCTTCTTGTGCTAATCAGGCCATTCATTTCGATCCGAGTCAACCTTTTGGATATATTCAGTTAGGGAATGTAAAGTTTCATTCTCCTACTCTAATGGGTGGATCGAAAACTGAAGCCATTGAAAATTATCTGAAAGCAAAAGCCTTGATGGAGAAAAAAAAGGAAGAAATTCGCGGCGACTGGAATTACCTGAGTTTGCTGATAACTATCGCAAAGGCCTATGAATCAATAAATGATTTGCCCAAGGCGAAATTAATGTATGAGGAGATTCTGAAATTCGAGCCAGGATTTACCTGGGTAAAAGATGAGTTGTACCCTCAGTTATTGAAGAAATCATGAATCTTTTTTGATTATTTGAAAAATAATTTGATTTTATTCTATCGAATTAATACCTTCACCTGTAATTATACCTCATTGAATTTCTGTTAGTCACGGTACCAATTCATTTCCATGACTGATGGATTGATTATTTGTTTAAAAGAAATGCTGTTTTTATTGCTAAATTACTGTATTTCCCAATCATGAATAATATTTACCTTCAGCTTTTGGATTTTCAGCGGACAGATTCTCCACTGGTACTGGCTACATTGACAAGATCAGTTGGTTCGACTCCTCAGAAACCTGGCAGTTCGGCCTTATTTAACCTGACCGGCCTCATTTCAGGCACTGTCGGGGGAGGTGTGCTGGAAGGAGAGGTTCAACAAATCGCTCAAAGGGCCATCCAATCAAAAGAATCAGGTTTTTATCATTTCAAACTCGATAAAGAGATTTCTCACGGCGAAGGAGCCATTTGTGGTGGACAAGTCAGTGTCCTTATAGACGCATCACCCGGCGACCATCGAATTGTCTTTGAACAGGTTAAGCAATCATTAATCAACAGGACTCCTGGCGTTTTGGTCACAATGGTGACCAATGTAGCCGAAAGCGGGATTCGTATTCAACGTTACTGGTTAACTGAAAATGAGAATCAAACTTTTCCTGACAATAATGGCCGGAAGATAGCGGCAGAGGTTCAACGATTACTATCGGCTGGAAATCCTGGTGATTACAGGGAATTGAAAATTCCTCTTCCAGGAGAAGATCACGATGTTCTTTTTCTACTCGAGCCGATTTTCCCACTGGCCCACCTGGTCATTTCCGGAGCAGGTCATATTGGGAAGGCTCTGACCCATATCGGGAAATTGCTTGATTTTGAAGTTACTGTCATTGATGAGCGGACTGAATATGCTAATCCTGCAAATCTTCCTGATGCTGATCATATTATCCTTGAAGACATTGGTAAAGCTCTGGAGGAATTGAAGAAGACTACCGATACTTTCGTCGTGATCGTTACACGCGGCCATAAAGATGATGCCAAAGCCTTAAAGGCTTGTATTGGTTCCGATGTAGCTTTTATTGGAATGATTGGCAGTAAAAATAAAGTTGCCCTCATGCGGGAGGATTTCATTCAGCATGGATGGGCAACACCGGATGAGTGGAAGAAAATTTACGCCCCCATAGGTCTCGATATTCAATCAAAGAGCGTTCAGGAAATTGCCATCAGCATTGCTGCCCAGTTGGTACTCGTGAAAAACAGTAAAAAATCTGCTTATGTCTGAAATCTGGGGTATAGTTCTGGCCGCGGGGGAGTCTACGCGGATGAAAGTTCAGAAACTGCTTCTGCCTTATCAGGGTAAAACTATGATCGAAAAGGTAATAGCAAATGTGACCTATTCTGGGGTTGACAATACGCTTGTCGTGGTTGGTTCGAATAAGAATGAAATACTTAGAGTGATTGATCTTCTGCCAGTATCGCATTGTTATAATGATAATTACAAACAAGGAATGCTGTCGTCGGTGAAATGTGGGTTCCGATCATTGCCCGGGACATTTGAAGCTGCACTGGTATTTTTGGGTGACCAACCCATGATCCCGTCAGAAGCGGTGAATATTGTTATACAGGCTTACCGTCAATCCAATAAGGGAATCGTGATCCCTGTCTATCAAAAGAAGCGCGGACATCCTCTCCTGATTGACATGAAATACAGGGAGGAGATAGAAAAGCTTGAAGAGCAGGAAGGTCTGCGCGGCCTTGCCTGTAAATTTCCCGAAGATGTTCTGGAGGTAGAGGTGAACCTGCCCGGCATCCTCAGGGATATTGATACACGCGAAGAGTATTTGAATGCAATCAATTAAATCCAATGATATGGAAGAAACAATTCGTTTTGAACTGAACGGTAAAAAGACAGAGATCCTTCTCGATCCAAAACTAACCCTAATTTGGGTCTTGCGGACACAGTTTGGGTTAACAGGAACCAAATTTGGCTGTGGAGAAGGGATTTGCGGAGCCTGCACAGTGCTGATTGACAAGGTGCCTGTCAGGTCTTGCACGATACCGGTGCGTGAAGTGGCCGGGAAAAAGGTGACCACCATTGAAGGGCTTTCAATAAACGGCAATCTCCATCCGGTGCAAAAAGCATTCATTGAGCATGATGCGTTGCAATGCGGGTATTGCACCCCGGGCATGATCATAACTGCGGTAGGACTATTGCTGAAGAATCCTGCCCCATCAGAGCAGGAGATACTCCATGGTATGGAGGATAACCTTTGCCGGTGCGGAGCACATGTGCGGATTATCAAAGCTATTCAATCAGCGGCCAAAGAAATGAAAGGAGGGAAATTATCATGAAAAAAACAGGAGCAGGTAAAACCGTATCGTCAGGATCTACGGAACGCGCCGGTCTGAGGCGGAGAGATTTTTTTAAGCTTCTTGGGGCTGGTATTTTTATCATTTTCGAGACCTGGGACTCTTTTGAACTCATGGCTTTACCGGCTGAACAGAGAAGAGCCCTGCCTGCAGACTTTAATGCCTTTCTATGGATCGCTGAAGATGGCTCGGTCAGTTGTTATACCGGGAAGATTGAAATGGGACAAGGTATTATTACTTCTCTTGCCCAAATGATGGCCGATGAGTTGGATGTGGAAATGGAAAAAGTAAAAATGGTGATGGGGGATACCGATCTTTGTCCCTGGGACATGGGTACTTTCGGATCGATGACAACTCGTTTCTTTGCGCCACCAATGAGGGCCGCAGCTGCCGAAGCCAGAACCATCCTGCTGCAACTTGGCGCTGAGCGATTGGGTGTGCCACAATCCCAGCTGGAAGTTAAGAACGGGATCATTACCGATAAGATGAACGACAAGAACAAGGTAAGTTATGCTGAGCTGACAAAGGGTAAAAAAATTGAGAAACACCTTGACATTAAGCCGAATGTAAAGGATTATACCCAATTCAAAATTGTTGGCAAACCAAATCTGCATCAGGATGCTAGGTTAAAAGTAACGGGGCAGGCCAAATATTCAGGTGATATGCTGTTCCCGGATACGTTATTTGCCCGGGTACTCCGGCCCCCTTCGCACGGGGCAAAACTGGTTTCGGCCGATGTGTCTGAGGCGGAGAAAATGGAAGGAATCAAGGTGGTACGGGAAGGTGATTTTATTGCTGTCCTGCACAAAAACCGTGACAAGGCAGATGAAGCGATCGTGAAGGTGAATGCCGAATACTCTTTTGATGAGATGAAAGTTGACGATAAGACCATCTTTGAACACTTGCTGAAAACGGCTTCCAGCGTAAATTTGATTGCAAGCAAAGGGGATCTGGCCACGGGAAGACAGCTTTCTGAAACAGTTATAGATTCAGAATTTTATAACAGTTATGTGGCCCATGCTCCAATTGAACCGCATACGGCTGCTGCCCGCATGGAAGATGGAAAAATCACGGTATGGGCTTCGACGCAACGTCCTTTCCCTGTACAGGAGACCATTTCACGGGAATTGGGTATTCCGTTGGAAAAGGTACGGGTGAACACCCCTTTCGTGGGGGGTGGATTTGGTGGCAAGTCGGCCAGTCTGCAGGCATCAGAAGCGGCAAGGCTCGCGAAGATTACCGGGAAACCGGTGATGGTTGCCTGGACAAGAGAAGAAGAGTTCTTTTACGATACCTTCCGGCCCGCTGCCGTCGTGAAGATCACCTCAGGGATGAATAAATCGGGTAAGATTAATCTGTGGGATTATCATGTTTATTATGCCGGAGATAGGGGCTCGGACACTATTTATGATGTTCCTAATGCCTACACTACCTCACATGGCAGCGGTTCAACAGGCCCTAAAGCACATCCGTTTGGCACAGGGGCATGGCGTGCTCCGGGAAACAATACAAATACCTTTGCAAGGGAGTCGCAGATCAACATTCTCGCATCAAAAGCAGGGATAGATCCACTGGAGTTCCGTCTGAAAAACCTGAAAGATGAACGGATGATCGGGGTGCTGAAGGCTGTAGCTGAATTGTTCGGTTATACGCCGGCGAAGAATCCCAGCGGAAGGGGTTATGGTATCGCCTGCGGCACGGACACTGGAACCTATGTGGCTCATATTGCAGAAGTGAAGGTGGATAAAAAAACCGGGCATGTGCAGGTGGTGAGGGTGGCCTGTGCACAGGATATGGGTCTGTGCATCAATCCGGAAGGTTCAATTATACAGATGGAAGGATGTATCACCATGGGACTTGGTTATTGCCTCACCGAAGAAATACAGTTCCAGGGAGGGAAGATAGATAACCTTTCTTTTGATGCTTACGAATTACCCCGTTTCTCGTGGCTTCCGAAGATCAGTACGCTGATATTGGACAAAAAAGACCAGCCACCACAAGGAGGTGGAGAACCGGCGATCATCTGCATGGGAGGACTTATTGCCAACGCTATCTTTGATGCCACGGGAGCCAGGTTGTTCCAACTGCCTATGACTCCCGCAAGGATTTTAGAAGCGATTAAAAAGATTGGGTAATTTCAAACCAAGGCCATATAAAGGTCAGAACAGTACCGGCAACATTAGGATCAAGTCCTTTGGGGGTCGGTATTGTTTCATTTTTATAATACTTCAAAGTGTCTTTTTACTTTTACGTATTTCCTTGCAGTATCTCTGGTAATCACCTTTTCAGGTTTTACATTTTCATCATCAAGAAAAGTAATTTCAGCGCCATCAGGTATTTTGTCAAGTACATCCGGGTGGTCAATTATTTGTTCCACGAAATCAAAAGCAATTGCTATGTCCCGTTGTACTTGTTCTTTATTTGTCATTTTTAAGTTTCTTTAAATATGATAACTATTTAAATGCCAAATCTTTTTTCGGTCTGGCTTCAGTCCGAACATTACGTTTCGCTTTTACTTTTGATTTATGAGTTTTAAGAAAGTCGCTAAATTCTTTCTCTTCCTTTGCTGTCAAGGGTTTATTCAGAAAAACAAAATCGTGATCGTCCATTTTTTTAAAATTTGCCATATTCGGAATTTTTAAAGTATTGTTTAACTAATGCAAGTGATTCTCTGGTGTCAATGAACATTCTGTTTCCACCACCAAAAAGCAATTGCTAAATCCCTTTGTATTTATTCTTTATTTGTCATACAGTTATGTATTCGCTAAAGTCAACCAATTCTCAAATTCGTTGTATATATTTCTTTGCCATTGCTTTATCTTAGGTTCAACAGATAAAGATATAACACTACATTCTTTATCCATCTCTTTACTTGTTTTCGTGTCTAAATAAGCACCGCTTGATTTTGATGATTTTATTCCCGGATAAATTAGAGCCACTCTCTTTGCATTATAATAGTCGTGATAAACATACATCTGCCGCAAATCATCAGGTGAAGGATTGTATCCGTTCAGGTTTTTCCATTTCGTATCCAATACCACACAATTTTCTTTGTCTTTATTCACAACAATATCAGGTCTAATTTTAGAACGGTAACCGCTTTCGTGCTTCCAAAAAAATTTAGAAGTTTGAGCCGTTATGGATGTGCAATGTTCTTTGTGTTTACGCAAACTAGCATACACGAATTGTTCCCATAGTTTGTTCATATCAAACATCAATGCCAATACATTATTTCTTCCTCTACTTACATCGGGATGATATTGCAATAAAAGGAGTTTAGCAATGTCAATCGCTTTTTTATATGATTGTGTTTTTCGGGTAAAAACCAATTTATCAAAAGTTGCCTCTGTGATTTTTACATCCGGCATTTCAGGAAAATGAAGCATTAAAGCTCCAATTTGGCTATGTAATGCAGTATTGGTATTTATTTGTTTTAGAAGTCTAATGGTTTTGTAAAGTATAAAATGAAGTTTGTGCTCTACATCGTAGGTTGTATGGCGAACATAAAATCGTTCCTGATGGGTAAGGTTTTGCTGTATGTGTTTGCCAAACTGCAAACTGCCTTTTAACGCAGTTACATTCCCTTCCTTTTTGCGGTATTGCTTCACTAAACCATTATGTAATAAATACTCTAACTCTTTAATGAAGAGTTCAAAATACAAATCCAGAATGGAATTTGATTTCAATTTTAAGGCACTGCTGCTTGGTGCGTGAATGTCAAAAACGCCCACAGCAAAAAGCATATCAATCAAAATATCACGCCATTGTTTTTTCTCTTTTGCTCCGGCAAATGAATTATCTGCTTTTGGCAAAACCTCAATTACTGTATCACCAACTTGAATAACTCCAACATATTCATTGAAGCGAACCCCATTGTGTATTAATGAAAAATAGGGAAGACCCTTTTCGCCATAGTAGCTTTGCAGTGCTTTAAGCCTGTGTTCTTCAAACTTTACTCCATCAATTTCCTGATTGAGTTTAATGGCTTGATGCTCAAAAACGGTGATATGTTTTCTACTGTACTTCAACTTATTTCTTTTGTAATGAATTGATGGCTATAATGAAATCATCATCTGACATTTTAGCAATGTCTTTGAGTTTATAAATCGTTCGCCCATCAAATTCAGAAGAATCATAATCATTGAAATCGGCAAACAGATTTTCATTAACTATTTCCATAGGTTCAAAAAATCCTTCTCCCAGTACCAAGCCTATTTTTCCATAATCGCCAAAGAAATACTCTTGAAGCAGCGGTATGATTTTATTTTTAAAAACCAGTTTAAGTTCTTCAAAATTAGAAACTGACATAAAATAGCTATGCCCAATTTGATGGTCTTTATCTAAAAGTTTTTCTATTCGTTTATTAATCCTGATAAGCAATAAAGGCAAAACTATACCTTTTATTATTCCTTTTGTCTCTTTTAGTTTGCCTTCTGTTGCTATCAAATCTGCTTTTGGCAATATTTCTTCAAAGCTGAATCTTCTTCGCAAGGCAGCATCCAACGCCTCCACACTCCGGTCGGCCGTATTCATCGTGCCAATAATGTACAAGTTAGGTGGTACACCGAATTTTTCCTTGCTATATGCCAGGCAGACCTCCAAGGCTTCTTCATTTCCTAATCGTTTGTCATCCTCAATTAGGGTAATAAGTTCACCAAATATCTGTGACACATTTCCTCTGTTTATTTCATCTATAATCAGGATAAAAGGTTTTCCATTTTTGTTTTTGTAATCTGATTTTGAAAGAGAAAGAACAACCTCTTTTTTGTCATCAAAAGTATAAGTTCTTGTCTCCTTTTTCGTTGTTTTTGTTTGCTTTTCCTTTTTTATGGCATTCAGAACGGACCAATAAGCTGATGAATTACTTCCTCCGATTATTTCTCTAAATTGGTCATTTATATTGCTTACATCATCTAAGTTTTTTATAGCTGATTGTAGTTTGGTAAGTCTTGCTTTAGAAACGGTATATGTTCTTGTGCCATCATGATGTTTAATGATAAAATTCCCTTGTTGGGAAATACTTTCAACCATTATAGTACCCCCCGATTTGGTTTCTAATTCGACTTTTTGCCCTGTTAAAAGTTTTTCTTCTATACTTTCTGAGAATTTATCATACAAAATAGAGAAATCTAATACCTCCTCAGTCTCTTTTGTTTCTCTCAGTTGCGCTATTGCAAAAGATGCTTCAATACAAAGTCTTCTAAAGACCCCATATTCGATTTTATAGATAACAGGATCCCCTTCTTTTTCAGGTTCCAGTGGTTTTATGCCTTCTATAAAGTCTTCATAACTCATGCTTTGATGAAAGGTGGTAAATACGATTCTTCCCTCTTTCATCAATCTTTCAAATTCTTCTTTGACTTTTTCTCTTGATTGATTTAAGTCAAAACCAGGATTGGCAATAGCAATGGATTTATTAATAGTATTGTATGTTTTGCCTGTTCCGGGAGGGCCAAAAAGAATTTGATTTAGAGGTGGATTTGATCCCGGAACTTTGGGGGATTTTTTTTCTTCCTTCTCAATGGGATTTTGTGTTTCAATTGCATTTTCTTCCTCTGTAATATATTTGGTTCTGCGTTTTTGAAGTTTTTGATATAATTCTTCAAATTCCTCCTGAGTAAATCGATGGGCTTTAAAATCAGGGTACAAATCTTTGAATTTAGTTAATTCATCGTCAACGAGTTTTGTTAACCTTTCTATGTCTTGCTCAACATGACTAATTAATGGTTTAATAGAAGTATAAATGACCTTGGGACTGAAAGTATAATTTTCCATTTTACCTTCAGGCTTAGTTTCACGGAAATTTTCAAATTGTGTTTTGATTAAGGGCTTAACTTGCCTGATGAAATCCAAAGCATATTGATTTTGTTCGTTGTCAGGATTTTTGGTTTGATTGAAATAGATAAAGTAGGAATATCCTGTCTCCTTCAATTGGAAGAACAAATCTATAAGGTCGGATGCAGATCCCGGGTAACCTACTGGTATATTCCAAAAAGTTGTACCAAAATACTTGGCCTTTTCTGTACCTATGAAATAATTAGTTTCGGAACCTTTATTTGCCTTCATCCTCAAAGAGAATGTAAACGACGGATCTGATTTATGTTTTTCGTAAAGCCAATTAAAAATATCTTCTTGAAATTCTTTGTAATTCTTCATAATCATTGTCTTTTAGTCCATGGTTATAGCTTTTTTACTAAAAATTAAATTAAAATTCCCAATTTATTAAGCTCTACAAAAGTAAGGTTTAATTTGCTGAACTCTGATACAATACAAAAAAACGATTTGTTTAATCAAGTTTCACTTTATTAATTTGTGAAACAATCAATAATAACTGTTCGGGTTCAGATGTTATCGTTTCCAATTAAATAATTATATGCCTCGAACCTCAACACTGAAAGATTTTAATTGTATCCAGAAGCACCAGCAACATACTTATTCATTTTTTATTCTTTGTCCTGAAATATTCACCCTCGATCCCCCTTCGTTTGCAACGATGGGTTAGTTATCAGTCGTTTGCAACGATTATTATTTCGCAATGTCATCAATTTACATGATGGTTCGCAAATGAGTCCAGGGCAATTGTGCACGCAGTGCGTGCATAATTTGCTCATCGGGAAAAGTCTCGACAACGTAGAGACAATTCCAAAGCTGCTACCT
>JAPLDR010000139.1:5223-19188 GCA_026391655.1 Bacteroidia bacterium | reverse complement strand
CCTGATGATGAATGAAAAAATCCGCAAAAAACTAAAACTTCCATTAGAGAAAGTACCTTATAATCTAAAGGATTTCGGAAATACCAGTTGTGCTTCAATTCCGTTACTTATGACGACGAATATTCGGAAAAGCCTTAATAGTAATAATTTAGAAATTGTATTATGCGCATTTGGCGTTGGATTGTCCTGGGCAAGCGCCTATCTGAAATTGGACAATATAGTTTGCTCCGAATTAATTGAGCTATAATATGTATAATCCGTTTACCTTGGAAGGGAAAACAATGCTTATAACCGGAGCATCTTCCGGAATTGGCCGATCTATTGCCATTGAATGTTCTAAAATGGGTGGAAATGTGATCATAACCGGAAGAGATTTAGCAAGGCTTCGGCAAACCACTAATGAATTATCAGGCAGTTTAAACAGATTGATTGTTGCTGATCTGCTCAACCAGGAATCAGTTTACAATCTGGCAGAAGAACTTCCTGTTTTAGATGGTATAGTACATTGCGCCGGAATAAACAAGTTGATGCCATTAAAGTTCATTAAAGATGACTTGTTTAATAAAGTAATGGGAACAAACTTCAACTCTCCTGCCCTGTTGACTAGTAAGTTGCATAAAAAAAAGAAGATTGCTAAAGGAGCTTCAATTGTTTTTGTTTCATCGATTTCGGCCTTTTATGCAGCTTTAGCTAACAGTGTATATATGGCATCTAAAGGTGCTGTAAATGCTTTTGTTAAAGGTCTTGCACTCGAATTAGCCTCTTCAGAAATTCGTGTAAACAGTATTCAACCTGGTATGATACAAACCAGTCTTCTTGAGAACAGTTTATTAGGCAGTGAAGCATTAAATGATGATGAAGCACGCTATCCTTTAGGACGTTACGGGAAACCGGAAGACGTTGCCTATACAGTAGTTTACCTATTATCTGATGCTTCTAAATGGGTGACGGGAAGCATTTTAACTATTGACGGTGGGGTTACACTGCGGTAAAATAAGCTTAAAGTGAAAAGGTTAAAATGTGCCTTCATAATTAATTGTTAACACCTAATTATTAATTGATTATCTATTAATCCTCCCTACTGGGCTTATAGTAGCAGAAAAAAGATTTTTAATCTCCAGAATATATAATGATTTCAATGAATAAACTATGTCTGGGCAATCCTAAGTGATTGCCAATTACGAATAACACACTTTGCCCCTTTAAACTCACATCTGTGATTGACCCATTGAACACACAAAGTGTGCTTCTACTTTTCTCTTTTCATTTTTTATTTTCCCAATGCACGATTTTCTTTCCACCCTGATTCTCCCCTTACCGATTCTATTGTTGCTAATTCTCACTGGAATTGCGGGATATTTTTTAAAAAAAAAACGGTTAGCCCGAATATGCGGGATAGGTGCAATTATTTGGTTGGGATTGATTACTACAGGTATATTGCCGGAATTTTTGGTCAGATCGCTGGAGCACAAATACCCAACCTTACTTATAATTGAAAAGCCTGACACCACTGTGCCTGTCTATATTATAGTACTCGGATCAGGACATACAGACGATAAATCACTTCCTCCTAATAGTCAGTTAGAGCGAACATTATTAGGTCGCCTTATTGAAGGAATTCGGTTGTACCATGCTTTACCCGGCAGCATATTAATTTTCTCAGGAGATAAAGGAAAACAAACAGAGAGTCCGGCCGTTATCCTTTCGCAGACTGCAGGTTTTCTTGGGGTTTCACCTGATGATATCCGGATGTTTACAACGACAAAAAACACTGCTGACGAGGCCAAAACGTTCCGGTTAACTTTTGGCAATCAGAATAAACTTTACGTCGTTACGGATGCCATCCATATGCCTCGTGCGATGTACCTTTTTACACGAGAAGGGATCAATACAACAGCAGCGCCAACCAACTATCTCTGTAAAAAAGGATCCCACTCCTCCCCTTTAGGATTTCTTATCCCTCAATCGGATAATATCTCCCGTATGGAAGCTGTTATTCATGAATATGCAGGACTGTTATGGGCCAGATTGGGGGATGGTGGGAGACTTGGCGACTAAGTGACTACGGAACTGAGATATAGATCACCAACTTTCTCTGATTTGACTTGATTCGTGTAATTCGCGTTTTTAATCTGCGTAATTCGCGTTTTTCAAAAATTGTAATTATTACAAAAATATTACCTTTGTGGAAATTCTATATACTGATATCAAATATTTTCCGACTGCTCTTATTTTATTGAGCTTTAATAGTTGAAATGAATAAAAAAATATGGCTTTGTTCTCCCCATATGGGGGGAACAGAACGAAAATATGTAAATGATGCGTTTGATACCAATTGGGTAGCGCCACTTGGTCCAAATGTTGACGCTTTTGAGAAAGGGATAGCCTTGTACAACCAGGTGGGTTATGTGGCCGCTCTAAGTGCTGGAACTGCTGCACTACATCTTGCGTTAATTATGCTCGGAGTTAAAGCAGGTGATGAGGTAATCGCTTCTTCGTTTACATTTGCAGCCTCTGTCAATCCTATTATCTATCAAGGAGCGACCCCAATCCTGATCGACAGCGAGTCAGAAACCTGGAATATGTGTCCTCAACAGCTTGAGATCGCAATCCGGGATCGTATCGACATGGGGAAAAAACCAAAAGCAATCATCCCCGTTCATCTGTATGGAATGCCAGCTAAAATAGATCAGATCATGGCAATTGCCGATCGATACGAAATACCGGTTATCGAAGATGCCGCTGAAGCCATGGGAAGTAAGTACAAAGGAAAGCCGCTTGGAAGCTTTGGATTAATGGGTTTCTTCTCGTTCAACGGGAATAAAATTATCACAACATCGGGTGGAGGAGCACTAGTTTCTAATAACGAGTCGCTGATTCTCCAATCAAGATTTTTAGCCTCACAAGCACGTGAGTGTGCTCCTCATTATGAGCATGAAGTGATAGGTTATAACTATCGCATGTCTAACATATGTGCCGGTATTGGCCGGGGACAACTGGAGGTTGTGGATGACCATATTGCTCGTCATCGTGAGATTTTCAATTATTATAAACGCGAGTTGTCCATCTTTGAAGGGCTCACGTTTCAGCAAGAACCAAATAACGATTTTTACTCTAATTATTGGCTCACTTGTATTCAGGTAAATCCCGAAAAATGTGGCGGAATCACCCGCGACCAGCTCCGCATAGCTATGGAGGGTGATAATATCGATTGTCGTCCATTGTGGAAACCGATGCATCTTCAACCTGTCCATCATGATAAACCATTTTACAGCACAGGCATATCGGAACAACTTTTTGCCCGCGGATTATGTCTTCCCTCCAGTTCCAATCTTGCTGATGAGGACCTCGACAGGGTTATTGGCGTAATTAAAAATATGCTCTCAAAAGCCCTTGTAAAAAAAATGAGAATGTCGGTGAATTAGTCACTTCAAGATGAGAGGGAGAGACAGAGTGAGGCAGAGACAGATTCATAAGCCCTTCAAATGGTTGCATCCCGAAGCTTCGGGATTGAAGTGGTGACTTAGGAACGGAGAGAATGACTAATTAGACTTTTTGACAGTTTTAAGATTAGTAATGACGTTAGGGCAAGAAAGTAAGAAAAAATCAGCAACTTTGAACATTGAACTCCGAACATTCAATATTAAACCCTAAAGAGCTGAATTACAAATATTTAAAAAAACATTGTCGTTCATTTTAATAACTGAATTAGCTGTTCGTTTAAAATAAAAACAAAACTTAATTGCAGAATTGCTTAAATAATATTATCTTGGCCACTAAAATCAGTTTCCAAGTTTTGACTAACTGAATTATGTACCATAAATTTAGCTAATATCTCTCGAACCGTTACCTGCCACGATGGGTCGTCTTCACTTTCGACTTGTTTGTTGTTGTTTTTTCATTTTTCATAAGTTATTACCTTCGTTTCAATTTTGATACCGGAGCAATGAATATGGAACGTGTGATCTTGCAGTTGTTTTTTGTGATTCCGGTTATGATTGTTGGCTTTGCTATTTTTAAACCATTTAACGGGATAATCAGGCATACTGCAACGCTCGATATTCAACGGATTCTCTACTCTCTTTTATTATCCTCCGGTTTACTGACCATCATCACATTGTCTTCTATTGGCTCTGGACTAACAAGCCCGTTTATGATTCCCTTCTCGGTGCTCATCATCCATTTTATACTCTGTGTTTTTTTAATGACATGGACTCGTTTGCTTGTGAGGTTGATTTATCAGAATTTGAGACTATATGATAAAAAAGAGGTTCGCGTGATGATTATGGGGGCTGGGGAACTGGGACAGGTTTCACTGACAGCGCTTGAAAGATCTGCAAATCCAAATTACAAAGTGATTGGGTTTATCGACGATAACCAGCAATTGCAGGGAAAGACAAAAGCGGGAATTCCTATTTGTTCCCTTCAAAAGGCATTCGGTAGTATTATTTCTTCGCAGCAAGTCGATGAAATAATCCTTGCAGTGAACCGTGGAGGTATGTCAGATGAAAAAGTAAGGAACCTGATGGATCTCTGCATCAGTCGTAAAATTGTCATTAAAGAGATACCACCAGTCAACGACTGGCTAACAGGAGGCTTGAATGCCAGGCAGTTGCGCCACATGAACATTGAAGATCTTCTTGGCAGGGATGTGATAGCGTTTGATTCTGAGGGGATTAGGGAGAGATTAAAGGAGTCGGTTATTCTTGTTACCGGTGGAGCAGGCTCTATTGGATCAGAACTCGTGAGACAACTGCTCATGTTCGATGCCCGCAAGGTAGTAATCGTCGATCAGGCAGAATCGGCACTCTACGATCTGCAACATGAATTGCTTGCCAAAGGATACAAGAGCAATCGTTTTGTAGCCATGGTTGGCGATGTGACCAATTTTTTCAGGATGGTTCAGCTTTTCGAGCGTTACCATCCCCATCTCGTCTTTAACGCCGCTGCATATAAGCATGTACCACTCATGGAGGAGAATCCTTTTGAAGCGATACGCGTTAATGTAGGAGGAACACAATTGCTCGCTAACCTCTCGATTAAATACGGGGTAAAGAAATTTGTGATGATTTCGACCGATAAAGCCGTTAATCCTACGAATGTGATGGGTGCTTCGAAAAGAATTTGCGAAATGTATATTCAGTCTCAATCGCAATTGGAGGGAATAAAGACCCATTTTATTACGACCCGTTTTGGTAATGTATTGGGATCTAATGGTTCGGTTGTACCACTTTTTAGCAAACAAATTGTAGCAGGCGGACCCGTGACGCTGACTCACCGGGATATTACGCGTTATTTTATGACCATCCCTGAAGCGTGTCAACTTGTACTTGAAGCCGGCTTTATGGGAAGCGGAGGTGAAATATTTGTCTTCGATATGGGTAAGCCGGTGAAGATTTATGATCTCGCAGTGAAAATGATAACTTTGGCAGGACTGGAACCCGGACGCGATATTGAGATCAGGGAAACAGGATTAAGACCTGGAGAAAAACTTTATGAAGAGTTGCTGGCCACGAAAGAGAATACTCTCCCCACCTATCACAAGAAAATCCTGATTGGAAAGACACGTGAATGTAACCCTGTATTGATTCACCACGAAGTTCTTGCATTGCTGAATCTGCTTAAAAGTGCAACGGACGATCAGCTCGTTAGCGCCATGAAAAAACTTGTCCCAGAATTTATCTCTCAAAACTCCACCTTCGAACGTTTAGATCAGACAATATCTGAAGAAAATGGTAAAGAGATTAACCCTGCAGACTATTTCGATTTTAAACCCGCACCTGTGTATCGATAGAATTTAATGATTAATGTGATATTTATAATGGTTATTTATCAAATTGCCGAATTGTCGCATAAGCACATTGTCCCATTCTCACCATCTTCAAACTACCATTTTTTCCCAAACCTATCCTGTAAATCTGTTAAATTCATAAATTTGAGTCTTTAAAAGTACACCACCTAAATCCATGATCAATATGCTAAATACCTGCAAGATAACTATTTTTTTTCTACTGTTCACCCTCTTCTTCTCGTGCAAAACCAGAAAAGATTTACTCTATCTTCAGGATATTAAAGATTTGGAAGTGCTGGATGTCCCTGGACCATCACCAGAGTACAGGATCAAACCGGATGATAACCTATATGTAAATATTCAAACGGTTAATCCTGTAATTAATCAATTATTTAACCCCTCACAAGGCACAACAGGATCCGGGGGAACCCAACAAACTTTTGGAAGTCCTGCAAGCTCATATATCAGTGGATATGCAGTTGATCTTACCGGTGCAATCACCTTACCCGTAATTGGCACTGTAACCGTTGTAGGAAAAACAGTGATAGAGACACAGGCTTTTATTCAGCAAAAAGCCAATGTCTATTTGAAAGATGCGAGCGTTCAGGTGAAAATCCTCAATTTCAAGGTGACCTTATTGGGTGAACTCCGAAATCCGGGTGTCTATAACAATTATAGTAGTAACATGACTGTACTCGAAGCGATCGGAATGGCAGGCGGGGTTACCGAGAATGCCCAGATCAGTCAGTTACTTGTCGTCCGGCGCACCCCTACGGGAAGCAAAAGTTACCGGCTCGATCTCTCAAAGAAAAAGTTGCTCGCCTCGGAAGCCTATTTCCTTCAACCCAATGACGTGATCTATGTGAATGCTGACCGAATGAAGAATATACGGCTTACCATGCCGACTTATTCATTTATACTTTCAGCTGTAACTACAATTATGTTGATGTTGCAGTATTTTCGATATTGAAAATAATGGTGAATGGTTGATGGTTAATGAGAAAGGATTAAGTGATGTTGGAGAATGTAGTGAAAAATAAGAGTTTTGCATTTGCTTTTGACAATGCAAAGTTGTATCAATATTTGGTTGATTCGAAAAAGAGTATGTCTTGTCTAAATTATCGAATTGATAACCGGTATTATCAAAACAACAGCATCAAACCTCTCATATCATTGATGGTAAACCATTAACAATTATCAATTACTAATTATTAAAAAGCAATGCAGCATTCGGATGAAATGATAGAGTATTACGAACAGGAGCAACCGTTGAATATCAAGGAGTTTTTGTTTAGAATCCTCAGTAAATGGTACTGGTTCGCGATTTGTGGTTTTCTTGGACTCTCACTGGCCTGGATTAATAACCGCTACTTGGTTTCGATCTGGCGGGTGGAAGCAACTGTTCTCATCAGCGACGAATCCAAAAATACCGGCGTCGATAACCTCTTCGAGAGGTTAAGTCTGGGAAAAAGCGTCAATATGGATAACCAAATCGGATTGCTGAAGTCGTACAACCTGATCCTGCAAACAATCGAAAATTTGGGATGGCGCACGAGTTGGATCGGAGTTGGTCGAATTCTCGACCGTGAGTATTACAAAAATGAGCCGTATAAAGTGATTGAACCTGATGGGGTGGTTAATCCATCCTATATACCAATTTATGTCAATGTAATCTCTGAAGATCGTTACCGGATCAAATACAAATTCAATCAGACAATTGGAGGAAAAGTAAGTATTGTCGAAATCAATCAGGAAGGAAAACTGAGCGTCCCGTTTATCTCACCAATCTTCCGTTTTACGCTCGAAAAAGGGCCAGGAAAATTAGAGCCCGCTACCACCTACTATTTCAGGTTTAACAATACGAACGATATGACACTAGGTTATCAGGGTAAACTATCGGTCAATGTTACCACGAAAACTTCGGAAATCCTGAAATTGAGTGTAATGGGGAGTCAACCGGAAAGAGAGGTGGATTTCCTCAACAAACTTACTAATGTCTATATCCAGTTTGGCCTCCGAGAAAAAAACCGTACCTCCGAGAATACTGTTTTGTTTATTGATAACCAGTTGGCCGGAATTGCAGACTCCCTGCGTATTGCCGGACAGTCGGTTACTAATTTCCGTACCGAAAATCAGATAGTTAATCTGAGTCAGGAGGGCGACTTAGTGATTCGAAAACTTGAAGCGCTTGAATCGGAAAAAGCGATTTCAGATATGCGGCTTATTTATTACCGTAATCTCAGGAGCTATATCACAAGCGCCAACGGAATGAAACAGGCAGTCTCTCCTTCAGTGATCGGGATTACCGATCCAACGCTGAACAACATGGTGTTGAAACTTTCGGAGCTTTATAGCCGTCGCGAAGTTTTGTCTTACAGTGCACTGGACAAAAACCCCGCACTATTGATGCTCGACAATGAGATTCAGTCCACACGTAACAGTCTGGGTGAAAACCTGACCAATCTGGAAACGAACGCAGAGACAGAGCTTAAAAACCTGAAAATCCGAATCGAAGAAGTGAACAAATCTGTGGCTCAACTCCCCAAAACCGAGCAGAAGATGATCAACATCAAACGACGTTTCGATGTGAATAACGATCTCTATACTTTCCTTCTTACAAAACGGGCAGAGGCGGCGATTACGCGCGCTTCGAATGTGGCTGATGCACAGATTATTGACGAAGCGCGACTCGAAACATCGGGTATCATAGGTCCCGATAAACAGAATAACCTGTTGATCGGGTTGATGATAGGGCTGGGACTTCCCCTGATCATAATCCTCCTTCTTGATTTTTTTAACGATACAATTAAAAATCGCGAAGAAGTCGAGCGAGCAACTTCAATCCCTATTGTTGGCATGATTGGTCATAATATCTACGACAAGGAGTTTGCCGTGACTGAACACCCTCGTTCAGCGATCTCGGAATCGTTCAGGGGGCTTCGAACCAATCTTCAGTATATTCTCAGGGAGCAGGAACAAAATGTAATAGGTATCCACTCGGCCATTCCGGGTGAGGGTAAGTCGTTTATATCGCTGAATCTGGCGTGCATCATGGCGATGAACAACAAAAAAGTGCTTCTTGTGGCTGTCGATATGCATAAACCGCGGTTAAACCTTATCTTCGGGATGGATCATCATCAGGATGGGCTGAGTACCTACCTGATCAACCAGAATAAGTTTAGTGAGATTGTCCGCCCTACGCTCGTCGAAAATCTTAGTTATGTCTCATCAGGACCAATACCGCCAAATCCGGCAGAACTTTTGGAAAACGGTGGTTTTGAACGATTTATCACCGAAGCAAGAGTTGCTTTCGATTTTGTGATACTTGATAATCCACCCGTCTCAATCGTCACAGATGGTATAATATCAGGACGTTACAGCGATACCAACCTCTTCCTGGTCCGTCAGGGTTATAGTCATAAACCTCAGTTAAAATTTATTGATCAGCTCGCAACCAAAAATACAATGCAACAGATTTGTATTGTTATCAATGATATAGAAGCTGTTAGTTACGGATACGGAAAGAAGTACGGTTATAACGGGAAATACGGCAATTACGGTTATGGAGGTTATATTGGCTATTACGACGACATTCATCGACCCAAAGGGTTGGAAAGAGTGATAGCGATAATAAAGAAACGATTAAAGAAAATTCTGAAGTGAAATTTTTGATGGTTTTGCATTGGGTCACTTTTCAGCTCTGGTGCATTGCCAGTTGCCAGATGCTGAATGCCTGTACAACATCAAGGCAGCGAAAAAAATAATAATCAATTCATTGTAAGAATGCACCTATGATTATTGCAGTTGATTTTGACGGAACAATTGTTGAACATCGTTATCCGGCGATTGGGAAAGAACTTCCATTTGCGCTTGAATCAATTAAAGCGCTCCAGAAGAAGCAACATCAGATCATCCTCTGGACCTTCAGAGCCGGAAAGGAACTGGAGGAAGCATTGGAATTTTGCCAAAAACGTGGTGTAGAATTTTATGCGGTGAATAAAAACTATCCTGAAGAGCAATTCGACGAAACGATCAGCAGAAAGATCAATGCCGATCTGTTTATTGATGACCGGAATTTCGGCGGATTACCCGGATGGGGTGAAATCTACCATTCGATCTGCCCGGAGGAAAATTTCCACAGGAAATAGTGTGAGAGGGTAAGATAAAAAGGATAAAGTTAAGAGAGAACAGTGAACACTTCTCTTAGACTCGTCTATCTTAGTTTCGCCCTCACGTGCTTACCACATTTGTCCTTTAACATTAAAAGAATGCCCGCTGAAAACGGGCATTTATTATTCATAATCAACTCATTTCGAGCGGAACATCGTGAAGTTCCCACCAGGGAAGACCATGCAGATTCAGCTGCTCCATAAACGGATCAGGATTAAATTCTTCTACATTATGGACACCCGGACTTTTCCATTGTCCCAAAAGAAACATCATTGCTCCGATCATGGCTGGTACCCCTGTGGTATAACTGACAGCCTGGGTGCCAGTTTCAGCGTAAGCCGCTTCATGGCTACAATTGTTGTAGATATAGTATGTTTTTTTCTTTTTGTTTTTGATTCCTTTAATCCTGCACCCAATCGAAGTCTCCCCTTTGTAATTGGCGCCCAGCTCTTCGGGAGCAGGAAGGACAGCTTTCAGAAATTGGATCGGCACAATCTCTTTCCCTTCGTAAAGAATGGGTTTAATGCCAGCCATACCAATATTTTGAATTACACGAAGATGAGTCAGGTACTCCAAACCAAATGTCATCCAGAACCGGGCTTTTTTCAGTGTAGGAAAGTTTTTCACGAGTGACTCCAGTTCTTCGTGGTAGATCACATACGATTCGCGCTCTCCGATATGGGGATAAGTAAGCGGTTTATGAATCTCGTGAGGTTCTGTCGCTACCCATTTACCATTCTCCCAGTATTTCCCTTTTTGGGTCACCTCCCTGATGTTGATTTCAGGGTTAAAATTTGTGGCAAACGGTTTCCCATGATCGCCCGCATTACAATCGACGATATCAAGGTATTGGATCTCATCAAACACATACCTGGCAGCCCAGGCAGTAAAAATGCTGGTCACCCCCGGATCAAATCCACAACCCAGGATTGCTGTCAATCCTGCCGCTTTAAATCTTTCATGATAAGCCCATTGCCACTTGTACTCGAATTTTGCTTCATCTCTGGGCTCATAATTGGCAGTATCGAGGTAAGAAACACCTGTCTCAAGACAAGCATCCATAATCGTAAGATCCTGATATGGAAGTGCAACATTGACAACCAGATCAGGTTTAAACGACCTGATCAGACCGACTAATTGCGGAACCTGATCGGCATCAACCTGAGCTGTCTGAATTCTGTTACCACCAATCCTTGAAGCAATCTTATCACATTTAGATTTGGTACGACTGGCAAGCATAATCTCCGTGAAAACTTCCGGTAAACCAGCCATCTTGTGTGCAACAACGGCTCCAACACCACCAGCACCAATGATCAAAACTTTTCCCATCTAATGTTCTTAATTAATAGGGTTAAACAATTAAATTATTTGCAAAATAACCATATTTTTCGAAGCAAACCTTTATTTCTTTTCAGAATAAAAATATTTTGTATCTTTAAAACTCAAAAATCAGGCGACGAAATATCATTTACAATGTAGATTACTAATTAGCACATCGTCGAATATTCATATCTATAAATAATTACAAATAATCCAATTAAAAATGGCGGTACTGAAATATACCAAAGATAACTGGGAAGAAATTCGTGACGGGGTATTCCGTAAAATTGTCTATCTTGAAGACATTATGACAGTGATGATTGAGTTTAGAAATGGTCCTTGGAGTAAAGCCGAACCGTTTCATTCCCATTTACACGAGCAATCCACTTATATCGCCAAAGGAGAAATCATTCTTTACTGCGAAGGGGAAAATGATCAGCTCCTTAAGGAGGGTGACCTGTTTTATATTTCTTCCGGGATAAAACATACCATCTGTGTTATGTCCCCTATCGCTAGATTGATCGATAACTTCTCCCCAATCAGGGAAGATTTTTTATAAAGGATACAGGTTAATCATCATTAACAGATAATGGCTAATTCTCATTTTCACATTAGCACATTAGCATATTAATAATCAGTCAATAAACCTCTTAGTCAAATCACCATAAGCATCGATTCGCCGGTCGCGCAGAAAAGGCCACCACCGTCGTACGCTCTCGGACCTGGGAAGGTCTATCTCCACAATCAGATTGGCTTCTTCGGATTCCGGGGCAATTGCCATTATTTCGCCTTGTGGTCCGGCTACAAAGCTGTTTCCCCAAAATGTTATTCCGTTGGTCTGTCCCGAAGGATCGGGTTCAAAACCGGTTCGGTTGACTGTAATCACGGAAATTCCATTTGCCACTGCATGACCGCGTTGTGAAATCATCCATGCCTCAAACTGACGTTTTTTCTCATCTTCCTGATCAGATGATTCGAAACCGATGGCCGTAGGATAAATAAGTATTTCGGCGCCTGCAAGTGCCATCAGCCTTGCAGCTTCGGGGTACCATTGATCCCAGCATACGAGTACACCCAGTTTTCCAACTGAAGTTTTAATCGGTTTAAAACCCAGGTCACCAGGAGTAAAATAAAATTTTTCGTAATAGGCCGGGTCATCAGGGATATGCATCTTACGGTATTTCCCCGCAATTGAACCGTCTTTCTCGAACACCACGGCTGTATTGTGATAAAGTCCAGCAGAACGCTTTTCAAAAAGTGAAGTAATCAGAACAACCTCATGTTCCTTTGCTAAAAAACTATAAAATTTGGTCGATCTACCCGGAATAGTCTCTGCGAGATCGAAAAGTGTCGTGTCTTCTGTCTGGCAGAAGTAAAGTGAATTGTGAAGCTCCTGCAAAACAATGAGTTTCGCTCCATGTTCGGCGCACCATGCTATACTGGTGGCTAACTTTGACTTATTCGCCTCAATATCGGCACTGTTTTCCTGTTGTATTAAACCGGTTTTAAGCATGTTACTTACTATTTTTTAAGGGTTTGTCAATTAATACACACCAAACAAAATTAATTAATTAATTGGTAAGTCTGATCACAATACTCCTTCCGGAAATTGCATAGTCACGCAATGAAGCGATCCGTGTTGTTTGATCAGCGACAAACAGTCGATTCCTATAATCTCCCTACCGGGAAATGCCTTCCTGAATTGAATCTCAGCAATTTTATCTTTGGGTGAGTCGTAAAACGGAACTAATACAGCCTTATTGATGATTGAAAAATTTGCATATGTCGCTGGTAATCTGTTATCCCCATAAAATACAGGTTCTGCCATCGGAAGGGGAATTAGTTTATAGGGTTCATTATTAAGTGTACGAAAGGCTGCCAGTTCCTGCTCCATTCTGGTTAGTGCCACATAATGCTCATCTTTTATATCATCACATTTAACATATGCAATAGTTTGTACACCACAAAATCTGGCCAGTGTATCAATATGACTATCAGTATCATCACCGACTAGAAAACCTGACGACAGCCATAGTACCTGCTGAAGTCCAAACAGCTCAATCAGTTGCATTTCAATCTCTTTTTCAGTAAGAAAATGGTTTCTGTTGACCGACAAAAGACATTCCTGTGTCGTTAGTAAGGTACCTTTTCCGTCTGATTCGATACTTCCCCCTTCCAATATCAGGTGCTGCTTATTCTCATAGCAAACCTCATTCCCGAAAAAACCATTACGAAAAAGCAAAGCTGTAATCTGATTATCGAAATTTGCAGCAAATTTCATCCCCCAACCATTAAACGCAAAGTCGTATAAATTTGGCCTTCCGTCCTTTATTACCGTGATTGCTCCATGATCGCGCGCCCATGTATCGTTAGAAGGAAGTTCTGCAAAAACAATATTTTTAGTCCGGCAGTTCTTTAGTTTTTCGATCAATGGCAGACGATTGCGACAAACGATTAACAGTTTTTCCCTTTCGGCACTCGCTTTGGCGATGGCAATGAAACAATTTTCAACCTCATCGAGCATACCAATCCAATCAGTCTCCTCGTGCGGCCAGGTGAGCATAACACCGCTCTGTTCAGCCCATTCGGCAGGTAAAACTATATTTTGTTTGTTCATTTTCGTTATTACATTTCAAAAGTTTCAATTTGCGGCGCATACAGCGAAATTCTTCGATTAATCTTTT
>JAPLDR010000139.1:0-5216 GCA_026391655.1 Bacteroidia bacterium | reverse complement strand
TCTGATGCGCCTCCTTTTCTTATCGCATTTCAACCTGATGTTGCTCTCCCTTCGATCGTTTACCCCAGGTTATTGACATTTAACCCTTTCAGAATTTTTGTTACACCAATATATTATACTTTCTGAATTTGATATTTAATCTCACCATCTTCTACCCTTAACACCCTCTCTAAGTCTCCTCTCATCCTCTCTTAGTTTTTTTTGATCGACGCCAGAATTCCTTTTAAGAATTCGTTATGATTAAACCCCGTTTCCGAAAAACCTAAACGTACCACTACGAGGTTTCGTGAAGGAATAATAAAGATCCTTTGTCCCCGGTGACCATTGCAAGAGTACATATCTTCAGGCACATCGGGTAATTTTCGAGATCGGTTCAGCCAAAATTGCGCACCATATTCACCTTTGGAAGCAGTAGCCGGTGTTCGGGTATAATTGACCCATCCTTTCGGCAAAATTGTATCACCTTTCCAGATACCATCATTATAATATAGCAATCCGAATCTTGCCCAGTCACGCGCTGCAGCGTAGCTATAGGATGACCCCACAAAATTTCCTGCTGCATCGGTTTCAAGAATCATGGAAGTTACCCCTATTTTATTAAATATCTCACGATATGGAAATTCGTGATAAATCTGATCATTCCCAATCAATGTGCGCATGATACCCGATAGTATATTGGAGGTTCCTGAAGAGTACTTCCATTCTGTTCCGGGTTTTTTCTGATATGGAACATCGATGGCTACCTTGTAACAATCAGCCGAACGGTAAAGCATGTTTGTTGCAGACGAGACATCGCTGTAATCCTCATCCCACTTCAATCCGCTACTCATGTGCATTAATTCGCTGATTGTGATGTCGCGTCGGCGATCCTTTAACCATTGCGGAACAGGAGCTGAAGCGTTTACATCGAGTTTCCGCTGTTTGGTCAAAACTCCGGCCATTGAATTCATAATACTTTTGCTCATAGACCATCCCCAAATCCGCGTATCCTGAGTTATCCCCAACTCTTTGTCATATTTCTCCGCGATCAGCTCCCCTTTGTAAATTACAACAACCGCAGCCGTCCTTTTTTTGTATTCTGATGAGTTGTCGAACGCAGCATCAATTGCCGATTTCAGTTTGACCGTATCAATTTTGGAATAAACCGTGTCTTTCTTGAGATCACCATCGGGCCAGGCCAATCTCCAGACTCCTTCCCTCTTTCTGATGGGGGTGGTAAAAGTAAGCTTTCGTAAAGAATCCGCGGGCAGGTCACCAATCAGGCAACAACCAAAACCCTGACGGTAAATTGCAGTCTGTTTGGCCATTCCCCAAAAAGAGGTGCTTACCGACTTATTTTCGTAGTCAACAACACTTTTTGTGTATTTCACAATCGAATAATCCAGATCTGTCAACTTTACTATCTGAGGATCTCTTTCAGCAACAAAAACTGCAGTCGCCATCGATTTTGCACCATATCCTGTTGCCAGATAGAGTTTCGGGTATTGCGACACCACAATGATGATCAGCGTTGCAATAACCACAATTGGGATAACAATTTTACGTCTCTTCATAGGTGATACTTATTAAGTGTAAGGCTAACAGTGAATAATATGAAGATTATTTGGCACATTGTCTTATCTTCAAATTGCTGAATTGTATCATTAACACATTACCGAATTAGCAAATTTTTTCATTAACTTAATCTTCTTCGAGAGCCAACTCAAGCTCTTCGGTCATTTCAAGATTGTGATAAACATTCTGTACATCTTCATTATCCTCTAATTCCTCGATCATGCGAAGAACTGTTTTTGCTTCCGCAACAGGAAGACGCTTATCAACGGTGGGAATTCGCTGCAAATCTGCTCTTTGTGGTTCTATGCCTAATTCCTCCAATTTTTTATTAAAATTTCCGAAATCGGCAAGCGCTGTAGTAACAGTAATCATATCATCCTCTATTTCAATGTCTTCTGCACCAGCTTCAATAAATTCAAGTTCCAGCTCCTCCATATTGATTCCTTCCATCACAGGAATGGAGAAAACCCCTTTCCGATCAAAAATAAAATTTAAGGAACCTTTTGTAGCAAGACTTCCTCCCCGCTTGTTGAAAATATGCCGTATATCAGCAACTGTTCTGTTATTGTTATCGCTGAGACACTCCACAAAAACGGCAACCCTGCCAGATCCATAACCCTCCAAAAAAATCTCCACAAGGTCGTTTCCATCCTTTTCGCCTTTACTGATTGCCCTGTCAATGTTATCTTTAGGCATGTTCTGCCCCTTGGCATTCATCACAGCAATCCGCAATCGGGCGTTCATTGAAGGATCACTAATGCCTCCCTCTTTAACCGCAACGGTGATCTCTTTCGCTAACCTGGAAAAGATGTTCGACCTTTTGGCATCAAGCGCTCCCTTTTTCCTTTTAATTTTTGACCATTTACTATGTCCTGACATATCCTGAATTTTACAACGGCCACAAATTTAGCAAATCAATCGAACTTGTTCTCACAACAAAATCATCTCTATTTGGTTTTATTATGAGATTCTATTACTTTGCACCTTTATCTTTGAAAAGATTAGTTTTTGTCTGCGGTTTAATTAAATGCTGCCTATCCCTAAACAAGGGAAAGTGGATTATTAAATACAAAATTTTGCATAAACTCAATCACAAATTATTAAAAGCTTATGTCGAAACCAATTATTAGCAGGGACAACCTGGGGAAAAAATACATCATCAGCCAAAATCAGGATATTACGGGTAGAGAACTCCTAAAATACATACAGCAATACTCACTGTTGATCAGTAATCAGAACATTACAAAAATCGGTATTTATTCCGAAAACAGGGTGGAGTGGATCTATTCCTTCTATGCTGCACTTCAGAGTAATTGTATCGCTGTTCCGATTGATTACATGGCTTCAGCTGAAGATGTTGCTTATATCATTGATGATTGTCAGCCTGAAATACTATTTATCAGCGCAGCAATGGAAGACGCATATGCCAAGGTGAAACTAAAAAGCACTTTTGAGCCTAGAATCATCATTATCGAAAACCATCCACCTGTAGCAGATCAACCCGAAAGTACATGGACAGGTCCCAATGACAATGACACTACCGCTGTAATTATCTATACATCCGGAACTACAGGAAGCCCAAAAGGAGTAATGCTCTCCTATACCAATATCATCCAAAATATGATCGCGGTGATCGATGCGAAAATCTTTCATGCCGAAAGTCAGACTTTGGTTCTCCTCCCCTTACATCATGTTTTTCCGCTTGTCGGATCACTGATGGTTCCATTGTATGCAGGTGGAACTTTAGTAGTCTCACCATCGATGCAAACACCTGATCTGATGAAAACACTTGCTGATAATCAGGTTACAGTTATGATCGGTGTTCCCAGACTTTACGAACTGATGTACCGCGGTCTCATGGCTAAAATCAATAAGAGCCTGATCGCCAGGGCATTTTTAGGTCTTGTCTATCTCATCAAAAGCAGGAAACTGGGTAAAATTTTGTTCAAAAAAATCCATAACGGATTAGGTGGACATTTGCTGTTTATGATTGCCGGTGGAGCAGCCTTAAATAAGGATGTGGGAAAATTTTTCTATGCGATAGGTTTCGATATTCTCGAAGGATTTGGAATGACTGAAGCAGCACCTATGATTACTTTTCCGCGACCCGGTAATGTAAAAATCGGTTCAACAGGGCAGGCACTTCCTGGTCTTACCGTTGAGATCAGAGATGGTGAAATTGTAGCAAAAGGACCAAATATCATGAAAGGGTATTACAACCGGCCCGAAGAAACAGCCGATGTGATTAAGGACGGATGGCTGTATACGGGTGATCTTGGCCGAATTGAAAAAGGGGGATTCCTTTACATCACAGGAAGGAAAAAAGAGATCATTGTTTTACCTAACGGGAAAAATATTAATCCTGTAGAGGTGGAAATGAAGCTTGAAAGCTCTTCAGCTGCAATCAAGGAAGCAGGAGTTTTTATGTATAAAGAGATGCTTCATGCAGTTATTTTCCCCGATGATAAATACATTTCGGATAATCATATTGCTGACCTACAGCAATATTTCAGAGAATCTGTATTAATGCCCTTTAACGCCGAGATGAGTTCCTACAAGCGAATTATGCAGTTTACACTCGTTAATTCAGAATTGCCTCGAACATGACTTTCGAAGCTTCAGCGGTTCAAATTCGAAGAGCTGATTAATCGGACGGAAAACGAGAAACCCAAATCCAAAGATCCCAATACAGCCGAATATCGTGCAGTTAAATCGTTTATTGAATCTCAGGTTGATATGGATGTTTCTCCCGAAGATCACCTTGTTTTCGATATTGCCCTCGATTCGCTCGGAAAACTTAGTCTGATCGATTATATAGAGAAGACCTTTGGCGTTAAGATTGGTGAGGAGCAATTGTTGAAGTTCCCTTCAATTAAAACAATATCGGAGTACATAAGAAAACACAAACTCTTTCATAAGCTCGAAGATTCCACCTGGACCGGTGACCTGAAAGAGGATAAGGAGGTTGAATTGCCAAAATATTCTTTTTTATTGGGGATGATAGTCCGATCAGTTCGTTCGGTCGCGAATATCTTTATTAAAATCGAGGGCAAAGGTTTTGAAAACATCCCTGACGGGCCATGCTTTTTTGCACCGAATCACCAAAGTAAACTCGATGCCTTTTTGGTCCTCTCCTATCTGGATAAAAAAACATTAAAAGGTACCTATGCATATGCGAAAAAAGACCATGTTAAAGGAGCCATTCGCAAATACCTGGCGCATTGGACGAATATTATTGTGATGGATCTTACAAAGGATTTGAAAGAGTCGATTCACAAAATGGCTGAAGTGGTTAAGCTTGGAAAAAAGATTCTGATTTTCCCGGAAGGAACACGAACTGTAACCGGAGGAATAGGGAGTTTTAAAAAAACGTATGCCATTTTAAGCGCCGAATTAAATATCCCAGTTGTGCCGATAGCCATTTCGGGAGCTTACTATGGTGATGCAAAGGATAAAATGCGGATCAAAAGAACAAAGATTACCATTGAATTTCTTCCGGCAATTAGTCCTGAAGGACTGAATCCTGATGAACTGAATGAATTGGTGAAGCAACGGATTGAGGAGCGGTTAAAAACGTAAAATGACCTCAATTTTTCCAGTTGGACCCGTGATAGGGGTAATCCGACCATTATTTTTTTAGTTCAGCCTGTCAATGGGGTAAT
>JAPLDR010000046.1 GCA_026391655.1 Bacteroidia bacterium | reverse complement strand
TTCAAAAATTGCGGCTGGCTACTGGCATCTGACTACTGGCATCTGGAGCCGCTAGTCGCCAGAAGCTAGATGCCAATCGCCAGTTGCTTTAATTTTCCCAGTCAAGAATAATCTTCCCGCAGTTGCCTTCTTCCATAATATCAAAAGCCTTTTGGAACTCTGTGTAATGAAAACGGTGCGTGATCACAGGCGAAATATTGAGTCCCGAAAGGAGCATTTTCTCCATCTTGTACCATGTTTCGTACATCTCGCGTCCATATATTCCCTTTAATGTCAGCCCTTTAAATATCACCTTATCCCATTCAATCTGAGTAGTATCCGGCAATATACCAAGCAGCGAAATCTTCCCGCCGTTGTACATATGTTTGATCATCGAATCGAAGGCAACCGGCGAACCTGAAACCTCAAGACCGATATCGAATCCTGCTACCATCCCCACCTGTTTCATGGCAGAAGCAATGTCATCTTTCATTGGATCGACAACGAGTGTAGCGCCCATCTTACGGGCCAGATCGCGACGATATGGACTCACCTCTGAACCAACCACATTACGCGCCCCAACAAATTTGCAGATGGCAATGGCCATGCAGCCGATTGGGCCACCCGCTCCCGTAACGAGGACATCTTCGCCAATTAAAGGGAAGGAGAGGGCAGTATGGGTGGCATTTCCGAGTGGATCCATGATCGAAACAATCTCATCGGGTATCCTTTTATCGATGAGCAGCACATTTTCGGCAGGGACGCATACATATTCTGCAAAGCCTCCGTCGCGGTTGACTCCGATACCTACTGTATGATCGCAGATATGACGACGACCACGCCTGCAATTACGGCAAAACCCGCACGCGATGTGTCCTTCGACGGTTACACGCTCGCCAAGCTGGATTTTAGTCACTTCATTGCCAATCTCTACAACTGTCCCAACATATTCGTGTCCGATGGTCATTGGGGTTTTGATGGTCTTTTGAGCCCAGTCATCCCACTTATAGATATGGAGGTCAGTTCCGCATATTGCTGATTTTGATATTTTTATAAGAACCTCATTAACACCTGGTTTTGGTACCGGTATCTCTTCGAGCCAAAGTCCTCTTGCCGGTTCCGATTTTCTGATCGCCTTCATTTTTAATGAATTAGTTTATTGATTACAAAGTAAGAAAAATAGTGCCTCACATTTCCTAATATAAATCAGCAAGAGCGGATATTTCCCAAAAAATGAGAATGCTTTATTCCTGACTTTTTGTAACATAAAAATTATTGTTTTTATATGGCTAATAATCAATGATATATCTCGTATAAGTCCACTCTTTTGTTGTGGTTTTCACCTTTCCAAAAGCTAATTGTTAAAATATGCTGTAAAACATGTTTTTAAATTATGCTCCACAATCTTTTAAAAATCAGGTAAATATAGCAAACGAGCCGTTGGTTTTTTAGCATTTCCTTAATGTAAACTAACATCCATTAACATTTTTTAATAAAAACATCTAATTTAGCACTCGCTTAAATGAAGAAATTTTAAAATTATCGGACACTTTTACTAAGACTACATTTTTGTTCTAACTAGACATTCAAAAGAGCTGGCCAATGGGGTCGGCTCTTTTTGCGTTTTTACAATTCGTCGATTTGACAATGTGACAATTTGTCAATGAGACAATAAGCATCCTTCAAATTTCACTTTAGCCTATGACAATTTAGGGAATTGGTCCTATTTATCTTACTATTTTCCTTAAAAGATCATCTGCCAGTAGCTAATTGCCAGTAGCAAATGGCTCTTGCAAAGAATTAAAAGCAAATTACTCTTAAAATTAATGCATCTTTTTAGGAGAAAGGTGTTTGTAGTCAGATAAAATGTTACTACTTTTGCGCCACTCATTTATAAATGATAATTGTTTAATGTAAATCTTTAAAAGTATGTTGAACCAGTACGAAACCGTTTTCATTGCTACTCCCGTTTTATCTGAGGCTCAGATAAAGGAAGCGGTAGGAAAGTTCAAGGATCTGATCGTTGCAAGTGGCAGTGAACTAATCCATGAAGAACATTGGGGTCTAAAGAAATTGGCCTACCCCATTCAAAAGAAATCGACAGGATTTTATCATCTTTTCGAATTCAAGGCTGATCCGGCTTTCATTGGAAAACTTGAAACCGAGTACCGTCGTGACGAACGTATCATTCGTTTCATTACACTGAAACTGGATAAATACGCCGCTGTGTACAGCGAGAAAAGACAAAAAAAGGTAAATGCAAAAACTCAAAAGGAGAACTAAGTCATGACCACGAATTCAAGCGAAATCAGATACCTCACACCACCATCGGTTGAGGTAAAAAAGAAAAAGTATTGCCGTTTCAAGAAAAGCGGAATCCGTTATGTGGATTACAAGGATCCGGAGTTTCTGAAAAAATTTCTTAACGAACAGGGTAAAATCCTGCCGCGCCGACTTACCGGTACTTCATTGAAATACCAGCGTAAAGTATCACAGGCTGTAAAACGCGCCAGAATGATTGCGTTGCTGCCTTATGTAACAGATTTGATGAAATAATAATTAGGAGATACAAAAATGGATATCATTCTTCTTCAAGACGTAACAAATCTGGGTAGCAAAGACGATAGTGTAGTTGTGAAAAGCGGGTATGGACGTAATTACCTTATTCCCCAGAAATTGGCAATTTTGGCCACCCCATCTGCAAAGAAGGTGCTTGCCGAAAATCAAAAACAGCGTGCGCATAAAGAGGCCAAACTGAAAGATCAGGCTCTTGTGATGGCTGAAAAACTGAAATCGATTGTTATTACCATCGGTGCCAAAACCAGTACAACCGGTAAAATCTTCGGTTCGGTTAACAACATTCAGGTAGCAGAAGCGCTAAGAGAACAAGGATTCGAAGTCGATCGTAAGCAAATCCTGATTAAGGAAGACGCGATCAAAGAAATTGGTAAACACACCGCAAAAGTGAAATTTCACCGCGATGTAGTTGTTGATTTTGAGTTCGAAGTTATCGCAGAATAACCAGGGAAAGTTTTTATAATTCAATTTCCTACGATAAATTTTCAAACAGAATAAAGGCTGTCTCTTCAATGGGGCAGCCTTTAATTTTAATCGCATCAGTTTAGAAATCATTAGTGTTCGGGAAATTGATCTGATAGTCTAACTGCTTGATTTGTATAACCTCTACGAGGTATATTAGAAATGCGGTAATATTTTGTCTACAATACTTAATCGCCTACGGCGAATTCCGCGTAGCGGATATGGTATTGTAGTATAGAAAGTTGCAATAACATTCTTTTCCGCGCAGCGGATAAACAATTTTTCCCGAACAAAATATTAAATATTCCTAAAAAGTCAATACCTTCCAATTCTCTTTCAGGTAACCTGACAGAACAGATCCCATTCCTTTTACCTCTATCCCAAGAGCCTTAAGCTGATCTGTAACCCCATACATATTGGCACAGGCAACACACGCCAGTGCTTTTACACCATCGGAAATCATTTGTTTTACTTGTTCCTGCAAAGCTTTATTTTCAGATATGAGTTTGGCTGAAGGTCCCCAGACAATCAGAACAACATCATCGAACCACCAATAAAGCAGGGCATTATGCGTGTACATAAAACAAACCTTTTCGGCCACTTCCGGATCACCACTCGTCCAAACCACGGCAAGTTGTTGTTTTTCAGTTTTTTTCATACTATTAGTTTTATTATTCTTTGCTGTAATTGTACCCGAAATCAGAATTAAAAGGAGTAAAGGCAGAATTGCTTTCATATGTAATAAATAATTCGTTTCCGGAAAAATAATCAATAAACCTGATTTTGTGACAATTTTATTCAAATGGACAGAATTTTAATCGAAGAATAGCTTGAATTAATCGCCACTAATTTATATTTGTATATTAGTAAAAAATAAACTTTGAAAAAGAAAACTCAGCAAGATATTATCGACCTTTATAAGAAAAGGTTTATGGAAGAGGGCGTCACTGTTGAAGTTTTGCCTCCTTCGGGATCATACCGTGAATACATCCGGTTGATCAGTCCCCATTTTAAAGCCATAGGCACGTGGAATGAAGATGAAAAGGAGAATAACGCCTTTATCGAATTTTCGAAACATTTCAGGAGCAAAGGGATTAAAGTACCCGAAATTTACGATTATAAACCATCGGAATGTATTTATTTACAGGAAGATCTGGGCAATGAAACCCTTTTTAGTTTTTTGAGCCAGGTAAGAGAATTTGAAGGATTTTCGGATAAAATTATTCAGATTTATCGTAAAGTCGTCAAAGAATTGCCTAAAATTCAGATCGTTGCAGGTAGTGATCTCAATTATGATTTTTGCTATCCGCGAAAGGCCTTCGATCGACAGTCGATGATGTGGGACCTGAACTATTTCAAGTACTATTTTCTTAAATTGGCTAAGATACCGTTCAGCGAGCAACTTCTTGAAGATGATTATACCACGTTTACTGATTATCTGTTAAAAGCCGAGAGTAGCTATTTCATGTTCCGCGATTTTCAGAGCCGCAATATTATGATGCTCGAAGATGAGCCATGGTTTATTGATTACCAGGGTGGCAGACAGGGAGCTCTGCAATATGATCTCGCATCGTTGCTTTACGATTCGAAAGCTGATATTCCACAGAGGGTAAGGGAGGAACTCATGGATGATTATCTCGATGAGTTGGAGAAAATTCACCCGGTCGACAGAAACGAATTTCGACAGTATTTTTACGGCTATGTGCTGATCAGAATGATGCAGGCGATGGGCGCTTACGGATTCAGGGGTTTTTACGAAAAGAAGGAACACTTTCTTAGAAGTATCCCCTTTGCCCTTGAAAATCTGGAGATTGTCCTTGGAAAAGTTGATTTGCCGATCAAATTACCTGAACTGATCAAAGTTTTAAAATCACTTTCTGACTCCGAAACTTTAAAAAAAGTTGCTTCAAAACAGGCTGAACTCACAATTGCCATTACAAGTTTTTCCTATAAAAAAGGGTATCCTGCCGATCTTTCAGGAAATGGCGGAGGTTTTGTATTCGACTGTCGGTCAGTAAGGAATCCTGGTAAGTACGACAGGTATAAATCACTGACGGGTAAAGATGAGGCGGTGATCAGGTTCTTTGAGGAAGATTCAGATATGGAGGACTTTTTGAAACCCGTGTTTTCCATTGTGGAGCAGTCGGTTGAAAAATATATTGAGCGCGGCTTTACCCACCTTTCGGTGAGTTTTGGTTGTACGGGCGGTCAGCATCGGTCGGTCTATTCAGCCGAGAGGTTGGGGGCTGACCTGAGAAACAAATATCCTGTCAGGGTTGTTATTCACCATCGGGAGCAAGATAATTAATAAGATATGTCAAAAAAACGATGTGAAAAAAAGGATTACGAAAAACCGGAAGTTTCGAAATTCGAGTGCAAAAAGTGTGGTCGTAAAGCCGTGAAAGAGAAACAGGTTTGCAAACCTAAAGAGGTTTAGAAAATTCGACAATTTGACAATTCGGCAATTTGAAGATTTGAAAATGAGAAGGGGAGTAGATTGGAACTATTTATCTGATATTAATTGAGTGATGAAAGCATTGATCTTTGCTGCCGGACTTGGTACGCGGCTTTTTCCATTAACCATCGACAGACCTAAAGCACTTGTTGAAGTAGCTGGCAAGTGCCTGCTTCAGATAGCAATTGAGAAAGTGAGCAGCGAAGGTTATAATGAATTGGTGATCAATGTTCATCATTTTGGAGATCAGATCATTCAGTTTTTAGAGAATAATAATAATTTTGGTTTGGCGATCACAATTTCGAATGAACGTGATCAACTTTTGGATACAGGTGGCGGTATTTTAAAAGCAGCACCCTGGTTAGATGGTGAAGAGCCCTTCCTGGTTTATAATGTGGACGTATTGAGCAATATAAATTTGCGTCTATTCAGAGAGTATCATGAGGAGCGGGGAGGATTAGCTACTTTGGCTGTGCGTGATCGTAAAACAGATCGCTACCTCGCTTTTGATGAAACAATGCAACTTTCAGGATGGAAAAATGTCAAAACAGGTGATGAGATTTTTTCACGTAACATACAGAATTGTAACTTATTGGCATTTTGTGGTATTCAGTTAATCGAACCTGCAATTTTTAAACTGATTACTGAGAAGGGAAGCTTCCCGCTGATTCCGCTCTACCTTCGCCTTGCTGCCGATCACGCTATTATGGGCTACCGGGATACATCTTCGCTATGGATGGATCTCGGAAAACCGGATCAGATTATTGTGGCTGAGAAACTCCTGGTAAATAATTAGCCTGTTAGACTTTATGAAACTCTCTGAAAATAAAGCCACTGGCAGCTTGCAATTGGCAGCTGGCAGTTTTGGGATGAAAGAAGTTTTTGATTCCAAATCATTGAAACCAATACTAATTTGAAGGATTTTTTTTAATCCTGGATTTTTGTACTTTTAATCAAAATTTTCATACTATGACGACTACGAGACGTGAATTCCTGAAATGTACTACCGGAACTGCAGTATTAGCAGCCATGGTGCCGGCTTCGGCAACACTCTTATCATTCAAACAAAAACCAAAAAAAATGAGCGCAAACACTTTGAATGTTGTGGCTATAATCGAAACATCAGCCGACAAGGTTGAGGAATTGAAGAAAGTTTGTCTTGGATTGATCGAACCAACCAGAAAAGAGGAGGGTTGCATCAGTTATAACCTTTATCAGGACATTACCAATCCGGGCAAATTTACCTTTCTTGAGAACTGGAAAAGCAAAGAACACCTCGATGTTCACCTGAAAACGCCACATCTTGTGGCAGCAGGCACAGCTTTCGGCAGACTTGCGACCAAAGAGGTAATTGTATTGATGTTGAATAAGATAGCTTAGTTTATTAATTACCAGCTGATGGGTTCTTTACCGTTAGTAATAAGGTATTTGTTGGCTTGACTAAACTGGTGGTTTCCGAAAAATCCTCTATGGGCAGATAATGGCGATGGATGAACTGATTTTAATACCAAATGTTTGCTGGTACTAATCAGTTCACCTTTTCGTTGAGCATAGGCTCCCCAAAGCAGGAATACTATATGATCTCCCGATTCAGCAAGCAAATGAATCACCTTATCGGTGAAAGTTTCCCAGCCTTTATTCTGATGCGAACCTGCCTGATGGGCGCGAACAGTGAGTGTCGCGTTTAACAGAAATACCCCTTGTTCTGCCCAGCGTTCGAGGTTTCCCGATTTTGGAATCGGAATATCCAGGTCGTTTTTAATTTCTTTAAAGATATTTTGCAGCGACGGGGGAAAACTAACACCGTCGGGTACCGAAAAGCAAAGTCCGTGTGCCTGCCCTGGCTCATGATAGGGATCCTGCCCAAGAATCACCACTTTTACCTTATCGAAAGAACATTTTTCGAATGCATTGAAAATCAGCTTTCCGGGCGGATAGATTTTTTGCATAGCATATTCCGATCTTACAAAACTGGTTAAATCGGTGAAATATGGTTTTTCAAACTCGTCATGTAGCCGTTCTTTCCAGCTTGCTTCAATTTTAATATCCATCCTTTATCTCTTGGCTATGGATTAAACTTTGATTTGCATGTTCCGTTTTCTGATCCATACCAATTCTATTGCCAGTTCAAAAT
>JAPLDR010000051.1 GCA_026391655.1 Bacteroidia bacterium | reverse complement strand
CCAATAATAAGCTCAATATTTAATGGAATATTAGCCAATATGGCTCCATTTTAGTGAATTAATAAAATCTAAAGCAAAATTTAGAAACAAAAATTGATTAAACGAAAAGAATTGCCAATTGGCTTTTGATACAGCCTCATTGATAGCATAAAATGACAATTATTGCGAATTACAAAAATGAGCTCGTCATTCAAACAGCCATTCGGAGATCTACAAATCCCATTTTATCACAATCATGGGCTCCGTAGGAGCTGAATATTTATAGAAAAAGAATCCCCCACCAACAAGCGGCACAACCGGAAAGGTAAAAATAAAGGAAGAAGGTTCTTTGCGCCGAAAAGACAACTGTTTGTTTGATGATTATCAAAAGAATAAAATTTAAGTTTTATGATTTGTAAATGGAAAACATTATTTTTCATTATCCAAATTAGCAGATTCTAAAATCGTCTAATTGCCGAAACGAAGTTCGACGAAGTCAATTGTCACATTTTCGGATTTCCAATATTTTGTATATTTACCAATCAAACCGATCTCTAAAAACCTGGTGTCATGGCTCACCATACGCTCAAAACGTCCTATTCCGATCTTGTCAACCGGCTGAACCGATTTCCGCAGGGGGCTCCGCCATCGGAGCTGCTTACTAAAATACTGAAAGTGTTGTTTAGCGAACAGGAGGCACAACTCGTTTCGCTATTGCCCATTAAACCTTTTACAGCCGAAAAAGCCAGCCGCATCTGGAAAATGAACCTGAACACCACCCGAAAGATACTTGAAGCACTGGCAGGCCGCGCTTTACTGGTCGACATTGAACAAAACGGAGAGCAGGAATATGCGCTGCCACCTCCGATGGCCGGTTTCTTTGAATTCTCGATGATGCGTATTCGAAACGACATCGATCAGAAAGCCCTGAGCGAACTTTTTTACCAGTACCTGAATGTTGAAGAAGATTTTGTCCGTGAGTTATTTACCAAAGGCGAAACCCAGCTAGGAAGGGTTTTTGTGAACGAACCTGCCTTATCGTCTGATAATGCCCTGCACGTGCTCGATTACGAACGTGCAACCGAAATCATCAAAACCGCCACCCACATTGGTGTCGGGATGTGTTATTGCCGTCATAAAATGGAGCACCTGGGAAAAGCCTGCAAGGCACCCATGGATATCTGCATGACGTTTAATACCTCTGCTGCGTCTCTTATAAAGCACGGTCATGCGCGCCGGATCGATGCCACTGAATGCCTCGATCTGTTGCGACAGTCTTACGATCACAACCTTGTTCAGTTTGGCGAAAATGTACGCGAAGAAGTAAATTTTATCTGCAATTGCTGCGGATGTTGCTGTGAAGCTATGATAGCCGCACGACGTTTTGCCATTTTAAACCCCGTACATACCACCAATTTTATACCGGTTATTGTTGATCAGCAATGCAACGGATGCGGAAAATGCGTGAATGTATGTCCTGTCGAAGCCATGACGCTTGTCTCAGCCAATGATCCTCATCACCCAAACCGTAAAAAAGCCATGCTCAACGAGGATCGTTGTCTCGGATGCGGGGTTTGTGTGCGCACCTGCACCCTAAAGGGCATCATCTTAAAATCAAGGGCAAAAAGGGTCTTAACACCTCTGAATGGCGTACATAGAGCTGTTGTGATGGCCATCGAACGGGGCAACCTGCAGCATCTTATCTTCGACAACCATGTTTTATTCAGCCACAGGGCTTTGGCTGCTGTGCTGGGAGTACTGTTGAAGCTCCCTCCAATTAAACAAGCGATGGCCAGCCGGCAGATTAAATCGCGCTATTTTGAACAACTGGTCCGGAGAATATCAATTTAAATTCCTTTGAATCTTCGGAGAAACATCCAAATCATTAAGTGTTTTGTTAAAAATCAAATTAGTATCTTTAGCCTAAATTAATTGGTAATGATTCAGCGAATTATCAACTTTATAAACGACAACCGCCTTTTTAATCAGGCCGATACCGTTCTTGTTGGTGTGAGCGGAGGTATCGATTCGGTAGTTTTACTCGATCTGCTCGATAAAGCCGGATTCTCACTGGCAATCGCTCACTGTAATTTCCGGTTACGGGGAGCTGAATCGGACGGGGATGAACGCCTGGTGAACGATCTGGCTAAAAAATATGATGTTCCCCTGTTTAAAACAAGCTTTGATACAGCTGATTATGCGCAGGAAAATAAAATTTCAATCGAGATGGCTGCCCGCGAATTGCGCTACCAGTGGTTCGAAATGATCCGGACAACTCATCATTTTGATTGCATTGCCGTAGCACACCATCGCGATGATCAACTCGAAACTTTCTTTCTGAACCTTGCACGAGGAACAGGTTTAACAGGATTGACCGGAATGCGCCCTTCACATGGTAAAATAGTACGTCCTTTGCTTTTTGCTTCCCGTGAGGAGATAGAAAAATACCGACACGAAAACTTTCTCGATTTCCGTGAAGATTCATCGAATCAAAGTCTCGATTATCAAAGAAATAAAATCAGACATACATTATTACCTGTTATGGAGACGCTTAATCCTTCATTTCGTGAAGGACTGATCAGAACGATGAGCTATCTGGAAGATATCTCAAAAATCTGTGATCGTGCAATTCATCAGACCTGGGAGCGTGTTGCACTCCGAAAAGGGTACGATTATCTGATCTCAATTGCCGAACTGAAATTGCTCGACCCCTTGCCAACTTACCTTTTCGAGTTTCTAAAGCCATTTGGTTTCAACAGTATAGTGGTTGGAGATATTGTATCGGCGCTTGACAGTGCTTCTGGCAAACAGTTTATCTCACAGACTCATAGGTTAGTACGCGATCGGGAGTCGCTTATTCTTATGCCTCTTTTGCCCGAAAACAGGAAGCAATTCTATCTGGAAGAAGGGATGGTGGAGTTAGTTTTTCCGGTTCACCTTAAAATATCGGTTACCGTAAAAAAAGATAAATTTAAAATTCCCGATTCCCGGTTTGTGGCCTGCATCGATCGCGATTGTGTTCAATTCCCGTTGCTGATCAGAAAATGGCAACAAGGCGACTATTTTAAACCATTGGGAATGCAGGGATTCAAAAAAATCAGTGATTTCTTTATTGATTCGAAGTTAAGCCTTCCCGAAAAGGATAACGTCTGGATCGTTGCCAATGGTGAACAAGTAGTTTGGATCATTGGCTACCGTCTGGATGAGCGGTACAAAATTACTTCGGGCACGCAACATATCCTGAGGCTGGAGATTGTGGATTGACTGGCGGCTGGCTTTTGGCGGCTGGCAACCAGCTCACTTTCAAACGGAATTTCTCATTATTTTAGAAATAATATACCATTTTGAGCAACCAGTTGCCAATGTGTTAAAATCACAAAGGCAAATAGTTATAGCACCCAATTATAAATCCGATACTAACTATTCTTCTGAATAATAGCTTTTATCTGGTCGGCCTGCATTACGCCTACACCTTGCCACATAACTTTCCCGTTTTTGAAAAGAATCATTGTCGGAATACTGCGAATCTGATACTTACGAGCAACGTCTTCATTTTTGTCGACATCGACTTTGATCACCTTGACTTTCCCTTCCATCTCTCTGGAAACCTGCTGCATAATTGGAGCCATCATTTTGCATGGGGCACACCAGTCGGCATAAAAATCGACAAGAACCGGGGTGTTGCCATTAATGATTTCGTTAAAATTTCCCATATCGTTGATTATTTTAAGTTCGTTTCCGGCCACGACACTATTATTCCCTTTAACACCCGTACCGCATGAATAGATTGTCGATAATACCAGAATTACAAAAATTGAAGCTATTTTATTGATCTTCATTTCCTACTTTATTTTGTTTGATAATTAAATGATTATTAACATTTTAAAGAGTTTTGAGTTGCCAGAAACCAATTGTATCCAAAACGTATCATTCTATAATTTTTTTTTTGAATAAATCGCTGATCAGCCAGCCAAACAACATTCCGTAGGCACCGCTCGTATACCAGTGTGAAGTAATCGGGCATGTGCCTGATGTACAGCCAACGAATCGCCAGTATAGCAGTCCGGCTATTGCTCCTAATGTGATAAACAATACTTTGAACCGATATTTTATCAGATATTTCTTCATGTTTTTTATTTACGACACAAATTAACAGAAACGAAAAAAGCCGGTCAGTAACTTTTGTCACACAACCGGCTTTTAATTGAATTAGGCAAGAATATTTGTTACTCTTTGACGTATAGATTGGTTGATTTGAAGAATGTGCTGATCGCAACTGGCAACTTTCATGCTTCCATTTTCAATCGTCAAATAACCTTTTCCCTTCTACATAGCTTGAATGTTCACTGCGCTATCTTTGAGATTAACCATATCCATCTCGACATAGAAATTCTTTACCCCGCCAATTTCAGCGGCATTGTAGAATTCTCCCCAGTCTACAACTCCCTTTCCAACAGTAACTTGCTTATTTTCACTTGTTGACCAGTCAGCCAGGTGTGCCGAAATAAATCGTCCGGGGTACTTCAAAAAATAGGTTGAAGCCTTGTAGCCAATACTGATTACGGCTACCTGAAACTGCATTTTAATCAATTCGGGATCAAATTGTTTGAATAATGCATCGTAGATCAGTTCTCCATCAATCTTTTCGAATTCCATATTATGATTGTGAAATCCTAACTGTATGCCGGCTTTCTTCGTTTTCAGACCAATCTCATTCAATTGATCGGCAGCTTTTAACCAGTCACTCATTGTGGCCTCCTTTGGAAGTCCGAAACTCGAGGCGATCATTTGTGTTAATCCCAGTTTTGTCGCAAATTCAATGCGATCACCAAGATTATCTTTTAATTCTCCAAAAGTGAAATGCGAACTTTCGCACAAAAGTCCGGCATCTGTAATGATCTTTCGCATAAGTTCAGGTTTCATTTTTACAAGGGGTTCAAATCCTGAGGTGATATATCCCGGAGGAGAACACATTTCAACCCCTTGATAACCAAGTTTTGCCATCATTTTTAATGTTCCCGGAAAATCTTTCACCAACATTTCCCGAATAGTATAAACCTGAAATCCAACCGGATGTCGCGGATGCGAACTTACCATGTCAGCGCGGCCAGTCAAAGGGAGCTGCGATAACAAGGTGACCGAACCCAGTCCCAGCATACTCTTGCCGATAAACTGTCTTCTGCTGATGATTTTCATGTTTTTGTTTATTAGTTCTCTAAGGATTATAAATGTAACTCCACTTTGCCCGTGGCAGTTTAAATTGATTCAGGACTCCAGCCTGAGCGATACCCGCGCGACAAATATTTGTTGGCATCGGGGACATTGGTGATTAGCATTTTTGAACCATCGTATTTCAGCAGACGACCAACTCTGAGCGCAACTGCATAGAGATTTACCGCTTCGGTGATCGGCATCGCTTCGATGAAACTGCCCGGGCATTGTTTCCCGTTCCGGCATGCGTCCAAAAATAGCTGAAAACCAGTCGGTTTGGCAATATTTGTACTAACTGGGTTGGTTTCTATCCCTTTCATCCGTTTTTCAGGAATCAACCTGGGGTTATCGACATGAAATCCTGCAAGTATTTTTCCTTTATCCCCGACGAACATCATTCCTTCGGCTGGTAATTCCTTGTCATCTTCGAATAACTCCTCTGGAACCGGAGGACGCATTCCGCCGTCGTACCAACACAAATTAACAGCTGGTCGTGATCCCTTTGCTGGATATTTAAACCTTACCGAGCAAGCTATTGGGAAGGAGAAGTCGTTTTTTACCTGGAACGCTGTGGATTCACGCAGACCACAAACATGGCTTAAATTGGGCTCAATAATGGTCGGAGATTCAAGCCCGAGCGCTTTAAATACTGTCCAAAGACTATAATGACCCATATCGGCCATCGATCCTCCGCCAAAATGGTACCATCCCCTGAAAACCATATTCGTATAATTGGGATGATAAGGGCGGTTGGCTTCGGGTCCTAACCATAAATCCCAATTGAAATCTTTAGGTACTGCAGGAGTATCAGTTGGCAAAGTTGGGTATTGCGGCCACACGGGTCTATTCGACCAGTTGTACCTCTTCGAGCTTTCCGATTTTCCCTTCTTTAATCCATTTCATCACCAATTCCATCGAGCCATTGGAATCCCACGGAATCAGATGGGTCGTAACTTTAGGATTATTCCGTGCCAGCTCAATCACCTGTTTTCCTTCGAGTAACCTGTTTGATAATGGTTTGTGCATCGAGATGTGCTTCCCTTTTTTAATCGCAGCAGTTGCGATAAGGCCATGGAGATGGTCCGGGGTCATCACTTTAACTGCATCCAGATCTTTCTCCTTTTCGAAAAGTTCCCTGAAATCGGCATATGCATTACAACCATTTAGCTTCTGCTCAGGACGATTTTTTTGGTAGAATTCATCTACAATTGCTTTTCCGTTATCGCGTCCTCCGGGGATCGTATTATCTCCACCCGAACTCCATCCGGGATTAATTAGTTTGTTCCTGATTTCATCTCTGAGTCCGTCTTTGCCCCAGTCGAGATAGCCGGTGGCTTCTTTTTGCGGATCACAAACTGCAATAATCTGTAATTTAGGAATATTTAGAAGAGGGAGTAATTCTCTGAGTCCCTGAGTCCCGACTCCGATATAAGCGAGTGTGGTTTTGTCGCTTGGGGCTATAAATCCGATTCCACCGAGAATATGGCGAGGCACAATGGTTATTGCAGCTGCTGTCGATGCAATGATTCCGACAAAACTCCTCCGATTGACCGTACTAAACCCAGGAGCTTGCCCTTTGTTTTTAAGCGGTTCATTTGTTCCATTTTGTTTCATTTGCTTATCCATGGTAACTATTTTGGGTTAGTTGTGAAATCAGCAGCAATTCAACGCGGAAGAGAGATTATTCAGGACTATGGTCTGGTCGGAGTCTATTTTATTTTGAAAAGATTTTGGGTTTGTAGAATTTTGGTTTTCAGGAATTTCGTATCAAAATTAGTTAAATATCGGAGAATTCAAAGTAATTTGAGTAAAAATTTCACTAAAACGAAATGAACAGATGAAAAACTTTTGCCGCTGGCTTTTGGCAACTGGCGGCTGGCTTTTTGCTACGAGTTATGAGAGAAACTGGTCTCCTTTCTTAATTTCCATTAAAAAGAGATTATATTGGTTTTTCAAGAATGATTTTTTACTTGCGAACTGCAGGCTGCCAGTTGCAAGATGCTTGTCGCCAAAAGCTTGACTTTCATATCTCCAACACAAAATTTCCAGACTCCAATAAATTAGATATTGAAAATATCTTTTTATGAAATCAATGACGTAAAGTCAATTTTATTCCTTGAAATGATTATTTTCCGATCGTGTTCCAGTTTCTTAAGCAATCGTGATACAACTTCGCGTGAGGTGGTCATCAACAATGCAATCTCCTGATGAGTGCCGCTATAGATTGTCGATCCTGTCGTACGATACCGGTCAGCGAAAAATTTGATCAGCCGGTCATCCATATTTTTGAATGCTATACCATCAATTGTTTCAAGCAGTTCGTCAAACCTTTTCCGGTAGGCGTACATAATAAACTCTTTCCAGCTTTGGAATTGCACCATCCATAAATCGAGGCATGGAACAGGAATCTGCACCTGAGTTACTTTACTTTCGGTGACAGCCCTGATATTGCTTTTTGTATGCCCCATGCAGCAGGTTAATGCCATCGCGCAAACCTCACCGGGATTGAGGTAGTATAGCAACAGTTCGCGCCCTTCAGTATCCATGCGGCAGACCCGAACTACCCCTTCGAGCAGTAATGGAAAGGATTTGATGTATTGTCCTTCACGGATCATTTCATCTCCTTCGTTCAGTTCAGTAATTCTGCCTTCACGACTAATCGCCTGACGCAACCCCGGTTCGAAATAGGGGAACCTTTTTTCAAGAATTTCAGCATCAAAACCAGGTAAATTCATAGCGCTCATCATATTATAGACGTAAAACCAAATTCAAAGATAGTATGAACCTGTAATTGCGGATGGCAACTGGCTTAATGATGTCGGTTGCTCAAAATAAAATATTGCTGACGATATCAAAATTTAATCGAAAGCCAGCTGCCAAATACCAGTTGCCAGAAGCAAGCCGCCTCATCAAAAACAATTCGCTAAGGCGTCGTAATTCTTGCTACCCAGCCGCCATTATTGGCCAGTTTAATTTTAACAAGATCTCCTGATTTTACTTTTTGTGAAGAGATTTTCAGATTTTTAGGTTCCTTATTGGCATCCTTTGCATCTGCCCAAATCTCTATCATATGCTCTCCGACTGAAATAAAATCTAATTTTATCGCGACCTCTTTCTCCTTGCTGTTATTCATTACGCCTATAAACCATTCATTGCCGGTTCTTTTGGCAAGTGCGACATATTCACCCGGATAACCGTCGATAAAATGGATATCGTCCCAGGTCGTCGGAACCAGTTTCAAAAAATCGGCTCCGGGCTGATTCAGAATATTATCAGGATGGTCGCATACTACAGTCAGCGGACTTTCATAGATCACAAATTTTGATAGTTCTGCAGCACGGGTATTCCATACCACTGCGGGAGTCTGCTTCTTAAATTGTTCCCTGGTTACATTCAGAAAACCTCCGGGTGTGTAGTCCATCTGTCCGGCAAGCATTCGCGTAAAGGCCAGTTTCACATTGTGTTCAGGACTCATTTTCTCCGAAAATTTGTAGTATTCGTTTCCCATCACCCCTTCACGTGTGATCATATTCGGATAGGTACGGATGATTCCATCGGGTTTGAATGCTCCGTGAAAATCAACCATCAGGTGATTCTCTGCTGCACATTTAATGATGTCGTGATACCAGTTCACCATATCCTGATCGTCGCGATCCATAAAATCAATTTTTATACCGGCTATGCCCCATTTATGATACAATGGAAACGCTTTTTTGTAGGCTGAATTGCGGTTGACATCGCTATTGTACAGCCAAACAATGATTTTTACATTTTTTGATTTAGCATAACGAATAATTTCGGGCATGTCAATCTGCGGAGCCCATTTTGTGATGTCGGCTTCGGGTGTATTGAACTTTCCATACCATTGCCAGTCAACGAGCATATACGGCCATCCCATTTGTGAGGCAAAGTCAATATACTGCTTAATGACAGGCATTTCCATTTTTACCTCACCACTCCACCAATGATCCCATGCACTCATCCCCGGCTTGATCCACGATGGATCGGCAATGGCACACGGTGCATTAAGGTTCTGAACGATCTCCGATTCAATCAATTTCCCGGGAGTTTCACCAATCATCAACACTCTCCATGGTGTATACACTTCGTCGTCGAAACGGGCTTTTACACCGGCGACCTCTTCGCCTGGTAGTGGCACAAGTTTGGTAGTGAGGACATTCTGTTTACCATTTGTCCCGATGTAAAACGCAGGGTAATTGTCGATAACGGCTTCAGTAATGGCAACCCAGCATTTATTGCCGTAATCCATTAAAAATGGCATTCCTGCAATCGTTTTATCCGAAACATAGCTCAACTGATGTTCAAAAAATTCAGATTCATTCGAGCTTGAATAACCTCCATATTCAACCACCCATGCTTTGGGATTGCCTGGAATGGTAAAAGTGGTTAGTTCTTTAGTAATCTGCCGATGACCATTCTTTTCGCTCCTGAAAAGTTTTGTCCTGAACGCAACTCCGTCGTTAAATACGCGGAAAGATAGCTCCATTTGGCGCATTAGTCCCGATTTTTCTTTGAACATCAGTTTCAATTCGTTGGAATTATTGACGACCTCGGCATGTTTTGATTTAACTACGGGTTTCCAGGTTTCATTGATGATCTGTTCCTGTCGGTCCATCACTGCAAAACCTTTGTACATAGCCGGTTCTGATTTAAATTCGAAGCCAAGTGCTGACTCAAGAATTACCGGTTTACCATTAAACGTCACGGAATAGCTGAGTGTCTCTCCATTTTTGATAGCGACGCTGATTTTTTTATCAGGCGAAATTACCTGAAAATCTTGTGCATGACAAAAGGAAGCAATCAAAAGAAATAGAACGCTAAATTTTAATTTGCTGAATGGCATATAGTTAGTTATTAAAATTAATAATGCATTTTCCCTTAGAAATCATCTTTTAGAGCCAACTGATGAATAATTTGGATAGTTTTCGTTTGAAAAGGTAACTATTTTTCGTTCGCAACGAAAGCTTTTTTCGCAATTCAGCTGACTAACATATTTTCAAATAGTTACAAGCTCTATCACTCCCTCTCTAAGTCTCTTCATCGCAGGTCCCTCACAAATACAAGTCCCTTTTTCCACTTAGAATTTCGCTGTATTCGCTACGGAATTTCTGTAAAAGGTGAGGTTTGCTTTTGAAATAGTCCATCGTCTCAATTTCGCGGATCTCTTTTAGGATCAATGGTTCTCCGACCTCACGTGTCTCTGCGGAAGCATAATCACTCAGGTATTCACGGAAAGTTAAAACAGCATTTAGTTTGCAAAATTTACCTTCTTCACAATGGCTCAGCATTCCCATAATGGTTTGGCCTGTCCGTCCGCAACGGTAACCAGCAGTGCAAAAGGAGGCAATAAACCCCATTTTGCCAACCTCCCGAATAACATCGTCAAGATCGCGCGGATCACCGATTGTAAACTGTTTTTTATCGAGGTCGTTCTCTGTTTTTTGATCACTGTAAGCTCCTATTCCAATGCGTGTTGATGCATCAGTTTGTGTGCAGCCCAGTTGGATGACTTCCTTTTTAATCCCGGCTTTTTCGCGTGCTGTGACGATCATTCCGGCAGTAGGCACTGAGAGTCGGAGTACTGCAACCAGTTTTTTGAAATCGGCGTCTGATACATGATAGGTGGAGTCAGAACTTAAGGCGGAGCCCGACGCGGGAGTCATACGCGGAAACGAGATGGTGTGAGGACCAATGCCAAATTGCCTCTCAAGATCAAGCGTATGATATAACAGCCCCATCACTTCGAAACGCCAGTCGTACAATCCGAAGAGTGCACCGATTGCAACATCGTCGAGCCCGGCTTCGATAGCCCGGTGAAGTGCATATATTCTCCACAGATAATTACCTTTAAGCGTGTTGGCAGGATGAACCGTCTGATATGTTTTGTGATGATAGGTCTCCTGAAACACCTGATAAGTACCGATACCAGCCTCTTTGAGAATTTTCAGTTTGGCCATCTCCATGGGAGCGGCATTAATATTGACTCGTCGGATTGATGAAGGGCGACCCGAAACCGGAGCCGGTTCTTCAACGCTGTAAACTGCTTTCACTGCTGCTGACATATAATCCACATCTGAAAGCTGATGTTCACCGAATACCAGAATCAGTCTTTTGTGACCTTCATTCAACACCGAGCTGGTTTCGCGTCTGATCTCGTCAAGGGTAAGGATTCGTCTTACTTCACGGTTGTTGGCCTCCCGGAAACCACAATAAGCACAGTTGTTTACACAATAATTTGAACAGTAGAGCGGTGCAAAAAAGACAATCCGGTTGTCATAAACTTTTTTCTTAACTTCAAGTGCTGCCTGAAAAATCTCTTCCCATAATTCGGGAGAGGTCACATTCAGCAAAGCGGCTGTTTCATCGGGGGCAAGTGTTTTAATGGAAAGTGATTTTTGAAGAATATCACGGATCAGTTTCGAATCCGGATTTATATTTTTATGAAGTCGGGCAAAGATATCCTCTTCGTTGATAAAGTCCTTACCATCAATCAAATATTTGTCGATTTCCTTTCGGATAATGACACCCTGCGCCCATCCGCCGGTGAATTTCTTTTCCATCATTTCTAATTCTTTCAACCACAAATATAGCCAAATCGACACCGTTTGGTTAATTTTTAATCTTAAAAATGGTGAAAAGGCATATTTACTATTTATCTTGTATTGTTCTTTTCATACCTTCAGCGTAATTTTCAGAGTTTTAATTTTTATCTGTTTGAAGGAAATTTTTAATACGCTGATGAATTGTTTAATTAGTTGTATTAATCTATAAATCTGTAATTTGTGAAGAGAGATATATTACTTGAGAAGACTGAAATTTTTGTGAAATCTATTCTTGAAGGCGATTCATCAGGGCATGATTGGTGGCACATCCATCGTGTAAGAACATTGGGATTGATGATCGCCAAATCGGAGGGCGCCGACCTGTTTCTGGTTGAACTGGCCGCCTTGCTGCACGATATTGACGATTGGAAGCTCGCCGGGAACGGGACTGAAGAACAAAAAGCCAAAAATTGGCTCCGAAGTAATAGCGTTGAGCCTCAAATAATAGAGAGGATTTCAACAATCATCGAAGGGGTGAGTTTTAAAGGCGCTGGTGTCAATACTTCAACTAATGATCTGGAGTGTAAGGTGTTGCAGGATGCCGACAGACTTGATGCTATTGGTGCCATTGGGATTGCGCGGACGTTTGCTTATGGTGGGAGTCGGGGACGCGGTATTTATGATCCTGGAATTCCACCTGAGATGCATACCGATTTCGAAAACTATAAAAAAAGTAATGCTCCAACGATCAACCATTTTTACGAAAAACTGTTATTATTAAAGGATCAGATGCAAACAACCTCAGGGAGAGCTCTTGCCGAACAACGACATGAATTTATGCTCCGGTTTCTCGATCAGTTTTATACAGAATGGAATGTAATGGAATGTAATGGAATGTAATGGAATGTAATGGAATGTAATGGAATGAATTTCTGAAACGAGTTCCGATTGATCGGGACGAATTCTCCCGCAGGTGCGGGAGCCTTAAAAAAAACAAATTATTTTCGGGTGAAATATTTTTCGCTAAAACTTTCCTTTTCTCAGGATTGTTCTGTAATTTTGATTAACTACTGAGCTTCAATACTTACCCAAATCTGATTCTGCTTCCTGCTGTTATGGCATAAGTAATTGATTATAATTGATTTGCTGTAATTATTAAATCCAAACGTCAGAAAACGATCCGGCTTTAGCCAATACTCCGTTTGAAATGTTTGTTTTGATGCAGATCGCCACCGGGCAAACACTGGAGTCGGGGAGTTCGTACTGACCTTCAAAAATCAAATTTCAGATGAGAACTACGATTTTCTCGTTATTTCTGCTGGCAGGGTTAATCTTTGCCGGTTGTGCAAACAAACATCCAAAAATTGGGTTGCTTGTTCACAGTTTCGAAACTCAGCGTTGGCAAAACGACCAGAAGTATTTTGTCGATGCAGTAAAACAATTACATGGAGTTCCTTTGGTTAAAGTCGCTGACAATAATGCTGATAAACAATTTGAGCAGGCCAGGGAGCTGATCAAAGAAGGCGTAAAGGTTCTGGTTGTCATTCCTGTTGATCAGTCGACTGCAGCGCGGATTGTTAACCTGGCCCATGATAATGAAATACAAGTAATTGCCTATGACCGGTTGATTAATAATTGCAGGTTAGATTACTATGTATCTACAGACAATGTGAGGATAGGCGAAATTCAGGCCGGATACCTTTCAAAAGTGAAACCGAAAGGAAATTATGCACTGCTTGGCGGACCTCCAAACGATAACAACAGCCGTATGATCTATATTGGGCAGATGAATATATTACAACCTTTAGCCGAACGTGGTGAGATAAAAATTGCATTCAGACAATTTGCCAACGCCTGGACGGCAAATGAAGGATATCGGCTGGCAATTGCCGGTTTGGATAGTACAGCAAATAAGCTCGATGCAATCATCTGTGGAAATGATGCCATGGCAATCGGAGCGATTAAGGCACTGAAAGAGAGGGGATTGGCTGGAAAAGTTGCCGTAGCTGGACAGGATGCTGATTTGCCTAATATCCAACAGATCATAAAAGGAAACCAATCAGTGACGGTACTCAAAAGGATCAAAACAATGGCATCAACTGCCGCAGAACTTGCGATGCATCTGGCCAAAGGTGAGCCAGCTGACATTTATATTTCCACGATCAGTAACGGGGATAGGCTTGTGCCTTCTTATCTGGTTGATGCTGTAGCCGTTAATGAAGGAAATATCGAAATGACGGTGGTGGCAGAGGGGAATTAAGGTTCCATAACGAAGGATGGAGATAAAAAAATACACTGTCTTTTACAAAGCTTTATAATTAGCGACTGGCTACTGGCAACAAGCAGCTGGCTGAATTTTCAATCGGGATATAGTTTGAGTATACACTGAAATTTCTTGTTGTTGACAATATTTTGCTGTTATTCTTCCTTTAGATTTTCAGCAGCATAGGTGAAATCCTTGTACCACTCCTGGCCATATTTGCGGATAAGTGGTTCTCTGAGGTATTGCCACATCGGTATGCCATTACTTTTCCCGCATTCTCTTCCTGATTTACAGATGTCTAATTGCTGATAATTAACAGCATCGAATCGTTTATATTCGGTTACACGAATTGGGAAGAGGTGGCAGGAAACCGGTTTACGGAAAGCGATATGCTTCTCGAAATATGCTTTTTCGATAGCGCATTTGGTAATGTCTGAATCATCAGTGTAAGTATAAACACATTCATTACTCCCAACGATCGGGGTGACCAGATCTCCATCACCATCAGTGACCGAGAAACCCTGTTTTTTGATCTCGGCTTTGTTCTGATCTGTAAGATATTCCTCAAAATCGGGATACATCTTTTCGATTAGTTGCGCCTCTTCAGGAGTTATCGGTGCACCACTGTCGCCGTCGACACAGCAACCTCCTTTGCATTTATCCAAATCACAGCAGAACTCTTTCTGAATAACGTCCAGACTGATGATGGTTTTTCCTATTTGCAGCATATTATTTTTCAATCAACACTTTCCCTGTCATATCCAACGGAATAGCCAATCCCATGATTGAAAGTAGTGTAGGCGCTACATCAGCCAGTATCCCATCGGAAACTTTGGCGTTGGTATGGTCTGTTACCCAGATGAAAGGAACAGGATTTAATGAATGGGCCGTATTTTCGCTGCCATCGGCATTGATGGCAAAGTCGGCATTCCCATGATCAGCAATGATTACCACATCGTAATTGTTGGCACGAGCAGCTGTAACAACCTCATTTACACATTGATCAATTGCTTTAACAGCAGCTTGAATGGCGGTGTAAACACCCGTGTGCCCGACCATGTCGCCATTGGCAAAGTTCAGGCAGATAAAATCGGCACTTTTTGCCTTGATTTCAGCCACAATGGCATCTTTTACCAAATATGCCGACATTTCGGGCTGAAGATCGTAAGTTGCAACTTTGGGTGAGGGAATCAGAATACGCTTTTCGTCTGGAAATTCGGTTTCGCGACCGCCGGAAAAGAAGAATGTTACGTGTGCATATTTCTCTGTTTCAGCTATTCTGATCTGCTTAAATCCCGCTTTCGAAACCGTTTCACCCATTGTATTCTGAACATTTTCCTTGTTAAAAATAACATTAATCCCTTTGAATGACGATTTGTAGTTAGTCATTGTGTACCATTCCAGCGGTATTGTATGCATCCCTTGTTCTGCATGATTATCTTGTGTGAAGACGATGGTAAGTTCACGCAAACGGTCGGTGCGATAGTTGAAACAGATCACCACATCGCCCTCTTTGATGGTTGCAAGCGGCTGATCCTGATTGTCTGTAAAAACGATTGGTTTGATGAATTCGTCGGTAATGCCTTCATCATATGACTCCTGAATAGCAGCAAGTACATCGTTCCGTTTTCTACCCACCGCTTTTGTAAGCATGTCGTAGGCCAGTTTTACACGATTCCAGTTGGTGTCGCGATCCATCCCGTAATAGCGTCCGATCAGTGAGGCAAACTTCGCATTCGTATTTTCAAGCGCTTTAAGATCTTCCTGCACAAATTCGTAAGCCGAACGTGGGTCTGTGTCGCGTCCGTCGGTAAGACCGTGGACAAAAATCTTTTCCAAACCTAATTCTGTAGCAATCTGTGCAAGTGCAATCATGTGTAAACTAAGGGCATGTACTCCGCCTGGACCGATCAGTCCTATCAAATGCACTTGTTTATTGTTCTCTTTGGCATAATTGTATGCTTTCAGAATCTGGAGATTGCTCCACAATGTTTTCTCTCTGATTGCTTTATTGATCTTTACCAGATCCTGATACAGGACACGGCCGGCGCCAAGATTTAGGTGACCTACTTCAGAGTTTCCCATTTGCCCGTCGGGTAGACCAACGTTTTCGCCGCTTGCGAGCAGTTGGCTATGTGGATATTTTTCGTATAAAGAGCTGATAAAAGGAGTTGGAGTCGAAGAGATTGCGTCCGAAACTGATTTGTCGCCAATACCCCATCCATCGAGGATCATCAGCATTGTTTTTTGAATATCTGCCATATCTGTATTTAATTGAATTAACAGTAAAAAATCCCGGCAAAAGTAGGTTATTTAGGCACATCGAAAAAGTGATTTGGATTTCCAAAACAATATTTAACGATTTGATATTAACAACCTCAAACCGGGGTTATTATATGATTACGAAAAATCAGTCTTTTGTTTAAATAAAAAAGGTGAAATCTTTCGACAAGACTTCACCTTCAAACCGGAATACTGCCGGATTATTTTGTAGTTGGTGCTGCCGCTGCCGTCGGAGCAGGAGCAGGAGCAGGAGCCGGAAGCACGTTTCCTTTGATAAACAGATACACAGGGTTGGTATCGGCATTAGTTCTAACTGTAACCGTCTTATTAAATGCGCCTTGTGAAGCTGCATTAAAAGTTGCAGAAACGATTGTGGATTTGCCGGGTAGAACTGGTTCCGGAGTCCATTTAGGGTTAGTGCAACCGCAAGAAGTCTGGACTGAACTAATGATTAACGGCTCTTTCCCGGTATTCGTCACAGTAAATTCCGCTGTTTTAGGAATATTATAAGCAATATCTCCAAAGTCATTTACCGTCTTATCCCATTTCGCAACAGGAGCATTAGGATTGACCGGAGGAGGAGGTGGCGGCGGCGGAACAGTTTGAGCATTTGCATGAAAAGCAACAAACAATGGCAGAGCCAATAAAAGAATTAATTTTTTCATCTTTTTACTATTTTGATTATTAGACATTGCAAATATGGGATATTTTTTGCGTGTCGAAGTCAATAGAATGTAAAACAAATCAAATGAAATGTAAAAGTGTGTAAACGATATGTAAATAGCCGAAGCACTTCCGTAATTTTCTTAATTTTATCGGGTCTTTATAATCAGGTTTTCTGATCCTTGGTTTAGGATTCACGATCTTGTTTAATCAGAATTTAGAATGCGTCAGAAACAGATTCGGTTCGTCGTTGTACTTGGAGCTCTTGCTATCTTCGGGATTATCTCGATACAGGTGTATTTTCTCCAGAATGCATGGAATATAAAGGAGAAGCAATTTGTTCAGAGCGTTCTGATCGGATTGAGAAATGTTGCCGAAAAAATGACAAAATACAACCAGTCGGCGCTTTCGAACACTAATCCTGTCCGTCAGCTCTCTTCCAACTATTTCGTAGTGGACATCAACAGCGTGATTGATGCCAACATCCTTGAGTTTTATTTAAAAGCGGAATTTGACAAGTTAAATCTTCAGACCGATTTTGAGTACGCCATTTATAACTGCCAGACCGACAAAATGGAGTACGGTAATTACCTGACAAAAAACGGCACAGCTAAGCCTAATAATCAGACCATTAATCTCCCAAAGTACGATCAGTACACCTATTATTTTGGGGTCAACTTCCCGTTGCTGCGGAACACAATCACAGGCGACATGACCATCTGGTTTTTCTTTATAGGACTATTGCTCGTGGCAATTGTTTTCTTCGTTTATGCGATTTTTGTTATTCTTCAGCAGAAGCGGCTGTCGGAAATGCAAAAGGATTTTATCAATAACATGACCCACGAATTTAAAACCCCGATTTCGAGCATCAATATCTCGGCGGATGTGATTATGAATCCCGAAATCATCAATGATCCTGCACGCCTGTTTACATATGGGTCGGTGATCAAACAGGAAAACAACCGGTTAAACCAGCAGGTCGATAAAATCCTTCAAATAGCCAGAATTGAAAGTCATAGTTTTCACCTTAACAAGGTGACGGTCGATTTGAATGCATTGGTACTTAAGGTGGCCGAAAACTGCAAAGCAAATTCGAACCGGCAACTTGTCGTTAATACTAATCTGTCAGATTCAGTAGGCTGCATTGAAGCCGATGTGCTTCACCTGACCAATATCCTTCACAATCTGCTCGATAATGCTTCGAAATATTCAGGCAAGGAACCGGTTATCACGATTGAGAGTGCTCGTACTGAAAAGTCCGTTATGATTAGTATTAGTGACAATGGCCCGGGAATCAGTCATGAATTTCAGCGTCGCGTGTTTCAGAAGTTTTACCGGATTCCTACTGGCAATCTTCATAATGTGAAGGGATTTGGTCTCGGATTGTATTATGTAAAAACGATTTGTGACGCCCATCAGTGGGAAATCGGATTGAAAAGTGAACCAAGGAAAGGAGCAACTTTCGTGATAGAAATACCTGATAAGAAAAAAAGATAATGAGTAAGGGAAGAATTTTATATGTGGAAGATGATCTGACGTTGTCGTTTGTGACGCGCGACAATCTTGAGATGAGGGGCTATTCGGTTGATTTTTGCGAAGATGGAATAACTGCGCTCGAAAAAATTGCTTCTCAATCGTACGAAATATGTATCCTTGATGTAATGCTTCCCAAGATGGATGGTTTTACGTTGGCCCGAAAGATCAGGGAGTTTGACGAAGAGATTCCAATCATTTTTTTGACAGCCCGATCGACACGTGAAGATAAAATTTTTGGTTTGCAACAAGGTGGCGATGATTATATTACAAAACCATTCAGCATCGAGGAACTGGTTCTTAAAATTGAAGTTTTTCTGAAACGGAGTAAAATTCATCTCCGGCAGGAGACGAAGAATATGTTGATCAGGTTTGGTCACTTTTCCTTCTCCCCCGATAATCTAAGGCTGACATCGGGCGGGATTCACCAGTATCTTACCCATCGTGAAGCTGTTTTGCTTGCATTTCTGCTCGAACATCGCAATAAGGTGCTCCGACGGGAGGATATCCTGAACGCAGTGTGGGGCAACGATCATTTCTTTTCGAGCCGTAGCATGGATGTTTTTATTTCAAGGCTTCGAAAACTTCTCAAATCAGATCCTTTGGTAAAGATTGAAAGCGTTCATAATGTGGGATACCGACTTATTGTCGCCGATAATCCGGGTGACCTCTGATACTATAATTCCCTGGTTAACCTGAAGTCCGAGTTGTTAATGAAGTTAGAAGGTGATTGAAGTGTAAGAATGACGCATGCCGTAAATACTTAGTTTATTCAGACTTAAGGTTGAAATTTTTTTATGTATAAAGCATTGTCAAAAATTCAAATCCTCTGCTCATACATTAAAATATTTCTATCTTTGGACATCACTAGTCGGATGCGATCATGTAATTCTTTATTTTTTCATCCATCTGATATACAATATTATACGCGCTATTAATGAAAATAATGAGTAACAAGGAATCCGAATTATCGATCATTAAGCAAATCGAAGTTGCGCTTGTCGAGAGTCAGCAGTTATATGCTGATTTGGTTTCTAACCAGAGCGCCGGAATCTATCGGATGTTGATTCAAAAACAGGAAAGTGGGAAATCGATTTTAGAATTGACCTCATTCGAATTTGTAAGTGACCGTTTTTGCGAACTCCTTAAAGTTGATAAAACGAAGTTTTCAAAAGATGCAATTACTGCGATTTTTAGAAAAATTCATCCGGATGATTTACAAAAATTTATTAAATCCAACGAGCTGGCTCAACAGTCTCAAGAACCCTATATCGGAGAAGTGCGACTGCTGATTGACAATAGCATAAAATGGCTGAGATTTGAGTCAAGTCCACGAAAACTTGATGACGGGAGTACCCGATGGACGGGAGTTGCCGTCGATATTACCAGTCAAAAACTGGCTGAAGAAGCCACCCGGATCAACGAGGAAAGATACAGGATGTTGCTTGAGCTGGCAACCGATGCATTTTTTCAAGGTGATAAAAATGGAAATTTTATCACTGTCAACTCCGTGGCTATTGAGCAAACAGGTTATTCCAGGAATGAATTGTTACAGATGAACATGAAGGATCTTTTTACAGATGAGACACTTTTAGATAAACCGCTAAAATACGAGCAACTAAGAAAAGGAGAGGTAGTGATATCGGAACGTGAGCTGATACGAAAAGATGAAATCCCGCATGATGCCTGACGGTACTTTTCAATCGTTTTTCAGGGACATCACCGAAAGAAAGCTTACCGAAAAGGCATTAAAACGAAAACTAAGTGAACTGGAGATTTATTATGAGCTGGCAATTACGCGCGAACGGAAAATGATTGCCTTGAAAAGTGAGATCAATCTTTTACTCGAAAGATTGGGAGAAAAACTGAAGTATTAGGATTATGATTACTTTTACACGGTCAGAAGATTGAAAAAACTTCACTATATTGTAATTTTTGAAAAGAAAAAATGAAATGAGTCCCCATTGATCGGGACGAATTTCATTTGACCTTTAAAAAATAAATTATTAACAAATGAAAGATAAAATTAAAAAGATACTGGCGATCGACGATATTGAAGATAACCTAATAGTATTAAAAGCTTTATTAATCGAAGCTTTTCCAACAATCAAATTTATTAGTGCTACTTCCGGACGCGAAGGGTTAGTGCTTTGTCGTAACCATAGGCCTGATGTCGTGCTGCTTGATATTGTGATGCCCGGTATGAATGGTTATGAAGTTTGTACTACCATAAAATCGGATAAGTTTATTAAACACATCCCGGTAGTCATGGTTACCGCTGCAAAAACCGACCGGGAATGCAGGATAAAAGCACTCGAATGTGGTGCTGATGCGTTCCTGGCAAAGCCGCTGGATAAATCAGAATTAACTGCACAGATTCGCGCGATGCTCCGGATCAAAGAGGCGGTGGATAGGAAGCGAAATGAGAAGAAGCGGCTCGAAGAATTGGTCAAACTGCGTACCAGAAATCTGGAAATTGAGTTGAGGCAACGCAAAAGAACAGAGAAAGAGCTTAAGGTTGCTTTTGAGGAACTCGATCAGCGACGTAAAACGCAATCAGCTCTTTTCGAGGAATTAAAAGCGCAGGTTCAGGTGCGAAGAGAAGCTGAGCTCTCATTGATGCAAAGCAGAAAGGCATTTCAGAATTATTTTGAGAACTGTTCTGTTGGAATGAGTGTGACTTCGCCGGGAAAAATATGGCTTGAGGTTAACCAGGTTCTGTGCCAGATGTTAGGCTATTCAAAAGAAGAATTAAAAGGATTGACCTGGATCGACCTGACTTATCCCGAAGATGTTGAAAAAAATCTCGGACTGTTCACTGAGATGTCAGAAGGACGTTTGGATAGGTATGAAATTGATAAAAGGTTTGTCCGAAAAGACGGTTCTCTCATATATATCACACTTTCAGTTGTTTGTGAGCGGAATCCTGATGGATCGCTTCACCATCTGCTCACCTCCTATGTTGACATAACCGCCCGACATAAGGCGGAAGAAGTAATCATACAGGAGCGTTCATTACTCAGAACACTTATCGATAATTTACCTGATAGCATCTTTGTCAAGGATACACTATGCCGGAAAATTGTTGCAAACAAAGCTGATCTAGGGCATATGGGTTATGCTTCCGAATCTGAAATCATTGGTAAAACAGATATCGAATTATTCCCTGCGCCAGAAGGTATTGATGGCTTTCAGGAGGATTTGTCTGTGATACTAACAGGAATACCGTTGATTAACAGGGAGACATATTCCATTGATTCAAACGGAAAGCAATATTGGAGACTCTCTTCCAAAATTCCTTTTTATGACGAAAACCGGAAAGTTCAGGGATTGGTTGGAATTGGATATGATATAACGGAACGAAAACTGATTGAAGAAGCATTGACAACGAGCGAGGAACTCTACCGTAATCTGGTGGATAAGATGCCGGATGGAGTTTATAAAAGCACTTTTGATGGAAAGTTTGTCTCGGCAAACCCGGCTCTGGTAACCATGTTAGGTTATGATAGCAAAGAGGAGATGATGGCAATAAACATTAAAAATGAGTTGTATTTCGATACCGAAGAACGCAACCGGTTAGTCTCAAATAAAAAAGAAGGAGGAATTGCAGTATTCAGGTTAAAAAGAAAGGACGGATCTGTAATTTGGGTAGAGGATCACAGTTGGTTCAATACTGATGAAAAAGGTGATATTCTCTATCATGTAGGCATACTCAGGGATGTTACTGATCGAATGAGAGTTGAAGGCGAACTGAGAGTTCTTTCCCGGGCCGTCGAACAAAATCCGGCTTCTATTGTGATTACGGATACGATGGGTCAAATTGAATACGTCAATCCTAAATTTACCGAGTTAACAGGTTATTCGTTTAACGAAGTATTGGGTGAGAACCCAAGGATTTTAAAGTCAGGCTCAACTTCTTCGTCTGAGTATACCGATATGTGGAACACTATTTTGGCAGGAGGCGAATGGCATGGGCAGTTTAAAAACAAAAAGAAAGGCGGCGAGGAATATTTCGAAGATGCTTTAATATCACCCATTAAAGATGAGAACGGAAATATTACACATTTCCTGGCTGTCAAAGAGGATATTACTGGTCAAAAGAAAGACGAGATTTTAATTAGGAAGCTCAGTAAAGCAATAGGACAAAGTCCGGTTTCAACAATTATTACCGATGCTAATGGAAATATTGAATTTGTAAATAACGCTTTTACAACCCTGACTCAATACACAATAGAAGAGGTAATTAAAAAAACTCCCAGAATATTTAACCGTGGACATATTCCCGGGACTGATTTTGATTTCATGTGGGAGAATCTAAAAGCAGGAAAGGTATGGAAATGCGAATATCAAAACCGGCGTAAAGACAGATCTGTTTATTGGGAAGATGTGACAATATCGTCGCTAATGAACAGCGAAGGGGCAATCAGCAACTATATTCTGATCATGGATGATATCTCCGAAAAGAAGAATATGCTCGATGATCTGATTACCGCTAAAGAGATAGCAGAGGAGACCAACCGCCTGAAATCGGCATTTCTGGCTACTATGAATCACGAATTACGTACACCGCTTAATCATATTCTTGGTTTCAGCGAAATGATTTTGACAGGTGCTGATCCTGAAGAAAATATCACTTTCGCTTCAAGTATTCAAACAAGCGGACAAAGTCTGCTCTCAATTATTGAGGGTGTTTTCGATCTGGCGCTGGTCGAACATACGAATATCCAACTTCGTAAACAGACATTCAGTCTGATCGATCAATTTATGGAGAACAAAGCATCGTTCGACAATATTCTTAGAACTTCAGCCAAGCAGGAACAAATTCAACTGATCTTCAAACCCGATACCCGTTGGCTGTCGAGTTATGTAACTGCTGACAGAAGTAAAATCAATCAGGTACTTACTAATCTGTTCAAGAATGCGGTTAAATTCACCCATAAGGGAACAATTGAGTTTGGCTATACAATTGAACATGAGTCAAATCTTGTATTTTATATTAAAGATTCAGGCATTGGTATTCCACTGGAAAAACAAAGCATTATCTTCGATTATTTCAGACAGGGTGATGACTCATTTACAAGAACTTATGGAGGAATTGGTATTGGATTGGCGATCTCGCAAAAGATTGCCAAAATTTTGAATGGCGAATTAAAAGTGGTTTCAGAACCGGGAAAGGGAAGTACTTTTTCTTTATCCATTCCTGTTGAGCTTTCAGAGATTAAAGAGTAGACTTGCGATAATATGCCCTGATTCTACGATATATTCCTCATTTGACGGATGAAAACTAGGTAAGGTAAAAACTGGTTAATGTTCTGATTCGATACTAAAACAAGTTCGACGATTTAGTGATAAGTGAAAAGTTTTTCACTTATCAAACATAAAAACTTATAACTTTCTCCCTATCGTAAATCGTACCCGAACGGGTAAAATGCCAGTCTCATCAGCTTAAAATGCTGCAAACCAAATGGTATTCCTATAATTGTGATGCAAAATAACAGTCCAAAAACAAGCTCGGCAAGGGCAATCCAGATTCCGGCAAAAACAATCCAGATCAGGTTTAGAATAAACGAAATCAAGGGTATTGATCCACCTGTAGGAACAACTTCTCTTCCGAATGGTGCCAGATGTGCAATTCCAATCTTCATGGCCTGCAATCCCCATGGAATTCCGATAATGGTCAGACATAATAAGAAGCCACCCCACAGATATCCCAGACAGGTAAATAAACCTCCACAAATCAACCAGATTACATTTCCAATTAATCGCATAACCTTAGATTTAAATGGTAAAATAGTTTAGGCAAGTTACGATTATTTTAGATGAAATCAAAATCATATTCTATTTAAAATGTGTGAATAATGTAACATATTTCAAAAGTTGTATAACTTTTATAAGGGAGTACGACCATAACTTTGTAACTGTCTAAAATATTGTCAGGGAAGTTATCCGAAATCGTCAACTTACCTGTTAATCGTCCATTTTAATAATTGGTGAAAATATGAGAACAGTCTGTTTTATAGCCTTGTTACTTTTATCTTCTACATTTCTTTTTGCGCAGGTTCCTGCCAAACACGACACAATTGTGCCGGGTAAAGGCAGCAGAGGTAAGCAACTGGAACAGATCAAGGAGAAAAAAATAGCACTGCATTCCGATAAATCAGGAGCCGGCAATGAACCTAAAAAAAGTGCACTCATAGATACTACTTTTCAAAATAAATACGGGGATTTGCTTGATGACGATCCGGAATACAATAAGAAATATTCCATCATGCATGTAACTTTAGGCGCAATGGGAGGTCTTCTTTCAACACAGCTATTTGACCGTTTTGTGTTGAAAGCTGATTATGCCCGTGTTGGAATCGATTCGTGGAAGAATAATATAAAATACGGGTGGGAATGGGATAATGATCGGTTCGGAGTAAATTTTGTTGGTCATCCCTATTCCGGAGCTCTTTCATTTAGTTCTGCGCGTTCGAACGGTTATAATTATTTTGCATCATATTGTTTTGCTGCAGGAGGCAGCCTGATGTGGGAATATTTTGGAGAAACTACTCGCCCTTCCTATAACGATATAATCAATACTTCTATTAGCGGAGCATTTCTCGGCGAAGTACTATACCGTTTAAGTTCAAATGTCCTCGATGACCGCACAAGAGGCGGAGATAGGGTGTTCCGTGAAATAGCGGCAGGTTTAATTGACCCCATGAGAGGCATTAACAGGCTGATACAGGGAAAAACTTTCAGGATAACCAATAAAGAGGTTTATGAGAAAGAACCACTAAATATTTCCATATACGCCGGACTTCACAGGATAAATGATGAAAAGAATGGCCCCTTCGGAAATGGAACTAACAATGTAATGTTCAACGCCCAGTTTGATTATGGAAATCCGTTTGAAATCCGTAAACGAAAACCTTTTGATTTTTTCAGACTTCGTGCAGATTTGAATTTTGGAGTGGGACGAAAATTACTTGATAACGTAACCGGCTATGGTATTTTATTCGGCAAAAATTCGCAGCTTGGGAAATTAGCCATCCTTGCGGGGGGATTTCAATATTACGATTATTGGGATAACAGTACATTTGAGTTAGGTGCCATAGGTTTTGGCGGTGGGGTATTTTCAAAATTACCAATAAGTACTACGAGTAATCTTTACACCAATATACATCTCGCTATTATACCATTAGCGGGAAACAGTACGGAGATTGTTACTGATACGGCGACGGTCAGAGATTATAATTTTGGCGGAGGATTGCAGGCAAAATTTGAAAGTACACTCAATCTTGGTAAATACGCGGATCTGTCATTGATTTATTATAATTATTTGATTCATACTTACCAGGGTGCGCCAGGGACTAATTTTATCCAAATTATTAAACCAAGGATTACTATACAGATTCATCATGCTCTGCGCGTTGGATTTGAAAATTACATCTATATAAATGACCAATATCTTCGCAATTATCCGACCTTACATTCGATGAGAACTGAACAGAAAATCTTTCTGCTCCTTTATTTCGAAGACCGTCAGCGAAAAGGCCAATATAATTGAAATTAACTGTCACGTATTACTCAAAAATAATTTAAATCAGGTGTTGTCCAAATTTCTCATATTAGTTCTCTTTTGTACCTTCCAATCCGGCGTATTTGCGCAGGAAGCGAAGAAAGATACAGTTCCCGAGACGAAAGGGGAAAAGGAGCAGGAATACAAGCCATATAGCATATCTCAGTTTGGACACGAAACATTTCTGTTTGTTAAACAACCTACTCAATGGAAAGGGAAGGACTGGCTTAGGGTTAGTATAGTAGTCGCAGCAACAATGGCAGTAATGCCATTTGATCAGGCAATCGTAAACTCAACCCAGGGCAATCAGCGATACAATAACAGTGTTTTCATAGTGGGGGGAAGAGTGTACGGAGAATGGTATGCAATCGGAGGATTAGCTGGCGTTTTTGGTATATATGGATTGATTGCCAAAGATAACAGAGCCAAAAAAGTCTCCATTGAATTGGTGCAGGCGGGACTTTATGCAGAACTCATTACCCATGTGCTTAAAAATACAATAGGCAGAGCCAGACCTTATGCATATGAAGGAGCATTCAGTTATCATCCGTTTAGCTTTTTTAATGTAGATTATAACTCTATGCCAAGCGGCCATACAACGAGTGCCATGGCACTTTCAACGGTAATGTCGCGTCATGCCAATAAAACAGTCTTTAAAATTCTGGCTTATGTACCTGCAGCATTCACCATGTTTTCACGCATTTACCAGGATCAGCATTTTCTGTCGGATGAAATACTGGCTGCCGGAATTGGATACTTTGTCGGTAATTGGGTAGTAGATTTGCATGAAGGGAAACGGCACCGGATTAATGTGGCTTCCATTTATCCTTCGGTTACTATTTCGATTAATCTTAACCGCCAATTAGCTAAAAATTAGAACACTCCAAAGTTTAGGCAGAATATTCCAGGCAGCATAAGTACCTGTAGCTTATAGGTGAAAGGATAAATTTATCTTGTAATCACAATATTATCAAATTGATTAATTTTAACCCGTTTTTCAATTTCACCTGTTAAAATGTAGGCTATGAGAATTTTTGGAAGAATTGGATTTATTTTAATGGTATTGATCACCATCTCTTTTACACAAGATAAGAAAAGATCGAAGGAAGTAACTGTAAATGAGCTTAAGAAGCATATTAGTTATCTGGCATCCGACGAACTAAAAGGTCGGCTTACAGGAAGTGCAGGCGACAGTCTGGCAGCTGAATATATCCGCAGGGATTTAAAAGAGAGTGGACTGATTCCATTGTATGATAAAGGTTTCCAGCATTTCAGGGTAACTGACAAAATTATTAATGGTCCGGCAAACAGTCTGAAGATAAATGGAACATCGCTAACGTTGGGTACCGATTTTGCCCCTTTTGCTTTTTCACAAAATAGTTCGTTCTGTGGCGAAGTAGTTTTTGCCGGTTATGGTTTTGAAATAAACGAAGACAGCCTGAAATGGAGTGATTATACAGGAAATGCTGTAAAAGGGAAGATTGTGATGATTCTCAGGGCCGATCCTGAGATTGAAAAAACAATGAGCCCATTTATAAAGTACAGTCGCGACCGGGATAAAGTTCTTCAGGCAAAAGACATGGGTGCTTCTGCTGTATTACTTGTTTCGGGAAAGATTTTCGATTCGGAGGATAAGTTTGAGCCGTTGGCCAAAGGTGAGCAGTCGGTTGGAATACCTGCTTTCAGAATATCAAGAAAGATTGCCAATCAGATACTTGAACCTAAAAAGTTAGCAATAGAAGATCTCGAGAAAAAACTCAATGAACTTCGAAAAGCTGATAGTTTTAATACAGGAGTTACTGTTTCGGGTCAGTCAGACGTGGTTGAGACAACTATTCCAACACGTAATGTCGTGATGGAAATTCCGGGAAGTGATAAAACATTGAAAAACCAATTTGTAATTATAGGTGCGCATTTCGATCATCTTGGCATGGGCGGTGGCGGTTCCGGTAGTCGCGTACCGGATACGCTTGGTGTACATCACGGAGCCGATGATAATGCTTCAGGCGTGGGGATGATACTCGAACTGGCGCAGAAGTTAGCTGCTACACCCAAAAGTCATAAAAGAAGTATTCTGGTGATTTCTTTCGCTGGTGAAGAAGAGGGACTGCTTGGTTCAAAACGATTTGTTGATAATTCAACTGTCGATTTGAATAAAGTGAATGCCATGGTTAATCTCGATATGGTTGGCCGGTTGAATGAAAATTCGCAGGTCCAGATTGGCGGAGTCGGGACTGCAGACTCGTTTAAAAAAATAATATATGCCTCGACCGATACCACTGTTTTAAAACTCACCTTATCTGAGGAAGGTTATGGCCCGTCGGATCATGCGTCGTTCTATGGTAAAAATATTCCTGTGCTGTTTGTCACTTCAGGTGCTCATCTCGATTACCATACACCGGCTGACACCTGGGATAAAATCAATTATCAGGGAATGGTGAAAATTTCAGACGTGGCATACAAAATTATTGTTGATCTGGCCAATATGGATACCAAACTGACCTTTAAGGAAGCGGGGCCAAAAGTAGAAATAGGCCGCGGCACGCGAAGGAAAGGCGTTACACTTGGAATTATGCCCGACTTTGCCGGAAACGTTAAAAACGGTTTACGCGCCGATTTGGTGACTCCCGGAAAACCTGCCGCACTCGGAGGTATGAAGAAGGGCGATATCATTACGTCAATTAACGGGAAACCCGTAAACAACATTCAGGATTACATGTTCAGGATGAATCAGCTCAAACATGGTGAAACCATTAGCGTTGAGGTGCTTCGCGATTCACAAAAGGTTGTGCTTATTATTCAGCTTTAATTCAGAATTAAAAGTGAAGGCTTGACTTTTCATGATATGATCAGTCAAGCCTTCACTATAATTAAACTCCAATCAACCTCCACAAAATAACCTATTTTACAGGTTCAATATCTAAAACCTTAAACGTATTTGGTTTAGACTGTCTTCTGCCTTCACCCGGTAATAACTCGGCTGTCGGCAGGTAGATATGATGAGTCGTTTTATTAACGGTAATCGTTCTTGCACCTTGCTGAGTAGGAAAGTTTTCCAATACTTTATATTCATCGGCACTAACTTGTTGAACCACTGTCATAGTTCCTTCGCCATTTGAGGAGAAAATACGTTTGGTAGCCGGATCGAAAGCGACACCATCGCATCCACCACCGATAGGCACAGTTGTAATGACTTTTCCTGCAACTGCATCAGAAATAGTCATCATTTTATTACCGCAAACCGAAAATAAACGGTGGTTCACATTATCCAAAGCCAGACCTGACGGCTCTTCTCCGGGGGCTATCGACCATTCTTTTTCAACTTTCAGCGTAACCGAATTGATAATCGCAATGAGGCTTTTATCTTCAATATTGACATAAATCTTCCCCTTACCATCTGTTTGCGAAAATTCGGGTTTTCCGGAAAGTGGAATCGTTGCAATAATTTTTAAAGCGACTGCATCAATCACTGTTGCATTGCTGCTTCTTCCATTGAATGTAAATACTTTTTTCGAAAATGGATCGTACAATATAGCATCAGGATTTTTGCCGGTTCCCGTTACTTTTGCAATCAGTTTAAAAGTACTAAGGTCAACAACTGTAACCGATGAATCCCTTCCGCAGGATATAAACGCCTTGTTGAGATCATTCGCGATAGCAATGCCGTGTACTCCGCTGGTTTCAGGAATAACCGCAATCTGTTCACCTGTCTTTAAGTCGACAACATTAACCTGACTGCTGTGCGAAACGAATAGTTTTTGATTTACATCATCGACAGAAAGGTAGTCCCAACCTCCGTCGCTTGTCAGTTGAATCGATTTGGCTACCTGGTACTCAGATTTCTGAGCCCGGGCATTCAGCGACACAAAGCATACCATTAAGATCATGCCTGCAAAAAACAATAGTGTTCTTTTCATTTTTTAATTTTTAATTTTTATTGTTTAAATCACTAATATATAATTACCTTAATGTTTTAAGTATTGATCAAGGAATGCAAAAACCTTAACGATATTCTGTTCAGTCGTAAATGCAGGTCCGCCATGATCATTGTTCTCAAACAATTCGAGGGTTACCTTCTGCTTTCCGATAACAGCACTAAGTTTTGAAGCAAGATTCACAGATCCCTGATAAGGAACCAGGTGATCAATCAACCCATGCTGAATTAAAAATGGAGGGTCATCGGCTGTGATATAGGTTTCAGGGTTAACAGCTTTTACAAGCTCAGGAGCATCAGCCAGGTTTTTCCCGATAAGTTCCGATTCCGGTGAATCGGGAATAGAATGTGTTTGAGGATTTTTTAAATTGCTTTCTTTAAGTTGCTCATCCATTTTAAGGAAATTGGTTGGGCCAAACCAGTCAACCACGGCCTGTACACGGCTTGATTGTGTCGGATTACCTAAAGATAAGTCTTCCAATTCTTTCACATTACCCGAAGTTCCAGCTAAAGCTGATAAATGCCCACCGGCTGAGCCGCCCCAGGCAGCAATTTTATCCGGATTGAATTTATATTGCTTTGCATTTGCCCTGATCCACCTAACCGCAGCTTTTACATCATAAATCTGTGCCGGAAATTTAGCCTCCGGGCTTAACCGGTAATTTATTGAAACAACGGCATATCCTCTCGTTAGCCCTTCAAGCATGGGAGTCAACTGACCATCACGCTTATCTCCGGCCTTAAATGCTCCACCATGGATCGAAAGGATGACAGGGAAAGGCCCATCGCCATCAGGTAAATAAATATCAAGCTTTTGAGCCTGGGATGTTGTAGCATAAGCAATATCCAGCCATTTAAGTTTAATCTGGTCTGTATTAGCTTTGCGTAGTTGTTGGGCAAAGGAGGATATCTGAAAAATAGTGGAAAACATTATCAGCAAGATCCAATTCTGCAGCAAATGAATTTTACATCTGGTTTTCATAGTTTGATTCTATATTAATCATCAATTGCCATTTATCATTCCCGAGACAATGCCCTTGATCTTACTATTTTCTGCAATGATTACACCGCACAAATGGAGAAATACAAATGCGTACATGAAATACTGGAACAGGCTATGCACAGTTTTCAGCAAATTGTGTATTTGACGCGGGAAACCAAGTTCACGACCAAAAGCCAAACCCAAACCAGTCAGTGCCATTAATAACAAAATTAAATAAAACAAAAGGTACATCCTTTTTACATACACATAGTGCCTGTATTCGACTTTATTTTTGTCGTTTAGTTTAAACAAAATTATCGCATTTTTGATTCGCGAGCGTATTTTTTCCTCCCGGGGCTGAACCAATTCAATCAACAACCTTGATGCCAATAAAAATGCAAGTCCAAACCCGAGTAATTTATGTACCTCCCACATTTTGTCTTCATATTCATGAGATACAGCAAATGCCTGCTCTTCTGATACTGCAACTCCTTTCCCTTTTAACTGATTCTGAACCAAGGCAATATTAGCTCGTGGATTCAGCATTGTTGAGATTATTAAAACAGTAATCATCGAACCTGACAAAATCAAAAAAGTAACCCAGTGCCAAATACGTAAAAGTGCAGAATGTTTTTGGATAAACGGAGATGATTCAATAACTTGCGAAATGTTTTCATGTGCCATAGCTACATTATTTAATCAGTTTCTAATAAGATAAAAGTAGTGCAAGTTTAATCTTTTAAAGCATAAAATTAACTAATTTTTTTCCGATGAAAACGCTCTTACTAATCATCCTTGCTTTTATTTCGTCCTCCGCATTTGCTCAAAATCAAAGCATTCACTTAAATTCGCTGGGATTTCTTCCACTGTCTTCCAAAAAAGCCTCTATCGTTGGCGATACCAAATCATTTGTAATAAAACAGGTTTCCGATCAGGTTGTTGTTTTTAAAGGGAATATGTCAAACCCTGTTTTCCAGAAAGATGTAAACCAAATTGTTTCGGTGGCTGACTTTTCATCATTCACCAAAAGCGGAAAGTATTTTTTCGAACTGCCCGACGGTGGTAAATCTGTTGAATTTGAGATATCCCCCAAAGTGTACAATCAGGCTTTTTATACGAGTATGCGTGGTTTTTATCTATGGCGATGTGGTACTGCGGTTGAAGGAAAATACAACGGAACCGTTGTACGCCAGGTGCTAAACCTTCTGGTAGCCAATAAAATATCACCTGATAAAAAATACATACAAACTTCACAGGATGCAATAGCACATATTTTTGGCAGTAATTATTATAATCGTTCATTCGTTACCGGATTGGGAATTAATCCACCTATGAATCCTCATGACCGACGTTCCGGATCGGATAACGAAGTTCAGCCATGACCGGGTTATATTGTTGGCGGCGGACATACTGCAACCGGATGGAACGACAAACAGGAAGACTATACCACCAACGAAATTGCGATTAACTGGCAATGAGCGCTGGTTTATGCTTTGGCCGGATTTATTGACAAGTAGAATCGAGTCACGAATTTCCAGCAACCTATAAAATTTATAATTAGATTAAACTACTAAAATAGCTACGAATGAACCGATTAGATCAGATCATCCTGAAACTTGACTTGAAACCTCATCCCGAAGGTGGATTCTTCAGGGAAACTTACCGTAGTGCTGGCGTGATCAGTCACGATAGCCTCGATCACAGTTATAAAGGGGAACGAAACTATTCAACCTGCATCTATTTTTTACTGACATCTGAAGTGTTTTCTGCATTTCACCGGATCACGCAGGACGAAATCTGGCATTTCTACGATGGATCTCCAATTGAAATTCACACCATCGCACAGGATGGTGTCTACGCCAAAACTGTGATTGGACCTGATATCGACCGGGAACAAGTTCCTCAGTTTGTGGTACCGGGTGGATCGTGGTTTGCTGCAACCGTGATCAATCCCGATGATTATTCATTGATTGGCTGTACAGTATCTCCCGGATTTGATTTTCGTGATTTTGAACTCCCATTGCGAAATGAGCTAATCAGCAAATTTCCACAGCATGAGGAGATTATCGCCAAATTGACAAGGTGAGAAGGCAGAAGTCAGAAGACCGAAGTCAGGAGCCGGAAGGCAAAAAGTAAAATATAAAACGCAAAATGAGAAATAAAGATATACACTCTTTCATTTTTCATTTTTTCATTCATTTTTCATTCTCCCCTTCCCCACCTTTTCGACTATTTTAACAATGACCTCGCATGCTTTTGCCATTGAGGGAGTCGGGATGTATTCAAATTTTCCGTGAAAGTTGTGGCCTCCGTTGAAAATATTCGGGCAGGGAAGTCCCATGTACGAGAGACGTGCGCCATCGGTACCACCACGGATCGGAACAATTTTTGGCTCAACACCCGATTCGCGCATGGCTTCAGCTGCAATGTCGACAATGTATTTTACGGGTTCAATTTTTTCCCGCATATTGAAATACTGATCATTCAACGCAAGTTCGGCAGTTCCATCGCCAAACTCTTTATTTATCAGTTTTACAATTGTTTGCAAGAATAGTTTTCGTTTATTAATTCCCTCACGTGTAAAATCACGCAGGATAAATTCGATCTCAGCATGTTCTACAGATCCGATCAGTCGCGTAACATGATAAAACCCTTCATATCCATCGGTCTGCTCCGGCACCTCATCCGGTGGAAGCATGGCAATCAGTTGATTGGCAATCATTATTGCGTTTTTCATTTTGCCTTTTGCATATCCTGGATGAACACTTGAACCGTGAATCACAATTTTAGCGCCTGATGCATTGAAATTTTCAAATTCGAGTTCACCAAGTTCACCACCATCAATTGTATAAGCAAAATCGACACCAAATTTGTGTACATCAAAATGGTCAGCCCCTTCGCCAATCTCCTCATCGGGTGTAAAAGCAATCCTCACCTTTCCGTGCTTAATCTCGTCATGATTAACAAGATATTCCATAGCCGTAACAATCTCTGCAATACCCGCTTTGTCGTCGGCTCCCAGTAAGGTTTTGCCATCTGTAACAATCAATCGCTGACCAATATAATTGTTTATTTCCGGGAATACTTCGGGTGAGAGGACAATATTTTTGACTTCGTTCAGAACAATATCGCCGCCAGGATAACTTTCGATGATTCGCGGGGAAACATTTGCCCCGGTGAAATCGGGACTTGTATCCATATGTGCGATAAAACCGACAACAGGTGTAATAACTGCAATGTTTGCCGGAAGTGTGGCATAAACATATCCAAACTGATCGACTTCAACATCCTGAAGACCAATATTTTTCAATTCACCGGAAAGTACTCCGGCAAATTCAGTTTGTCCGGCTGAGCTTGGTGTTGTACCACTCTTTGAATCGGAGCAGGTATTGGTTCTTACATACTTTAAGAAGCGTTCAACAACCTTATTTTCCATTGCCTGTTGATATATTAATACGCCAGCGCAAAAATCACCCTGCGATGCGAAGGTTTGCCGGTAACCATACATTTCCCCTCCTCTTCAACACTATCGAATGGGATACAGCGGATGGTTGCTTTGGTCTCTTCTTTAATCCTGATCTCTGTTTCAGATGTGCCATCCCAGTGCGCAAGAAAGAATCCACCTTTGGTATTCAGCAACTTCTTAAATTCATCATATGAATCGACAATAGTTGTGTTTTCTGCCCTGAATTTGAATGCTTTACTATATATATTCTTTTGAATGGCTTCCAGAAGATTTTCCACTAGCTGATCGATGTTTTCCAGCTTTTCGACAGATTTTTCCAACGTATCGCGTCGGGCCACTTCCACCGTGCCGTTTTCGAGGTCGCGGGGACCAATAGCCAACCGAACCGGAACACCTTTCAGTTCATACTCTGCAAATTTCCAACCCGGACGTTGAGTATCGCGGTTGTCGTATTTAACGCTGATTCCACGTGCTCGAAGTTTCACCATAATCTCCTCAACTTTCACCGAAATTTCAGCCAATTGTTCCATATTTTTATAAATCGGAACAATAACAACCTGATAAGGTGCAAGTTTTGGAGGAAGTACGAGACCGTTATTATCTGAATGTGCCATAATAAGTGCGCCGATCAGACGTGTGGAGGCGCCCCATGAAGTTGCCCAGACATAGTCGAGTTTTCCGTCGCGAGTGGCATACTGAACATCGAAAGCTTTGGCAAAGTTTTGTCCCAAAAAGTGAGATGTTCCCGATTGTAAGGCTTTCCCATCCTGCATTAATGCCTCGATGGTATAGGTCTCGAGCGCACCCGCAAACCGTTCATTAGCCGATTTTGCACCTTTAATAACAGGAATTGCCATAAAATCTTCGGCAAAAGTGGCATAAATGTTAATCATCCTTTCTGTTTCTTCCAATGCTTCCTGACTTGTTTCGTGGGCAGTGTGCCCCTCCTGCCAAAGGAATTCGGTCGTCCGGAGAAACATCCGGGTACGCATTTCCCAACGTACAACATTAGCCCACTGATTACAAAGGATGGGCAAATCGCGGTACGACTGTATCCAGTTTTTATAGGTACTCCATATAATTGTTTCGGAAGTTGGACGAATAATCAGCTCCTCCTCCAGTTTAGCATCAGGATCGACCACTATACCTTTTCCATCGGGATCGTTTTTTAACCGGTAATGGGTTACAACAGCGCACTCTTTGGCAAAACCCTCAACATGAGCAGCCTCTTTCGAAAAAAAAGATTTCGGGATAAACAGCGGAAAATAGGCATTTACGTGACCGGTTTCCTTGAACATTTTATCAAGCTGAGCCTGCATTTTTTCCCAGATTGCATAACCGTAAGGTTTGATAACCATACAGCCGCGAACCGCTGAATTCTCAGCCAGATCAGCTTTTGCAACCAGATCGTTGTACCATTGTGAATAATTTTCTTCTTTTGATGTGAGAACTTTTGCCATTACTGAAGTTTTGGTATAATTATTGCATTTAAATTGACAATTTCAGGTCACAAAATAACGAAAACTTCAGGAATTTATTAATATAAAGGAGAACAAATCATGAAAACTAATGTCAAACTGCTCTCAGCCATAGCACTTCTTGCAAGTGCTTGTACAACAGGATCTATGGTTACGTCAAGTAGTTACACGGACGATGTTTATTTTACACCGGGAGACAAGCCTCCAGTGGTAATGAAAACTTCACCGTCCAAAGTACAGCAGGTTAAGCGACCGGCAACAATCACTGAATCACGAAAGGACGAGGCCGGGAAAATAGTTGACAATTATCTTCTCGGGAAAAAAGACGGTAATCCTGATGCTGACACCACCTATGTCTATAATGATGAACAAGCCGATACTGATACAACTTATGAATCAGATGATGAAGCGTTATTTTTGATCAATAATTACAATGACCCTGAGGAGATTAGCTACACAACCCGCATCAGAACTTTCTATAATCCTTATGCCTGGGATCCTTATTGGGACCCTTATTATTCACCAGGTTGGGGTTTCAGTCTGGGATTCGGATATGGCGGAGGATACTGGGGCGGTGGCTTTTACTCAAACTGGTATAGTCCTTACTTTGGTGGTGGATGGTACGATCCCTGGTACGCTTACGGAGGCTGGGGTGGATACTATGGTGGCTATTACGGCGGATATTACGGTGGCGGATATGGCGGCTTTTGGGGCGGCGGATATGGCGGCGGCCTTTGGGGCGGAGTCGTTGATAATCGCCAACATTACTATGGCAAACAAAACTACACGGGAGCCGGCGGTTCGAATGCTATAAGATATAGCGGCGGAAGAGGTTCTGCAATTGGCTCGTCTTCATCTTCTATAAATTCAGGAGGCCGGACTCTGACAGGCAGATCAGGTTATACAACCAGATCATCCGGTACAATAAACAATGGAGGAGTAAGTACAGGGGGGCGGCAGGCAGCCGGAGTATCAGGAACAAATTCAACTCGGCAGGCCGGAATACGTTATACTGTTGATCCGAATGTAACCAGAGGTGTCAGAACGGGCACATCAGGTCAGACGGGAACAA
>JAPLDR010000107.1 GCA_026391655.1 Bacteroidia bacterium | reverse complement strand
GCATAAACGAGAAACAGTGCGAAAACGGCAACAAATAAAAGGTAAACAACCCCTACTATTACCCACTCAATGGTTGTGGCGATAAAAGGTGAAAAACTTTCAGTCAAACTCACATGAATGTTGTGAGTCAATGTTGTAAAGTCGTAAATATTGAGAGCCATATTGAAAATTTCTTATTCGTCTGTATTGATCTTCAATGTTTATTACCGGTCGATATCGGGAATTATAAGGTCGAGCGTCGACATAATCGCAACCAGGTCAGCTATTTTGTGACCTTTAGCCATATTATTAAGGGCGAAGAGATTCGAAAAACCAGGTGACCGTAATTTGACACGATATGGATTTTTCTTTCCATCGCTGACAATAAAAACCCCAAATTCGCCTCTGGCAGATTCAACTCTTTGATAAAATTCACCTTCCGGAAGTTTCAAAACACCCTTCATTTTAAGGGCATAATCGCCTTCAGGGATATTATCAATCAATTGTTCAATGACTGATATTGACTCCCACATCTCTTTAATTCTGACTTCATACCGGGCTAATGTATCGCAACGGTGATCAAGAATCTCATTAAATTTTACGAATGGATAGGCGCTGTAGGGTTGATGCTTACGAACATCGCATGAAAAACCTGAAGCCCTTCCGGACGGTCCGGTTACCCCAAAATCAATTGCCTCTTCGAGCGTGAGATAACCAATACCTTCGGTACGCTCCCTCATAATAACATTACCCGTAAGCAACTTATCATATTCAGGAAGTTTAGTTCTGAAATATTTCAAATAATCTTTAACTCTTTTTTGAAAATTGGGGTGTATATCGAACATCAATCCACCTGGTGTATTGTAACTCACCGTCATTCTGGCTCCACATGTCTCCTCAAAAATATCAAGAATCAATTCGCGGTCGCGAAGTCCATAGAAAAAGGTAGTAAGCGCTCCCAAATCCATCCCAAATACACACCACCACAACTGATGCGATGCAAGACGGGTTAACTCATCCATGATCGTGCGAATATATTTAACCCGGTCGGGCACTTCAATCTGGAGTGCATTTTCGACACATAAGGCAACCGCTTCGTTACTCATATGAGCCGAAAGGTAATCCATCCTGTCGGTCAGATGAATGATCTGCGGGTAAGTGATCGCCTCGCACATTTTCTCAATTCCGCTATGGATGTAACCAGTATGAGGCTGAACATTAAGAACTTTTTCTCCTTCAAGTGTAACAAGTAAACGTAACACCCCGTGAGTAGAAGGGTGCTGCGGACCCATATTAACCTGATACTTATCGGTAGCCAGCCTGTCGGTTTTTACAATGACCTCTCTTATTTCGGACATATTTCTATCGTTCTACAATTCTTACTTCGTCCACATAATCTTTTCGAAGGGGAAATCCCCATCCGTCTTCCAGAAAAAGGCGGCGTAAATCGGTATGATTGTTGAAATGAATTCCAAGCAAGTCATAAACCTCGCGCTCGTGATATTTTGCAGTTATCCAAACATCACTTACTGTGTCAATTGAAGGATTAATCCGGTCAGCAGTTCTGACTTTAAGCACCATTACGTGACGGTGTTTAACCGATTCAAGATGATAGATAATCCCCATATTTTTGGGATAATCAACACCTGTAAGGCAGAAAAGATAATCGAATGAGATTTCCCCGGTTTGCTTCAGCTGTATTGCAGTTTCGTGAAGCGATTCTGCTTTAACTGTCATTTCAACATATTGACTCCCTTGTGCTATTATTGCATCAGGAAACTTCCCGGTCAGAACCAATATTAATTCGTCGTTAGTCATTTGACCTAATATTTAAAGGGGCGATTTATCAGAGATTATTGGCTTTGCTTCAAGGTACTTTACCTTACCAAAATTTTTCGTACGCTTAATCTTCTTCTGCAATTGCATAAGACCATAAAGGAAAGCCTCAGGTCTGGGCGGACAACCGGGAACATAAACGTCAACCGGAATAACATGATCGGCGCCTTTTACAACTGCATACGAATTATAGAAGAACGGACCACCCGAAACAGCACAGGCACCCATCGCGATCACATACTTCGGATCAGGCATCTGTTCGTACAAACGCTTCAATACGGGAGCCATTTTATAATTAATTGTTCCTGAAATAACAAGCAAATCAGCCTGCCGTGGTGAAGGTCGTGCCACTTCCGCACCAAACCTGGCGAAATCATGACGTGAAGCACCAGCTGACATAAATTCGATGGCACAACACCGCGTGCCAAAAGTCAATGGCCATAGCGAATTGGCCCTCGCCCAATTGACAAGTGCATCAAGCTGAGCCAATAAAATACCGCCACCCTCGTATTCAGCAATAATGGGGTAATCGTTTTTTCCGAAATCGCTTTTCTTATTTATTCCCATCTTAACGCGTGTTTTTTCCATCCATACAACAAACCTAATCCCAAAATCGCAAAGAAGATCAGGATTTCAATGAATCCGGTTAGTCCTGCGGTTCTCATTACAATTGCCCATGGAAAAAGAAAAATAGTCTCCACATCAAAAATGAGAAACATAATAGCAAACAAATAATAACCAACTGTATATTGAAGCCAGGCATCGCCAATGGTCTCAATACCACATTCGTACGGTTCAAATTTTGTTGCATTGGTCGAAGTCGGGGGAACATAACTGGAAAAGAGCATTGCCAATCCCACAAGAGTGATTGCTGCCAGAAAAAAGACTAAAAGTGCGCTACTTTCCATATTCTAAATTTTAAACAAACTCTGTTGGTCACAATATTACGGACCTTTTTTACCTTGGAAATGAAGCGGCAAATGTATCAATTTAAACTATCCGTAAATCTGTTTCAATTAAATTTTTTATTAATTTATCAAATACCTTCATTTGTAGTTTTACGGAACAGATAACAATTTGACGCTTATTAATCTCATAATTAAAATACTACAAACATCCATATAGTTTAATGAATGACTAATTTTTTTCTATCCGCAAAAGGTATAAAAATCGCGTTGTGAATTCACACACATTACAGATAATTCCTCCGACTTATCAATCACCTTCCCCTCTGTCAGTCCAAGCATCGAATCGAGGAATGTAGGTTTAAAACTTGCAGCAATAATCAGCAATCCCGATTTTAGACCCAGCGCATGATTAAGCGAAGCCTTTTGAAGTTTCCAGGTCGGCGTGTGACTTTCTATCACCTGAAAAGGAAACCGAAATTTTCCGTAAAGCCTTCTAATAGAGAAAAGATTGCTTTTAACATCCTTCTGATCGGCACTCCCGCCTTCATCTGCCATAAAAATGTCGATCATTGCGCCGTTATGCCGCCCCAGGTAACTAGCCCATAGTGCAATATCCTTGCTTTTTTTTATATTTCCAACCGGCACAACGATCCGTTTGTAGATCTGATCAATATTTGCTTTAGCTGATACAAACAAAAATGGAAATGCGGCGTATTGCAAAACAGGTAAAAGCTGTGGAACTGATACTTTATGCGCCACAAGTACGAGGCACTCATACAACTCAGCCAGGTCTTTCAGACTGTCCTTTATATTTTGATCTCTGACAAGGTATTTTACGCTGATGGTTGACAGCACAGGAGATATTTTTGAAGCGGTTCCCCTTAGGCGGGCTTCGGCTATCTCACTATTTTCATGAAGTTTCCGGTCTAACAAGTGAAAAAGACAAAGTTCTTTCTGAAGCGTTAATGCAATCATCATTCCATGTAAAATCGCATCGTCCATCCCCTCTGAGAAATTGCACCAGACAAATATCTTCTGTTCTCCGTTTTCCATCATTCAAAAGTAGAAAATTAAATTTGGCAATTTGACAATTCGACAATTTGACAATTCGATAATTTGGCATTTTGAAAATGGGAGGATGGTATAGTGATTATGAGCAATATATTGATGTTTAATAACCTTTGAAGTATTTGCCCTGAAGGGGCAACATTTTAATAACCCCGGGTGAGTGAATCCCGTGAGGAACGATTCGGGATGAGCGTAACCCTGGGTATATGATGGCTCGAAAGAAAAAGGCGCAACTACAAAAGTTAATTGAAACAAGTCAGTTGTATGCACCGCATGTCGCAACTTTTTCAATTTTTCAATTTTCCAATTTGAAAATGAGACGATTAGACCTTCGGTACTGGATTTGTTAAGTACTTGAAATCAAGGAATTAAAATTTATTTTCAAAATTTTAAAAAATAGTTCCGTTTTTTGGGTAACAATTGAAGGCCTATTCCTATTAATAAATAATAATGACCTAAATATTAACTGCCAAATCCGAAGATGATGAGTTTTGAAACACAAACAACAAGAATTGAGCAATTAGTCTGGCTGATTAGTGGGACTAAAACGGGAACTGTAAATGCCATGTATCCGCAAATTGTAGCGTAACTGAAATCTGTGAAACCCGGTGTGACTGAAGAGCAGTGGGTTGTTTGGTAAAATACAGGCTTACCTTAGTAAATAGTGTTAAGGAGGAATCGTTTGGAACAAAGGAGGTGGAATAATAAAACTGAATCCGCCATTGTATTCTTCGTTTCAACAGAGCTGAAAAATCGCGTTGATTAAGACTTTACCGATAAAATGATTTAAACAATTTAAAATGAAACTAATCAGAAAGCTGGATCTAAGCCAAAACAAGTTTGTTTAGAAGGCCGCACCGGGTTACATCACCCTGCCATGTCGCGAAAACTTGCCGGGTTCGGCTCGCTGGTGCGGCCAAAGAGTTGGATCTTTTCCATCTGTCAACGAGCCAGCCTAATGCGGTAAACACGTTGCTCTATAATGGTAGAAAATTAATTCGTGAAAATAGAGTTTTAATTTTAAAAGGAAACGTTATGAAAGAATTGAGTTTTGAAGAGATGGAGAATATCAATGGTGGAGGATGGGTTGGAGATGCTCTCAGAGGAATTAGAGATGCAGTTGTTGCTGTAGCTGGTTGGATATTTACTTGGATAGCAGATTCAGTATAGAGCGTAACAGCTATAGGGTCAGGAACATACTCGCCTGGCAGTGGCGAGTTTTCCGGATCTTTTTATCTTGGAGGCAATATAACTATTAACTATTGATCTTTAAATACTGGGGTTGCCTAAGATGGCAACTAAATGAAATTTAATTAGAAAAATTTTTTCGGCCATTTAAAGCCTCTTAGTCAACCCCTTTTTTGTATATATTATGAAAATTATACTTGTAATATTTCTGAACCTATTTTCACTTATTTCTGAAGCACAAGTCTCAGGTCATATACTTGATAATGAAAAAAAACAAGTGCCATATGCGACTGTGTTTAACTTAAAAACCAAAACTGGTTGCCAAGCCGATACTAATGGTTTCTTTTCTATTAATGCTTCGATTAATGATTCGATAAGAATACAACATTTGGGATACAAAATGGGCAACTTTATTGTAAAACAAAACCCAGATATGTATATCCTTAATCAGAAAGTATACGATCTTCAGGAAATTGTTTTGTCAAATGCTTTTCCGATGTGGCTTTATTTTAAAAGTTATGAGAAAACTATTGCAAAATTTAAATACAATGGAAGAGATCGGTTTTATTGCAACGCGACTAAGTTGGTAAACGGGGATACTTTACAAAAGTATTTTCTTGATTTAGATTTTGAACAAAATAAAATAGAGAATTCTACCGATGTAGTAATACATAACAGATTCATCGAAGTTCAAAGATATACACAACAAATCAAAGCTGGTCTTGATCCAAATGCAAAATATAATATGAATATAAATATTTTTCCGAAGCTAAATATTCCTTGTTTGACAAAAGCGCAAAATATAAATAATGCGTTAAATAATGACTATGTTTATATTATGACCACTGATTCTCAATTTATATATGTCAATTTCATTCCTCGAAAGAAAGCACCAACTTATTATAATGCGTGGGAAGCAACGATTAAAAAATCAGATACTTGTTTGGTATCTTTTGCTGTAATATCTTCCTCAAATGAAGCTATGAATTGGAAACCTCAAGAGAATAAACCTGACTTAACAGAACAGGCTTTATACTATAAAATATCTTACTCAAATAGTATTGGTTATATTTCTGAAATCTATTCCCGTAAAATTTTTCACTATACAATAAATAATAAAAAATACATTAACAGCTATATATTAAATCTCAAGAACTATGCTCATGATAACGAAAAGCTAAAAAAAAGGTTCGGGATTTATTGTCTTAACAATGACATTGTTTTTAACGAGAAACAAAAAACGATGGGTTCAAAAGAGTTTTGGAATATGGAAGATTTTCCATGGAAAGCACCTTACGATTTTGAACAGCTTCGAAAATTAAAACAACAAATTAAAACTCAGTAGAAAAATTTTAATTGTTACGTTCCCTTTTTACTCTGATAATTTATATGTAAAATCCTTCTCGATATTCTTCCGGCCAAAGGTCATATACATGCCACTTTAAAAATGGCTACTTTGCTAAAACAAGCCGGGCATCAGGTATCATTTGCCTTACCTCTTGATTATTGGGAAGAAGTTCATAAGCACGGGTTTTTAAGTATACTGGAAGTGCCGGTGCCTCAATTGAAAAAAGATGTTGATTTAGGCAGTGAAAATAATTCAAGATACGGTAGTAAAGTAAATGCAGATAATCTTTCTGAGTTCAGAGAGAATTTGAGGCATATTATGCCGGATTTGGTGATGCTCGATGAACAAAATTCTTTTAAAGCTATTTATTACCAAATACTGAATGTTAGTGTTGTGTTTTTCATATCAAAACCCGATACCAGAAAAATAAAAGGTATCCCTCCGTTCACGACCTATTACCTTCCTAAGCAAACAACAACCAGCAATTTATTTATTGAATTTCTATGGCTAATACGATCATACCGTGCAAAAATTGATTTGATCAGGATTAAAATTTTGTCCGGGAACAAAGACAGATATAGCGTGTGTGCGAAAATTTCAAAAAAATATGGAATCAATTTCGAAGAGTTGTTTGAATATCAACGTTCATTCGGGTATGGAGTTAATGGCGTACCAAGATTAATTATTTCGCCTAAGGCATTTGATTTTCCGCACGAAGAGAAACAAGGTGTGCATAGAGTTGGCCCGCTGGTTGATATCAGGCGTGAAGGTAAAATAGAGCATCCTCGATACGAAACTTTAATGCGTAATATAGAGAAACTTAAAATTAGTGGAAAGGGCAGAATAATCTATGCTTCAATGGGTACTGTATCGCGATACGATTTGAAGCGTTGCACAAAATTATTCCTTCGCCTTAAAATGGTTGCCCAAATAAATCCCGTAGATCTTTTTATCCTTTCGACGGGTAAATATTTCGTCCTTTCGACGGGTAAATATTTCGACATAAATATACTTCTGCCTATGCCAAACAATATGATGGTTTTTGAGAGTGTGCCGCAAGTTGATTTGCTGCAAAAATGCGATATAATGATTACTCATGGTGGGATGAACAGTATTACGGAGTGCGTGTTTTGTGAAGTCCCTGTTCTCGTATATCCGCTTTCGAGAAACTGGGATCAACCGGGAAATTCGGCTCGCGTAGTTTTTCACGGTCTGGGTCTACGGGGCAGAATTGAAAGTGATTCGGTCAAAACCATCTCACAAAAACTGAACAAACTAAAGCTGGGTTATAGCACTTTTAAGCAGAATGTTCAGGAGATGAAAGAAAAATTCGAGAAACATAACAATTCAACAGAGGTTGTTCGCATTATTGAATCGTATATAAAAAAGTAGCATTAAAGGACAATCAAACACAAAGTCATAACTATGAAAAACGAACTGAGTCATATCAAAAAGACTTTTATCAGGCAACACAGCGAAAACTATTGCGGTCTGGCTTGTCTTACTTCCATCGTGCGATATTATGGAGGCAATACAATGCAGGAAAAACTCGCAGGGTCGAGCGGGACAACATTTCAGGGTACCACCTTGTTGGGTCTTTACCAGACAGCACAGAAAATGGGCTTCGATGCTGAAGGTTACGAAGCGGATCTTAATAGTCTGAAAGAGATTCACTCACCTGTTATTCTACATGTCATTAAAGAAGATAAACTTGAGCACTTTGTTGTTTGCTACGGTTACCACAATGAAAAATTTCTGATTGGAGACCCTGGATGGGGAATTATTGAATATCGGGAAGATGAGCTGGATGCCGTTTGGAAAACCAAAGCACTTTTGATGCTTACCCCAAACGCTGGATTTGTGAAAAAAGATGATGAAACCAGAGCAAAAATTGGCTGGGTCAAAGCACTTGTTAAAGAAGATATTCCGGTTTTGGCCATTGCAGCATTCCTTGGCGTTCTGCTCGCATTTACAGGTTTGGCTATTGCTTTCTTTTCACAAAAGCTAATTGACCAAATTCTTCCTCAGAAGGATACTGGAAAATTGATGGTAGGTTTGATATTGCTGTTACTGGTTTTGTGGGCAAAAGGATTTCTGGGTTATATCAGGGGCGTTTTTTTAATCCGTCAAGGACGCGATTTTAATAATAGGGTGGTTGGTTTCTTTTTCGAAAAATTGATGTTCCTTCCAAAAAGTTTTTTTGATGGTGTAACATCGGGTGATATGATTTCGAGGCTGAACGATACGTCTCGCATGCGCCAGACAATTATCAAATTTACAAGCGGGATTTTGATTGATCTTTTGGTAGTTATAGCTACTTCAACTTATATTTTCTTCCTTTCTCCATCAACGGGTTTGCTGAGTTTAACAGCCATTCCGGTTTTCGGGTTTATTGCATGGCATTACAATGGAAAAATCATTAAAGCACAACGTGCAGTAATGCAATTGTCCGCCTCGACGCAAAGCAAATATATTGATACTATTCAACGGATTGAGGTGATAAAAGGGTCAAACAAAGAGGAGATTTTTTCAAAATTAATCAAGCAGGTTTATGGATTACTTCAAAATCAAATATATCGGTTAGGACTTCTGGGTAATAGGATTGGATTAACGGCACAAATTTTTAATACCCTAATCATGACTTGTATAATTGGCTGGGCATCGTTTCAGGTATTACATGGAGCATTATTAATCGGGCAAATGATGGCAATTTTGTCGCTTATTGGTAGTTTTATAGGGGCAGTAGCGAGCATTGCCATGTCAAACATCGATTTTCAGGAAGCGCGTGTCGCCTTTGACCGTATGTACGAATTTGCCGCAGCCGAACCGGAATATGAACAAAAGGTTGGCGAACAAAACACATCAGTACCAATTGAAGGATTTGACAATTTGGAGATTAAGAACTTGAATTTTAGGTATCCGGGAAAGAGTTTACTGCTTAAAAATTTAAATCTGTATATTAAGAAAGAAAAAATTATAACCATTTTTGGCGAAATAGGGTGTGGAAAGAGTACCCTTTTGTCCATCCTGCAAAGATTCTATCCTTACGAAACGGGCGATATTCTGATTAACGGAAAAGACTGGAAAAACAGGAACAATTACGAGTGGCGTAATATGGTCGCTGTTGTTTCGCAACAGGTAAAGCTCTTTAATGGCACTATTCTCGAGAACATAGGACTTTCCGATATTTCGAAAGAGAAAGAGATTGTTGGCTTTTGCAAAGAAACAGGCCTTCACGATTTTATCATGGGTTTTCAACAAGGTTATGCAACGATTATCCACGAAAATAGCGTTAACATTTCTGGTGGTCAGCAGCAACTAATAGCTATAGCAAGAGCATTGTACCAAAAGCCACAATTGCTTCTTTTAGACGAAGCTACAGCTGCAATGGATCGTTGCACAGAACAGTTTGTTTTAAAACTCTTGCAACAAAAGAAAAAAGAGATGATGGTAATATTTGTAACGCACAGGGTTCAACTGGCGCGCCATACCGATTATATATATGTTATTGAAAATAAGCAGATCGCCACTTCAGGAACACATAAAGAGGTAATCCAAAACAACCGTTTATATAGGGAGACTTTTGAAGAGATTGTGCTGGTCAGTAGGTGAGTGAAAAGGAAGAATTGGCAAGTTGACAATTCGAAAATAAGAGGGTAGTAGAGTGAGAAGATGTGGAGAGTGAGTTGAGACAATCCAGCAATTCAATACATTTTTTTCGTGTACTGATTGTTCTCATTTGCAATTGTCTAATTTTCCAGTACGTTTGATTTCGGAATTTAATCAAACATAGACCCATGTTGAACAAGCAATTACTGGCTCCCAAGAGTATTTTAGTCGTTGGAGCATCAAATAATATCACCAAACCGGGAGGGAAAATCCTTAAAAATCTGATTGAACACGAATTTAAGGGCCGGTTGTATGCGTTTAATCCCAACGATCCAAATATTCAAGGTGTTAAGACTTACAACACGTTGGATGAATTACCCGAAATTGATCTGGCCATCCTGGCCATTCCGGCTAAAAGCTGTCCCGATATGGTTGAGCAACTGGCAACCAAAAAGAAAGTATGCGCATTTATCGTGATCTCGGGCGGATTTAGTGAAATGGGTAAAGAGGGTGAAATCCTCGAAAAACAGATGGTCGCAAGTGTAAATAAAACGGGCGGCTGTTTGATCGGACCAAATTGTATTGGAATGCTCACCCCAAATTATGCCGGAGTTTTCACAACACCTATACCACAACTCGAATTGGGTGGTTGCGACTTTGTGTCGGGTTCGGGTGCTACATCTGTTTTTATCCTGGAATCGGCAATACCAAAAGGTTTGCACTTTTCGAGCGTGATCTCAGTCGGAAATTCTGCCCAGATTGGCGTGGAAGAGGTATTGGAATATTGGGATCTCCATTCAGGTGAAGAGATTTCTTCGCGGGTGAAACTCCTTTATATTGAATC
>JAPLDR010000092.1 GCA_026391655.1 Bacteroidia bacterium | reverse complement strand
GCGGCGGGGCTCGGCGCAGCAGGAGGGTTCCGGCTGCCGGGTTGCTGAGTTTGCGGGAAACCTCAATCATTCCTGCAACCAGATCATCCGCGTCATCTGCCGTCCCTTCGCGCGATTTCATTCTACCCTGCGGTAATTCAACCATGCCGTAAGAAAAATGATAAAGATCTTTTCCCCATTTGTAACCTAATTTATCGAGCAGTATGGAAAGTACCTCGAAATGATAATTTTGCTCATTTCCAACTACATAAATCATGTGATCAATCGGGAAATCAGTATAACGTATTTTTGCTGTTCCGATATCCTGTGTCATATAAACAGAGGTTCCGTCGGAGCGGAGAAGAATTTTACGGTCGAGACCATCTTTTTCAAGATTGGCCCAAACGGAAGAATCATCCATCTGTTCGAAGATTCCCTCTTTCACACCACGCAGAACTTCATCGCGACCAACAGTATAAGTGTCTGATTCATAGTATATCTTGTCAAAATCAACACCCAAAGTTTTATAAGTTTCATCAAATCCGGCATAAACCCAACTGTTCATCCGGTGCCATAGATCGCGCGTTTCGGGATCGTTAGCTTCCCATTGACGGAGCATTTCACGGGTTTCATTGATTATTGGCGCTTTCTCTTTTGCCTCATCTTCACTCATCCCTTGAGAGATTAAATCTGAGATTTCTTTTTTATAAAGCTGGTCGAATTTAACGTAATATTCACCGACTAAATGATCCCCTTTTTTGCCGGATGATTCCGGAGTTTCGCCATTCCCAAGTTTCTTCCAGGCAAGCATCGACTTGCAGATATGGATTCCACGGTCGTTGACAATATTGGTTTTCACCACTTTATTGCCATTGGCTTTCATGATTTCACTGATGGAATAACCGAGCAGGTTGTTCCGGATATGTCCAAGATGGAGTGGTTTATTGGTATTGGGGGAGGAGTACTCAATCATGACGAGTTCAGACTGTTCATTTGAATTTTTGAATCCGTATTTTACGTCAGCGGCTGCTCTATTAAGTTGACCGATCCAGTAGATATTGTCAATCACAAGATTGAGAAATCCCTTTACGATATTGAATTCGGAAATTACCTGAACTGAATTTACAAGATAGGTTCCGATTTCTTCGGCTGTCTGTTCAGCTGATTTTTTTGAAAACCTCAGGAATGGAAAAACCACCACAGTTTTATCGCCGGTAAACTCCTTCCTGGTCGTTTGAACCTGCACCTGTTTTTCGTCAACGTCTTGTCCGTAAAGCTCTTTAATTGCTGCAATTACTTTATTCCTGATTAAGATTTCCATTACTTTTGTGTTGTCATTTTGCGAGCGCAAATATAGGAAAATAGTCCCTATTTTTATTCTCACCACCGGATTGTTTTATGTTTAATTAAAGAAAGGGTATGAAAAAGAATATTATAGCTGGTCAGGATGATCAGATTAACGAGATTATAGAGCGAATTTGTGAAATTGCCGGAAAATCATTGCCAATTGGAGCTACCATTGGGATGATTGGAAAGGTGATTCACATGAGAGAGATTGGTGCCGACGAGATCGACGTGAGAAAACAGATATCAGGTGTCACGGGGGTTGGTTTCAATGACCTGCGCATTGACGAGATTATTTTTGAGATTGAGGAGCAACCTGAACAGAATACCTATTTGCCTTTCAATAACAGTCAGTTAGCAGACTTAAAAACGAAATTGGATAAAGAGGTGGAAAAGAATTATGAATTATGAATTTTGAATTACGTACTTTGCGGTAAAATAAGTAATTCTTTCATTTCTTTAACGCTTATGTATGCTCCAAAGCTACTTTCAGGCGAGGTTGGTGTAACAGGCAGAAATCCGCTTACAATTTTACCGCTTTCAACAATTAGCGGTTCTTTATTCATCATCTCCTTACAAAATTGTGCGAAATATCCTTCCTTTCCATTCGTGATCCGGAATTTTCCGATTGATCTCTCTTCAAGATGAGTTCTTAAGCTCAATGCAATTGCACCCATCGTAAACCGGCAATTGATTTCCAGACAAATATGAATCTTTAAATTTTCGTCAGATGATTCAAAGATTAAAGCATCTACTCCCAACCAACCGTAATAATCAGTAGAGTAATTGCTTGATGTTAATTCTTGAAGAAGTGCCTGTTTTACATTGGGAAGATTTTCATGCAAAAACTCATTTAATTCTGGTGTGAGATCGGGGGGAAGTTCCTGAATGAAATTTCCAACATAACGACCCAAATGATCGGTTGAGAAAGAAGTCAAACCCCGGTATTCAATAATTCCGTTTCCAAAGGAGAAAAACTGGAACGAAAGATCATGCACTTTGTTGTGCCATGGCTCAACAACCACAAAACCCTGTTGTTTCAGAAAGCCTGTAATTACTTGTCTATTTGTACGATTGTACTCATTGGGTCGCAAAATCTGTAATCCGCGGCCGGATGAGCTCCAAGGTGCTTTTACAACCACTTTTCCCCATTTCTGCTGAAGCGCAATAATTTGTTCATGACTTGTACAGATTTCGGGTAAGTCGCTGTAAGGCAATAGAATGTCTGAATTTTGCTCATTTATAATGTGTTGCAGAATTGTGAGTGCTGATTTCCGGCTATAAAGCTCACGATGAATTTCGTGCCATTCGGCAACCGGGGAATCTAAAAATTCGGGGCAGCACCCTGACTTTAAAGGAGAAAGCAGTTTGTGAGCTGCCGGACTCCATCCCCACGGATACAGAAATCCCTTTTCACCGGACAAAAAAACCGGGTCGGATAAAGCACTCTCTGTTTCCTTAAAAGTGGGAAGGCGGAATCCTGCACTTTCTAATTGGTCCGTAAACTTTTGTGCAGGAATACGATCCGTTAAAATAATATCTTCAGGCCCTGCAAAAATTCCCGGTAGCGTACTAAGTTCATTCTCAAATCGTCGCAATTGCGCAGAAGCCATAAAGTTCATTGAACCATTGGCAACGGCCAATTCACATGTAGGGTTGAAAAAGTAGATATCGGGTTTCATCCTGTAAAAATATCTGAATCTGATGAGTACTCAGGGATTTACGCTTAAAAAATCTTTAACTTGCACCAAATTTGTAATTTCTAATTTAAATAATTCGCAATGAAGACTTCAAAATACCTGATTTGTAATGATATAATGGCCACTGAAGGTCAACCGGCAGAATTTATACTCCACAACCACCACCCGCGTTTTTTAGCGAAGGTAGAGGAACTTGATTTCGATGAACTTGAAAACCGACCTGAGAAACCCTTTGCTGACATCCTTTATGTGAATGGAGATGGAGCAATGGTAATTTATCGTTTGACAGTAACTGAGTTTTATGAACGTGCTGAAGAAGAGGATGTCCTTGATGAACTATTTCCTGCACGCGATTATTATACCCGTTATATTCAGGATATTGAAGCGGAAGATGGCGGGAAGCAGGGTTTTCCTGTAAAGGATTTTAGTTCCGAATTACCCGGATTGAAGATATTACAATCAACTGAAAATTGGACTGTTATTTATAACGGAGTGATTGCCGAATTTTCTTCCGAAGAAGATATGGATGAATTTCTTGAACATGATCTCAATATTGAACCCGACTTGCTCGATAAGGGCGTGATCAATCAGTTTGAGTAGAAGCAAAACATTTTGTGTGAATTTGATTATTAGGCTGTTGGCTACTTGCGACTGGCTACTGGCAAACTCTGCCTGAAGATTATTTTCTATCACAAACCAGTGATTTCAATGGATTTATCTGTAATTTTTTATTTTTTTTTTCTCAGATAATAATCGTATAAGGGAAATCCCAGTACTGATATAAGAATAATTGTGGTACCTAAATAGAAACCTCCGGTCATATGTTCGGTTTCGCCGAATAAAAAATAGGCCATAACAATTCCATAAACGGGTTCAAGATTAATGGTTAATGCAACAATGTAGGCAGATAATTGCTTCATCACATCTACCTGAATAGCAAATGCATATGCCGTGCAGATAATTCCAAGTATAAGCAAATATGTAAAATCGGTTGGCGAAGGAAGGGTTAAAGGTGAATTTCCCAATCCGGAAAATAACAGATAGATTGTAATACCGGTCAGTCCACCTAACATTTCATAGAAACTGATGACAGATGCTGTCTGATGCATCACCATTTTTTTGTTGAGTACGGTGAAAAGTCCCCCAAGAAATGCGGAGATAAGTGCAACGATCACACCCAAAGAATATCGGGTTTCGAACCTGAAAATCAGATATAAACCCAGAATAATCAGCAGACCAACAATTACTTCAACTGCATTAATTCGTTTACGGAAAAAGAAGGGTTCCAGCAGACTTGTAAAAAGGGTTACGGTGGCCAGACATCCGAGCGTGACAGAAACATTGGAAATTTTTATCGCACCAAAAAAAGTAATCCAATGAATTGCAACGATTAATCCGATTCCGAATAATTTAAAGAATTGTTTACGGCTAATGGAAAGATCCGTTTTTTTCAAATGCAGAAAAAAATAAAAGGTAATAACGGCAATCAGCATCCTGTACCAAACTAACTGGTCAGCGGGCAGACTGATCAGTTTTCCCAGAATGGCCGTAAAACCATAAATCAATACAACAAGATGGAGCTTAAGGTAATCGGGTTGAAAGTGAAAGATAAATTGCCGGGAGTGATAAAAAATCGACCCCGGTGTTCAACTTCCCTGGTCAAAAAACATTGAAAACCTACTAAAACAAACCAAACCCAATCACGGTAATTCAATAAATATACTTCTTAAACTACCATGAATAAAAAATGTTTATTAATTCTAATTTTTTGACCGTTGTTTTCGTTTTTTGTTTATTTTCAACGTCAATTAAAATCTAAAATCTAATACAATGAAAAGGACGGTCTTCGGTATTTTCTTTTTAATTGCCTTGACGTATAGTTTAAATGCTCAAACCTTACTTAACGGTTTGGTGCGAGATTTTGAATTTAAGAAAATCACGGAAGGTACTTATTCCCGAAATAATCTGAAGATATCTGATATACAAGGTTCGCCTTACCTTGATGAAGATTTCAGTCCGGGGAAAATTACCACTAATGACGGGACTATTTATACAGAGATTCCTTTGAGATATAATGCATATAGTGATGACATGGAATTTCAGAAAGACAAGGATAGTTATAATATTGATCCAAAGACAATTGTAAAAAGAGCAGAATTTGGAGGCCTGATCTTCAGCTACCTGCAATATGATGAAAACGCTAAATCCAAGAGCAGTTTTTTCGAGATACTGACAGAGGGAAAGGCAACGTTGTTAGTCAGATATACTGTGAAATTTCTGGAAAAAGAGGCTGTGAAAGCTTTTGTTGATCCAAAACCTGCCCGATTTGAGGAAGCGCAAAAAGAATACTATATATCATTTGATGGCGCTCCTGCTAAATTGATTACCAATAAAAAGAATCTGCTCGAATTGTTTGGAACACAAAAAACAGAGATGGAATCGTACATTTCAAAAAATAAGCTTTCGGTAAAAGGTGATGATGCACTGACAAAAATTGTCGTTCATTATAATTCGTTGTAGTTTAATATTTGTCATTACATGAATAAGTCATAAATATCAATTAGACAAATATTTATCCTTTTTGTAATTTTGTGCAGATAATCGGATTGTAAACCAAATATGAAAAACGTGAAAAAATTATTTATTCCGCTGGTAGTCATATGTTTATTGACTTCATGCGTTAAACAAGAGAAAAAAACTATTGTGATGAATCCATTTTTTGAGGCTTACAATACGCCTTTCGATGTTCCCCCGTTTGATAAAATTCAGAACAAGCATTATTTGCCGGCTTTTGAAGAGGGGATCAGGCAACATGATGCTGAAATAAAAGTTATTACCGATTCTGAAAAAGCTCCCGACTTTGCCAACACGATCGAAGCGCTTGATTATTCCGGATCGCTTTTAAGCCGGGTCAACCGGGTTTTCTCAAATCTTAAAGAGGCTGTGACGAACGACTCCATGCAGGAAATTGCCCGCAAAGTGGCACCGATGTTATCGCAACACGAAGATGCAGTTAATCTGAATGAGAAGCTTTTTGCACGAGTAAAGGCTGTGTACGATCAAAAAAAATCTTTAAACCTGAATTTGGAGCAATCAAGGCTACTCGAGGAGACTTATAAGCGATTTGTAAGGGGCGGCGCCAATCTCACGGCCGACAAAAAGGAACAGCTAAAAAAGGTCAACGAAGAGCTTTCGTTACTCGATCTGAAATTTGGCGACAACATGCTCGCTGAGACAAATGCTTTTAAATTAGTGATCGACAAGAAAGAAGACCTTGCCGGATTACCAGAATCTGTAATTGCGGGAGCAGCCGATGAAGCAAAATCTCAGAAGTTGGATGGAAAGTGGGTTTTCACGCTTCAAAAACCAAGTTGGATTCCTTTTGTTACCTATGCCGAAAACCGAAGTTTACGCGAGAAAATCTATAAGGCGATGTTCACTCGCGGCAATAATAACAATGCCAATGATAATAAGGCTGTTATCAGTAAAATTGTCAATTTGCGTCTTCAGAAGGGTAATATTATGGGTTTCGAAAGCTGGTCGGCATTTGTACTTGACGATTGTATGGCCAAAACACCCGAAAATGTCTACAAATTACTTTATCAGGTGTGGACTCCTGCTATTAAAAGAGCGAAAGAGGAGGCAAGGGATATGCAAACGATGATTGACAAAGAAGGTGGAAAATTTAAACTGGAGAGTTGGGATTGGTGGTACTATTCCGAAAAGGTCAGAAAAGAAAAATATGATCTCGACGAAGAACAGATTCGCCCTTACTTTGAGCTGAACAATGTACGTGATGGAGCTTTTGCCGTTGCCAATAAGTTATATGGTCTTACTTTCAGCAGATTGAAAAATATGCCTTTGTTTCATCCCGAATGCGAAGTTTATGAGGTAAAAGACGGTGATGGCTCAGAAATTGGAGTTCTTTATATGGATTTCTTCCCAAGAGCCTCCAAAAAAGGCGGCGCATGGATGACAAATTATCGTGAGCAATACATCACTAAAGATGGGAAAAATATCCGTCCAGTCGTTTCGATCACTGGGAACTTTTCGAAACCTACCGGCGATAAACCTGCTTTGCTGAGCTACGACGAAGTAGAGACTCTTTACCACGAATTTGGTCACGGTTTGCACGGTTTACTTTCTCAATGTCATTACGAAGGATTAGCCGGAACCAATGTAGCCCGCGATTTTGTTGAGCTTCCGTCACAAATAATGGAACATTGGGCCTCAGAGCCGGAAGTGCTTAAAATTTATGCGAAACATTATAAAACAGGCGAGATTATTCCTCAGGCACTGGTTGATAAAATCGTGAAGTCAGGTAAGTTCAACCAGGGATTTGCCACTGTAGAATACCTTGCTGCTGCGATTCTCGACATGGATTATCATACGATTACCAAAGGTAGCGATATTGATGTTGAGCAGTTTGAGAAGGCTTCAATGGAAAAAGCAGGATTGATTTCTGAAATTATTCCGCGTTATAAATCAACCTATTTTGCCCATACTTTCTCTGGTGGTGGTGAGTATTCAAGCGGGTATTATAGCTATATTTGGGCTGAAGTACTTGATTGTGACGCATTCCAGGCATTCAAAGAAGCCGGAAGCATCTTCGATCCGAAAGTCGCCAAATCTTTCCGTACAAATATTCTTGAACGTGGCGGAACCGACGAAGCAATGAATCTTTACATGAATTTCCGCGGGAAACAACCGGGAATAGAACCGTTGCTGAAAAACAGAGGATTAAATTAATTGAAATTCATATAGTAACAAAAAAATCCCGGACGTTAATCCGGGATTTTTTTATCAGTTAAAGTCGATTAGGATCTTAAGATACCTCTCAGGATTCGATTCCAGCAGTTCAAAGGCCTTTTGAATCTGCTCGGTTGGCATTATTTCACTGATCAGCGCTTCGGGATTCAGATTTCCCTTGGCCAGTTGGTCGATGGCCTCAGCAAACTCACCATGGCTCACCCTTGAAGTAATGATCCTGGCCTCTTTCCAGATTAATTCCTTAAAAACAATGGGTGCTGCTTCGTCTGATAAGCCTAATACACAAACTGTTCCGCCTCCTTTAATACTTTGGATACATCCGCGAACCGGATGAACCACATCTTTCACAGGATAGGCATGACCCACTGCTTCGAATGCAATATCGACTCCTTTACCATCAGTATACCTTTTGATGACTTCTACTGGATTTTCGCGCAAGGCATTGATGGCTATAATATTATTATTCGATTCAGCCGCTATTTTAAGCCGGCTGTCGAGAATATCGACGACGAATATCTTTTCTTTGGTTTTAGTTCGTGCTGCCTGAAGTATAACTTGTCCGACCCGACCGGCACCCCAAATAGCTAAGGTTTCACCACTCTTCACACCGGCTCTTTTGTTGGCATGAAATCCTATCGCGTAAATTTCAACAAGGGCAGCATATTTTGAAGAGAGATGTGGTGGTACTTTGTAAAGCATTGATTCAGCAACTGCTACATATTGACAGAATCCTCGCATTTTCAATTCTTACAAGAACTTCGCCTGGTTTAATATCCGGGACAGGCATTTCTTTTATTTCAAATTCACGGTATTTAGTCAGTATTGCAGCTTTCATTCTGTTTATTTTTTAGATGTGTCGAAATTAGTGATTCCCTTTGTATTTTTGAAGAATTATCCTTGCCGGAAATTAAATGCTTTTCCGGAATGTAATCTCAATTGCTTTTAAAAGACATATCAGAAACCGCAGTAAAAAATATGATTCATATACAGAAACAGTACGAGTATCAAATTGAAGCAATCGAAATAGAAAGAGAAAAATTTTCAAAAAGAGCGAAATATTTGCCTTTAATGCGATTCCTCTCTTTTTTATTGTCTTTTGTTATGTTTTATAATCATCTGATTTTCAATAACAAAACTTTTGTGTATCTGGCTGTTGCATCGCTGCTTTCTTTTGTGCTTTTAACCTTATGGGATAATTTGCTCAAAGGCAAAATTGTGCGTTCCGAAAGACTGATTAAGATTTGCCGGAATGAAATCAAATCGATGAACGGCGATTTTTCCCCTTTTGAATCGGGAGATGAGTACATTAATCCGGATCATAGTTATTCATACGATCTGGATATTTTTGGAAAGGAGTCCCTTTTCCATTGTATTAACCGGAGTGTTACGATTTTTGGAAAGAATAGGTTAGCTGAATATTTTAGTAAAGCCTACGATTTTAAAAACCAAATATTTGAGCGGCAAAATGCTGTCGCTGAATTGTCGGAGAAAATTGAATTCCGTCAACAGATGCAATTGGTTTTCTTTGGCCAAAAGAGTGTCGAAAAGGATCGGCTGGAGTTTAACGAATGGCTCGAAAGCGAAAATAATTTATTGCAGAACAGGCTCTTTAACGTCATAAGATTTGGGCTGCCAATAATTACAAATGTATTGATTATCTTATCTTTATTGGGCCTTGTCGTTGTTCAGATCCCTATTATGATGATAATTTTGCAATTGCTGATTGTCTCGATATATGGTCGGAAAACGCTGAAAGTACAGTCACTGCTCACTTCAAAAGTTGGTATAATCTCCAAGTATGCTCAATTACTGTTACTGATTGAGAAGAGAAATTTCAAAGCCCCTTTATTAGTTGAATTGAAGAGCAGGCTTTCGCATGACGGTATTGAAACTCCGGCTACAATTATCAAACAGCTTTCAGTATTGTTGAATTGGATGGATTCTAACCTGAATATTATTGCAGCTGTTATTTTAAACGGACTATTTCTCTTTAACCTTCAATTACTTGCAGCAGTTGAAAAATGGAAGACGCGATACCGGGAGGTTATTCCGCGATGGTACGAAATTATCGGTGAGTTTGATGCACTGTCCTCTCTGGCTAACTTCACCTGTAACAATCCCGACTATATTTTCCCGGAATTAGTGGGCGATCAATTCTTTTTTGAAGCTTCTGATCTTGGTCATCCTCTTATTCAAAAAGCTGAATGTGTTACCAATAACATTACAATTTCGGGTTGGAATCAGTATTGCATCATTACCGGTGCAAATATGTCAGGGAAGAGTACATTTTTGCGTACGGTGGGTACTAACTATGTGCTGGCAATGATTGGCTCTCCTGTTTTTGCATCAAAATTCATCTTCTACCCAATTATATTACATAGCAGTATCCGCACAAATGATTCACTGGCCAGGAAGGAGTCGTTCTTCTATGCTGAACTAAAACGGCTTAAAGAAATTATTTCGGAACTGGAAATCGGGCAGCGTACCTTTATTTTGCTTGATGAAATATTGAAAGGAACCAATTCAAAGGATAAACAGGCGGGTTCAATCGCCCTTCTTGAGCAATTAATTAAATATCAATCTGTTGGATTGATTGCTACTCACGATTTGATTCTTGGTGAACTGATCATAAATTATCCTGAGAATATCCGTAACCTTTGTTTTGAAATTAAGATCGTTGATGATGAGATGAGCATAGATTACAAATTACAGGACGGCGTTTGTAAAAACCTGAATGCCACTTATCTTATGAAAAAGATGGGAATATTGATCGATAAATGAGGTGTCGTAACGAAATGTTCGCTGTCATTTTAATGAATTTGGATTTTGCGGCTGGCAATTAGCGGCTTGCAACTGGCTTCTGGTAGTCCTATTCGGGTGCAATACTGAATACTTTCACAATCTTTGCAAGCTGCCAGTAGCAAGTCGCCAGTAGCGTATTTTAAAAGGCAACTAAACTTTTTTTTAATGTAATTTATATGGAAATGGAATCGATCTGGAGAGAAAGTTTCGAAGTTAAATCTTATAATGTTGATTTTCAGCAAAATATTAAGCCATCAGCATTGATGCAGTTTTTTCAGGAAGTGGCCTCAAGTCATGCCGAAAAACTTGGTGGTGGATATAATATACTAATTGACAGAGGATTATTTTGGGCATTATCCAGATTGAATGTCGAAATTACCAGGATACCTCATTGGGGAGAAACGATATTGATTGAAACCTGGCCATGCGGAAATGAGGGGCTGTTTTTCAGACGAGACTTTATCGTTTACGACAAGGATCAGCATGTAATCGTTCGTGGTGTATCGGGTTGGTTATTGGTCGCTGTCCTGAACCTTCGGCCGCAAAGACCAGCCCAACTTGGAATTGCTTTACCACCCAACAAAGGGAAAAGGGCGTTAGATAGTTTCCCCGAAAGACTTACAACTCAAACAACGCAGGTTGCATTTCGAAAAACTGTGGCTTACAACGAAATTGATCAGAATCTTCACGTTAACAATACATGTTATCTCGATTGGGCTACCGACTGTTTTCAGATGATTCATTATCAGGAGCATACTTTGTCGGGATTTTCACTTGAATTTCTCTCCGAAACACATTGGGGTGACGAGATTGAACTCCGGATTGGCAGTTTAGGGTTGAAATCCGATATCGAAGCCTTTGAACTCTCGTCCGGGACAACGTTGTTTAAAGCTGTTTTAAAATGGAAATATTATATTTGACACAAATTCATCACACTATGAAATCAATCTTTGTCGCAATTCAGAATTATTGGAATAAGCGTTTCAATATACCGATAATTGGAAAGCTTATTTTTATTGGTTTAGGAATATCAACTACACTTTGGTTCCTGATAAGGGTGATACCAAAGCCGCAAAGGGCGACTTATCCGTGCATGAGGGCTTCGGCGCCAATTATGTCCGGATTTGTGATCTATCTTCTTACTTTAACAGGCTCATTGGCAGCCTACAGGAAAGCAAAATTAAATTTCGGCAGAGCAAAGTATCTTTATGCTTTTGCTTTTCTATTTATTGCTTTAAGCGGTTCAATCGCATTTTTTGTTCAAAATCCCGTCAAAGTATTCGCCAGTAATGCTCCCGAATGGATCATCAAAGCAAATGAACCAATTGGTATAGCGCGTGGAATAAATCCGGGGAGAGTAGTCTGGGTTCATGATGCTAAAGTGGCCAATTGGGATGGTACGAAAGGCTTTTGGTGGGATGATGCCTGCACATCGCAACCGGAAACAGATCAAATGATGACCAATACTTTAATCTCACTGACGGGAGAAAAAAACCTCGTAAAAGCATGGAAAGCTCTTTTTGTGTATTTTAACAAGACAAAAAAAGGGAAAAACGAAGATTATCAGGATAGTCAAAAGATTGCGATTAAAATAAACGCCAACAATAATAGCGCTCAATCTAATTCAAACGATATTAACGCTTCGCCACAGGTAACGCTTGCGATGCTTCGAACATTAGTAAAGGATGCTCACATTCCTCAAAAAAACATTACCGTTTTTGATGCAAGCCGCTTTATCACCGATAACATCTACGATAAGTGTCATAAGGAATTTCCTGATGTTGTTTTTGTTGATAATATCGGCGGAAATGGCAGAGTAAAGTCAACCTACGCAGAAAATGCCATCCCGTATTCAGCTGGCAATGGGAAACTGGCACGTGGTTTAGCCACATGCGCAGTACAGGCAGATTATCTCATCAATGTTGCTCTTTTAAAAGGGCATGTAGGTCAGGGAGTTACGCTATGTGCCAAAAATTACTATGGTGTAACCAGCATCAATAACGACTGGAGAAAGAATGCACACGATAATTTTGATCAAGACAGGCAGGGTAAAGCAAAATACATGACATTTGTCGATTATCTTGGTCATAAAGATTTGGGAGAGAAGACGATGTTGTTTATGATTGATGGTTTATACGGTGCAAAGCTTGTCAACGGTATTCCTGCTCCAAAATGGCAAATGGCGCCATTCAACAACCAATGGCCTTGTAGTTTATTTGCATCGCAGGATGGTGTAGCTATTGATGCCGTTGGATTGGATTTTCTGCGATCTGAATGGTCCGACATGGTAGATATTGCTTTCAGCGATCAGTACCTCATTGAAGCGGCCATGGCGAATAACCCACCATCAAAAACAGTGTACGATCCTGAAAAAGATGGCACAATGTGCGCAAGTTTAGGTGTCATGGAACACTGGAACAATTCGAAAGAAAAAAAGTATAGTAAAAACTTAGGTAAAAAAAGCGGGATTGAATTGATTCAAAATACTATCGAATAAGAAAAGTGTTTCTCGATTTGAGATTTACAATACTTGACATCTCAGGATAATGGGCAAATTCAAACATTTGCCCATTTCTGTTTCCAGATAATTTCAATTTATTTCAACTATATTTTCTATTATATATCACACATAATCAATTACATATTAAATATTGAAAAAATATATTGAAAATAAGGTAGGGTAAAACTTCGGATAAACGGTTTAGAATTAAAAAGCAATTAAAACGTTTGGAAATGAAAAAACTATTATTTGGAATATTGATTGTTGCATCTGGTCTGGTATTTTATGCCTGCAACGAAAAGTCCGGATTTCTTGGCGCTGATGCCTTAAAAACTAATGCTAATGAACTTGTCGCCAATGATACCCAGGTTGAGAATGTTGTCGAGACTTCGAATTACGAAGCGGATATTTTCTCTCTGGGCAATAGTACTATTAGTGCTTTTAGCATTGGGTTGAAAAGCGGCGAGATTGGCGGGGGTTTGTATAAAAACATGTTTGAGCGCTTCCCAAATTTCAAACTTCGGTACAGGGGAGGAATTTGTCCTGATCTGACCATTACGTCAACTAATGGTGGTTACCCAAAAACAATGACAATTAATTATGGCGACAGTCTCCATTTGGCTAATGGACATATTCTTAAGGGTAAAATCATCGTCGTCCTTTCGGCAGCACCGTTTGTTTCCGGCAGTACAAGAACTGTTACCTTCGATAATTTTTGTACAGATTCTGTCTGCCTATCCGGAACGATTGTCAAAACGCGTACGACAGATGTTAACCCGAAATTTTCTGAAAAAAGCGATCTGACGGTTACACTTCCTAATGGCACCACAATCAACAGAACTGAGGAAAAAGTAAAAAACTGGATTGCCGGATCTGACACTGAGTTTAATCCTGCTGATGACGTTATTGAAATAACCGGAAAAGTTGTTGTTTCCGATTCAAAAGGGAATGGATATTCGAAAACTATTACAACTCCGCTTTTAAAAACAGGCGAGTGTAAGTTCATTACAAAAGGGGTAATCGAGTACAAGAGCAACTCGGGGAAATTTGCCACAGTCAACTATGGGAATGGTGATTGCGACAACAAAGCTACCCGAACAACTCAGAATGGAACTACCGTTATCATCCTTGGAAGAATGTAATTTCGATCATAGATTAACCACAAATTTTGCATCTGCTATCCACAACAGGGTGCCAGATGCAAAAATTGAAAAATAGAAACCGTATTGTAGCTTCACATCATTAAAGCAATCTTAACCTTGACACGGGAAGAATTTAAAATGATTTTTGATACCTATTTTAGTAGTGTTCGCAACTACGTTTATTATAGGTCAGGTGATCGGGATTTGGCAACTGATGTGGCACAGGAGACCTTTCTGAGATTATGGGAGAAAATGCCCAAATTGGTCAATGGCAACTTGAAGGCCCTCCTTTTTAAAATTGCCGGTGACATTTTAGTTAGTCATCTCCGTAAGCGTAAAGTTGCGATGAAATATACTTCAAGAATCGTAGATGCTGAAGTGAGTGCTAGTCCTTATGATTTGATGCACTATAAAGAGTTGTTACACAATTATGAGCATGCCCTTGAAAGTCTCCCGGAAAAACAGCGAAAGGTATTTCTTTTAAGTCGGATGGATGGAATGAGGTACTTTGAAATAGCTGATTATTTGGGTGTTAGTATAAAAGCTGTTGAAAAACGGATGAAGAATGCGCTTGATTATTTAAAAATAGCAATAAGCAATTCATGAAAAAGATAAATTATAATAGTGATTTTGTCGCAAACGAGAAGGTTGATGACTTCCCTGAAATCGATTTACAATACGAAGTTTCAAAGGATGAAGTTTGGAAAAACCTTTTGCGCCAAATAGGAGAGTCACCTTCCGGCGATCGGAGTATTGTTATGCAGAACCCTTTTTACAGGATCGCAATTGCAGCTTCATTAATTTTATTGCTGGGAATGGCAACTTTTCTCCGGTTTTATTCAAAGACAGTTTACTCCCCTGCCGGGCAACATCTTACACTTTGCCTGCCTGATAGTTCTTTTATTGAATTGAATGCTCAATCTACAGTCAAATATCACCCTTACTGGTTCAGTTTTTCACGGACAGTAACTCTTGATGGCGAAGCATTCTTTAAGGTGATCAGTGGCAATCGGTTTAAAGTCATATCAGAACGGGGCGAAACTACAGTTCTGGGTACAAGCTTTAATATCTATTCGCGAAATAATGACTATAATGTTACTTGTTTCACTGGCAGAGTAAGAGTCGTAACAACTGATAAAAATGAAAGAGTATTGCTAAATCCTAATGAACGAGCCTTTATCAATAAAGACGGTTTTTTGCGTCTTGTTCAGGAAGTTAATTCTAAGGCAGTTAGGTCATGGATGGATAATATGTTTATTTTCACAGGTTCATCAATTATTGACGTTTTACAGGAAATTGAACGTCAGTACAATATAAAAATTGTTTTTAGGGCAGATCCTAATCTTACCTATACAGGAAATTTTTCAAAATCATTATCAGAAAAAGAGGTGCTCGATTTGGTTTGTACTTCGCTAGGACTTAAATTTGAAGCCAGATCAGGATCTGAATTTCTGGTTGATTAACATCCGAAGGAGCGTGAAGCTACGTTTTATATTTTCTCTTTTTATTCTTTTGCTGGCTGGTTCATCTGTCTTTTCGCAAGAGGTTGAGGTTGTTGCTTATAATGCTCCGTTGAATAAAATCCTTATCGGTTTACGTGATAAATATAAACTTCAGTTCTCTTTCAACGATCGACTGCTTTCGCAATATAATCTCTCAATTAGCCGGAAATTCCCCTCACCTGATGATGCCATTCAATCTCTGATTAATGGTCTCCCGCTAATTTGCCAAAAAAAAAGGGACGTATTTATGATTGTTCCTGAGAAAAAGGTGGTTTCTCAACGAAATTATTTGCTGTTTGGACAGATTGCCGAGGCGAAAACCAATGAGCCACTCCCGTTTTCACGTCTGTTTGTTGATGATCGGATCGTTGTTTCTGATCTGAAAGGGAGCTTTTCGTACCAAAGTTCGGATGATAGTTTGTTTCGCATCAGAGTTTCCCATTTAGGATATTACCTGCTTGATACTGTTTTGGTAGCCGGGATTAATCATCAGTTAAAATTGACACCTTCCATCATTGGACTGCGTGAAATTATTATCAAAGATAAATCGCCTGACCGATCAACCCAGATCAGTAAAAAAGCCGGGGTAATGACAATCAATCATCAGTTAGCAAGGTATTTGCCAGGAAATGGAGATAATTCAGTCTTTACACTTCTGCGACTCATGCCCGGTATTCTGGCCTCAAGTGAGCAATCAAATGGTTTGATTATCTGGGGTTCATATGAGGGGCATAGTGAGATTCTGTTCGACGGATTCACAATATGGGGATTAAAGAGTTTCGATGACGACATTGATGTAGTAAATCCTTTAATTGCAAAAGAAATAGAAGTCTTTAAAGGTGGGTATGACGCAACCTTAGGGGATAGGGTAGGGGGCATTGTACGCATCTCAGGAAAATCAGGAAGCACTATCAAACCTTCGTTTAGCCTGAATATTAATAATGTAACCATGAATGGTATGGTAGAAGTTCCACTTTGGAAAAACAGCTCCTTATTATTGGCCTTTCGTCAGACCTACTACAATTTATACAATGGTAAAGATATTCTTCCGGCTAACAATAGAAATGTTGTAATACCTGTCAGCAGATCGAATCCCAATATAGACTATACAGTTTTCCCTGACTATAATTATCGCGATGCGAATATAAAGTTCACTACCCGAAACGATAATGGCGAACTTTTTTCACTGAGTTTAATTGGTGCAGGCGATCGTTTTAAATACACGATTAATCAGTTATCTGGCAACAACAGTTTGTTCAAAATCAGCTCTGAGAATAATAATCAATATGGAGGATCGGCTTTTTATGGCCGTACCTGGCGTAACGGAAATATCACCAATATTACCACTTCATGGTCGTCGATCAAGACAGACTTGTCAGATATTCAGAAGGTTGTGAGCACTAATAATATTATTATTGTGAAACGGGACGAACAAACTTATAATCAGATCTCCGAGTTTTCGGGGCGGGCAGACAATTTTGTCTCCCTTTCACCGTCACATCGTCTTGAAAACGGTATTGGATTTGAAATGAATAATGTAGGTTTAAGAGCCGATTCATCGGGTGTTACTCAGACTAATCTGAAAACCCAGGTATACAGAATGAACGGATATCTGCAGGATCATATTACTTTACCAGGAGAGGTAGATATTAAATTTGGATTTCGCGCTGATATCCCTTTCAACCTCAATAAAATATATATTCAGCCGCGTCTTTCAACGAGTATAAAAGTCACAGATTTTATAAAGCTTAATGCTGCACTGGGTATTTATAATCAGTTTATTTCTAAAAGTTCAGTGGTTGATGAACAAGGCAATTACCGTTATATCTGGACAGCGTGTGATAATAAGGACGTGCCGGTACTCAGAGCAGTTCATTGGGTGCTGGGTAGTTCGTATCATCAAAACGATTTCACTTTTAGTGTTGAGGCATACCTGAAAAATACAGATGGATTAACCAGATTTATTAGAAAGAGTCAAAGGTTCAAGGATTTGATCTACAGGGGAGAAGGTAGGAGTTATGGCCTTGATTTTTTTGTTAAAAAAGATTTTAGAGGTCATTCGGCATGGATTTCTTATACATTGAGTAAGACAGAAGAGAGATTCTCTTATTTTTCGCAATATCAATTCCGGGCGGCTGCGCAGGATCAGCGCCATGAATTAAAAGCAGCTGTAATCTTCAATGTTAAACCGTTCAGCTTTTCTGCAAATTATGTATTTGGTTCCGGTTTTCTTTTTAATAACGGAACAGCCACGAAACCAGATTACATCAATCCCGACTATAACCGAATGGATGTGGCTGTCAATTACCGTTTTAATATTGGAAAAGTAGCCGCAGAAACCGGATTATCTGTTTTAAACCTGTTCAATTCAAAGAATATCAGATACTCGAATTTCGAAAAAGTGCCTTCCGACCAATCCACGACTCTGAATATTTACTCCGAAGCTGTCCCATTTTCTCCGCGTCTCTCCTTAAGACTGTTTTATTGATCTGACCCTTTATTGGTTCGGTATTAGATAAACGATAAATCACTCGGATAATTCAGTTTAATCTTTGATGCAACGAACTGATAACCCATGTAATTTATAGAGTTCAAGTCTGACCACCCCGTATTCTGAGTAATCAAGACTGCGGTACCAGGCATTGTTTAAATTGCTTTGGTTAGAACTCCAAAAATATCCGCTGTGGCCTGTACCTGCCATCGGTCCGAATTCCCCTTTAGGCTCACGGTAGCCGCCCGGAAGAGCTGCAATGCCACTTTCATTGGTTGCTCCGGTATTAGGAGTTTGCCAGTGAAGTATGCCGGCTTCTTTTAGTTTACTACCTGCAACACTTTCTCCGCCCAGATAGTCTATTAAAATAGTCCATTCTGCATCGGTAGGAACATGCCAGCCTGCAGGACAAAGTTTCCCTGAGCTTATTGCAAACCAGTTGTACAAAGCGCCATATGTTTCTTTATTCGTAATTTCATTTTTATGCCAACAATAGCCTGGAGTGAAAAGATTGCTCCAGGCTGCATTATCTGTCACATTTGGTATACTGGAACCATCTTTAAATCTGGTGGTTTTCAGGTTTTCAACCATCCACACCTGTGTGCCAATAGCGACGGTATGATAAACATTACCATCTATATCTGTAACTGTATTAATCGGGGTAGAAGTGTCAATTATTTCATTACAACTTGTCGTAAGCAAAAGCACGAAGCCTATTATGACTATTTGCCAAAATCCGATTCTTCTTATTTTTTTCATTTCAATTTCAATTTAAATGATTTTGTTTAGTCTGTCTACGGTCAAAACTCACATCAGGTTACATTAATTTTAGGTGTTGGAAGCAAAACGTTTAAATCTGATAGTTTAAATCTGCAAAAAACTGTTTTCATTTTTATTTTATGTATTCTATTACAAGATATCAATTTCTAAAGGAACGAAATCAGAGAAACCTCTAAAAGTCATTAGGAAATTCTGTCAAAAAAGATATTTTTAGAAAAAATTCTAAACCCAATTTTCGATCCTGATGAAAAAACTACTGCTATTTAATTTGGTATTTTTTTTAGCCATTACTGTTCTCGGACAAAAAGAGAGAAATGCCATTGAGTATAAGGACAAATGGGATCTATCTCATTTATATTCAAGTGATAAAACATGGGAAGATGCCAGGGACAAAATTGTGGCCGAAATGCCCAAAATCGATCAGTTCAAAGGCAAATTAACCAAATCGTCAGCCAACCTGCTCGCTTGTCTCGAATTCTCCACGAAATTGGATAAAGAAGCGGCTCGACTCTATATGTATACAAGTATGAATAGTGATCAGGACACGCGCGATATGAAGTTTATGTCGATGCAACAAAGTCTCCAACAGATTTTTACAGATTATAGAACAAGGACCGCGTTTATCGAACCTGAACTGTTAACGGTAGATTGGAAAGTAATCGAAGGTTTTATTAAAGAGCAAAAAGGTCTGGCCGTCTATAAAAAAGACTTGTACGATTTGTTTATGAAGAAAGAACACACCTTATCTGAACCTGAAGAACGGATTCTGGCGCGTTCGTCAATGATCGCCGGTGTTGCCAATGATATTTACGGAACATTTAAAGATGCTGAGATGCCTTCGCCTGAGATCACTTTGAGTGACAATACAAAGATAAAACTCACTGCGTCAGCATTTAATAAGTTAAGAACTTCGCCAAATCGCGTTGATCGTCAGATTGCATTTGAAGCTTTCTGGAAGAATTTTGCCAATTACAAAGCAACCTATGGCCAAATGCTTTATGGGAATGTGAAAGAGCATATTTACCATGCACAATCGCGCAAATATGGTTCAGCGATCGAAGCATCACTATCACCAAAATATATTCCCTTAGCGATTTATCAAAGTCTGATAGACAATGTCAATAAAAATCTTCCGGCTTTTCACCGCTACCTGGCCATAAAAAAAAGGATGTTGGGCGTTGATACATTGAAGTACCTCGATTTGTACGCCCCCGTTGTGAAAAATGTTGAATTAAAGTACAATTATAACGAAGCACAAAAAATCGTTTTGGCTGCGCTTGCACCACTCGGAAGTGAGTACGTTAAAACTGTCGCCAAAGCCATCAATGAACGGTGGATTGATGTTTATCCCAATACAGGAAAGCGCTCCGGAGCTTATTCAAATGGCGGCGCATTCGATGTCCATCCGTATATCTTAATGAATTTTAATGAATCTTATTCTGACGTTAGCACGATGGCACATGAGTTGGGTCATACAATGCATAGTTATTTTTCAAACAAAACACAGCCTTACCCACTTTCGCATTATACCACTTTTGTAGCCGAGGTTGCCTCCACATTCAACGAGGTTTTGCTTTTCAACTATATGATTAAGAATGTGAAGGATGACGATATCAAACTTTCATTATTGATGAATTGGCTCGATGGTTTCAAAGGAACACTTTTCAGGCAAACGCAGTTTGCAGAGTTTGAGAAAAAAATACATGAAGAGGTTGAAAAGGGAAAACCGCTTACAGGTGACTATCTTTCAGAACTTTATGGCGATATTCTGAAAAAGTATTACGGACACGATCAAAAAATCTGTGTGATTGATGATTATATTAAAATAGAATGGGCAAATATCCCACATTTTTATATGAATTTCTATGTATATCAATACAGTACTTCCTTCACTGCATCAATGTCTCTGGCCGAAAAAGTGATGAACAATGAACCCGGCGCAGTCGAAAAATATTTAAAATTTCTCTCTTCCGGTGGTTCCGATTATCCAATCAATCTTTTAAAGAATGCTGGTGTTGATATGACAACTTCGGTTCCTTTTGAAAAAACAATTCAGGCAATGAATAAGGTGATGGATGAAATCGAGACAATCCTCGACAAAAAGGGAAAGAAATAAATCAAAAGTTGTTGAATCGATAAAAAATAGCGGATGGCGATTGGCTGCAGGCCGCTGGAAATATGAAGCAATCTGCATGAATGTGGATTTTAGACTCAAGCTCAGATCCCGATCGAGCCAGATGCAAGTAGCCAGCCGCATGTATGCACCCATACAATTTATCATTTACACATTAAACCTAAAGTGCATAATATCACTATCCTGAACAACATAGTCTTTTCCTTCGATATAGACCTTGCCCACTTCGCGGCAGGCTGATTCTGATCCAAGTTTCACATAGTCGTCGTATTTTATTACTTCGGCACGAATAAACCCTTTCTCAAAGTCGCTATGAATAATTCCGGCAGCTTTGGGCGCTTTAATTCCTTTAACAAAAGTCCAGGCGCGGCTCTCATCGGCTCCTGTAGTAAAGTAGGTTTGGAGATTGAGCAATTTATAAGCCGAGTGAATCAACTTATTGACTCCCGGTTCATCAAGTCCAAGATCTTCGAGAAAAAGTTGTTTTTCTTCATAAGTCTCTAATTCTGCAATATCAGCTTCGGTTGCAGCAGCAATAATCAGAATCTCAGCTTTTTCATTAGCTACTGCATCCTTTAGTTGTTGGGAAAATTTATTCCCTTTCGCCGCAGAAGCTTCGTCGACATTACAAACATACAGTACCGGTTTTTTTGTTAAAAGAAAAAAATCATGAATAAGCGCCTCCTCATCCTCATGCAGAACAAGCGTACGTGCACTTTTCCCGGTCAGCAACACCGATTTCAATCTTTCGGCAATAGTGACTGTTCTTTGAGCGATTTTGTCGTTGCCAACTTTTGCCTGCTTCTGTAATTTTGAAATCCGGCTCTCAACGGTTTCAAGATCTTTTAACTGTAATTCTATATCTACTACCTCCTTATCCCGAACAGGATTGATCGAGCCATCGATATGAATAATGTTATCGTTTTCAAAGCAGCGTATCACATGAATAATAGCATCAACTTCGCGAATATTTGCCAGGAACTGGTTTCCAAGTCCTTCACCTTTGCTTGCCCCTTTTACTAATCCCGCAATATCAACGATTTCAACAGTTGTAGGAACGACCCGTTTGGGCTTATCAATTTCAGCCAGTTTAATCAATCTTTTATCCGGAACGGTAATTACCCCCAAATTGGGTTCGATCGTACAAAAAGGGAAGTTCGCAGCCTGAGCCTTTGCATTCGACAAGCAATTAAAAAGTGTCGATTTTCCAACATTGGGAAGTCCGACTATTCCACACTGTAAAGCCATTATAAATACTGTTTTTTTTAGTGACACAAAGTTACTACTTTTGCCGGGAATAATAACTTAAGTTTGCGCTATGGTATTAGCGTCTTATAATCAACAGAATATAGGATGCAACTATTCAATAGAATACCACATCTAATGGATGTAACTTCAAAAATGACTATTGCATCGGGAGTTGGCAATCCGATCGTTTTAACACTCATTTCATTAACTAAATTAATTTAAGATGAAAAAGATTTACTCTTTAATTCTGTTTATTACCATCATATCATTTTACGGTTCTTCACAGGATCGGATCATTAAAACGACAAAAGACACGATTAACTGTCAGGTGAAAGAGATCGGTGATGACGAAGTCAAATACACGCAGAAAGATTTTCGGGGTGATTTGATTTTCGGTATTGACAAAAACAAGGTGAGCCGGATTATTTTCAGCGATGGTAAAGAGCTCAAATTAATGGATTCGATGTTTGATCCGGCACAATACAAAGATCAGCATAAAAACGCGCTGAAGGTGGGATTTTTATCTCCGTTGTTCGGTGCAACAAGTTTTTCGTTCGAACACAGTTTACGACCAGGAAGCAGTATTGAAGCCACATTGGGGATCATAGGCCTTGGTAGTAATTTTAACGGAAATTCACCTGAGGGAGTATATCTGAAATTTGGCTATAAATTCATCAAAAGTCCTGATTTTTACCTGAAAGGAATGCAATATTCACATATTTTAAAAGGCTCTTATATCAGACCTGAGGTTTCATTCTCGGCTTATAGTGCCAAATCAGATCTGAAGTATGATTATTACGGTAATTTGATTTCGGGTGGTAGTTCTACCGAAACAAATACCATGTTTGCAATTATGCTGAACTTTGGTAAACAATGGGTAATACAAAACCGGTTTTTAATCGATTGGTTTACGGGTGTCGGTTACGGATTTGGCAATGCGAATAGCGATAATCCATTTCATTTTGCATTTTTGGGAGGAAGTTCAGGTTCCGCATTTGCAATAACATCAGGGTTGAGAATCGGTGTTCTCTTTTAAAATATTAAACCTTTTGCTCAAAATGGAGTCTGAGAAACAGAATATCATACAATTGCGGGCATCGATAATGGATTTGAACGAGAAGGAGCTTATTGCCAATCTTAAATCCGACGGGAACAAAGAGAAGGCTTTTCAGGTTCTGGTAAAAACTTACCAGGAAAGGCTTTACTGGCATATCCGAAAAATCGTTATGAATCATGATGATACTGATGATATTCTGCAAAATGTATATATTAAAGTCTGGAAGAATGTCGATGGTTTCAGAGAAGATTCATCACTTTTTACCTGGCTTTTCAGAATTGCGACCAACGAATCGTTAAGCCATTTGCAAAAGCAGCGGCGGCATTCGATAGTTTCAATGAATGAGATCAGCGATTATCTCACCGATTCACTTGAATCAGATGTTTATTTTGATGGTGATGAAATTCAGAAGAAACTTCAATTGGCAATCATACAATTACCTGAAAAGCAGCGTATTGTATTTAATATGAAGTATTTTGATGAAATAAAATACGAAGAAATGTCAGAGATACTACAGACTTCGGTCGGAGCATTAAAAGCCTCATTTCACTTTGCAGTAAAGAAAATAGAAGAATTTCTTAAAGAAGAGCGTAAATAGTCATTAAACCATTTGCGATCAAGAATGTCAAACAATCGATAAAATGAAAAAAACAGACGAAAATATTGAAAATTGGTTCGGGAATCTCAAAAAAGGTCAACCTTTCCGGGTTCCTGAGAGCTACTTCGAAACTTTTGCTGACCGGCTTAAAGTCAGGATTGAGGAAGAAGAACAACCCAATAAAAAAAGATCATTGTTCATTTACCTTAAACCGATCTTGATGATGGCCGCAAGTTTTGTGCTTGTGATGTTACTGGTTTCTGTGCCTATAAAAAAATTCTTTCCTTCCGGCAAGGGCTATATCGCTCAAAGACAATTGAATACTGACTCTATTGATTCTGCCAGTTTAATACCTGCAACATTGATCTCGTATTTTTCGGAAGGACAGTTTTTATCTGCAGTTTCTGATGTGAAAGAATTAGAATCTGACACACTATCCACTGACAATCTTGCTGATTATATTGCAGCCAATTACAGTGAATACGACATTATTGCAAACAATTAAAATAATAATATGAAAACCAGGATATTAATCATCGCTATGTTATTGATTTCCATAACGGGAATGGCACAGCGACAATTTGATCCTCAAACACTTGAGTTGATCAAAACTAAAAAAATAGCGTTTATGACCGAGCAAATCGGTTTAACATCGCAGGAAGCCGAAAAATTCTGGCCGGTTTACAATGAGCTTGAAAAACAACGGTTTATGCTTATGGATAAAAAGAAGGAACTCGAAGAGCAGAGTGAAACTCCAAAAGCGGGAATGAAGGACGCTGATTACCGCAAGCTTGCTATAGAGATCGCCGCGGCACATGCCAAAGAGGGGAAGTTAATTGAAGAGTACAACTTGAAATTGTTAAATATTCTTCCTGCCGAAAAGGTAGTAAAACTTTATCGGGCAGAAGGGAAATTCAGAGCTACGTTAATGCACGAATTTCGCAAGGGGCAAGATGATAAAAGAGAGAGAAATGACAAAGAAAAAGAAGGTAAATAGATAAATAGTTTCGATTAGGTTAGTAAATGTAGTTTTAGTTTTAGTGAAGAGGTTGTCATAAATCATTGGTTTATCGACAGCCTCTTTTTCTATCTATAACTAAACTTATGGATAAATCGTAAATGCTGCTTTCTTTAAGAGTTGTGTGCTGGCATCTGGCGTCTTGCAACTGGCAAGATTTCAGTTGGAATTGTAGCCTTTTCCCGGGGAATTAAGGTTCTTATTGAACTTCAAAATGCTTACTGCACAAAAAAACGTGATACTTTTTTTTCAAGGACATCTTTCTGCTTGTGAAGTGCCAGTCGCAAGTCACCAAAAGCTTAAATTTGAGATTACCCCGCATAAGAAGTCAAGCTCTCAGGATTTTGACCAGATCCGCAATAATAATCAGTTGTTGATCACCTGTTTCCATATTCTTTAAATTAATTTTACCCATTATTATTTCAGCTTCACCAGCCAGAGCCACATATTTTACCCCTTTTCGATTGGCATAATTCATCTGTTTTTTCATTTTATCGGCATCAGGATAGATTTCGCTGCTTATACCTGCCGCTCTCAATTGCGACAAAAGAGGAAGGCAGTAACGCTCTTCTTTTTCTCCAAAATTGGCAAACATCACCTGAGTTGATGCAATTGCATCTGTCGGAAAAAGATTGAGTTGCGACATCACATCATAAATTCTGTCGGCACCAAAAGAAATGCCCACACCCGATACCCCGGGAAGGCCGAATATCCCCGTTAGATCGTCATAACGTCCGCCACCCGTAATTGATCCAATCTGAACATCTTTCGATTTCACTTCGAAAATAGCCCCCGTATAATAATTTAAACCACGGGCAAGGGTTAAATCGAGTTCTATTTCGGACTCGAGAGCCATTGTTGCGAGATAGCCAAAAATTGTACGCATCTCGGCGATTCCTTTCATTCCAACCTCTGACTTGCCAATGACCATTTCAATCTGATTTAATTTTTCTTCGCTATTGCCGTTCAATTGTAGAATTGGCTGAAGTTTTACGATAGCCTCCTCTGCTACACCTTTTTGCAATAGCTCCTCATTAACCTTTTTAAGTCCTATTTTATCCAGTTTATCAATCGCAACCGTAATGTCAACAATTCGGTCTGCTTCGCCAATCATCTCTGCAATGCCAGCAAGGATTTTCCGGTTATTGATTTTTAAAACCACGCTGATTCCCAGATTCCGATAAATTCTGTCCACTATCTGAACCAATTCCACCTCATTCAGCAATGAATTGGAGCCGATGATATCGACATCGCACTGGTAAAATTCGCGGTAGCGACCCTTTTGAGGTCGGTCGGCGCGCCAGACAGGCTGAATTTGATACCGACGGAATGGAAAGGTTATATCATTTTGATATTGAACGACATATCTGGCAAACGGTACAGTAAGATCATATCGTAACCCTTTTTCTGAAATCTTTGTGGTGAGCTTTGAACTATTCGGTTGTATTAATTCAGCCGGATTCACAGCTGATAAAAAGTCGCCGGAATTTAATATTTTGAACAGGAGCTTATCGCCCTCTTCACCGTATTTTCCCAACAAAGTCGTAAGGTTCTCCATAGCTGGAGTCTCAATTTGTTGAAAACCATATAGTTTAAATACACTTTTGATGGTATCGAAAATATAATTTCTTTTCGCCATTTCTGTTGGTGAGAAGTCGCGGGTTCCTTTGGGTATTGAGGGTTTCTGTGCCATGCTGTTTTAAGATTTTGAGTTGCAAAGTTAGGGAATATATCTAAAAAAAGAGGGTGCCCTGTTGGACACCCTCATATGAATTGTGAAAAATACCGATTAATTAAAAATATAACGAATACCAATCTGGATTCCGTAGGTTCCTGCAACACTTGTGGGATCCTGGAAAGATTTCGTAACGAATAGGTTGTTGATTTTTTGCATCGATACTATTAATTTACCTGTAGCGGCATCTTTACCTACTACCGACAATGGTGAATTGGTTACAACATTCTGGTTCAGACCCCAGCTTGAGTCAATTAGATTGGCAAAGTTAATGACGTCAACACTCAATTGAATCTTGTTTTGATTATTGCCGAATTTCATTTTGAAATCCTGTAATATTCTTACGTCAATACGAGCGTTCCATGGAGCATAAGCACCATTGCGTGCAGCATATTCACCAGCATGTTTCGACAAATAAGGATCTTGAGCTGCAAATGCGAAGTATGCATCGCGATCTGCTGGAGTGCTCCACAATAAATCCATTTGCTTAGATGGGATGAACATCTGTTCATGGGTAGAAGTACCATCCTTATTCGCATCACCGTAGTACATAAAGGTATAGGCATTTCCTTTGTAGCCAGAGTAGAAGACAGATACAGTTGTTCCGAAATATTTGCCATACTCTACAGAATAGTTCAAAGAACCGATGACGCGGGATGGTGTATTATTTAAGGTATTTCCCATTTCCGGATCATTCAGAGAATTCAGGATTTGGCGATACTGCCATGCAGAGAAGGGGTCAGATCCGTTTTTACCAGTCACCTCTTTACCCATACTGCGGGAATATCCTATCATGCCACTAAAGCCATGAATACGAGGAAGATCCAGCTGGGCAGAAACAGTATATCCATGACCCTTGGAGGTATTGCGCATGATGACAACATTCTGAAAAGTTGTGTTGATGTACTTGGTGGCATTGGTATTGTTTGACCAATATGGTCGTGCTAAACCACCTTCAAGATAAGTAGAGGCTGCAGGGGCGAGATTGATGTTATCGAAGAAAATTGCGTGAAGGTCTTTGGTATAGATTCCTTCCATGGTTAACATCATGTTTAGAGGTAGTTTGAGGTCAAAACCCAAACTGGTTCTCCAAACTTGCGGAAGTTTGAAGTCTTTAGCGATTGCAGCAACTTTTCCTCCGATTACGTTCGACAGTGGAAAAATATCAGAAATCGCACTATTGGTCAACAGATTTTTAGCATCTGGTTCAAAAGGAATGCGTGCGAGCTGAGCTTTGCTGGCAGTTCCGCCACTCTGGTTGATAACCAACTGGTATTGTAACATTCCGCTGTTTGTAGGTTGATTTGTAAACCATACGAATGGAATACGACCGGTAAAGATACCTGTACCACCACGAACTTTGAGCGATTTGTCACCTTTTACATCCCAGGTGAAACCTAAACGGGGAGACCAAAGAATTCTTGATTTTGGCCAGGTTGACAAGTCAACTTCTTCTCCATCTCTGAATTTTTGTCCTTTTAAACCGGGGTTATCAACTGCTCCATCCAAATACATTGGGAGGTCAATACGCATACCGGCAGTTATTTTAAGCTTATCATTGACATTCCATTCGTCCTGAACATAAGAAGAGAACTGACCGAAGGAAAGTTCACCAACGGGATTGGTGTGTCCGTTAATAGGATAAGTGTAAGCGAAACTGATCGGGTCGTAAGTGTCGCTGTAAGCCAGGCCTTTACCAACACCATTGGCGTAATTGGTAAAAGAGGCAAGGTCTTTGAAACGGTAATATCCGCTTCCCTGACGAAGATAGCTATTAGCAAAATATTGGTGTTCATACGAAACGCCCAATGTAAAAGTATGATTGTTTCGTATATAGGTCGCATTATCTGTGAGGATCAGCGTATTGTTATCAACATTGTTCATATACGAGAATAACTCATAACCGGCTGACATATAGACACTGCCTTTGGTAATATCGCCAGACATAATGTCGATGAATGGGAATACCTGACTGTCACTTGATCTGGGCTGATGATATTTGGTATAGGCCACCAGCAACTTGTTGTGCAGCTGATTGAAATGGCTGTTTAACTCACCTGTCACCGACTGAAGGGTACTCGTATTGTAGTATTGGGAGTTTTGAAAAGACATACCACCTAAACGGGAATGACGTCCATACCCCGTACTTGAAATAATGGATGGACTTGCATCCCCACTGTTGCTTGGACGGGAAACGGTAGAACTCTCTGAATAGTTATAACGGACAGTTAATTTGTGATTTCTGTTGATGTTCCAGTCCAATTTACCCAGTAATTTTTTATTTTTTTCGACATCTCCGCCCCAATTTTCGTAAGGGCCAGTTTCATATCCATATTTGGATTTTAAAAGGGACGAGAATGCCTGAAGATCAGAGGCTTTTACCACTGCGTTAACATTGGGATCGGTGAGATCACGACCAGTGTCATTTGCCAGCAAAATGTTGCCTGGAGTCATTGAATTTTCCGTTTCACCACTCATAAAGAAGAACAATTTGTTCTTGATGATTGGACCACCAACATTGAATCCAACAACTTTCTTGGACGAATTAGTAACAGTTAATTTAGTGTCCCTGATCTTCTTACCGTTCATGCTTTGATCGCGGTAGAAAGTGTATGCAGATCCTTTAATGGTGTTGGTACCACTCTTAGTAACAGCGTTTACTCCGGCACCAGTAAAATTGGATTGAGTTACATCAAATGGGGCAACTGCTACCTGAATCTCTTCAATGGCATCCATAGAGATTGGCTCTCCAGAAACACCCGGCATATTGCTCGAAGAAAGACCAAAGTTGTTGTTGAAATTCGCACCGTCCACAGTGACATTTGTGTTATATGCTTCACGACCAACGAAAGAACCGCCACCGGTTGCAAATGTTGACAGTTTTGTATAGTCTCCCATACTGCGGTTAAATGATGGGATCATCTCCATTGTTTTTGAAGTGATGTTTGTTGCAGCACCCATCTTAGCTGAACTGAATGCAGATGTTTTTACTCCAACAACAGTTACTTCTTCTACTTCTTTTGTACTTTCTTTCAAATTAGTATTTAATACGAATGTCTCTCCTAACGAAAGATTGATTTCTGTCAAAGTAGTTTTTGCATAACCAATATAGGAGATTTCCACCTTATATGGTCCACCGGTACGCATTCCCTGGAGAGAAAAACGACCATCGGCATTGGTAGTAGTCCCATATTGTGTCCCGGACGGGACATGCACGGCAACAATAGCTGCACCCGGAAGGGACTCAGTGCCACCAGTGATTCTACCACTCATACCGGAGGTCGTGACCTGCCCCAGTGTGGTTAAGACCATTCCTGCAAATAGCACAACAGTCAGTAAGAGCTTGTTCAAATTGTTTTTCATGAATGAATCATTTTAAGTTGATCGTCAAATTTTAAATATTGGATTAAACAGTTGTAAATTATTAACAATTTTTAAATTGCTTTAATGTTTCGCAAAAATAAAATATGCCCATTTCTTAATTCAAGTTTAGGTGTTACAAAAACATTAAATTTCACAGCCAAAAATAAACATTGAAAATCAATCAACACTTGATCGGAATCAGCCAACGATATCTATTTATTAACTAATCAGCCCTATTTATTAACAATCTTTTCAACTAATTAACAGACCAGTGCCAAAGACTAATAACTTTCTGTATTTCTGATGGTTATAGATATATTGACATATGTAACTGCAAATGTGTGAGTTATCAAAACATTGTACTAACTGTAGATGATTTGGATTGAATTTGTATTTTTGCGGCGATGCTACAACAATATATTCGATGTTAAAAGACAAATACGATCAATTAATAATAAAGCACGGCTTCGTCAAGGAACCAGTTGCAAAAAGTGTTGATCTTCGCAAGGAGATCGGCATATTAAAGCAGGCAAAAAACGCCGTGATTCTTGGACATTACTATATTACAGCTGAGCTTCAGGATATTTCTGATTTTCTGGGTGATTCTCTTGCACTTGCACAGCAGGCTCAAAAAACTGATGCTGATATCATTCTTTTCGTGGGTGTTCACTTTATGGGTGAAACTGCGAAAATCCTTAATCCTACGAAAAAAGTGATTGTTCCCGATCTTAATGCCGGATGTTCATTGGCCGAATCTGCCCCTGCCGGTAAATTTGAAGCTTTTAAAATTAAACATCCTGATCATAAGGTAATTTCATATATTAATTGTTCTGCTGAGATCAAGGCACTTTCGGATGTTATTGTTACTTCATCCAATGCAATGAAGATTGTGGAATCTTTTCCAAAGGAACAACCTTTAATATTCGCACCAGACAAGAATTTAGGAAATTACATTAATTCGATAACGGGTCGGGGGATGGTACTTTGGGATGGCGCTTGTATGGTTCATGAAAAGTATTCACTTGAGAAAATTGTGACGATAATGGATCAACAACCTCATGCAGAATTTATTGCCCACCCTGAATGTGAACAACCGGTACTTTTGGTTGCCGATTTTATTGGTTCGACAACTGCTTTGCTGAACTATGTATCAAAAAGCAAGGCAAACGAATTTATCGTGGCAACTGAAAGCGGAATTCTTCACCAGATGCAGAAAGCGTGTCCCAACAAAATATTTATCCCTGCTCCGTCTATCGACTCAACTTGTGGTTGTAATGACTGTAGTTATATGAAATTGAATACGATGCAAAAATTATACCTTGCGCTGAAATATGAAAGACCAGAGATTATTCTTGATCCGGCCATCATTGAAAAGGCGAAAATCCCGATACTTCGGATGCTGGAACTGTCAAAATAATTATGAAAATATCCCTGACACAACTGTTTTTATAGTTTTATCGTCTTATAATGGTATAAAATTATTTCCTTTGTGTTCTGAAAATATCGATTCAATTGTACCTTAATAAGAATTTAATTCACAATAGAGGATTGGTAAAATCGAAAATAACAAATTATTGATGAGAAAGATAAGACTGTTTTTTATTGTGTCCATGATCCTTTCTGCGATGTTTTGCAACTCGTGTAAGAAATCTGATTCAGGAACTGATACCACTGTTACTGCTCCTGGTGTAGGAGAGTTTGTCGGATCAGTTACTGTTTATTCGAAAGCTGATACCATGCTGGCCTATTTCCTGAAAAATAACTACACCAGAATTACAGGATCTCTCGAATTGTATACTGCTGATGATATCGACTTTAACAAGTATCTGATTAACCTTAATTCGATAACGGGTTCTGTCAGACTCTACAAAATCCGGAATACGGATCTCACATTCTTGTCGAAAGTGACAAAAATTACCGGAGATCTTCAAATTTCTGCATGTCCAGGACTTACTTCTCTCGCAGGTTTACCAAAACTCGATACTTTATCGGGTAACCTGATCATCGAAAATAATCCTAAAATTCTGAATCTTAACGGAATAGGATTAGTGCAGACCCTCACAAATCTTACTGTAACAAACAATACCACACTTCAATCATTGTCGGGATTAAGTAGTTTGACTTCTGTAACAAGCTGCATTTCGATCGGTGAAAATCCTGTGATTACTTCTCTTAATGGTTTATCGAATATTGAAACGATAAAAGTGAATGTTGTGCTTTATAATAATGCACTTCAGTCGAGCCTCGTAGGGTTGAATAAACTGAAAAGTATTGATGGAAACTTAAATCTTTCCGGTTTATCTTCGCTTTCAAGCTTAACTGCTTTAAACACTTTGAATGATACGATTACTTCTGTTTTAATTTCGGGATGCGGTAATTTGACCAATCTGGATGGACTTAACAGTCTGCCATATATTAAAAAGGATTTAAGATTAGTAAACTGTGCTAAAATACTTAGTCTGCAAGGACTTGCAAAAGTGGATACCATAGGAGGAACTATCGAACTGAATAAACTATCTGCATTTACCTCCTTTGCAGGGGCAACTTTATTGAAAGGAATTAAAAAAGATCTTCGGATAGTTGAATGTAATGGATTGAGTTCATTGACCGGATTAACCAATCTCGAGCGTATCAACGGAGATTTTATTTTGGATGATAATCAGAAGATGATAAACCTGAATGGAATTGATGCATTGAAACTTGTAATGGGAACGATGCAGATTTTAAATAGCGAAAACCTAACCTCGCTTGACGGACTAGCACCTCTTAAGACAATTTCGGGTAATATCGATATCTACTACAATCCAAAACTTTCAAGTTTTTGCGCTCTGAAACCTGATGTATTTAGTGGAACTGCGTACATTGGTTTTAATAATTATAATCCAACCTGGGCGCAAATAAAAGCAGGAAGTTGTTCTAAATAAGTTACCTAAAGGACAAACGAAAAGCCACCTCACCGGGTGGCTTTTCGTTTGTCCTTTAGATTTATAAATTATTCAATTATCTCAGTCCAATGATAAGGGTCTGATTCAATGCCATATTGAATCCCCCTAAGCTTTTCATAAAGCTTAACACTCACCTTTCCAGGTTCGGTCCCATAGAGATACTCAATATCTCTGTCTGCATCATATACTCTTTTGATGGGTGAGATGACAGCAGCTGTACCACAAGCCCCAACCTCATCAAATTCAGCCAGTTCTTCAACGTCAATCTGACGTTCCTCTACAATCATACCCATATCTTTCGCCAGTTGTCGTAAACTCATATTGGTGATTGAAGGCAATATGGAATCAGATTTTGGTGTAATATAAGAATTACCTTTTATTCCGAAAAAATTTGCAGGGCCACACTCGTCAATATATTTCTTATCCTTTGCATCAAGGTACAACACCGAAGAAAATCCTTCATGGTGCGCACGATCACCGGCAACAAGGCTCGCAGCATAATTGCCACCCACCTTGATTTTCCCTGTTCCAAGTGGTGCTGCACGATCGTATTCACGGTAAATTACTAAATCAGTTGGTTTAAAACCTTCTTTAAAATAGGGTCCAACTGGCATTACCATCACCATAAACAGATATTCGTCTGCTGCCTTTACGCCTATTTGAGGTCCTGTACCAATTAGTAACGGGCGAATATATAAAGAGGCTCCCGATTCAAATGGAGGAACAAACGATTCGTTCAATTTCACCACTTTCCGGACAGCATCGGTGAATAAAGCTGTTGAGACTTCCGCCATCATAATCCCCTGCGACGAACGCTGCATGCGCTTTGCATTCTCTTCCATCCTAAAAACGCGGATCTTTCCGTCCTTGCCTCTGAAAGCTTTCAAACCTTCAAAAGCTTCTTGTCCGTAATGAAAAGTTGTAGCTGCAATGTGTAATGTAATATTTTCAGAATCAGATACTTCCAATTCTCCCCATTTGCCATTGCGATACCAGCATCTAACGTTAAAATCCGTTTTGCTATACCCAAATCCCAGATTTTTCCAGTCTATTGTTTCCATATCTTGATTTTATCTTACGAATTTCGTCCGCTAAAATACAATTAATTTAAATTAAACATCAATGTTTTCTGACAAATGACAGAGGTAAACAGAGGTTATGCTTCGACTTTGCTCAGTACTTAAATGTTAAAAGCTAGCCCTGAATGTAGTCTAAGGGATAAAATGAGTAATTATGAATAAAGTGTAACTTAATACGATCAGTGCTAAAATGACTGATTACTGTCCCATTTCTTTCCTCTCACTCTTTCCCTTGGTTAAGACTGTAATCCTATTTGAACATGAGCCGGTCGCCAGCCGAAATCGGTTTAATTTTTCTCCGCTATATTTCGTTATAAACCCGATAATCCAATACAAATCAGGTTCACCAACCGGAATTGCAAAAAACGCTCAACTTCCAAAAAATTTATTAACCGCAATATCAACACCCGACATAAAACCAAAAAGTTAAAAATTGTTCGTATAGTATTATGTATCAATTAAATAAATAAATATTTTAAAACCTGAACAATATTTTTAATCTATCATAATTTGAATAAGAAATGAAATTATTTTTAATCATTTTTCAGTTTGATAAAAAAACTGAAAATCTAACTAAATTTGATATACATTTGCAATGTTTTACTGTTGGCATTTTATGTATAAAAGATTGATATACTGAGAAATGCAACCTATTTTTCTTAATTTTAAAACAGAGAAGTGCATCAATTGTCCATGAAAACAGGAATGACAGTGACATCGCCTATAGTTTCGGAAGAAATTTCAGCGTCAGAATCCCCGGTTCCCATCGGTCCCGGAGGAATTTTTTCCATTTTTAACAGAAGCTTGCACCCAACAGCCAACTTTCCCTGTGATGAATCAGTTCATTTTTTTATCAGGAAAAACTACCCTAAAACCTCGGTCAGAGATTGGAACAGTTGGAACTGGCAAATAAAAAACAGTATTCACACGGCTGAAAGACTAAAGGAGATATTTGGTGAGTCGTATGAAAACGTGATTAGTTCACTACCCGAAAACCATTTACCATTTCGAATAACTCCCTATTTTGCATCTCTTTTAAGTCGTTTTGCACCGGATCATCCGCTTTTCAGAACCATGATTCCCGCAAAAGAGGAGTTGACAATAGGTAATGGGGAGAAGAATGATCCGCTCGACGAGGCAAATGACACTCCGGTACCTCATATCGTTCACCGGTATCCTGATCGCGTATTATTTACTGTGACAGGTTTTTGTGCAGCATACTGCCGTTATTGCACGCGTAGTCACATGGTTGCAAAGAAGAATAAAAGTCACGTTTCAACGAAGAGTTGGGATAGAGCAATTGAATACATTGCTGCCAATGAACAAATCAGAGATGTCCTTATTTCGGGTGGTGACCCCTTGACATTATCTGACGCCCGGCTTGAGTATCTTTTATCGCGGCTTAGAGCCATTCCTCATGTAGAAATTATCAGGATCGGGACAAAAATACCGGTAGTTTTACCGATGAGAATTACGAAAAGTCTGATCAAAATAATAAAGAAATATCACCCCGTGATGATGAGTCTTCATTTCTCGCATCCCGACGAACTAAGCATCGAAACGAAAGAGGCTTGTAACCGCCTGGCTGACGGGGGAATACCGCTTGGAAGTCAGTGCGTACTTCTAAAAGGAGTGAATGATCAGGTCGAAACCTTTATGAGACTTAATCATGAACTTCTAAAAGTCCGTGTGCGTCCTTATTACATATATCAATGCGATCCGATTCCCGGTTCCGCACATTTTCGCACTGAAGTAAAAAAAGGAATCGAAATTATTAAAGGACTTCATGGGTTCACTTCCGGATATGCCGTTCCCCATTTTGTAATCGATGCACCTGGTGGCGGAGGGAAAATACCACTTTTGCCTGAATCTATAAAAAGTGTTGATAAAGATGGCATTACACTTGTTAACTACCTGGGAAAAGAGTACATTTATCCCGAAAAAGGTTAATTTTAATAGGTAAAATGATTAAAGTTGGTTTAACTTTCGACCTAAAGGTGGATTATTTGCATCTGGGATACACGAACGATGAGGTGGCAGAGTTTGATGCTCCGGAAACGATTGATGCACTTGACCATGCGATTACTTCATTAGGTTTTGAAGTAACCCGAATTGGAAATATTTTCAGTCTTGTTGACTTTTTAAACTCAGGTAATCGCTGTGACCTGGTTTTCAATATTTGTGAAGGGGTATACGGAATTGCACGTGAAGCACAAGTGCCATGCCTCCTTGATGCTTATAGAATTCCATATGTCTTCAGTGAACCTGATGTTCTGAACCTTACTCTCGATAAAGGTCTGATTAAGTTATTTTTAAAACAAGCGGGGATACCAACTGCTGAATTTAATGTAATTTCTCAATTGACTGATTTGCAAAATATTGATATCCCATTTCCTCTCTTTGTCAAACCGATAGCTGAAGGGACGAGTAAGGGGATTGATGGTTTTTCGCTTGTAAACAATCAAATGCAACTCGGGAAATCGGTAAACTACCTGTTGACAACCTATCACCAACCTGTTTTGGTCGAATCATTTCTGTCTGGCAGAGAGTTTACAGTTGGAATTACAGGAAGTAGTGAAGATACAAAAGCTATAGGGACAATGGAAATTTTATTGAATGAACATGCTCCTCATCCCTTTTATTCATGTTCAGTAAAGAAAGATTGGGAAAAATACGCCAGTTATAAAATTGCAGATGACACTGTTGCCTTGAAATGCGCTGAAATTGCTGTTGATATTTGGAAAAGAATTAAAGGGAAAGATGCGGGTCGTATTGATTTCAGGTTAGACGCAAGCGGAAACCCAAATTTTATTGAAGTAAATCCTCTGGCCGGTCTTAATCCCACTTATTCAGATCTTCCGATTTTGGCCCGTTTAAGCGGAATTTCCTACAACCAACTTATTTCGGAGATCATGAATTCAGCTTTGAAACGCTCCGGCATAAAGAACGAATGATGAAACAGGCAATTATACTACATAATCCCGTCAACAACGCTTCGAAAGACGATGAATTGGATGTTCTAAATCAGGCGGAACTGATTGAATCTGCGCTTACTCAATTGGGTTATAGTTCTCGAAGAGTTATCTTTGATTTGAATACCAACATCTTATCAGGTCTGATCAAAGATAGTAGTGTTTCTATTGTATTTAATCTGGTTGAAACAATCTACGAATCGGGACGATTCAGTTTTGTTGCCCCTGCAATACTCGAACTATTCAAGATAAAGTTCACCGGATCAGATGCCGAAACAATTTTTTTGACGACAGATAAGATTGTTTGCAAAACTATTCTTAGTTTTAATAAAATTATTACCCCTTCATGGGCGAAGTATTTAGCAGATGTTGAGTCTGAAAGATATTACATTATCAAACCAATTTCCGAAGACGGATCAGTCGGGATTGATGATGCGATGATTGTACGAGGCGATGAGATCAGGGAGATTCATGAAGGGTATTTTGCGGAAGAGTATATTCATGGTCGGGAGTTCAACATTTCGATCATAGGTGGAAAAGCAGAGTGTCAGGTATTGCCTCTGGCTGAAATGTGTTTTTCAGACGATTACTACGAAACAAGACCACGCATTCTTGGGTATAAGGCGAAATGGGATGAGACTTCAATGGAGTTTCAAAACACGACAAGAAGTTTCCGGTTTGAGGATGTTGATATGGGTTTAATTGATGAACTGAAGGAAATTGCAGGTAAATGTTGGAGAATATTCGGACTCAGGGGCTATGCCCGGGTGGATGTAAGAGTTGGTGCTGATAATGTGCCAAAAGTAATTGAAATAAATGCCAATCCCTGCATCGCCCCCGACAGCGGATTTGTTGCTGCATGTAACGAAGCGGGTTTGACCAACACTGAAATTATTAAACGAATCATTGATGATGCAAAACGATATGAAACAGGAATTTAAAACAAAAGGATTTAGAAAGACTGTGGTACCCAGCGATATCATGAGCGTTACCCAAATTTTAAAATCGACAGGTTTCTTCAAACCTCACGAAATTGATGTCGCTGTCGAACTTATTGAAGACCGGTTAAAGAATGGCGAGGGTTGTGGTTATCAGTTTTATTTCCTTGAAATTGAGGGAAGAACCGTAGCTTACGGCTGTTATGGAGAAATACCCTGTACAATTAAGAATTACGACCTATACTGGCTGGCGGTTGATAATAATTATAGAGGCAAAGGGCTTGGTAGTATTCTACTTGAAAAAATTGAAGACGACATTAAATCTCATGCAGGAAGGGGAATTTATATCGAAACATCAAATAAAGAGCAATATACACCAACGATTGCTTTCTACGAAAAATGTGATTATAAGCAAATTGCTGTTTATAAGGATTTCTATAATATTAACGACAATAAAGCTGTCTATTATAAAAAACTCTGATTACAAGCAAACTACACTTCTTCATAAGTGACATCATGAACCGGAGCTCCCTTATAGGTTTGAGGCTGGCGACTGATTTTCCAAGCCATAAAAAGTTCAGAAATTCCATTCAAAATCAATATTACCCCAATAAATTTAAGAATTGCTTCAGCACTATTGAAAGGGTCGGTTAATAAATATACACCGCTTGCTAAAGTCATTAAGGCAATCAGAAAATAGATCCATGCCCAGGCCGACCTGGAAAGGGTTCCTATAGCTCCGATTAGCTGGAATAGTCCCATTATCAATAAGATAATTCCCAGAAAAACCACAAAGACTTTGACCATTACAGAAGGGGAAGCAATAAAGATGATTCCGAACAATACAGTCATTAATCCTTGCGCCGACCAAAACCCACTCATTGATCCGATCCTTTTTCTATTCGCCAGAATCATGGTAACCAAACCGCTGAGCAAGAGCAGAGCGCCAATGATTATCATGACTGTTCGCATAGTTAATCCCGGAACAAAAAGTAATATACTTCCTAAAAAAATAGTCAGAATACCGCGGAATAAAGAGTTTCTCGAATTTGGTACAAAAAATTTTCGCATAATTCCAGATTGTAAAATAAACAATTGATAACCATTTTATAAGTCCTCACTATCTTTAACGAAGTTAATGTAAAAAATCAATATTAAAAAAAATATTTTGTGCGTTGCATGAAAAGCGTTAATTTGTAGCCCAAATAAAAACGAAACCTTGGAACACTCATTAATAGTCAACCTCAACGACCAAACAGTATTTACCAGCGATCAGCATTGGCTTTATCCCCTTTTCGAACTTGAGGATTATATAAAACAGAGTGAGATTGGGGTTAATGATCTGTTTTTGAAAGATAAGATTGCAGGTAAAGCAGCTGCGTGTCTGATCGTTTTTCTTGGAATCAAACGGTGTCATATTGAATTATTAAGCGAGCGGGCAATCCCGGTTTTTAGAGCAAATGGAATAGAATTTACTTACGATAACCTGGTGGATCATATCCAATGTCGGACAGAAGATTTGATTACCGATAAAATGAGCATCGCTGATGCTTATCTTTTTTTGCGCAAACGTGCTGGAAGAGTTCAGGGTTTATCCGTTAAAATGGAGAATGTCACAGTCAGGATAGAAGAAAAATTAGTTATTGATCGCCTTAATCTGGATATGGGACGTGGTGAGCAATTAATTATTCATGGTGCAAATGGCGCCGGAAAAACTACCTTTTTGCGTGCCGTCTTGGGATTCCTGCCGCTCACAGAAGGAGCCATCAAAATCGGTGATTACCTTGTTGGAAGTGAATTGTGGAAACAGAACAGAAGTATTATTGGGTATGTCCATCAGGAGAATATTAAGAACAATTTTCCTATTTCAGCAGGGGAAGTGGTACAAATTGGTTTGGGCAAATCACGGATTTCTAAAAATGAAGCCGAATATCAGGTTGAGGTGGCCATGCGAAGGACCAGTTCTTTTCATTTATTTAACCAACCTTATCACACTCTGTCGGGAGGTGAAAAGCAAAGGGTATCACTGGCCAGATGTCTTTGCCAAAACGCAAGAGTGTTTCTCATGGATGAACCTACCGCTTTTCTTGATCAGCGTGGAAAAGAAGATTTGCTTTTATTGCTTCACGAGTTGAGTCGCAATGAGGCGCCTACAATGGTGCTTGTTTCGCACGAACTACAATGGATCGAACAGTTAAACTGGCCTCGCAGAGAATTGAAAGGAGGTAAACTGTGTTAGAACTACTTTCACTCACACCCATTCTCAAAGGGTTAATTGTACTTACAGTAGCAGGATTAACTTTTCCGATTACAGGAGTTTATCTTTTTAGGCTTAACCTGTTACCTTTAAGATTTATGCTAATGCATGGTGCGATTCTGGGAGGAGCCATGGCGCTTGCGCTGCAGATTAATCCTTTTTGGACAACTATCGTAGTAAACCTTTTACTGGTTTTATTTATGGTGAAAACATCCAGATCAATGAAAATTGATGCCGGACAGATCAGTACATTTTTCATGGTAATCTCAATCTCTCTGGCATTTATCTTCATCTATAAGTTCAATGTCCCGGCAAAAGATACCCTAACCCTTCTTTGGGGAAACCTGTTTACCTTAAGCTGGACTGAAGTAATTGGTATTGGATCGTTTGCTGTTGTGCTTGCTGGTTTTCAATACCATTTCCGCCGCCAGTTAAGGGCGCTCTTTTTCGATCGGGAAATCGCTTTTACGTCAGGAATCAACGAAAGCCGTCTTTATTATGCCGTTGTTTTTCTTGTAGCAATCACTGTTGCTCTGGCGATGAAATTAATCGGGGCGCTTTTGCTTGATGCGTTACTCCTTTTACCTCCTGTTATCGCTTCTTTCCGGGCAAGAAGTTTGAAAGGGATGATTTTTGGTTCTGCAATATGGGGAGGAGTTTTTGCCATAGGAGGATTTATCCTGTCTGTTGCTATCGATATTCCGGCCAGTTCATCTATTGCTGCCCTTGCCTCACTCGCTTTTATAATTATCTATTTTTTTCGTAACAAATGAGATCACAGTTATTTATTCTGCTTATATTCTGCTGTTTATCATCCTGCAATAATAAACCACTACCTTCAAACGGAGTTATTGCCACAACGAGTTGGACAGCGGCCTATGCGCAGGCAGCAGGAGCTACCAATGTAACGGTACTCGCTCCTTATGAAATGGTGCATCCGAGTGAATATGAACTGCGTCCTGGAGATATTGGCAGATTATCAAAAACGAACCTGATCGTTTATGCCGGCTACGAAGTGATGGTGAACCAAATAAAAGCGGGACTAAAAATTCCGGAAGAAAAAATGATAAAAATTGTAACCAGCTATAACTTTGCCGAAATCGAAGAATCGGTGATGCTTATCGCAAAGCGTCTGGGTACTGAGCCAACTGCAATAAAAAATCTTAAAGAAATAAAACAGCTGCTTTTGAAAGGACGGCTTGATGTTCAGGAAAAAGGACTCGATAAGCAACCTGTATTAGTACACTTTTTTCAGGAGTCGTTCGCCAGGGAATTGGGAATCAATCCATCAATGATATTTGGGCCGGCTCCACCCGAACCGAAACAAATTTTGGAGATGGCCCGGACAAATGCTGTTTTGATTATCGATAACGCCCACAATCCTGTTGGAGGTTCTGTGAAGGATATCTTAAAAAACGGAGACAATAAATTGTTGTTGAATTTCCCGGGATTATATCAAACCCGAACAATTGCAGATGTAATCAGGTACAATATTGATCAGCTTATAGCGAAATAATCATAATAACCGGCTGAACGATTATTTTAATCATCTTCTGTTTTTTTAGAAATTCAGTTTAAATTTGCATGCTAAAACAAAAAAATATTCTACACATATTATGGGACGCGCATTCGAATATAGAAAGGCCAGAAAGCTTAAACGATGGGGATCGATGGCCAGAACATTTACCAAAATTGGAAAAGAGATAGCAATCTCAATAAAGTCCGGCGGACCAGATCCCGCTAATAATTCACGATTACGCGTATTGATGCAGAATGCCAAGAATGCCAGTATGCCTAAAGAGAATATTGAACGGGCGATTAAGAAGGCAACATCGAAAGGCCAGACTGATTATAAAGAAGTTGTATACGAAGGATATGCGCCGTACGGAATCGCGGTTCTCGTCGAAACTGCAACCGACAATACTACTCGTACAGTAGCTAATGTTCGTAGCTATTTTAACAAATGCGGCGGTTCGCTCGGAACATTGGGATGTGTCGATTATATGTTCGAGCATAAATGTCTTTTCAAGATTAAAAACAAAGAAGGTATTGATATAGAAGAGCTTGAACTCGAAATGATCGATTTTGGTGTTCAGGAAGTTTTTGCCGAAGACGATAATATCATCATATATGGCGACTTTGAAGCTTTTGGTCCGATACAGAAATATATTGAAGAAAATGGTTTCGAAATTGTCAATGCAGAGTTCGAAAGAATCCCATCAGAGGTTAAAGAATTAACCGGGGAACAAGTGGCTGAAGTTGAAAAACTTCTGGAAAAACTTGAAGAAGATGATGACGTAACAAACGTTTTCCACAATATGATAGATTAATTAAAATCTTTCATATTTGAAAATAGTCAAGATTCCATTATATTTTGACTATTTTTAATCATGTAATTTTTGTATAAATTGCTTAATATTGTATCAACAAAACAATAATAAATTTCTTAAAATATTAAATGCATCCTTTCACACTTTGAAAGGTTATTTAGGTTAGGTTTAGGTTAGGTAGAGCAAGGAGTTTTCAACTCCTTGCTTTTTTTTATGCCATTTACTCTTCAGCCAATAGTTGCTTTCCCCTTTTGAGATTTTCGAGTTGTTTTGCTGTCAGTTCCGGATACTCAATACCATGCGATTTGAGATTTTCGATAATAATTTGACATACTGCAATTTGCATAAACCATTTGTGATCTGCCGGAATAATATGCCATGGAACCAATGCCGTAGAGGTATGCAGAAAAGTTTGTTCGTAAGCTGATTGGTAATCTTTCCAGAATTTTCGTTCCACTACATCGCGATCGGAGAATTTCCAGTTTTTCCCGGGATCGTCAATTCTTTTGAGAAAACGCCTTTTCTGTTCCTCTTTAGAAACATTTAGAAAGAATTTTAGGACAATCGTTCCGTTATTGATCAGATATTTTTCGAAATTATTTATATCGTTGTATCGTTGCAACCATAGTGACTGATCGGGAGTGATTTTGCTGTAATCGACAGGAAGTCTTTGTGTTGCAAGGATTTCTGGATGCACACGGGTTACCAAAACCTCTTCGTAATAAGAGCGATTAAAGATTCCGATATCACCTTTTGCCGGCGTAGCTTTCATACAACGCCACAAATAAGCATGATCGAGTTCTTCGTCAGATGGAGCTTTAAAGCTGGTAACATTACATCCCTGAGGATTGATTCCCGACATTACATGTTTAATTGTACTGTCTTTGCCGGCAGCATCCATTGCTTGAAGAATAATCAGCAGCGAAAATTTATTCTGAGCATACAGCATATTCTGTATTTTCGAAAGTTGTTTAACTCCTTCAGCCAATTCCTCTTCAGCATCCTTCGGGTTGCTGAATGACCCAGTGTCGTCTGTTCGGAAATCTGTTAACTTTCTGCTTCTGTCAGCAGGAAAAACGTATTTACTGTAATCCATATGCGATCTGTTTAATGAGTAAGGTAAAACAATGAGTTGGATGCAAATTCAAATGATTAAAATTAACCAATAAATGACTCCATCCAAATTCCAGCACCAAAAACCAATAATTCGACACCAGAAATTTCATGAAATGAGATTTAATATTAACCAACTTTTGAACTAAATGTTCAGACCGTCATCAGAATGATACCTATCTTTGCACGAAGTTCGCAAAAACAAACTAAATGTTAGATCAATCAACGATATGTGCTATTTCTACTCCTCCCGGAATCGGAGGGATTGCCGTTATCCGCCTTTCGGGAAATAAGGCCGTCCCAATTGCAGAAAAGATTTTCGAGTCTCCTGTAAGCGATAAAAGGCTATCTGACCAACGGGCAAACACGCTACATTTTGGGACAATAAAATCAGGAGATGATCTGATTGACGAAGTGGTCGTAAGTCTCTTTAAAGCGCCTCATTCCTTCACAGGTGAAGATATTGTTGAAATCTCATGCCATGGATCGGTATATATTCAGCAAAGGATTTTGCAATTATTAATTTCAAATGGCGCCCGTATAGCCCGACCTGGTGAATTCACACAAAGAGCATTTCTGAATAGTAAGATGGATTTATCACAGGCTGAGGCAGTTGCCGACCTGATAGCTTCGGGGAATGCTGCCGCGCATAAATTGGCCATCACCCAGATGCGCGGAGGTTTCTCTCGCGAAATTAATAAGCTCAGAACCGAATTGCTTAGATTCGCAGCGCTGATTGAACTTGAACTCGATTTTAGCGAGGAAGATGTCGTATTTGCCGATCGAAGTTCATTGATCGAATTATCGACGCGTATAAGTAACCTGTTGAAAAAACTAACCGAATCGTTCCGTCTGGGGAATGTAATCAAAAACGGAATTCCCGTTGCAATTATCGGAGAGACGAATGTTGGAAAATCAACGCTTCTTAATGCATTGCTCAACGAAGATAAAGCTATTGTTTCCGATATTCATGGCACGACCCGCGATGTAATTGAGGATATTGTCAATATTGAAGGAATGTTGTTTCGCTTTTCGGATACCGCCGGATTACGAGATACAAAAGACCTGATTGAATCAATGGGAATCGAGCGAAGTTACAATCAGCTACAGAAATCCGAAATAGTTCTACTGGTGACCGATATCAGCGGACCGGTCGATCCAATACTTGAACGGATCATGAAAATCCGTGAAAAAATAGCTGATAAGCATTTAATTATCATCGCAAACAAAGTTGATATTGCCTCGCATGATGCTCAGAAACAGTTATCCGGATTCCCCTTACTGCCCCATGAAGAATTAGTTTTCATCGCAGCCAAAAGCCGGGCGAATCTCGATCAGCTTATTCATATGATGAAGCAGGCTGTCGATTTTGATTCGATCGGACCGGAAGAGATTATTGTATCGAATGTACGCCATTTTGAAGCTCTTACACTGGCGTTCAACGCAATAGAAAAGGTTATAGAAGGGCTGAAAACCGGGATTTCGGGCGATTTTCTCGCACAGGATATTCGCGAATGCCTGCACTATCTTGGTGAAATAACGGGTGAGATATCAACAGATGAGATACTTGGACATATTTTTAAGCATTTTTGTATCGGCAAATAAGCTCAACAGTTAAATAAGAAATCTGATATTTAAATCGTTTCAAAAATACTTGGTCACAAAGATTTAAAAACAACACAGATTTACGCTAAAATAATTAACCAAACTAAAAGGGATGCAGCCGACAAAATAAAACTGGATATGTAACCTCTTAAATCATAAAAGACAAATGATTACTGATAAAATTAAAGCACTGTTTCAATTCATTGAGTTTTTACACTCTAATATTGAAAACTTCAAACAGTTTGATACTGTAATAAACGAACTGTATTTACTGGATAAAGAACGTCATAAACTAAACCTCCGAAAGAATTTTAAAGACAAATTAAAATATGATGAGGTACAGGCAGAAATTAAAAATAATTTCAAAGTAATTGACGAAAATGTAATACAGTTAATAAAGACAAAAGTCATTGAATTAAACATTTGCGATCAGGGAGCAATAAACAACCTTTGGAACTATCAAAGTTCAGAAATACATAACCTTAAAGAGAATTTCAGTAAAGAGGATATTCCCATAATATTAAAGTATAAAAGCAAATACCTTGAATTTAGAGAAAAAACAAACTGCACCTATTTTCAAGATTTTTTCTTTGACGATTTAGACGAATCATTAAAGGAACTATTCGATTTTTTCAAAGAAACCGAGCAGAATGAATTTGAAACCTTTGAAACCAAAGCAATACAGGTAAATGATATTCGTGAAGCCGTTGAGTTAATTCAACAAGGACACAAAAAATTTACATTACCTATTGAATGGTTAATCCCTTCAAAAGTTCAGCACCAAAGAAAAATTGAAGCCTTACCACCTCAACAAACATCATTATTAACTGGTCGGAAGATTGTTTTAATAGGTGATAGAAAAGATATTTTTAAACTTGGAGAGAAACATATTAAAGATGGAGTGGCAAGTATTTCTTTCGATGAGAAAGAATACATATTTCCCGAATGGAAGATTAAGGATATCGTGGATTGTTGTAAAGATCGTTTGAAGAAGTTGAAAAGAAGGCAAGCTGAAGAAACCATAAATGTAGAATATAATTTCAAATCTGTTATTTCAACGATCTCAGAGAGTTGTAAAGAAATTATTGCCCATCCTGAACAATATCACATTCTAAAAAAACATTTTGAAAGTCAACCAGATAAACAAAGAGAAAATCACAGAACAGAACACATCATAAGTAAGTTCAACGATAAAAGTTCTGAATTTATTATCGAAAATCAGCATCTCGCTGGACAATCGGAGACAAAGAAAAGTACAGGAACAGTTGATTTTGCTGTTTCTTTCAATAAGGAAAACATAGCTATCGGGGAAGCGATAAATTCTTCAGCACATAACACGAATAGCATTGATCAGAATATTGTCAGACATTTAAAGAAACTTACCCAAAACTACAATCGTTCAACACTTTCCGATTTAATTCTCCTCGTTTACTACGAAGGTAATCCAGAGAAATTCTTTGATAGTTTCCTTAGCTATTGGAAGCATTTTGCCAAATGCGCAGAAGGAATCATACCTCCTAAAACCATCGAAGATGTATCAAAAGATTTTGTAACTAATTCAGCATCAATAAAGATAGCAAAATCAACTCATTCATATTCAAGTAATTGTGAAAATGAATTCTCAATTTACCATTTCTACATTGACTTCTCTGGAAAATGAACCAGGTCAGTTCTGTTAATCGTTTTGGTTCAAATACTTTTTCAGTAAAAATGTCACGTTTTTACCGGTAGAAACGTGACATTTTATATCTTTGCAAAAGAAAAATTTAAACATGAAAGTAACTGAACTACTTAGAGATAAAATTGAGAGTTTTCCTGAAGGATTTGTATTCACTTACGATGAATTTGGAATTGATGCAGACAAAGAAAGTGCATTCAAAAAGGCTATGTCCCGTCTGGTAAAGTCTGGAAATATTGAAAGATTGTCAAAGGGCAGATTTTACAAACCACTGAAAGGGATTATTGGCAATCTCAGGCCTGATGAATATGAAATTGTTAAAGACCTTTTGTTCGATAATCGCAAGCCTGTAGGATATATCACAGGTTTAGGAATTTTCAACCGTTTGGGATTAACTACCCAGATGTCAAGCATTATCCAGATTGGTGCCAACTTTGACAAGAAGCAGATCCAACGGGGAAAATATACCATCAAATTTATCAGGCAATGGAATAGCATAACCAAGAGTAACATCTACTATCTACAGTTACTCGACAGTATCCGGTTTATAAAGAACATCCCCGATACAACTATTGACCAGTCATTTAACCGGTTAACCTTTCTGATCGGAGAATTACCAGAGAAGGAAATAATCGCATTTACTGAACTGGCATTAAAATACCCACCCTCAACCCGTTCCCTAACCGGGGCATTACTTGAGAAATTAGCATACAACAGCTTTGCAGATAAACTGCTCAGAAGCCTCAAGCAAACAACAAATTTCAAGATTGATATTTCAACAGACCTGATTAAAGACAAACAAAAATGGAAGATTTAGTCATGCTGCACGAATATCCGGAAATATTCAACAGTGCAGTAAAAGAAACTTCAGATAATCTGAATATAAGAGATTTCTTCATTGAAAAGGATTATTGGATCACCCTTGTTCTAAAGCGTTTATCTGAAAGTGAATATGTTGATTCGGTTGTTTTCAAGGGAGGCACTTCTTTGTCAAAAGCATATGGCTTGATTGATCGGTTTTCAGAGGATATAGATTTAGCAGTGGTCAATAACCTGGCATCATCTGGAAATCAAATCAGAAACTTAATCAGAGGCGTTGAAAAAGAAATTTCCAGGGAGCTGAAAGAAATGGAAACTCCAGGAGTTACCAGTAAAGGTTCAAGATTTAGGAAATCTGTTTTTCATTATCCATCGATTTTCAAAAATAGTGAAGT
>JAPLDR010000061.1:62853-76523 GCA_026391655.1 Bacteroidia bacterium | reverse complement strand
GGAGGATCAGAAATGTCAAAATTCAGAAAAAACGCCTCGAAAGAGTTACCACCATTATCAACAGCATCGCTTCCTGATATTGTTTTTATGCTTCTTTGCTTCTTTATGGTTACAACAACCATGCGAGAAGTAACTCTAAAGGTGAAAATTAAAAAACCTGAAGCTACCGAACTGACAAAACACAAAAAAAAAACGTTGGTAAGTTTCATCTACATAGGCCAGCCAACACCTCAGTATCAAAAAACATTTGGGACAGAACCACAGATTCAATTGAATGATGTTTTCGCTAATCCGGGCGATATTCTGAACTTTATTACTGCGGAAAGAGCTGCCAGGGACGAATCTGATATCCCGAAGATGATTACTTCGATTAAAGCTGATGAGAATACAAAGATGAAGATTATCACCGAAGTGAAAGAGGAGTTAAGAAAAGCGCAAGCGCTTCACATCAACTATTCTGCCAGGAAAAAAGTAGTGTTGAAGTAATGTTTTATCAGTATTCATAGAAAGAAACAACCTGCATTATCCCTTTTTATACTATAACGTTTTGCTTTTGGGTGCAACCAACGACAGGAAGAGTTCGTCGAGTTGGACCTGAGCAATCTCAGAGGGAGCGTCGTTCATGACATCCCTGCCTGAATTATTTTTTGGGAATGCAATCACATCCCTGATTGAATCGAGTCCGGCAAACATGGATACAAGGCGATCGAAACCAAATGCAATACCGGCATGAGGTGGTGCTCCATACTTGAATGCTTCCATCAAAAATCCGAACTGATTTTCAGCCTCTTGTTTTGAAAAACCAAGTGTTTTGAACATCTTCGCCTGAAGTTCGCTGTCGTGGATTCTGACTGAACCACCACCAATCTCTACACCATTGATTACCAAGTCATAGGCATTTGCCCTCACTTTCCCGGGATCGGTATCCAGCAACGGAATATCTACCGGTATAGGTGAGGTAAAAGGGTGATGCATCGCGTAGAAACGAGCCGAATCTTCGTCCCATTCAAGCAACGGAAAATCGATTACCCAAAGAGGTTTGAAATTCTCTTTATTCATTAAACCACACCGACGACCCATTTCGAGGCGTAGCACCGATAATGCTGACAAAGCACGGATTCTTTCACCTGAAAGGATAAGAATTAAGTCGCCGGGTTTTGCCTCTAAAATATCGCACCATTTCGCAAGATCTTCCTGCGTATAAAACTTATCAACCGAAGATTTTACAGTTCCGTCATCGTTCACTTTGGCATATACCAACCCTTTGGCACCTACCTGCGAACGTTTTACAAATTCGGTGAGTGCATCCATTTGTTTGCGTGTATATTCTCCACAACCCGGAGCACAGATTCCAACTATGTACTCGGCCTCATCAAAAACCTTAAATTCTTTACCTTTGGCTACACCAGTTAAATTTTTGAATTTCATTCCAAAGCGGATATCAGGTTTGTCGCAGCCATAATTTTCCATAGCATCTGCCCAGGTTATCCTTGGAAATGCTCCCGGATCAATTTCTTTAATTTCTTTGAACATGTGGCGTGCCAGACCTTCAAACATGTTCAGAACATCTTCCAGCTCGACGAACGACATTTCGCAGTCGATCTGAGTAAACTCAGGCTGACGGTCAGCACGAAGATCTTCATCGCGGAAACACTTCACAATCTGATAATAGCGATCAAACCCGGCAACCATCAAAAGCTGTTTAAAAATTTGCGGCGATTGAGGCAACGCATAGAACTGATTAGGGTTCATACGCGACGGAACCACAAAGTCACGCGCTCCTTCAGGTGTCGATTTCATCAGGACAGGAGTTTCAGTCTCAATAAATTTAAGATCATCCAGATAATTACGGACAACATGAGCCATTTTTGCTCTCAGTTCAAGGTTTTTTCGTACCGTTTCACGCCGAAGATCAAGGTAGCGGAATTTCATCCTCAATTCGTCGCCGCCATCGGTATCGTCCTGAATGGTGAAAGGAGGCACAGCCGCTTTATTAAGTACTGTTAATTCTTTAATATCCAACTCAATCTCGCCTGTCGCCATTTTAGCGTTTTTACTTGAGCGTTCCCGAACGATTCCTTTAACCTGAATCACAAATTCACGTCCAAGTTTATCGAACATCTCCTTAAGCTGAGCCGGAGTATTTTCATCGGCGACCAACTGCGTGATGCCATAACGGTCACGAATATCGATAAAAGTCATTGCGCCAAGGTTTCGCACTGTTTGAACCCAGCCCGCCAAAACGGGTTCCTGTCCGGCATGCTCTAACCTAAGTTCACCGCAAGTATAATTTCTGTACATTTAGCTACTTTATATTATTGATGGTGTAAAATTACAAAACTACGGCAATATAAGAAAAACTTATTTTGCTCCGGAAAGTTAGGTGGCAGAAGTTATGAATATCTTTTACTTTTGAGCAACGAAAAAACGATATCATGATAGACCCTTTTGATGATGAATATTTCATGAAACGCGCCCTTGCTGAGGCAGAACAGGCGTTTGCCGAAGGTGAGATTCCTGTTGGAGCATTGGTGGTGTGTCGCAATAAAATTATTTCGAGAGCTCACAATCTAACTGAAACGCTGAATGATGTGACTGCACATGCCGAAATGCAGGCCATTACAGCTGCTGCCAATCTATTGGGTGGAAAATATCTGACTGGCTGTACGCTATATATTACGCTGGAACCTTGCACCATGTGCGCGGGTGCCTTAGGCTGGTCACAGATCGACCGGATTGTATATGGCGCAAGTGATGAGAAACGCGGATTTATGAAATTTGCTCCTGCGGCACTTCATCCAAAAACTGAAATCCTCGGGGGAATTCTCCAAACCGAGTGCGCAGATATCATGAAACGGTTTTTTGAGCAGAAACGATAAGAAAATGAGAGGGTGGGATGGAGTGAGGGTGTGTCATAGAACCTGACTATTGAGCGGGTGACTTGGAGTCACCCGCTCAATATGTATTCTATAGTGTGATCTGCAACGAAAACATGATACCGAGCTTTATCTTTTGATCGTCGTTATAATTGTAACGCCACATGGCATCAACCCTGATTATCTTTAGGATATTTTCAATTCCGACAGAGAATTCCGTGTAAGGTGTACTCCCTAATCCTTTCATTCCTGTCGGGAACACTAATCCTGTGTGCTTTGAGGCATCATAACTTCCGATCAATGAACGAACACCAACTACTTCTCTCCATTTCAAACGTCGGAATAATGGTACTTTATTCAGAAAAAATCCCTGGAAATGGTGCTCAAGAAAGAGACTGGCATAAGTATCGCTTACAAATTCCTGGTAATTCATCAGGTTAAATGCATACAAATCGAATGCATACGTTTCGTTTCCTTCATGAATTTTCATCAGGGGGAAAGGGACGTTGCCCCAGATTTTGCCAGCCTGAATGTAATAATTCATGAAACCAAAGGGATTTAGCGCCATTTTATTCGAAAAATTCAGATCAACTTTCAGGTAGTCATAGTTGCCTCCCAAAAATCCTTTTACTCCGGTTGTTATCCCAACATTGAGTACAGGGTCGAAATTCCCAAAAGTGTTCCGCTCGAATCCATCCTGGATAACCGTCTCCTTAGGTGCATACCTCGAATTTACCTTGATCTCACCTGTACGTAAAGATGGGATTAGGTTACCCAGAGGATCAATAAAAGGAACAAAAGGTCCGGAGAAAATATGCGCAGAGCTAACCGTAAACTGATTCGAGTACCCTTTTTTCCACTCCTTATTGAAAGTCACGTCCACCCGATCGATCATGTTCAGCTTTGTAAATGGATACTTGCTTAAGACGGATGTCAGTATATTATCCCGGGCGAAGGCATTTGAACTTTTGCCCATTAATTCATAATCATGCGACCCCTGAAGAGAGATCATTGAGCGTGGTTTCTTCGAAAAATAGTATTCAAGTCCACCTCCATATTTAAAATCCTTGTCCGTAAAACCATAGGCACCATAACCATTTAATCGTAGATTTGGATTGAATTTGGCAGTAGTACGTCCGCCCAGTCTTAATCGGGAACCTTCAACCTTGTTTGAACTAAGGATGTAATAATAAGGACCTACCTCAAATTTTCCGAGATCGCGATAACCATAATAAAACATGTATAAGTATTCTACTACCGTCTTATAAAGGGGAACATTTTTAATTGAATCGACCATAGCATAAATGCCGGCCTCCCTTTTTTGTAATTCAAATGGTCGCGAATTTTCCCAGAAAAGATCATCTTTTTTGATTGCATCCTTACTGACAATAATTGCATCCTTTTGTTTAACTGCAACAGGTGGCGGTTCAGCAAAAGTGAAATCTTGGTAAACATTTGTCTTGCGCCCCATTAGTCCGATTTTTTCCGAGTCTTTGTCCTTTTGAATATCCAGATCGGCAATCAGTAATTCATTTCGTGGAACCCAACGTTCTCCGTCCTTTTGGTATTCAGCCGAGTATTGAAGATTGTTCAAAAAGTTAACATTCGCCTTTGTAGAAAGCTGCATGTCGATTTTTGTCAGTGCAAAACTTTCGTCTTCGATCCAGAATTTACCCTTGAAGGTCGGCTCCTGGGGAAGCCGCGACTTAAAGGAAATTTCGTATATCTTACGACCGGCAACTATCGTACTGTCTCTTAAATAGTAATGGTAAAACTGCAATCCCAGCGAGTTTAACGGAGAGACAAGGCCAATATCCGAAATCATAATATAGTTATCGTAAGGATTTACTCCTTCATACATTTTACCTGTAAACTGGGTGATCATGTCAGTGGTCATCCCGGAAGCTTTATTGGCGAGGATCTCCTCGCGATTGGTATTTGAAACGCTGTTGTGATAATAGTTGGAAACAGTTTCTGTAAAAAATACAGGAAGAAAGGTTTTCCCTTCAATTTCAAGGGAATCGATGTATTTGAATACGAATTCAAATTGCTTTAAGAGCTTCTTCTTACGAAGTGAACCATTGACATTTTTGATGTCAATTTCGGTCTTTGTATAAAGCTTTGATTGCCATGATGGGAAATTGGATGGATTATTCTCTTTTTTGCGGTCAATAATTTTACGGAAAACCGGAATCGCAGGGTTCTCACCTGGTCGGACAGAGACTTCAGCAAGCGACACAACATCTTCATCCAATGCTATATCATGTTTGTTGACCTTATTAAGTGTGATCGTAAACACCTGCTTTTTATAGCCGACAGCAGAAATTTCGATTACCGATGTCGGTTTTATTGAGCTAAGGTTATAGTTTCCATTCAGGTCGGACGTCGTACCTGTGAAAGTTCCCTTAAAAACAACGGTAGCATATGGAATCGGATTGTTAGAACCTGCTTCGGTTATCTTCCCTGAAATCTCTGTTTTTTGGGCTTTAACAACAGAAACAGTAAATAGTAATGATATAATAATCAGACCTATAAATTTACTCATCGATATTTTTTAATCCGGAAACCAACATTCCGTGTTTACATCCATTTACAATGACACCTCTTCTTTGCACCTCTTCAGAAAGGAGAGAATTAATAATTCAATATAATAGACAACAAAAATACGAGGAAGTTGCGTTAAAAAAACCAAAATTTTTCAGGACAGGACAACAAAAGTGATTAATTAACATAGCGTTAACTTAAGAAGTGAGAAACAGAAAGTGAAGACGATCAATTTAAGGGCGCAAATTGTCATATATTACCTTTCCGTTCACCATCCAACAAAACCTGACTCAATGCAAATTACGCTTCAATAGAAATTTTTTTTCCTGAAGTTTCAACCTCATCCCCCGGACGCAGTTTCGCACGTTTGCGGTATTCCACTTCGCCATTTAGTTTTACTTCTCCATCCCCGACCATTATTTTTGCATGGCCACCCGACTCAGCAAAATGAAGCAGTTTTAATAACTTGATCAGTTCGATATATTCCGTGCCTTTTAAATTGAATATCATTGTCTTATATTTTAATTTGTTCGATTTCCGATCGCAACTTACCCGGTAATGATTGTAATACCAGTTCGTAAGAGTGATCGATCATATCCAGAATAAGTCTTTTTGACAACGAACCATCCAAAACGACTGTATTCCAATGTTTTTTATTCATGTGATAGCCTGGTATAATTGCCGGATTTGCTTCACGTAAATCAATTGCCCTGGATGGATCGCATTTAAGGTTCATCGAAGGATCGCCATCAAGGTTAATCAAAACAAATATCTTACCTCCAACCTTAATTACCAATGTGGTATCATCGAACGGAAAGCCTTCGTCGGTACCCTTTTTCGAGAGACAATAAACTCTGATCGCTTCAATATCCATGAGAAAAATGATTTAATATTGATCAAAAATAAAAAAAAATTAATTGACCGGCGGAATAAAAGCTCCCGGGAAATGTGTTAACTCGTAATTGACATCATCAGTAAAGATGATTGAAATTACATCAAACCGGGTCTCTAAATCGATCCCTTTCTGGTTAAGCCATGCATCTGCCACATCAACAAGATTTCGGATCTTTTTCGTCGAAACCGCTTCCCACGGTTCCTCAAAATAATCGCCTTCGCGTGTTTTAACCTCAACGATTACGATCTCATCACCTTGCTGAGCGATGATGTCTACCTCCTTATGATCATAAAACCAGTTACGCGCCAATATTTTATAACCTTCTTTTTTAAGATAAATTACAGCAATCTCTTCCCCCTTAATTCCTAGTTCAGCTGGTAGTGTCATCAGTTCCGGGTTTTAAAATGTTCTAATATCCACCTGATCTTCTGAAACATTCAATGATATTCTGCTTCCCATTAGCAAAGGATAGTTGGGCAGTTCGTGTCCCGACTGAAAGCCGAAGACAACAGGAAAGCTATAAGGTGCAACTGCATCCTTGATGATTTCGTAAGCCGTTTTACCAAAAGGGGTTTCGCCATCTTTAATTCCGGTAAAGTATCCTGCAACCAATCCGGAGAGTTGTTCAAGTACACGTCCCGTCTTCAGATTATACATCATTCTGTCGAGGTGATAATGGTGTTCGTCAATATCCTCAATAAAGAGGATCTTTCCTTTCGGTGAGATGTCGAGTGGAGTACCCCGTAAACTCTGAATAATTGATAAATTTCCACCGGTCAGAATTCCTGAAGCCACGCCACTTCTATTCAATTCATGAGGAGGAACAGGATACTCAGGCTTTTTTCCGCTTAACAGTTCCATCATTTTTAAAAAACTATCGGTTAGAACCTCGTCTTTTTCAAACCATGCATTCATCACACCATGAACCGAAGCGATGTTGTGACGCGATAGATAAGCATGAAAAACCGTAATATCACTGAATCCGATCAACCATTTAGGTTTCTTAAAAAAAGAAGACCAATTGAGTAGAAGGTGAGTCCGTAAAGAACCATATCCTCCGCGAGAGAAAAAGATTGCTTTAATGGTTTTATCACTGAGCGCTTTCTGCATATCTGCAGCCCGGGAAAAATCAGATCCGGCAAATATACACTCTTCGTCGAAAGCATGCTGACCAATTTCGACCCTAAATCCTTGTTGACAGAGTATTTCAGCGCCACGTTCTGCGATTTGCCGTTCAATTTTCCCAGCTGGTGAGATGATTGTAACTTTATCACCCGGCTTAAGGTAGGGAGGAAACTTCATGCTTAAGTTGATTTTAGATGTTTTATTCTTGAATAGTTTGATTTATAAAGCTTCTCGTACAAGCGGGAAAATTCATCCCCGGGACTCGTTTCTATTCAGATAATCCTCGATTACCTGTGGAAAATATGTGTATTCAAGTTCATGAATTCTGGCAGCAAGGGTTTCGGAAGTATCATCCGGAAGTACCTGGCATTTCATTTGTAACAGATGCTCACCTTTGTCGTACTCATTATTTACCAGGTGAATCGTAATCCCGGACTCTTTTTCTTTGTTTCGTAATACTGATTCATGAACAAAAGATCCATACATTCCCTTACCTCCATAGGTCGGTAAAAGTGCCGGATGTATATTAATAATGGTAAAAGCATTGACAAATTCAGGTGGAATCAGCCAAAGAAAACCAGCCAAAACAATCACTTCAACGTTTCGTTGTTGAAGTTCCCTTATCATTTGATCAGATTTGCAAAACTCTTCCCGCGAAAAACATCGTGATTCGATCCCCAGATTTTGTGCTCTTTGGAGAACAAAAGCATCTTTTTTATTCGACCAAACCGAATCAATCCTAATGTTAGGATGGTTTTTGAAGTGTCGGATAATGTTCTCAGCATTACTACCCGAACCCGAAGCAAATATGGCTATATATTTCATATTCTATGTGTTACGAACTTTTAAAATTAGACTATTCGAACCAAATGTTTTAAAATGAACAGCGGACAGTAATTTTGATACCTAAAATAATAGATTCTTGTCTAAATATTTGGAAGATAAATTTCTTTCTTCGTTTCTTTGCACTCGCGATTTGAAAAAATCAGCGAGTAAATTTAGTAATAGTATTAACGTAAAAATTTAAAAAATCATGTCTGACATTTCAGCGAAAGTAAAAGCGATCATTGTTGATAAGCTTGGTGTTGATGAAAGCGAAGTTACACCGGATGCATCGTTCACAAACGATTTAGGTGCCGATTCTCTTGATACCATCATGGAATTTGAAAAAGAATTCAACATTGCAATCCCTGATGATCAGGCTGAAAAAATCGGAACTGTAGGCGATGCAATTAATTACATCGCTGAAAACGCGAAGTAATCCAGTTTTTTACTAATTTAGGGCTTAAAAGCTTACTATGGAATTAAAACGAGTCGTTGTAACCGGATTGGGCACGATAAACCCTCTTGGTAAGAACATAAAGGAATTCTGGGAAAACCTGTGCAATGGGGTTAGCGGTGCCGGCCCCATTACTCGTTTTGATGCATCCAGATTCAAAACACAGTTTGCCTGTGAAGTAAAAAATTTCGACCCAGGTGAATACCTCGAGAGAAAAGAAGTTCATAAGCACGACTTATATGCCCAATTTGCGTATGTAGCTTCTGCGCAAGCACTTAAGCACTCAGGTCTTGATCTTGAAAAAATAGACAGGGACGAATGTGGCGTCATCTGGGGCGCAGGAATTGGTGGTCTTAATACTTTTTTACAAGTGGTAACTGAGTATAACGCTACTCCTGAAAATCCGCGGTTTTCTCCATTTTTTATCCCAAAAATGATTGCCAATATGGCCAGTGGAAATATCGCATTAAAATACGGTTTCCGCGGACCAACAATCACAACTGTTACTGCCTGCGCATCAGCAACCCATGCAATGATTGATGCTGCTACCTATATTCGTCTTGGAAAAGCAAACATCTTTATAGCAGGCGGTTCCGAATCGGCCATCAATGAAGCTGGAGTAGGAGGTTTTAACGCTATGCGTGCCTTATCGACACGTAATGATGACCCCAAAACTGCTTCCAGACCGTTCGATACCGGACGTGACGGATTTGTTATGGCAGAAGGTTCGGGTGCTATAATCCTCGAAGAGTATGAACATGCCGTTCGTCGTGGTGCAACAATTTATGCTGAACTCGTAGGAATTGGAATGTCGACTGATGCATATCACATGACTGCTCCTGATCCGGAAGGTGGAGGTGCAGCTTTAGTGATGCAAAGAGCCTTGGATGATGCCGGACTAAAACCTACGGATATTGATTACATCAATGTTCACGGAACCTCTACAGGCCTTGGCGACATAGCTGAACCCAAAGCGATTCGCAGAGTATTTGGCGATCACATTTACAATCTTAGTATCAGTGCTACTAAGTCGATGACAGGTCACCTTCTGGGTGCTGCCGGAGCTGTTGAAGCAATTGCCTCTATCCTGGCGATGAGGGACAGTATAGTTCCTCCGACGATCAACCACTTCGAGCTAGACCCGGCAATTGATCCGAAAATTGACTTTACATTCAACAAAGCGAAAAAGCGCGAACTCAATTACGTTTTAAGTAACACTTTTGGGTTTGGCGGTCATAATGGAACTGTAATCTTTAAAAAACTTTCTTAGTAAAGTGTTAAGAGATTTAAGGTATCGCATAAAACTCTTTTCTTCTCCCAGAAAGGAGTTTTATTCATTTATAAAAGAGACAACAGGATTTAGCCCGCTTAAGCTTCGGCTTTATGATCTGGCCTTTATCCACAAATCGGCCTCTTCTGCTGATTTGATGGGTCAACCTATTAATAATGAACGCCTCGAATATCTCGGCGATGCTGTACTCGGGGCTATAGTTGCCGATTATCTCTATAATCGTTTCCCCCGAAAAGACGAAGGATTCCTTACCCAAATGCGTTCGCGCATCGTGAACAGGAGCTTTCTAACCAAACTGACTTTTAAACTTGGTCTCAACCATTTTGTCACCTCTAATACTAATTCCGTCAATGAATCAAGCCATATTTTTGGTGATGTTTTCGAAGCATTTATTGGTGCAATCTATCTCGATACAGGCTATCAGGGAGCAAAAGATTTCCTGATTAAAAGAGTTTTATCGACCTATGTCGATGTTCATGCATTGGAGCGTAGTGATAATAACTTTAAAAGCCAATTGATTGAGTGGGGACAAAAAAACAAAAGGGAGGTTGAGTTCGATACCCGTGAAAACCCCGATACCGGGCACGATAAGCCACCATTTCTTTCCATCATAAGGATCGATGGACAGATCGCAGGGAAAGGTGAAGGTTATTCAAAAAAAGAGGCTCAGCAAAACTCTGCATGTAAAGCGCTGGCAAATTTTGACATTGGCGATTGAATCTGGCAATCAACCCATTGTATTCACAGAAAATTTTTGAATCAGAATAAGCAATCAGCTTTCCGGAATAAATTCATAATTCTTGGCAAATACAGAATGTGATTCTGGCTGCTCCGTAAAAGCCTGGAAAAAACAATTTTTACCTGCCTCTTAAATACCAAAAAATCTGAAATAAGGCAATATTTTTTTTATTTAAGCTCCTAAGTTAAATAATGTTAAGGAGAATCGGCAAGAATCATTAATAGCTTTATCTTTGTTACGATGAGTAGAAGAATGATATATACGTTAAGTGTAGTAATGGCCATCGCTGCAGCATCGCTGATTGGTGTGCAGATGATGACCATTAAACAAACATCAGAACTTCAGGAGAAGAATTTCAGCTTCCAGGCAAATAAAGCATTACTGGATGTTACAGATATGATCAATACGAGCGAACTCAGTTTTTTTTTCACAAACGATGCCGAGCAAAGTGATTTTCCATATAATTCCTCTGGAATATACCCAAACTCCAACCCCAACCTGCCTTTAAGCGCATTAGAGGAGAGCGGCGAAATATCGGTCCACCGCGAATTTTCAGATGGAAAAGGCAGAACAATTGTACAGTCTAGCTTTTTTTCCCAGATACAGACTCCAAGCTTTCAGTCGGGGTACAACAGAAAAAGGGCTCAGGACGCGCAAACTCTTAGATTACAACTATTTCTCAAAGAAAGAGCCGAATTACCACTACCGTTAAGAATTCCACCTAATATTTTGGCTCAGGTACTTGATACTGCACTAAAACGAAATAATATTTTACTCGATTACAAGTTTACTATACTCACTCAGATTGATGGCAAAAATGGCCATATTATGGGAAGTGAGGATTTTAATCCCGGTAAAAACACCAGATTGTATCGAATTTTGCTTTTTCGCGACGATGATCCTGTTAAGCCTGATTACCTGTGCGTATATTTTCCGGATCAAAGCCATAGTTTCTTAAAATCAACATCATTTCTGATTATTCCATCTCTGACTCTTACGCTGATCATTATCGTAATTTTTATTGTAACACTTCAGATAATTTTACGACAAAAGAAAATATCGCAGATAAAGAATGATTTTATCAACAATATGACACACGAACTGAAAACACCGATTTCAACGATTTCGCTTGCCTCTCAAATGCTCAGAGATTCATCCGTTTCGCTGTCAAGTTCGACTGTTGATCATATTTCAGGCGTGATTTTTGATGAGAGTAAAAGACTAAGCAATCAGGTAGAAAAAGTTTTGCAAATGGCTGTCTTCAATGAAGGAAAATTAAAATTGAAGTTCTCGCAGATCGATTTGAATAAACTGGCAGAAACTGTCGCTTCGAATTTCGATATCAGGGTATTAAACGAAAACGGAGAATTAAAAACCGATTTGTTGGCTGAAAACCCTTATATTAAGGGAGATGAAGTTCATATCACCAATGTAATTTTCAATTTACTGGATAATGCCGTAAAATATAGCAAATCGAATCCGCAGATTGAGCTTTCGACCGAAAACAAAAACGGGTTTGTTATTGTTCAGGTAAAAGATAATGGTATCGGGATCCCTAAGGAACATCAAACACAGATTTTTGAGCGTTTCTACAGAGTTCCTACAGGAAATATCCACAATGTGAAAGGATTCGGTCTTGGCCTTTCGTATGTGAAGCGAATTATTGATGCTCATAACGGTAAATTAAAAGTAGATAGTACTTTAGGGAAGGGTACGCGTTTCAGATTGTATTTCCCATTAAAAAATACTCAGAATTATGGAAAAGAAAATTAGAGTGATTCTCGCTGAAGATGACGAAAACCTCGGACTCTTGCTTAGAGAGTATCTTATTGCAAAAGGTTACGACACTGACTTGTATCCTGATGGAGAAGCAGCCTATAAAGGGTTCCAGAAAAATCAGTACGATCTTTGCATCTTTGATGTGATGATGCCAAAAAAGGATGGGTTCACCTTAGCGAAGGACATCCGAATGCTGAATTCTGATATTCCGATTGTTTTTCTGACTGCCAAAAGTATGAAAGATGATGTGATTGAAGGATTTAAAATCGGAGCCGACGATTACATGACCAAACCTTTCAGCATGGAAGAACTATTGTTCAGACTTGAAGCCATTTTGCGCAGAAGTGGTGGCGAAGGCGACACTTCTCAAACGGTCTTTAAACTTGGAAGATTTATCTTTGATGCCCGTAAACAGACACTTTCGGATGCCAACGATAGCACCAAACTGACCACAAAAGAGTCTGACCTGCTTAAATTACTATGCGTAAACGCCAACAAAATTCTTGAAAGAAACTTCGCGCTAAAAACCATATGGGTTGACGATAACTATTTCAATGCCAGAAGTATGGATGTTTATATCACGAAGCTTAGGAAACACCTGAAATCGGAAGAGGGAATCGAGATTATCAATGTGCACGGCAAAGGATATAAGCTGATCGTATAGATATTAAGATCATATTTCATAAATAAGCCCGGTCAAAAATGTCCGGGCTTATTTATGGCTTTTTATCCGATCAGTTGTGTTGTAGAGGCACAGCCGTGCGTCTCTACAAACAGCATTTATACATTTACACCAACCCTTGTGCCAGCATTGCTTCGGCCACTTTGACAAAACCTCCGACATTGGCTCCTTTTACATAATTGATATAACCGTCAGCTTTACCGTGTTTTGTACAAGTGTTGTGAATATCCTTCATAATCAGGTGAAGTCGTTTGTCAACCTCCTCACTTGTCCAGTTGTAGCGCATACTGTTTTGCGACATCTCAAGACCTGAAACGGCTACTCCCCCGGCATTGACCGCCTTTCCGGGAGCAAATGTGAGTTTGTTATTGACAAAATAATTCACTGCATCAGATGTACATCCCATGTTTGAAACTTCAGCCACGAGAAAGCAACCATTAGCAGTCAGTTTTCGGGCATC
>JAPLDR010000061.1:0-62844 GCA_026391655.1 Bacteroidia bacterium | reverse complement strand
GCATCAGCTTCGTCAAGCTCATTTTGGGTGGCACATGGCATTGCAATGTCTACTTTCGTTTCCCATGGTTTGGCATCAGGGAAAAACTGTACCCCAAATTCTTCAGCATACGGAGCAACCACATCATTGTTACTTTCGCGTAAATCAAGCAGATATTCAACTTTTCTGCCGGAGATACCATCCGGATCATAAATATATCCATCAGGACCTGAGATAGTAACAACCTTACCTCCCAATTCATTGATTTTACTGATCGCACCCCAGGCGACATTTCCAAAACCCGAAACTGCAAAAGTCTTTCCTTTTACCGTTTCTCCAACTTCCTTTAGCATATGCTCAACAAAATAAACCGCACCAAAACCTGTTGCTTCGGGACGAACTAATGAACCACCCCAGCCAAGACCTTTTCCAGTGAGAACACCTGTGAATTCATTTCTGATCCGTTTATACTGACCAAAAAGGAAACCAATTTCGCGGCCACCTACACCAATATCTCCGGCTGGAACATCCGTATTTGGACCAATATGACGAAAGAGTTCGGTCATAAACGACTGGCAAAACCTCATAATCTCATTATCGCTGCGCCCTTTTGCACTGAAATCGGAGCCGCCTTTTCCACCACCCATCGGAAGGGTAGTCAGACTATTTTTGAAAGTCTGCTCAAAACCAAGAAACTTCAATATGCTCAAAGTTACACTTTTATGAAACCGAAGACCCCCTTTGTAGGGTCCCAGCGCGCTGTTGAATTCGATACGATAGCCACGGTTAATTTCAACTTCACCCTTGTCGTTGCTCCAGGGAACTCTGAACATGATCGTCCGTTCAGGTTCAACCATCCGTTCCAGAATTTTTGCCTGCTTGTAACGCGGATTTGCATCGTAAACATCCCAGACAGATTCTACAACTTCCAAAACGGCCTGATGAAACTCAGCTTCACCGGGAGTGCGCGACTTTAGCCCTTCCATAAAAATATCTATTCCTGCATTCATCTTATTATTTTGTTTTAATTCTTAATTATTCAAGCGGAGAAACCTGTTCATACAGGTACTCATTTAAATATATACAAAATTACAGTTTTCTTTTTCATCAAATTGAAAAAGGAGTTAATTCAATAAAACAGTATTATTCAATATAACAATGCTTTACAATGTTCAAAATAGTGTTATCTAACATGTTTTGCTGTTTTAATGATATAAGTCAGAGTTGTAAACGCATGAATTTTATCGAAATCAGAATCTGTCAGTCTATATAAAGCTATTTTTTTGCACAATTCTTCGATATCCCCTGAGAGCAGAGCGAATAAAGCATTAATTTCGCAGCTTAATTGAAAATGAACGAATACGCCCAAAACTGATGGATTATAATTTTAAAGAGATAGAAAAGAAATGGCAACAATACTGGGCCGACAACAAGACATTTAAATCGGAAATAGATCATACAAAGCCGAAATACTATTGTCTCGACATGTTCCCTTACCCTTCAGGGGCAGGTTTACATGTAGGTCATCCGGAAGGCTATACTGCTACCGATATTATTTGCCGGTACAAGAGAGCAAACGGTTTCAATGTCCTTCATCCAATGGGATGGGATGCTTTCGGTTTGCCGGCAGAGCAATACGCAATTCAGACCGGGACACATCCAGCCATTACTACTCGGAAGAACTGTGACACCTTTCGTCGCCAAATTCAATCATTAGGTTTGAGCTATGACTGGGAACGTGAAATCAATACTACTGACCCGAAATACTATAAATGGACCCAGTGGATTTTTACCCGTTTGTTTAATACCTGGTTTGATCAGAAACAAAACAGAGGGAGGAAAATCAGTGAACTTCCAATCCCTGCAGCGATTAAAAACCAGGGTGAAACTACAGTTCAGAATTATATTGCAGGCAAACGACTTGCCTATTACGATAATGCACAGGTTTGGTATTGCCGTACCTGCAAAACGGTATGCGCCAATGAAGAGGTGTTGAACGACGGTTCGCACGAAAAATGCGGCACCAGGGAAGTTGAGCGCCGGTACCTAAAACAGTGGATGTTGCGAATTCCTCATTATGCCGAACGATTACTCGGGGGATTGGATCAGCTCGACTGGCCGGCTGGCGTTAAGGATATGCAGCGTAATTGGATTGGTCGTTCAACGGGAGCTGAGGTTGATTTTGCAATCGATGGAACCAATAAAAAATTACGCGTCTACACAACACGACCTGACACCTTATTTGGAGCAACTTATATGGTTCTTGCACCTGAACACGAGTTGGTAGACGAGATCACCACTTCCGGACAGCGAGAGGCAGTGAAAGATTATATCAGGAATGCTGCACTAAAAAGTGATCTCGACAGGACTGATCTGGCAAAAAATAAAACCGGAGTCTTCACAGGTCGTTATGCGATCAATCCAATCAACGGAGCTAAAATCCAAATATGGGTAGCTGACTATGTTTTAATGGGTTATGGAACCGGTGCTATCATGGCAGTTCCGGGGCACGATACACGTGACTTTGAATTTGCTCAAACCTTCAATATCCCAATCATCTGTATTCTTGATCCTAAAAACGCAGATGCAGACTTGCGCACAAAAGTACTGAACGGTGAAGCATGCTGGACAGAAGATGGCGCCTATATCAATTCTTCAAATAAAGAACTCGGAATTGAGATCAACGGACTGTCGAAAGAGGATGGAATCATGACAGTTACGAGTTGGCTCGAATCAAACGGTCTTGGTCAACCAACCATCAACTACAAATTGCGCGATTGGTTATTCAGCCGTCAAAGATATTGGGGCGAACCATTTCCTGTGATTCATTGGGAAGACGGCGAAGTGAGCGTGCTGAGCGATGACGAATTGCCATTACCATTACCTGAAGTTGAGAAATACTTGCCCGGTGAATCGGGCGAATCGCCACTTTCGAATGCCGGCGACTGGCTGATTGTTACTGATAAAAACGGCAGAAAAGGGCGACGCGAAACCAATACGATGCCGCAATGGGCCGGTTCGTGCTGGTACTACCTCCGGTTTACCGATCCTGCAAACAATAAGGAACCTTTCAGCAAAGTTGCCGAAAACTACTGGATGCCGGTCGATCTGTATGTTGGTGGAGCAGAACATGCTGTTTTACATCTTCTTTACAGCCGCTTCTGGCATAAAGTGCTCTTTGATCTTGGTATCGTATCTACCGAAGAACCTTTCCGGAAATTATTTAACCAGGGGATGATACTTGCGTTTGCTTACGAAACAGCATCGGGATCAAAAGTTCCTTCCGATCAGGTGGAAGAGCGCGAAGGAAAGTATTTCAGCATTGAAACGGGTGAAGAATTTCGCCAGATTGTTGCAAAAATGTCGAAGTCGTTGAAAAATGTAGTCAACCCGGACGATGTTGTAAATAACTATGGAGCAGATGCTTTGCGCCTTTTTGAAATGTTTATCGGTCCGCTTGATGCTACAAAACCATGGACCGAAAACGGGGTTAAAGGCGTTTACAATTTCCTGCGCAGGGTCGTCGCTTTCTTTGGTGAACTAACTAATATCGCCGACGGTGAAGAGTCAAAGGAGACTTTAAAGATCCTACACCAGACCATCCGCAAAGTGAGTGATGATATTCGGGATATGAAATTCAATACCGCTATTTCGCAGATGATGGTCTTTACAAACCATTGCTATAAAGTCGGTAAGGTGAATCGCGAAACAGCAGTAACCTTCTTTCAGCTTCTGGCACCTTTCGCCCCGCATCTTGCTGAAGAACTTTGGCAATTATATGGCAATGAGTCGGTCCTAAGTTATCATCCATGGCCAATCTTTAATGAATCCTTTCTCACTGAAGAGACCTTCGGGTACCCGGTTTCATTTAACGGAAAAGCCCGGTTTAAGATTACATTACCCATCGATTTGCCAAACAGCGACATCGAAAAGGCCGTTCTTGCAGACGCTCATACCAATAAATGGATTGAAGGAAAGTCGATTGCAAAAATCATTATTGTTCCAAATAAGATTATCAATATTGTGGTAAAATAACACTATTTCAGTGTTTTACGCTAATGCCGGCAAGATGTTGTTTATCGTTTAATTGAGCGGGTGACTTGGAGTCACCCGCTCAATTTTTATACAATAAAATTTGCCCGATCCTATCTAAAGGCCTTGTTCATCGAAATTACAGGCCATTTCATCGAAAAAATTGGGAGGCAGTAATGAATCAATCTATCTTCGTCACCATAATCTTAAAAACAAATGCTATGAAACGAAGAAAGCTATTGTTGATTTCAGTTCTCCTATTGCTATTTATCGGATGCGATGATAGTTATTTTATGATCTGTTCGCTCAATCCGTTCTACATCGAAAAAAACATCATCCTTGAAAAACAGATTGAAGGTTCCTGGATAGCGATAAATGTTTGGCCCAAAGATTCAAGCCGATCATCCATCTGGGGAGTTGCAGACACTACTTCAACCTGGACGATCAAACAGGCTATCACGAAATGGGTCGTAAAAGACAAAAAAGGGGTTGACTCAACCACATGGAAACCCGAAAATTACTACAACGCAAAATTATCGCGTCTTACAGATTCCACAAAATACGAGTTCAAAGTTGTGTTGTTTCGTGTGGAGAAAGACCTTTATGCCGATTTTGTCCCGCAGGATAAGCGGGGGTTGATGAAAAGTGAATTAGCCACAAACGGCTTTTTTGAAGTCCATACACTGGCTCGTATTAACCTGAATAAAAACCAAATTGGATTATCCTGGCTTGGTGCTGATTGTATGAAGGAAATGATCGAGAAAAAACGGGTACGTGTAAATTACCAGTGGGTGAAAGAGGCTGGCAGATTTGTTCTTACTGCTTCGCCTAACGAACTGACAGCTTTGATTGAGCGATATGCCGATCAAAACCGCTTTATTGATTGGGATAAACAAAAAGCCAAATTAGAATTAATCCGCTTAAATTAGAATATCATGAAAACAATAAAATATATAAATCAATTTGTCATTGCACTGCATTTATTGTTCTGGATCATCTCGTTCAATGTATTCAATTCATTTTTCAGTCGTGGAATAGAATCGGGCTATAATATAGACGGTTTCGGTATAACATGGTTGAATGTGCTATATCTGAGCAATATAATTATCTTAATCATTTTAACGCCATTTATCTGGTACTTTAAAAAGATAAATCGCTGGGTAAAACGGGGGGTCACTGCGGTCACTGTAATTTTGATTGCATGGAATCTTTTCCCGATCTTCTTCAAAATTGATGATAATCTCGGTATCCTCCTTGTTTTAGTATACTTCATGGATAACTTCCTTTATGTGCTGATCTTTCACATTACGATCATATCTGCTGTATATTTGAATATTAATATACTAATTAAAAGATATTTATCTCAGGGCAGGTTTGGCATTTATCTGATTAATGCACTCGGTCTTGCAGTAGTAGCCGGAGTGTTGAATTATGCGTTGTTTGACTGGTGCGTCGATCTGATCTTCCCCAAACTTTTCTACATTTCGTGGTTCAAACCCTGGGAACTGATTCTGATTACGATCGGATACATGGCAATTACGACCATCGCGATTCTGATGTGGCAATATTGGTTAATGCTGATTGCCAACCGCGAAAAAGTTCAAAATGAATTAGCTGCATTGAAAGCGCAAATCAATCCCCATTTTCTGTTCAACAACTTAAATACGATTTATGCACTTGCATCAAAAGGTGATCAACGGACAAAAGATGTAATTTTGCAATTATCTGATTTCCTGCGCTATGTTTTGTATGATACTTCCAGCGAAAAAATCGAACTGGAGAAAGAGATCGAAATCATTAAAACCTATGTCGGACTCCAAAAAGAACGAATCAATAAGGATATTACAGAAATAATACTGAATATTGAAGGTGATTTTAAGGGTGCAGACATTGCTCCACTACTATTGCTTCCACTGGCTGAAAACTGTTTTAAACATGGAATCGGGAAAAATAAGGGAACCATTCGGATCGATATTAAATATACTCCCCATCAGCTCCTCTTCTGTACAAAAAATCCGATAGCACGTCGCGAAAACCCTGTTAATAATGATCAGGGCGGAATAGGGATTAAAAACGTTGAAAAAAGATTAAATTTGCTGTATCCGGATAAACACATGCTTACGTTTGCCGAGGAAGCTGATCTTTTCAGCGTAGCGTTGAAGATCGATTTAGACTAAGAACTATGTCCATAAAATGTATTGTTATCGAAGACGAACCTGCCGCGCGGGAGATTCTGCAACGAAACCTGGCGCAATGCCCGGAGCTCGAGTGGTGCGGTTCGTTTGCAGATCCTTTCTCTGCACAACCTTTTCTCGATAAAAATACCGTTGATTTGATGTTTTTGGATATTAACCTTCCGGGAATGTCGGGTGTCAGTTTTTTACGTACGTTGATTAAACCGCCACTCGTAATCATTACCACTGCCTATCCGCAATATGCTGTCGATGGTTTTGATCTCGAAGTAGTTGATTTTTTGTTGAAACCGTTTTCTTTCGAGCGATTTTACAAATCGGTGAATAAAGCAAAAGAACGGTTAGTTCCTAAATCTGTGAATGGCTTATCGCGAAAAATAACGGTCAAAGCCGATAAGCGGATCTACCAGATCGATCTGGATGAACTACTTTATGTAGAAGCTTGTGGCGATTACACAACAGTCTGTTGCACGGATAAAAAGCTCATCACGCACGAAACTTTGAAAAATTGGGAAGAGAAACTGAAGGGGCATTCCTTTCAGAAAATACACCGGTCAATCATTATCAATCTTCAAAAAATCGACCACATCGAAGGGAATATGGCGATTATCGGCAAACACAAACTCGTTGTTTCGGAAGCATATCGTGAACAGTTGATCACATCGTTGCTGGGTCGAAATCTGACGCATATTGGGTGAGCTGGGGCATTGGACTTGCAAATATTTGTATCTTTGTAAAAAGGAAGATTTATCATGACAACGATTGAATTAAAAAAGGCGTTGATTCACAGGATTACCGAAATTAATGACATTTCATTTCTTAAGGCGATCAAGACTATTCTCGATTCAAAAACCGAGTCAGCGGTCATTGCTCTGACCGAAGAACAACGAAACGAGATCATTGAATCGAAGAAAGAGATTGAACAGGGACTGTATATTGAGCATGAACTTTTTGATAAAGAAGTTTCATGATGGTTAAGCGCAAAATAATATGGTCGCTAAATCTCAAGCGTAAACACTGTATCTTCCTGATCATTGGACACCACAGAGATCGACCCTTTAAGTGACCTCATAATCTGCCGCGAAAGACTTAATCCGATTCCCGAGCCATTCTCTTTGGTCGTGTAAAAAGGGATAAAAATCTTCTCCTGAATCTCAGCGGGGATAGCCGGTCCATTGTTCGAAATCTTAATAATTACGCGATTGTCGCGATTCGCTGAGAGTTCTATCAATATTTTACGCTGGTCTTCGATTTGCAGCAAGGCGTCGATGGCGTTGTTGATCAGATTGACAACGACCTGGTTAATCAGATTCTTATCTGCATAGATTTCATTAAGTGTCTTTTCAACAACAATATCCAATTCAATATGATCCGACCTTAATTGTTCAGCAAAGAGGATTGTCAGTTGCTCCATCCAATCATCGACATCAAACGGTTGGAATACCGGTTCCGGGATTCTGATTAATCTGCGATAGCTGTTTACAAAACTAACCAGTCCGTTTCCCTGCTCCTCAATCAGTTTCAAACCCTGAACTGTTGTACTGATGATTGAATCGTCGATTGCATTTGCTTTTACAGGAGCACCACCCTTGATGTAAAAATTTACCAGCGTTTTCGAGACAGAGGTCATTGGCGCAATCGAATTCATAATCTCGTGTGTGAGAATGCTGATCAGTTTTTGATATGATTCCAACTCTTTCTCATCGAGTTCCTGGCGGATATCCTGAACAGAGATTAACTTCACAATTTTATCACCACTTTTAATCGCTGTGGCGCGGAAAAGAAGCAGCTGAACCGATCCCGAAAGGTTGTTTCTAAAAGTGACTGATTCACCCGTTTCAATGCGCGTGAGGACTTCGTAAAAATCTTTATTCTTGATCTTGAGTAAGTTCATATTTGTTGAAGCTGATGAAATACCGGCATACCGGCATATAACCTCATTGATCAGTTCAATCTCATCCTGCTCATTTAATACCACGAGGCCAATCGAAGCCTGCTGAATCAGTGCACGGTAATACTTCTCTTTATATTCATTTTCGAGTTTGATTTCCTGAATGTGTTTATTCAGTTCATTCATGCTCTGATTAAGCGCTTTAAGCGACTTATCCTCAATATTTACGGGAAAGTTAACCGTTGTATCTTCATTCCTGATCGAATCGAAGAAGAAGCTGATACTCCGGTTCGTTTGACGAAATTTAATAATAAGCTGAACAGCGCAAAGAACTCCGGCAGCAAAGAATAAAACAGCGAGTGTATACATCTCCTTTCCAACATAGAAACCTGCAACTTCATTCACTAAAATAGTGATCAGGAGCCAGATAATCAGTGACGGCGTATAACTTCTAGATCTCATATTTCTCGATTTTGCTGTAAAGTGTCGGCCTCGATATTCCCAGTTTGGCAGCAACAATGGTCAGATTTCCTGCATGACGCTTCATCGCGGCAGCGATCATATGCCTCTCCATCTCCTCTAAAGTTTCGGGTTGACTCGCGATTTGTTCCATCTCGAATCCGCCCATAAAATCAATTGGCCGAAGTTCAGTGCTGTCGGTCAGAATTACAGCCTTCTCAATGGCATGTTGCAATTCCCTGATGTTCCCGGGCCAGGGCTGGCTCCGCAGCTTTGTGATTGCAGCTGTACTAATGTTCATTTGCGGTTTTCCGTATTTCTTACTATAAAGCTCCACATAATAACCCGCAAGATCTTCTACATCTTCATTTCTTTCGCGCAATGAAGGCAGATGTATCTCGATGGTATTGAGCCGGTAAAGAAGATCCTGACGAAAATGTCCGTCATTGACCATTTGATGGACATTTTTGTTTGTGGCGCTTATAAGCCGGATATCTGTCTGAACCTCCTTATTGTAACCAACCGGAGTAACACTGCGCGATTGCAATACGGTGAGCAGTTTTGCCTGAAGATGCAATGGGATATTCCCGATCTCATCGAGGAAAAGCGTCCCTTTACTGGCCATGACAAATTTCCCGATCCTGTCCTCCGTTGCACCTGTATATGATCCCTTTTTATGTCCGAAAAGTTCACTTTCGAAGAGTGTTTCCGCAAGTGAAGCCAGATCGACAAGAACAAATAGTTCGTTTTTACGAAGCGATAACCGATGTATTTCTTTGGCGATTACACCTTTACCGGTACCGTTTTCGCCTGTAATGAGCACGTTGGCATCCGTGGCAGCAACTTTTTGTACAAGATTCATCACATGATGCATGGCTGCCGATTTACCGATAATCAATTGCTCGCCCCGGTTGAGCTCGCGTTTCATTGATTGCTCCTTACCTTTTAAGTGCATGCACCGCAAGTGCGATATCGCCAAACGCCGTAAACATCACGACCTCCGTCTCGGGAAATCTTTTTTTGATCTCCCGAAGCCAGTAAAGACCTTCATTTCCTGTGCTTTGTCCCGCTTTAAAATTCATATCGAGCAAAACAATGTCGTAATTATCCGACTCAAGTTCTGCCGAAAGCAGATTCGGATTCGAAATCGTCTGCACCTTTTCGAATTCAAACTGCAGAAACATCGTTAATGCCTGCAAAATGGTTTTTTTATCGTCGACAATTAAGAGCTTTCCTTGCTTCATTGGTTCAGTTAGTTTAATGTCATTTATTAGGTACTTTCTTTTCAATGATGTCAGCCGCAGGAGGCGGTGGTGGAAGAATAAGCCTGGATTTACTTTCTGATACAATTGCAGAATCAGATGGTTCATTCAATTTATAAGCTAATTTGTTTTGGTGTTTGTAAATTAATTCGTCCAGATATCTGGTCAATTGAAATAATGAGTTCAATTTTTCTTCAATTAGATCTCCACGATAAGAGATTAATATTTTTCTTCCTTTAGATTTGATTATCAAACTTAATGCTTGGGGATGGTCAGCATCAAAGCCCTGATAAATAGTATCAAGCTTATCATTAAACAGTTTTTCTGTCATTTTTGATATACTGTCCATACTCTCTTTATCTAATGTTAAAGAATAGTACATACTCCGCTCATCATGACTATTATTAAAAGTAATAAAAGTTCGTCTATTATTAAATATTTTTATGCTTTCACTATAGCCGGCAAAACAGTAATAATCTATGCAGTCAAAGTCAACTTCCTTTTTTTGTTCATTACAACTAAAGAAGACAAAAATCATTATAAGAACACTCATCAATTTCATCGTTTCTATTTATTTGGCATTTGTTTTAAACCCTCGAATCCACACCTTTTGGTAATCATCATTTCATCAAAAATAATCATATTATTTTAAAACAGATTCATCAAAAGGGATTTAAAATCAGGTAAAGACGCGATTAATCGCGTCTCTACATCGCAGCCTAAGAATTCATTTTTTATGGAGTCCCAGCCAATTGTATGTGTGTGGCTATTTGTTTATTCTATCTCTTCAGTCCCTCTTAATCTAATTTCTTTTGATTTTTTAATATTCTCTTCTGTTCTGGTTAAAAGTTTAACAAGATTGAATTCTAGATTTTCGGCTTTGCTTTCAACTTTCTCGACTATGATTTGAAAAATATACTTTTCGTCGACTAAATATTTATCATACTCACCATTTATCACCTGATTGTCAATCAAAAATATGGTGGAAGCTTTATTTAAGTTGGTGTATTTTGATTTTAAATCGTTCAATGAGATCAATTTTGGATGATAACTCGCTTTAGTTTTAATGTAAATTTGTCCATAATATTGATCGTTATTTACTTCAATAGGTTTCTTCACTACATTAATACTATCAATATTTTGGGGGTCCATTGTAGTTAAAAAACCTGCACTTACCAATTGTCCGTTCAAATAATACACTGGATTTCGCGCAGTTAAATTTTTGTTGACATACGAAACCTTTGGAACTGTATCGTTTACAGATATTGACTGTTTATTCGCAGTCATAGGTTCATTAACCTTTTCATCTTTAGTTTGTCCGAAAGAATTTAATGTCAGGAGTACAGTTGCAATAATTAGAATTTGTTTCATTATTTTCGGTTTAAGTTTAACTCGTTTACTAATCTTCAATAAAATCATTTAAAGTAAAGTCTCATCAATATTATTCCGGCTCTCCTCCCCTCTGGTAATCATCGTTTCATCAAAAATAATCATATTATTTTAAAACAGATAATCAAAGGGGATATAAAATCAGGTAGGGGTGCATTGTCATTTTGTAGAGATGGATGGCCGTCCGTCTCTATAAAAAACATCATACTATAATGGAATTGTTTTCCAAAAATAAGCTAGTCACTGTTCAGTGAATGCCCACTCCGCGATTGTGTTAAACCTGAATTTTTAAAACTCTGGATGGATTTTGCGGATTATATGAAGTCCATTTGTTGAGGATTGTCTAACGATTCATGGAAGACATTTTGCTAGTGCTAAGCGATAATCTTTTTTTGTTGTGTTGTTTTCGTACTTCGAATTTGTTTCTGAGCCTTTAATAATATCTGAGCCTTCAGAAATTCGCTAATAGCTTTCTCTTCTTCCTTCGTCATGGGATCTTGTCCACCAATAAAATCGACATCAAGTTCTGCTGATTTACGTTTCATTTTTGGAAATATTTATTGATGAGTTTTAATGCTGCATTGGTATCAATTATCATTATTCGTCCACCAACATGTACCGCACCTAAAGTGTCAATATAGTGTTGCACAAGCTGTGTTTTTGAGAAAAAGGAAACATTACCTTCGTGTCCACGCTGAAAAGCAAGTTTACAGGCAAAAGCAACTAAGTTACCTGGAACACCGGCATATACTTTAGTCTTACCTTTGTTAAATGGGGCACTCTCAAGCAAATGCATGTAAACATGGTCTGATTTAATTTCTACACTTATTAATCCTTGAATAACTGATTGATTATTGACGATGGTCAGCTTGTAAACATCTTTTTCAGGTTGTTTAAACTCTAATTTCCAGTCAAATTGCCAACCGTTTTTCTTCGCTACTGTCTTGAGGTCACCAATGGTAATAATTGTGATATCAGTTACAAAACTGTCGCCAGTAATAACATTTTCGATTGAGTTAGTTAGCTTGTCAACCTCAAAATCAAGTCCTATTTGTTCGCGCTTTTTCACTATCCAAAGATACTAAATCAGGATCAAAAATACTCATTTGCAGCCCGAATGTTTTCTTGTGGCATCAAGTTTCCATGGCTTACTACTAACTATGGAATAAGCGCAGTTAGTGGTGAATAGCTGTCTGATTCCCTCTCACACCTGTCAATATTTATTACGCAATACCATTAAAAAACCTTACAATCGTTCGAATCGGCTGAATTCTTATCGTTCTCTTTTTGTGAGTTTTACAACTATTGGCATAGATTTCGTAATAACCGGATTTGAAAATCAACTAATACAATCACAGATATGATCAGAACAGTTAAGCTCACAAAAATCTTTGGGACAGAAGAGGTAGAAACAACAGCGCTCAATGCCATCAATTTTGAGGTAAAGAAAGGTGAATTTGTAGCCGTGATGGGGCCATCGGGATGCAGTAAATCGACCTTGATGAATATCATAGGGTTACTCGATAGTCCCAACTCGGGTGAATTCTTTTTCGACGGTATCGATGTCGCCCGGTTTAAAGAAAGCCAGCGCACGGAACTCCGTAAAGGAAACATTGGTTTTATCTTTCAAAGCTTCAATTTGATTGATGAACTCAATGTTTACGAAAATGTGGAGCTCCCGTTGCTGGCACTTAAAACTCCGGGTGCCGAACGGAAACGGATTATTGAAGAGATGCTCGAACAGTTGAAAATCAGTCACCGGAAGAAACATTTTCCCAAACAGTTATCGGGCGGACAGCAACAACGTGTGGCTATTGCAAGAGCCCTGATTACAAAACCCAAGCTGATTCTCGCGGATGAGCCAACGGGAAATCTTGATTCGGCAAACGGTGAGCAGGTGATGCAGATCCTCGAAAAATTGAATTCCGAAGGGACAACAATTGTGATTGTGACTCACTCGGCTGAACATGCCGCACGCGCACACAGGATCGTCAACCTTTTCGACGGTCATATCATTACCGAACAATACGGGAAGAAATTTACAACTGCAAAGTTGTTTACCGAACCAACTCTTTACCCTGAAAACTAAAGGCCATGTTCAAACAATTCTTCACACTTGCCATCAGAAATATACTGAAAGACAAGCTTTTTTCATTCATCAACTTCACTAATCTTGTGATTGGCTTCGCCACCTTTATTCTGGTCGCCCTGATTATCAACGAAGAGTTATCGTGGGATAAGGGTAACGAAAATTACGATCGTATCTACCGCTTACAGCTTTTCATGGACGAACCTGCAAGTACAACCCAACATACCTGGAGCGTCACAGCCGCCTTAAGCCGTCACGATCTTGTAAAACTACCTGAAATTGAAAAGATTGCGCTGCTTCACGATGTAAGCGATAATAACATGGAAGGTGTTTTTCTGTCACCGGATAAGAAGAACCAGTTTCTGATTCGCTATGGTTATTTTTCCGATCAAAGTATTTTTGACATCCTTACGTTTAAATTTCTTGAAGGGGATATGCAGAAGGCACTTACTCAACCAAATTCAGTTGTGTTATCAAAAACTGTGGCAAATAAGCTGTTTCCATCCGAAAAAGCGATTGGAAAAGTAGTCTATGGCGAAAACAAAGTTCAATTTACAGTAACAGGTGTCTATGCCGATTTCGCCGCAAATACTTCCCTGACTCCCCAATATTTGTTGCCAATGGCTTCGTTCGGGCCAATATCCAATTTCAAGGATTACGAAACCAATTACTGGGCATATGCATTTTATACCTATGTATTGCTAAAGCCTAATGCTAATCCGGCGAATGTTGACAAGCAGATTTTTAGTGCATTGAAGGATTACCGGAAAGAACATCACCCTTACCTTCGGCCACTTTCGATGCTCCATCTGAATCCGTATTTCCAAAAAGATTATCACATTTTTCTTTCCATCATTTCAGCGACCGCTTTATTTATACTGATACTCTCCTCAATCAATTACATCAACCTTCAAACGGCAAATGCCACTACCCGACTCAGGGAGATCGGTATAAAAAAGAGTGTCGGTTTTTCGAAAAAGATGTTGCTCAGGCAGTTTGTCGGTGAATCAGTTCTCAGCTCATTTGTTTCGGGATTATTGGGAATTTATCTCGCACAACTCTCACTCCCCCTTTTCAATAAAATTATTGGCAGTAATATGCTCACGAGTGTTTTTGATAGCTGGAGTTTATTGGGTATTATACTTGTTGTCACTGTAATTACAGGAATCCTTTCAGGCTTGTATCCGGCTTATGTGATCGCATCTTACAATCCGGTTAAAGCTTTAAAACAGAAATTTGTCCAGGACGATGCGAATGGATTTAGTCTGAAAAAGGCTTTGATTGTTATTCAGTTCAGTATCTCGCTTTTCCTCCTTATTGTGAGTTTCATCGTCTACAAGCAGACCAATTTTATGACTACAATGAATTTGGGCTACAACCACAATAATTTGCTGTATGCCAATGTCACAACATATAAAGTCGGATCATTCGAACAGGTTCGCGATCGTCTGTTGCAACACCCCGAGATTGAAGATGCCTGCTATTCAAATTATGTCCCGTACATTTTACCCGGCGGAGACGTTCTCTCCTGGGAAGGAGCCAAAAGCGATGATAAAGTGTTTGTCAGAATTAGTAAGGTAAGTTACGACTATCAAACGACATTTAAAATGCAGATTGAACAAGGACGGAACTTCTCGCGTGAATATGCCGATAAAAACAGCTGTATGATTAATGAAACTGCAACGCGCATTTTTAATTGGAAGGACCCGATTGGCAAAAGCATGAAAGTATTTGGAAAAGATTATACGGTAATCGGTGTGATGAAGGATTATTATCCCCAGTCACCCCATAATGCCATTGAGCCACATCTCTTTAGGCTGATGGCTGACAGTGTGGGACTGACTGGATTATACACGATTCGGTTTGCTCCGGGCAAGGAGCAGAAAGCGATGCAAATCGTTAAAGACGAATTCGAGCGTTCGTATCCTGAAGATGTGGCCCGGTTTAAAGACTACGAACACCTGGTCAATATGGACAATGCCAATAAAGGATGGGAAATGTTCCGGAATATTACAATATTCCTCGCAATACTCTCCATTATTATCTCTTCAATCGGACTCTTTGGGTTGGTGATGTTCTACGCCAAACGAAAATTGAAAGAGATTGGTCTTCGTAAGGTTTTTGGCTTTTCGTTGGGGAGTCTATACTATACAATGACTTCAGGGTTTATCTCTTACATTCTGCTATCGGTACTTTTAGCATGGCCCGCCGGGTTGTATGTCTACAGGAATCTGCCCGGTGCAACAAAATATCCTTTGCAGATCTGGGAGTTTCTGTTAGCCACTGCGATTACGCTGATTGTAGCTCTTCTTACCATCAGTTTCCAGGTTTTAAAAGCGTCACAAGTTGATCCGGCACAGATTCTGAAAGATGAATAATATTGAGTTTACTCTAAAAGTCTTTTAGCCACGAAGGCACAAAGACTCTAAGTTTCACTAAGTCAGTATTGCTGAATTTAATTCTTTGTGCAACTTGGTGTCTTGGTGTCTTCGTGGCATTTCCCTATTTTTCAACTTTTCTGTACCAGCTCATCTTTAAATGTTCAATCCGAATTATCCATCCCATTATATCTTAAATTTGTCGGCTAAAACAGATTGGATGATTGAAATATGCGCATTGGCTTCGGGCAGTAATGGGAATTGCTATTACATTGGGAATAAAGAGGATGCTATCCTGATTGATGCCGGAATTAATTGCAGGCAGATTCTGGTCAGAATGCATTCGAAAGGACTCAAACCTTCAAAGATCAGGGCGATATTCATTACTCACGAACACAACGACCATGTGTGCGGAGCGCGCGTTCTTGGGAAAAAGCTCGACATCCCGGTTTATATGACGAAAGGGACCTATCAATCACTCTATTTTGCCCATCGGCCACAGGCAGTAAGATTCATTGAACCTGGTCAGCCCGTAATGTTGATCCCATTTATAATTCATCCTGTTCTGAAGAATCACGATGCCACAGAACCTACTTCATTTCGCGTTGAACTTCAAGGTATAAATGTCGGCGTTTTTACAGATATCGGATTGCCATGCAGCAATGTAACCTTCCATCTGCGCGAATGTCATGCCCTGTTTCTGGAAACTAATTACGATGAAAAGATGCTTTGGGAGGGATCATACTCCTATCACCTGAAAAAAAGGGTGGCTTCCGATGTGGGACATTTATCAAATATGCAGGCTGTGAATTTATTAACCGAACATGCAGGTCCTGCTTTGAAATATGTTTTGCTTAGTCACCTATCCGCTGAAAACAATACACCGCAAGTAGCCTACGGTGCATTAAAACATCTCGAAGAACGGTTCCATATTGTACTCACTTCACGCCGCGAACCGAGCGAGGTGATCGTAATAGAAATTTGAATCAAAAGATAAACAAGGAGTCTCCCGAGGTCTTAAATCTACCTTCACCCATTTATTGAAAAAGAACTCTCTATTTAACCGGGCCTGGAGATCCGGGCAGTCCGAAATTAACAGGTATTGAATATGCGACTCTCACAGCTTTCCCTTGCAATCGTCCGGGTTTGTATTTGGGTATCATGGTAACCACCCGTAGAGCTTCAGCATCCAGCAATGGATGGATTCCCTTTACTATTTTAACATCAGTTACACTCCCGTCTTTTTCAATAACTAATCCAACAATAACTTTTCCCTGAATAGCTGATTGAGCTGCTGGTTTTGGATATCTAAGATTGAAATAAATAAAATTGCGTAAGGCTTTTGATCCGCCAGGAAATTCTGGTCTTTCATCAACTGAGGCCGGAGAATAGGTTTTTTCTACTGGTCGCATTTTTATGCCCTCTTTCGAAAAAACTAATGATACTTTTTGGAAACTTTGAACCGGAACATTTTCTATTGTTGCAGGGGTAAGGTTAGGACTATCTTTAAAAAGGGCCATAACTGATTCATTTTCGAACTGATATAAGCCTGAAATATTTTGTAATTTTATAATCTTTCCAGTTTTATCAATTACGATATCAAGAAATATCTCTTTTTCGCCGACAATTACTTTCATTGCTTCAATTTCTGCAGCCTTTTTTGTCAGGTACTCGTCAAAAGCAGCTTCCCCCTGGTCGAATTTAGCAGGTATCTCTGGATTGCCATAGAACAGACCCTGAACAACAGGCTCACCAGAAACGAGTTTCCCATCCTGATATACCCCTTTTTTAATCAGTGTTCCTGATTGATCAAATTGCTCAAAATCGCCATTTTTGAGGTTGTTTTTGTAATTACCCGAAAAACCCAGTGTACCATTTTGATACCACATTTTATATTCTCCGTCAAGTAAATCAATACCGGGTATCATTGATTGTTGTTGACCGTCAGGATAATAAATAATCTGCTGAAGTAGTTTGCCATCTTTAAAGATTGAAGTTTTACTAATTGCCTCATCTTTATTGTAAAAAGTGGTAACACCATCAGCGACGATTTCTTTTTTGCTAACGTACTGAATAAAATCAACAGATAAATCAAATTTTCTGCCTTTAAATAACGATTGCCTTTTTGAAGTGATCATACCTTCCTTAGTAAAATTGGTAATGAACAGGTGATCCTGACTGTTTGGGTCGTATTCAACAGTTTTTTTACCATTAGAGTTCATCAATTCTGTAGCTCCAACAATTTTAAAGGTATGGTTCTCTTTCTTGCTCCGCAAACTCGCGCATTTAAACTGAAAAACAGTCAGTATGATTAGGGTAAAAAGCAGAATAGTTCTTTTCATTTTTGATTGATTTAGGTGTCGGATTGTTAATGCAATAATTCAAATTGGTTTGGTTTTTCTGAGTGCTAATTTACGATATTATTTATAAGAAAACCCGGCTAAAGACCGGGTTTCATTAAATTATCTGTGAATTCTTTTAGAATAAACCTAACTCACATTTTCAGCAATTTTTTTAATAGTTCGGGAATATCCGACGGTTGCCGGGCTACCTGAACTCCCGCATTTTCGAAAGCTATAATTTTTTCAGCAGCAGTACCTGTACCGCTTGAGATAATAGCACCTGCATGTCCCATCCGTTTACCCGGAGGTGCCGTCTGTCCGGCGATAAAGCTGACTACCGGTTTCGTAATATGTTCGATGATATATTTTGCTGCGCGTTCTTCGGCATCGCCACCAATTTCACCAATTAACACAATTGCTTCGGTTTCGGGGTCATCTTCAAACATTTGCAACAGTTCCTGGTAGTAAAGTCCGGCTACAGGGTCGCCACCAATGCCGACACATGTACTTTGTCCTAAACCATTGGATGTTAATTGATAAACCATTTCGTATGTTAAGGTGCCGCTGCGGCTCATCAACCCGATATTTCCCTTCTTAAAAATACCACCCGGAAGGATACCGACTAAAGCCTCATCGGGTGAAATCAGACCCGGGCAGTTTGCACCGATCAGCCTGGTTCCACGCTTTTGCAAATAAGGGGTAATTCTAACCATATCCAATGTCGGAACTCCTTCGGAGATGGCAATTACAAGTTCAATTCCCGCTTCAGCCGCTTCGAGCACTGCGTCGGCGGCATAGGATGCCGGCACAAAAATGATTGAAGTATTGGCGCCTGTTTCCTTCACGGCATCGGCCACTGTATTAAAAACCGGAACACCGCTGACAAATTGCCCTTTCTTACCCGGAGAAACGCCACCTACTATTTTTGTCCCGTAATCAATCATCTTTTGGGTGTGAAAGCTACCATCTCTTCCTGTAATTCCCTGAACAAGTAATTTTGTATTTTTATTGACTAGAATGCTCATAATTAATACTTTAATTCGGTTATCTTAAAAAATCCTCACTTAGACTGATTGCCTTCTGGGCCGCTTCACTCATCGTTTCAACAGTGGGAAGATTGGCTTTCTTCAAAATTTCGAGTCCCTCTTTTGAGTTGGTCCCTGACAGCCTTATCACGATCGGAATTTTAATCTTTATCTGTTCAAGTGCTGCAATCAAACCTTTGGCTACATCGTCGCAACGTGTGATTCCACCAAAAATATTGATCATCACAACCTTCACCCCTTTATCCGAAAGGATCAGATTCATCGCATCGATCACCTTCTGAGGATTTGAACTGCCGCCAATATCCAAAAAATTAGCCGGTTCGCCACCGTATAACTTGATCATGTCCATTGTCGCCATGGCAAGACCGGCACCGTTCACCATGCAGCCGATTGAACCGTCGAGCCGGATATAGGAAAGACCCTTTTCCCTGGCATCGATCTCCTTCTTTTCATCTTCAGATGGCTCATTAAGTGAATGAATTAAGGGCTGACGGAAAAGTGCATTATCATCAAAGTTCATCTTCCCGTCAAGGGCAAGCAACCGACCATCGGAAGTTATGACCAACGGATTAATCTCGACCAGAGAGGCATCGGTTTCAATAAAAACCTTGTACAATTTTTGAAAAAGATCACTCGCCTGATTGACCAGTTTTAGATCATCGAAAAGGGCAAAAGCAATTTTGCGCGCCACGAAAGGAGCCATACCCAAATCGGGGTCTATGGTAAATTTGAGAATTGCCTCGGGGTGTTCTTTGGCTACCTCTTCAATTTCGACACCACCTTCGCGACTGACCATAAAAACGGCGGATTTGGTATTTCTGTCGATGGTTATGCCCGCATAAATTTCGCTTACAAACGATACACCCTGCGCAACAAGCACTTTCTCTACGGTATAACCTTTAATGTCCATACCAAGAATGCTTCCGGCAGCCGTGGTAGCCTCATCGGCATTACGAACCAGTTTAACGCCGCCTGCTTTTCCTCTTCCTCCGGTCAGAACCTGAGCTTTAACGACTACCGGAAATCCCAATTTATTGGCAGCCGCCTGAACTTCGCTTACTGTGAAACACAAGATTTCGTTTGTAACGGGAATCTTATAACGCGCCAAAACCTCTTTGGCCTGATACTCATGAATTTTCATATTGAGATTAATTTGTTTTGTATAATCCTTTTTTATTTTTTGTAAAGCATTCCATTTCCCGGAAATTAGAACTACATTAACGTTTTAAATTCCGAAATAGTTTTCAAAATCGGATACTTGATTTGTAATAGCGGGGGCAAAATAATAATTTTTAGAAGGCTCACAACAAAATCTGTTTTATATCAGCTTTTTGTCTGCCAAATATGCATTCTTTTGCGCCGAAAAAATAAGAAAAAATGAGATCAAAATTAATCATGCAAATCCGTTCATACACTGTCATGGTGATCGGCCTGGCGCTTTATGCCTTTGGAATTACTGCATTTCTGATCCCGTTAAAAATTGCCGGCGGCGGGGTAACCGGTATTTCAATGCTTGTTTATTACGCCACGGGCTTCGGCACCGGCTATACCTATTTCATCATCAACATTTTTCTGATTATCCTGGCCATAAAAGTTCTCGGAGCCAACTTTGGTATAAAAACAATCTTCAGTATGTCAATCATCTCGGTTTTGCTGACTGTTATGCAGAATTATATCACTGAGCCCATTCTGAATGACTTGTTTTTATCAGCGGTCCTCAGCGGAATCATGGGTGGTGTCGGAATTGGCCTGATCTTCAATGAAGGGGGAAGCACGGGAGGAACGGATATTATCGCCATGATTATCAATAAATACCGGAATATCAGTCCGGGCAGGATTATCATGTATTGCGATGTGATCATTATTGCATCGTCATTTTTTGTGCTGCATTCGGTCGAAAAGCTGGTTTATGGCTATGTATCGATGTGGGTTGTAGCCTATTCCATCGACGCGTTCCTGACAGGAGCTCAGCAATCAGTACAGATGTTTATTGTCTCCGACAAGTATGAGCAAATTGCCGATTTTATCAATAACCAATCCCGGCGAGGACTAACTATATTTGATGGAACCGGCTGGTACACACAACAAAACGTGAAGGTTATAATGACTGTTGTCCGAAAACGGGAATCGCCTGAAATATTTCGCAAAATTAAAGAACTCGATCCCAACGCATTTATTTCCCTTAATTCGGTGATGGGAGTTTACGGTAAAGGTTTTGATAAACTCAAGTATTGAATATTACCCTAAATCATTAATTTAGCCGACCATCAATCATTACGGAATTCAAATGAAATAGCCATGACTAGAAAATCACCAATCGAAATGAATCCGCCAGCTGGCGGATGGCTATTCCATGTGGCCACTAAAAACAAATTATATACACATGAATAAACGCAGGATATATTGGATAGCAGGACTAGTGATCGTTGCAATTGCCATATTCTTAACCATCAGATTTAACAGGTATTATCAAAAAATTCCGCCGCTCGGTGAAGATGTTGTAATCACAGTCCGTGAACCAAAACTGCTTTATGGATTTCCTGCTGATTCGTTTCATATCGAAGAAAGTACCGTTTTGAGAAACCAGAATCTTTCCGACATTCTGATCGATCGCGGAGTTACAGCACAGGATGTCGATCAGATTGCGAAAAATTCGGTCACTGTGTTTGATGTCAGAAAAATGAAAGCCGGTAACAGATATACGGTTTTCTATTCAAAGGATGAAGCCAGATCTCCTTTATACCTGGTCTATGAGAATAATGGTGTGGACTACTATCTTTATTCACTCACCGATTCGTTGAAAGTTACAGCGTGCAAACATGAGGTGATTTCAAAAAGGCAAACAGTAACAGGGGTAATCAACTCTTCGCTCTGGAATGCTATGACAGAGAGCAACATCAGTCCTTTGTTAGCCGTTGAACTGGCCGATATTTACGCCTGGACCATCGATTTCTTTGCCATTCAGAAAGGGGATCGCTTCACTGTTATTTATGATGAAGATTTTGTTGGTGGCGAGTCAATCGGTCTGGGAAAAATCTATTCGGCATCGTTCACGCAAGCAGGAACGACCTTTTACGCTATCCGATTCACCCAGGAAGACGGGGATAGTTTCTTCGATGAAAAAGGGAACAGTCTGCGAAAAGCGTTTCTAAAAGCGCCGCTGAAATTTTCGCGCATCAGTTCCCGCTTTTCAAATAACAGGATGCATCCCGTGTTGCGCATCATGAGACCTCACCATGGAGTTGACTATGCGGCCGCAACAGGCACACCGGTTTATACGATCGGAGACGGTGTGATCCTTCAAAAAAGTTATCAGCCGGCAGGTGGAGGCAATTTTGTAAAAATCAGGCATAATTCGGTTTACACTACTACTTACATGCACTTGTCGAAATTCGCAAGTGGTGTTAAATCCGGCTCTCGGGTAAAACAGGGTGAAGTGATTGGATATGTGGGTGCTACGGGACTTGCATCAGGACCACACCTCGATTTCAGGGTTTATATGAACGGTACAGCCGTAGATCCGCTTAAAATGAAATCAGAACCAGCAGAACCTGTCAGACCAGCCAATCTTACCAAATTCAAAACTTTGCGAGATTCAGTTGTGCAGATGCTGAATGTTAAAACAATATAAGACAAGAAAATGAGAAGGTAGGAAAATGAGAAAGTGTGAAAATGAGAAAATGAGAAAGGCTAATTTTTTAGAATTAAATATTTTGAAATGATACACATGGGATAATTTCTCATCTTCCCACATTCCCACCTTCTCATTTTCTCTCCCTCGCCCACTCTCACACTCACCTGACCAGTCGGTTGCCAAAAGTTGAGGGTTAACAGGAGGAATTTACTGTGCAGTTTTTTTGTCTTTCCCTTCCTTAAGCATCACATCAGCTACAAACTGCCGGATTTGTTGCTCATCCTCTTTTTTGCAAATCAAAAGTATTTTCTCCGATTCGACAACAATAAAGTCTTTAAGTCCTTGTATAACAACAATTTTTTCATCCGGCATATTTATAATGCACCTCTTTGTATCGTACAAAAAAATTCTGTTGCCACTTACTGCATTAGCCGCTTGATCCTTTTTATAATTTTCGTATAACGATCCCCAGGTTCCCAGATCTGACCAGCCAAAATCTGCGCACAACACATAGACGTTTTTTGCCTTTTCCATCACGCCATAGTCGATCGAGATATTTGGACATTCCGAATAGACTTTATTGACATAATGCATCTCATCCGGTGTATTGATATGTTTCTTTCCATAGTCAAACAGGGCATTCACATCAGGCAGATGAATGGCAAAGGCATTTAAAATTGCCTTGGCTGACCAAATGAAAATCCCCGAATTCCAATAAAACTCCCCAGTTTCCAGAAACAATTCGGCCATTTTACGGTCTGGTTTTTCGGTAAAGGTCTTTACCCTGAAAAGGTTTTCCTTCCTCTCGAATTCCGTTTTTTCGGCAACCTGAATATAACCATAACCGGTTTCGGGACGACTTGGCTGCAAACCCAATGTGAGCAGGACATCCCTTTCGGAAACATAACGGAGGCCATTATTGACCTCTTCGAGAAAGTAATCCTCTTTTAGTATCAAATGATCAGAGGGCGCCACAATCATATTGGCATCGGGACAAATATTCAGAATTTTATAGGTTGCATAGGCAATACAGGGAGCAGTATTGCGGCGCAATGGCTCAGATAATACCTGGGAATCCTTCAGTTCAGGAAGTTGACTGAGCACGAGTTCCTTATGATTCTCGCTGGTAACTACCAGAAAATTTTCGGTGGGAATTATACGCGAAAAGCGGTCGTAAGTAAGTTGAAGCAGAGTGCGCCCAATACCGAGAATATCTAAAAACTGTTTTGGTTTTTCGGTAGTACTTAAAGGCCAGAAACGACTTCCAATACCACCAGCCATAATAACACAAAAATTATTACAATTTTCCATACAGCTATTTTTACTCAAAACTATTCATTTTTTCCGAAATATCTCACATTCGATTCAACGAGTTTATCAACCACCGTCAAAAATCGTCATCACCCATTGATTAAATAATTTGTACTTTTATCGTGAAATTTAATATCAAACGCGTGGGTGTACTTTATCACATCGGACAATATTTTTTACTGATGGTCAGGGTATTTAAAAAACCTGAGAAGAATTCGATCTACTTGCATCAACTTGTTCTTGAAATTGAAAAATTGGGAATACATTCCGTCGGGATAGTTGCAATCATTTCAGTTTTTATGGGAGGAATCATTACACTCCAATTGACTTATAACATGGTCAACCCTTTAATGCCAAGCTACATTATCGGACTTGGAAACCGCGATACGCTGATTCTTGAATTCTCATCAACAGTGCTTAGCCTGATGCTTGCCGGAAAGGTGGGTTCAAACATCGCATCGGAAATTGGGAGCATGAGGGTAACAGAACAAATTGATTCGATGGAGATTATGGGAGTTAATTCAGCGTCTTACCTGATTCTTCCTAAAATTATAGCTGTAGTTTTCATGAGTCCGCTTCTGTTTATCATCAGCGTAACGTGTGGTATATTCGGTGGTTTAATCACAGGGCCGCTTTCGGGAGTGGTCACAGTTGCAACCTATATGACCGGGATAACTACCATGTTCGTTCCGTTTTATGTCTATTTTTCAATCATCAAAACATTTGTTTTCGGATTTTTAATTGCCACTGTCCCGGCTTATCTTGGCTATTACGTACAGGGAGGCGCACTTGAAGTGGGACGTGCAAGCACCAAGGCGGTGGTTAATACGAGCATCCTGATTCTGTTTTTCGACCTTGTACTTACTCAATTGTTATTCAAATGATTGAAATTAAAAACATTTGTAAATCTTTCGAAGGTCGCGAAGTGCTTAAGGATGTGTCCACCATTTTCGAGAAAGGTAAAACCAACCTTATCATCGGGCAGAGTGGATCAGGGAAAACGGTACTGCTTAAATCAATCGTTGGCTTGTTTGAAATAGATTGTGGCGAAATCCTTTTCGACAACCGCGATACACACCGGATGAACTTTAAAGAACAAAAATTGCTTCGTCGGGAGATAGGAATGGTTTTTCAGAACGGAGCACTGTTCGATTCACTTTCAGTAGAACAGAATGTCCGGTTCCCAATGGATATGTTTACCGATATGACCATGAAAGAGAAAACCTCGAGACTAAATTTCTGTCTCGAAAGAGTGAACATTAAACAGTCCAACCACTTATATCCGGCTGAGATCTCGGGAGGTATGCGAAAAAGGGTAGCCATAGCCCGTGCCATTGCACTCAACCCAAAATATCTGTTCTGCGACGAACCTAATTCAGGACTCGACCCGGTAACCTCCATTCTTATTGATGCCCTGATCAAAGAGATTACTGCAGAATTCGATATCACAACTGTAATCAATACCCACGATATGAATTCGGTAATGGAGATTGGAGAAAAGATCCTCTTCATCTCCGAAGGGCTGAAGTGCTGGGAAGGTAATAACACCCAGATTTTCAATACGAGAAATAAAAAGCTGAATGCCTTTATTTTTGCTTCACCTTTTTCGAAGAAATTCAGGGAAATAAGACAACAGGAGGATGACGAATGAGAAACTGTCTGATTATTTTGATAGCTGTACTGGTTTTAGCGTGTTCAAAAAACAAAATTCCCAAAGGGATTTTAACTGAAAAGCAGATCACCCCGGTTCTGGTCGAACTTCATCTGGCAGAAGCGATAAATTCGCACCGAAATACACTGGAGGCTAGTCGTCAAAACTATCCTGAAGATTTGTACCTTACAATTCTCAAAAAATATAAGCTTGATCAGAAGGTTTTTGAAGCGTCGGTATTATATTATGGCAAACATCCTGATTTGTACAAACCAATTTACGATGAAGTACTGAACCGACTCAACGAAATGGAGGTAAAAGCCAAGTCTAAAGACTCGATTCAGAATAGAATACCAGCTGTAAAAACGATAAAAAAAGACTCTGTTCAGACCAATAAATAGCTGGCTATGCGTAAATTGTCTGCTCACTACATCTTCACAGGTACAGGTATTATTCTTAAAAAAGGGATCATCATTCTTACCGACGATGGCGTGATCGTGGATATCATTGATACAAATGGAGAATTGGATGAACTGTCGGGTGTTGAGTTTTACAGTGGCGTAATGGTCCCCGGATTTGTAAATGCTCACTGCCACATCGAGTTATCGCATTTACGCGACATTTTTCCGGAAAAGACCGGATTACCCGTCTTTCTGAAAAATGTGATACAATATCGTAACCTTGAAGAAAACAAGGTGATAGAAGAAGCCCGCAAAGCCGATTCTGAGCTTTGGAAAAACGGGGTTGTGGCTGTTGGCGATATCTCGAATACAGACACCACTTTTCAGCTGAAATCGGAATCAAAAATAGCTTATCACACATTTATTGAAACACTTGGCTTTTCACCTCAACGGGCCGAGAGAGCTTTCGGTTGGGCAAAGCATTGCTTCGACGAGGTGCAATCACTCGGATTATCAGCATCAATAGTTCCGCACTCCCCTTATTCGATTTCGAAAGCCCTGTTAGAAATGATTTCTGAATTCGCTATAAGTCAGCATTCTATTTTATCGATGCACAGTCAGGAATGTTCTGAAGAAGATGCTTTATACTGTTCCGGAGATGGTGAAATCGTCCGGCATCTGACCGAAAATCTCGCCATTGATCTGACGTTTTTCAAACCCACGGGAAAATCGGCACTTGAAAGTGTAATAGACTGGCTGCCAATAGAAAATAAACTTTTACTTGTTCACAATATCTGTACCGGACAAAAAGATATCGACTTTATTGCAAAAACAAGGTCATTAAATAAAACCTGGTTTGTACTTTGTCCTGATTCAAATCTATACATCGAAGACCGACTTCCGGATATCGAACTTTTCCGCAAAAACAAGCTACTGATTTGTTTGGGGACTGACAGTCTTTCGTCAAATCATAAACTTTCGGTGCTTGACGAAATGAAAACCATACAATCTCATTTCCCTGCAATTCCCTTTGGTGAAATTGTGATCTGGGCCACACGAAACGGAGCAGAAGCGTTGGAAATGGACGATTGGGCTGGAACCATTGAAAAAGGGAAGAAACCTGGTATCAACCTGATTACAGGAATGGATTTACAGCATCTTCAATTGCAGTCTCAATCAAAAGTAAAAAGGTTGATTTAATGATGACCAGGATTAATAGATCAAGATCACAAAACCTTAACTTTGCCTACTTTATAATTTTATAGACTTCTTCATGTCGACTTTTCTTTTTGATCAAACAATATTCGGGCCGATTATCAGTCGGAGATTAGGCATTTCTTTGGGAATCAATTTATTGCCAAACGATTCAAAATTGTGCTCTTTCGACTGCATCTATTGCGAATGTGGCTGGAATCCCGAAAAGGGAACCGTCAAAGCAATACTTCCTACACGAATTGAAGTGAAGAAAATGCTCAGGGCAAAATTATCGGAGATGAAAAATGAGGCGGAATTACCCGATGTAATCACCTTTGCCGGAAACGGCGAACCAACCATGCACCCCGACTTTGCGTCGATTATTGACGATACCTTACTCATTAGGAATGAATTATGTCCGTGTGCCCGGATTGTCGTTCTCTCCAATTCCACTATGCTGCATAAACCTAAGGTGATCGAAGCGCTTAAAAAGATAGATGACAATATTCTGAAACTTGATTCGGGAATTCCTGCCACCATCAGGTTACTCGATCAACCAGTCGGAAGATTTGATTTGCAGTCCGTTGTAAATAATATTAAACAATTTGAAGGCAGATTAATTATTCAAACCATGTTCATCAGAGGAAGTTTTAAAGGAACCGCAATTGACAATACAACCGAGCCGGAGCTAACCGCATGGATCACTGTTCTTCAACAGATTCGCCCCAGACTTGTGATGATTTACACAATTGCCCGCGATACACCTGCAAACGACCTCCAAAAGGTTTCGACTGATGAACTGGAAATAATTGCTGAACGGGTCAGGAAAGAGACCGGACTGGAAGTTCAGGTTAGCGGATAAGGGAAAGAGGGAGTGATTGGGAGAGGGTGAGAATATGAGAATATGGGATTTCTAATCTGTAACAAATTTATAATGTAATAATTAGCGAATTTTATTCTCGAAAATACCCTGAAGGGGTAAAATATTAATAACCCTGGGTGAGCGAATGAAGTGAGCGTAACCCAGGGTAAAGGTCATACAATAAAAGCGGCGCACTCATAAGGTTGAATTGAAAAACCAAGGATCCTTGGGCCGCAGATGTGGGGCGATTGATAATAAGAGAGATCAATAATATAACTATTTCAAAAACTGATAAAAGAAAAAACTAAACAATTTAAAATGAAGATGAAGATGAGAATGCCATTTTTGATTTTAGCCCTTTCAATATGCTGCCATATTGCTTATGCACAGCCAATTAACAACAATCAAAGTTCATTAGTTGAATTTGTCAATCCGTTGGTGGGAACAGATTCCAATTTTGCATTGTCGAATGGTAACACTTACCCGGCAATTGCCTTACCATGGGGAATGAATTTCTGGACACCTCAGACCAATAAAATGGGGAATGGCTGGGCCTATATGTATGACGATCAGAAATTAAGAGGATTCAAACAGACTCACCAGCCAAGTCCGTGGATCAATGATTATGCCGCTTTTTCTATCTTTCCCGAAACGGGAAAACTGATTGCCGATGAAAATAAGCGTGCTTCCTGGTATTCGCACAAGGTTGAAATATCCAAACCTCATTACTACAAAGCGTATCTTGCAAATTATGATGTAACTACAGAAATAACTCCCACTGAACGCGCCGCTCAGTTCCGATTTACTTTTCCCGAATCGGATTCTTCACATGTTTTGATTGATGCTTTCAACAAAGGGTCGATGGTGAAAATATCGGCTCCGGAAAGGAAAATTATAGGTTATTGCCGAAACAACAGCGGCGGTGTTCCCGGGAACTTCCACAACTATTTCGTAATCGTTTTTGATAAAGCATTTTCATATGTAGCTACCTGGAAAGACAGCGTTTTAACCGATGGCAGCACAATTGCAGAAGGAAAACATGTGATGGCCGTAGTAACTTTCAAAACAAAAAAAGGAGAACTTGTTCATGCCCGTGTTGCATCCTCGTTTATCAGTCCCGAACAGGCAGAACTTAACCTTCAAAGGGAAATTGGTCAAAATACTTTCGATGAGACCAAAAACAAAGCAGAGGAAGTCTGGAACAAAGAATTTGCCAGAGTAAAAGTGGAAGGGGGAACTGTTGACCAGATTCGTACTTTTTACACTGCTCTCTACCGCACAATGCTCTTTCCTCGTAGATTTTACGAAATCGACGCTGATAATAAAGTTGTTCATTACAGTCCTTATAACGGGAAGGTTCTGCCCGGATATCTTTTTACTGACAATGGTTTCTGGGACACGTTTCGTGCTGTTTTCCCATACTTTACCTTGATGCAGCCAACGCTTAGTTCACACATCATGGAAGGGTTAGCGAATGCTTATAGTGAAAGTGGCTGGCTTCCCGAATGGGCCAGTCCGGGGCACCGCGATTGTATGATCGGGTCGAACTCGGCTGTCAATATTGCCGATGCATACCTGAAAGGAATCCGGGGATTCGATATTTCAAAATTGTATGACGCGATTCTTAAAAATACTGAAAATGAAGGACCGATGTCTTCTGTTGGTCGTTTTGGTGTAAAATATTACAACAAATTAGGGTATATTCCATATAATGTTGGGGTTAATGAAAATGCCGCCCGAACCCTGGAATATTCATTTGCCGACTGGTGCATCTGGAAGTTAGCCAAAGATTTAGGTCGTCCGCAGGAAGAAATTGACCGTTTTGCGAAGCGAGCCATGAATTACCAGAATGTTTTTGACAAATCGGTCAACTTTATGCGTGGCAGAAATGAAGATGGCACTTTTCAATCGCCTTTCCGTCCCGATAAATGGGGTGATGCCTTTACGGAAGGTTCAAGCTGGCATTACACATGGTGCGTATTTCACGATCCGCAGGGCCTGGCTAATCTCATGGGAGGACGCGGGAAGATGGCGCAGCGTCTCGATGAAGTGTTTTCTACTGCACCTACTTTCGATTGCTCATATTATGGAGGTCAGATTCACGAGATCACCGAGATGCTAATCTCAAATATGGGACAATATGCTCATGGAAATCAACCCGTTCAACATGCGATTTATCTTTACAATTACCTGGGGCAACCCTGGAAAGGACAGTATTGGGTCCGGCAGGTGATGGACAAACTTTATAATCCCAATCCAGACGGACTTTGTGGGGATGAAGACAACGGGCAAACTTCGGCCTGGTATGTTTTTTCTGCAATGGGTTTCTATCCTGTGGCACCCGGAACCGGTGAATATGTTTTTGGATCGCCGCTGTTTAGAAAAATTACCCTGTCGCTCGAAAATGGTAATAAATTTGAAATAAGCGCGTTACAGAATAATTCTGAAAATATCTATATCGATAAGATCACCCTTGACGGGAAAATGTACGATAAAAACTTCATCACTCACAGCGACTTAATAAAAGGGGGAAAACTACAATTTGTGATGGTTAAGACTCCGAATAAAACACTCGGAACTTTGCCTGTAAGCTTTCCATATTCGTTTTCGGATAAGAAGAATTAGAGAAAAAGCTGCTGGCTATTGGCAGCTGGTGGCTAGCGGTTTTTCGTGTGCAGAAAGTTATTTTGATTGCGCAAAACTGCCAGTAGCAAGTCGCTAGCAGCCAACCGCTTCATCTATATCCTTTAATTACATTGAATAATTTTCGCATTAAAATTTTATAGATCACCTGAGCATTATCCCAGTCGCCATTCTTCCGGTTCTAACGCCGTCGCGACGCGCTGAAAAAAAACGGACAGGGTCAGACCAGGTACAAATACGGGCTACCTCTATATGCGTGACAGGAACTCCCGAAAAGACCATCTGTTGATAATTGGCACTCCAAAGATCGAGTAACCTTTTGTCCGCTTTGGCGGGATTTGTTGAATGATAAAATTCAGGTGTAAACTGCTTCCAGACCTCTTCCCCTACTTCATAAATTTCGGGGCTGATTGAAGGTCCTATTCCGGCAAAAAGAGATGAAGGTTCACATCCGAATTCTTCAACCATTTTATGAATCGTCATTGATACAATGTTTTGCACCGTTCCGCGCCAACCAGCGTGAACAGCTGCAACCACTTTTTGTTTTGGATCAAAAAGAAGAATTGGCACACAATCGGCAGTTTTTACAGCAATGCAAACACCCTGTAGATCAGTGATCACAGCATCTGTCTCATTAAGAAATCTCTTTTGGTCTTCTTTATCCAGATTAAAAAAAAGGGAGGTAATTGTTTTAACTGTAGCAGTATGAGTCTGTTTCGGAAATACCAATCGGTCAGGATTAATTCCGTTTACGACACAAAGTTTGATTCTGTTTCCGACCACATTTTCGGGTAGATCACCTGAATTAAATCCCAGATTCAATGAGCTGTAGTTATTTGTACTAAAGCCTCCAACGCGTGTGGTGGAAAAGTGAAGTAATTCAGAAAATCCGCTTAGATTGGCAAATTGCAAAACGGATAACTCTTTTTTAACGACAGAAATCATTGTTCTATTAGCTATATTTACGTTAAATTCGCTGCCAAATTACAAAAGTTCCGGGTAGGACGAACAAAAGACCAAATATGGAAATTGAAATTCTTCAGCTCACTGAAGGGGCAAAAATGGCCAAAGGGCTAACCGTAGTGATCGATGTCTTCAGGGCATTCTCGACCACGTGTTATGTTTTCGCCGCAGGGGCTGAGAAAATTATCCCTGTTGAACATGTGGAGGAGGCCATTAATCTGAAAAAAACGCTGAAAAATGTTGTGATGCTGGGTGAAAGGAACGAACGGAAAGTCCCGGGTTTCGATTTCGGAAACTCCCCGACACATATTATAAATCAGAATTTTAGCGGAAAGACAATTATCATGACCACAAGTTCCGGGACTCAAGGTATTGCCAATGCCACGCTGGCTGACGAAATCATCACGGGAAGTTTTGTCAATGCTGAAGCAATTATCACCTATATCCGTAAAATAGAACCGGCTGTGGTAAGTCTGGTTTGCATGGGTTATGAAGGACGTTACCCGACGCAGGAAGACACCTTTTTAGCCGAATATGTACGGGACAAATTGCTGAACAAAGAGACGAACTTCGAAATAATGAAGCAAATTCTCCGCACTGGCGACGGGGTACGGTTGCTCGATCCTGCCAATCATGAATGGTCGCCGGCATCCGATTTTGAACTTTGTCTCGACATCAATCGTTTTGATTTTGTTTTGAAAATTGAAAAAGGAGAAGATTACAACTGGCTGAATATGATTTCAGTTTCCTAATAAAAGGAATTGAGATTGCGAATGCTTAGTACATTATATAGCAATCACAATACCCTGAAAGGGTTAAATTTAAATAACCCCGGGTAAGGAAGAATGACGTAACCCGGGGGAAGAAATGGAAAAAAGATTTAAAGGCGCATCTGCAACGGCAAATTGAAATAGAATTGACATATGCGCCGCAAATTGAAACTTATGTACTGTAAAGACAGTCAAGTGGGAAAAAGAAATCAGATCAAAATATTAAAAGCAAATGAAGCATTACAACTTTGATGAAATTATAGAACGACGCGGAACCGACTGTGTCAAATACGATATGCTCGAAGACTATTTCGGGAATAGCGAAGCTTTGCCACTTTGGGTAGCAGACACCGATTTCCGTGTGCCCGACTTCATTATGAATGCATTAAACGAAAGGATGAACCACGAAATACTGGCATATTCCTATCGTCCTGAAAGTTACTACAAAGCCATTATCAACTGGATGGACCGGAAGCATGGCTGGAAAATTAACAAGGAAATGATCACATCAAGTCCCGGTGTTGTTTCAGGGGTGACTATGCTGATTATGGCACTTTCCGAGCCTGGAGATAAGGTGATTGTCCAACCACCGGTTTACTTCCCTTTCTTCACGAGTATTAAAGGATCGGGCCGAAAAATGGTAGAGAATCCGTTGATGATCAAAGACGGAAGGTATACTTTTGATTTTGAAAACCTTCTGCAAATCATCGATTCACAGACCAGGCTTTTGATTCTGTGTAGTCCCCATAATCCTGGAGGGATGGTTTGGACAAGGGAAGAACTCGAAGACCTAAGCCGGATTTGCACCGATAATGGAATTGTGATTATATCAGATGAGATTCACGCGGATCTTGTTTTTACCGGGAACAAACACATCCCTATTCCAATGGTATCTGAGAAAGTTGCTATGAACAGTGCCGTTTTAATGGCTGCCAGCAAAACTTTTAATGTGGCCGGACTTTCGACGGCCTTTGTAATCATCCCAAATAAAAAACTCAGGGTGAAGTATGAAAGGGTATTGCATACGGTTCATATTGATAGCGGAAATATTTTCGGAAATATCGCAACCGAGGCAGCCTTGCACGATGGTCATGACTGGCTTTCGCAGCTAATGATATATCTTGAAGATAATTACAATTTTCTGGAGACTTTTATTACGCAAAGAATGCCGAAAATTAAGATTATGAAACCAGAAGCCACATTTCTGGTATGGCTCGATTTAACGGCTTATAACCTTAGTGAGAAAGAATTAGCAAAACGATTGATTGAGGGAGGTATTGCCATAAATAAGGGAAGCATATTTGGGACAGGAGGTGAAGGTTATTTCAGGTTGAATATTGGTTGTCCGCGGGCAGTACTCGAGGAAGGATTGATCAAAATCGAAAAGGCATTACGAAACGTATGACAAACAGGGTGTTGGTTTGTTGATAAGTCAACTCAAATCCACATTCGATCATTTTCGATGATCCCCGCTGATCACTTAATTCATGTTTTTTACTTTATTTAGAAATGACGGGGGTTTTAGAAACAACTGGCTTTTTAGAAACGACTGGTTTTTTATTAACAACCGGCTTCTTATGAACAATTGGCTTCTTATGAATAACCGGTTTATTTAAGTTCAAAGCTTTTTCAATTGCCGTATCTGTAAGTGGTTCCATTAAATTATATCCGGCTTCATTTGGATGCACACCATCTTTTGAGTATTCAGACTTCAAACCATTTCGTTCGTCTACCATTGCTGAAAAAAAGTCAAGGTAAATCGATTCACTTTTTGCCGCATAATTTTTTATCAGCTTATTAAGGGCAATGATCTTCTCAGCCGGTTCAAGTCCAGGTTTCCAGGGATAATCATAAGCAGGCAGAACAGAGCAAAGAATGACCTTTATATCATTGGCTTTTGCTAATTGTGCCATCGAAATAATATTGTCTTCGATCATTTCGAGTGTTGATGGGCCTGTATTTCCGGCAATATCATTGGTGCCAGCTAAAATGACAACTACTTTCGGTTTAAGTTTGATTACATCCGCTCTGAACCGAACCAACATTTGAGGGGTGGTTTGCCCGCTTATCCCACGATTAATATAAAATTTTCCGGCGAAAAATTCAGGATGCATATTGACCCAGCCTTCGGTAATTGAGTTTCCCATAAAAACTACCCGCTTTTCGCCAGGAGTAGGCAATACCTGGTTTGCATTTTCATCTTTAAAACGATTTAAATCTGCCCAGTCCTGCGCAAAGGATAACTGCACCGTAAGTATTGATAATAAGAGGATTACTATTGTCAATTTCAAATTTCTCATTGTTACGATTATTAATTGTATTCTTTAGTTATGCTTATAGTGAAGCCTTGACTTGTTCATGACCTGAACAAGTCAAGGCTTCACTAAATTATTTATCTTTTATTTTTTCAACCCCCATTCGAAGCCTTCTTTGGTGTCTTTAATCTCAAATCCCAATTCAGTGAGGCTGTTACGGATTTTGTCCGAGGTGGCCCAATCCTTATTATTTTTAGCCTCGATGCGAAGGTTAAGTAACAAATCGACAACATTGCTCAAAACTTCTTCGTTTGCCGATTCGCCGGATAGGGTTTCGGATTTGAATCCGAGTATATCAAAAACAAAATCGTTGTAAAGTTTTTTCAATATTTCGAGGTCAGCACTATTTATGGAGGCTTTCCCATCATTGACAGAGTTGATCATTTTAACACCATCGAACAGATGGGCAATCAATACCGGAGTGTTCAGATCGTCATTCATTGCGGCATAGCATTTCTCCTTAAGTGCGGCAACATCAATCGAAGACTGTTCTGACGGTTGAAGTTCTTCAAGTAGTGTTGTTGTTTTGATAAGCCGTTCGAGCCCCTTCTCTGCAGCCAGCAAAGCTTCATTCGAGAAATCGAGCGGACTCCGGTAATGCGCCTGAAGGATGAAAAAACGGATACAAATAGGTGAATAGGCCTTCTCAAGTAAGGGATGAGTTCCTGAAAAGAATTCGTCAAGTGTGATAAAATTCCCGAGCGACTTCCCCATTTTTTGTCCGTTGATCGTGATCAGGTTATTGTGCATCCAATAGCGTACAGGCTCGTGTCCAAAGCACACCACACCTTGAGCAATTTCAGCTTCATGATGAGGGAAAAGCAAATCAAGTCCACCTCCGTGAATATCAAATGGTTCACCAAGATATTTCGTACTCATCGCCGTACATTCGGTGTGCCAGCCCGGAAATCCTTCGCTCCAGGGTGATGGCCAATGCATAAGGTGTTCGGGCGCAGCTTTCTTCCATACAGCAAAATCCAGACCCGATTTTTTCTCATTCTGAGCATCAAGATCGCGTGTATTGGTATAGAGATCCTCAATTTTCCGACCTGATAGTTTCCCGTAAGAATGGACTGCCGCATATTTCTCAACATCAAAATAGACTGATCCGTTTATTTCGTATGCAAACCCGGAATCAATCATCTTCTGAACAGTAGCAATCTGCTCGATGATATGTCCCGAAGCAACTGGTTCAATACTTGGAGATAACACATTCAGCAGCAACATATTTCGGTGGTAACTGTTCGTGTAAATCTGAACAATTTCCATGGGTTCGAGTTCTTCGACCTTCGCTTTTCGGGCAATCTTATCTTCACCTTCATCGGCATCGTTCACTAAATGACCAACATCGGTAATATTACGCACATACCGAACCTTGTAACCAAGGTGTTTCAGGTAACGGAAAAGTAAATCAAAGGTTATAGCAGGACGCGAATGACCAAGATGAGCTTCGCCATAAACTGTCGGACCACAAACATACATTCCTACATGTCCCGGATTGATAGGTTCGAAAATCTCTTTCTTCCTGCTAAGAGTATTGTAAATAATAAAATCGCTCATCTTCTTTGTTTTTTCAAACTAAAGGACAAAATTAAAAAAAATCAGCTTATTAATATTTTATAAGGGGAATACCTGTACGAATGCTGTTACCATAACCTTTTCTTATCTTTGGCAACAAAGAACAGTTAACTATGAACAAACTATTAAAAGGAGGCTTTGTGTTAGCCACCATGTTTTTAGTAGCATGCGGTAATGCACAGGATAACGGGGACAAACGCCCGGTTGTATTGATAAAAACAGTATTCGGCGATATGAAGGTGGCACTCTATAACGAGACACCGAAACATCGCGATAATTTTCTGAAACTGGCTAAAGAGGGGTATTACAACGGGCTGCTTTTCCACAGGGTCATTCAGGATTTTATGATTCAGGGTGGTGATCCCGATACACGCAATGCAACACCGGATCAAAAACTTGGGAATGGCGGTCCCGGGTATGAAATTGATAACGAGATCAATTCAAAACTCCTTCATAAAAAAGGGGCTTTAGCTGCAGCGCGCCAGGGTGATCAGACGAATCCCGGGAAAAAATCCTCCGGTTCACAATTCTATATCGTACAGGGAGTTGTATTTCCGTCCAACGATCTTCCGGCACTCGAAGCAAAAGGGAATGAAAAACTGGCTCAAAGCTTTATGCGCCAGCTCACAATGGCCAACGAAGATTCTTTGAAGTTCTACCAGCAAGCAGGTAATCAGATTGCTTTTGCAATTATGATTGAAAAATTACAAACCGAAGCAATGGCGAAAGCAAAGAAAACTCCTTTTAAATTGACGGAAGAGCAAAAACAGGTTTATACAACAGTTGGCGGAACTCCGCATCTCGATGGAAATTACACTGTTTTTGGTGAAGTCATCGAAGGATTGTCAGTTCTGGATTCTATTGCTGCTCAGCCAACTGGTCCTAACGATCGGCCGCTGAAGGACCTCAAAATGGAGATGAAGGTGATTAAAGATTAAATATAAGGAAACCCTTGAAGTAATTGCAGACCCTTCAGGCGGTTTGGGAACATCATTTCTTTTTCAGAAAGAGTTCTGCAATCCGAAGATCTTCAGGAAAGGTAATCTTGATGTTTTCACGATTTCCCATCACTAATTGTACGATAATTCCTGAGTGCTCAACCACGGATGCATCATCCGTAAATTCAGGAATCCAGTTTTGATTATAGCTGTCTTTTAGGATTGAAGCTTTAAAAATCTGGGGTGTTTGTACCAGAAAATAATGCGATCGATCAACCGGGATTGATTTACTCATACTTCCTTCACGTACGGATTCGTTGGCAGGCAAAACAGGGATAGCCGTACCATGTTCTGCGGCACAATTAAAGCATCGTATAAGCGTTTCGTGGCTAACCAATGGGCGTACACCATCATGAACTGCAATTAATTCACAACCGGAAGTTAATGATAACCCATTTTTAACCGATTGAAAACGTGTCTCACCTCCGGCAATAAGCAAATGCGGAATATAAAACCGATGTTCATTACAAAGATTCTGCCACGTAACGATTTCGTCATCAGGAAGAACAAGAATCAACTTGAGCGCACGATCAAATTTGTGAAGATTTCGCATCGTATGAAATAAAACGGGCTTCCCTTTTAATGGCAGAAACTGTTTCGGTAGTTCGGTCCCCATACGCGAACCATTTCCCCCGGCAACTATTATGCAACAATTTTTCATCCGAAAATAATTTGTTTTTTAATTGCCGGATGGAACTCGCATGTGAGTTTTTTATCCGTGTTTGTGTTTAGCGAACATGCTCGTTTCATAAGTGAATACGAATTTCTTACAAAAATAGGGAACCATTTGAAAGTTTGTTAACAGATTTCAGGTATTTTTGAATTAGCATTTAAAGGGGCAATTAACCTGGATTGACTAAAAATGAAGTTTTCTTACAGAAATGACGATTTTACAAACAGATGATCAGTCATTACTTTTCGTATAAACAATTTTTATTTCCTTAACAATGAAAGAGATACTCGATTTCCTTAAAGATCTTGAAGCCAATAACACACGAGAATGGTTCGAGCTGAACAGAGTCCGGTACGACGTAACGCGCAAAAAATTTCTTTCGGTTGCGGAGCTGCTGATTCACGAAATAAGACAATTCGATGCAGAGATTCCGGCGTTGAATCCCAAAGATTGTGTATTCCGGATTTTTCGTGATGTCCGCTTTTCGAACGACAAACGGCCATTTAAATCAAATTACGGCTGCTTCATTGCGCGCGGAGGACGGAAATCGGGCTTTGCCGGTTACTACCTTCATATGCAACCAGGCGAGTGTTTCCTTTCGGGAGGAATTTATATGCCCCCTCCGGAATACCTTTATGCTATCCGGCAGGAAATCTACTATCATCCGCAGAATTACATTGAATTAATTGAGAACAAGGATTTTAAATCAACATATACAGTGGAGTATTCCGATAAGCTAAAAACAGCACCAAAAGGGTATCCGAAAGATTGGGAACATCTTGATTTGATCAAAAACCGCAATTATGCATTTGGACACAGGGTTGAGGAATCGGAGTTGTATGCTTCAGATTTTTTGACAAAAGCAATTGAGGTCTTTAAAATAATCTACCCGCTTAACCGCTATCTTAACAAGGCCGTCGATGAAAATATAATCTGAAAATACTATCTGTCTCTGCACTTTGCATTGATCTTCTCAAACTCCCTCTCTCCCTCTTTTCATTGCGGCGCAGAGAACCTCTCATCTTTGTATAGGCTCTCCGGCTGCGCCTTTTGTTGTGGGGTATTCTTTTTTCTACCAATATACTGCTCCTCTGGAGCATATGACAGCGTTAAAAGGATATTTTCATTTCCGGAATAAATTTTTGTCGGGATGTCGTCAATTATATAATTATCTTATCTATCTCAATATGAGATCAATACATTAGAACTGAATCTCTCCGTCCCTCTCTCGCTCCCTCTCTCCCTCATTTTTACGGAGTGCCAGACGTGTCAGTTGCTGTCTCAGGTTGAAGAATTAATCTTTTAGCGGCTTCGAAATGTTCCAGCAAAATTGCACTTTCACTATTCGATATCATCGCTTTAGCAGTGCTGCCTGAAGTTATAATTGGTGAACCATAGAGCATATGATAAGTCTTATAACTTTGGGTTGACAACCCCAGAGAGTTTTCAGGTGAAACCAGCATCCCTTTGTATTCGATTCGCATTTGATTGGTTCGCATAGTCTTTTTGGCATTCATATCGGCATCGTAAACCTTTACCGACTGTGTTAAACCTTTTACAACAGCGTTATTGGCATGATTCTGTGCGATATCCATTGTTTTTTGATCCGTCGCAACTGGAGTAATGATGATTGACTTTGAAGCAATCCTTGGCAAAATAATGATCTCTGCTAATTTTATTGTTTGTTCATACATAAAAACACCCACGACATACTCTTCTGATTTTAGCGTGTCGGGCACGATGAGTCTGGTAGGCTGGTATCCCATGTAAGTAAAAACTACGGTATCGTGCGGGGATCCAAAAAACGAAAAACGACCCAATTCATTGGTGGCATAACTGCTTTTACGATTGACTCTGAAATTAGTGTTCGATAGTGGTTCCAACGTTTTGCTGTCGTAAGTAATCCCAGTGATAAAAACAGATTTTCCGCTTGTTTTGGGATTATCCTGTCCCTTGGCACTGTCTCCTAAACTCTTTAAAATCAACAAAATTATTAGTATTCGCCTCAAGTTAAGATTTTGCATGGCAGCTTATATTAATCGAGATGATGGTTAATATATAACAGATTTGTCTGCGTTAAGTTCAAAACAATATTTGGCTGGCGGATTGGACTGAATTGTGATTATACATGTTTAATAACATCAAAAAAATAAATCTGAGGCATAAATAAAAGATTAAGTTTGCAGAACGGATCAGAACAGATGAGCCGATAGTTTTTGTCATGAAGAAATTCAGTTTTAAACCTAATTTAGATTCAGGAATATCGAAAATTCAACAGCTTGTTGATGCTTTAATCCGTTCCATCAATTTTAAGATGCTTCGCGAAGGCGATGCGTTGCCATCGGTGAACGACTTAATGAAAGAATCTGGTTTATCGCGCGATACGGTATTTAAGAGTTATTCAGAACTGAAAAGGCGGGGAATTGTTGAGTCAATCCCGAACAAGGGTTATTTTGTAACCCGCTCTCAGAAGCAGGTGTTTCTTTTTCTCGATACCTTTAAAGCTTATAAAGAGGTACTTTATAACTCCTTCAAACAGAGTTTACCCCGTAATGTGATGGTTGATATTAATTTCCACCATTATAACTTCGATCTGTTCGAATCAATTATCCGCAATAGCATCGGGAAGTTCAATTCTTACATCATCATGAATTTCAATCATCCTGATATTCCAGGAATTATAAACGAAATTGATCCTGATAAACTGCTTCTTATCGACTGGCAAATATATTCCAAAGTTGGCCAGGCAAAGGTTTACCAGGATTTTGGTGAATCGGTTTATCATTGTTTAGCTTCCGGATGGCACTTACTCAGGAAGTACAACGAGGTCGTTTGTGTTTATCCGGAGTATACTTTTCATCCATTTGAATCGGTTGAAAATGTTAATCGGTTCTGTGATGATAATAACATGAAATTCAGTATAATATATGACATTGCTGATCTCGATATCCAGATTGGAAAAGTTTACATGGTTTTTGAGGATATTGATCTTGCAGCAATTTTGGAGCAGGCCCACAGTAAGAAATTCAGGCTACGGGACGATTTTGGAATCCTGTCGTACAACGATACTCCGATGAAGAAGTTCATTGCGGAAGGAATTACCGTCATTTCGACCGATTTCAAATTGATGGGACAAAAAGCAGCAGAATTTGCTTTAAACAATGCAAAGCTTGACTTCCTTGTTCCCACCGAATTGATTATCCGTGAATCGCTTTAATGATCATGACACAACAGAACAGTTTTATTTATAAATTTTGAATTACAAACCGATATGTATCTATTAGGAATTGACATTGGAAGTTCTTCGGTGAAGGCTTCCATCCTGAACGGCGAAACAGGCGGGATCGCAGGATCATCCTTTTACCCCAAAAGTGAAATGAACATAACCGCCAAACAGTCCGGCTGGGCAGAGCAGCAACCCGAACTCTGGTGGGAGAATCTTAAACTGGCTATTCTCGAAGCCAAGTCATTAGCTAAGGTATCGCGTAATGAAATTATTGCAGTAGGAATCTCCTATCAGATGCACGGATTGGTTGTTGTTGATAAACAGCAAAATGTACTACGTCCTTCCATTATCTGGTGTGATAGCAGGGCCACCGAAATCGGGAATAAAGCCTTCAATGAGATAGGCAACGAAAAGTGTCTGAATGCTTTGTTGAATTCTCCCGGAAATTTTACCGCTTCGAAGCTGAAATGGGTGAAGGATAACGAACCATCTGTCTACAAAAAGATTGATAAAATAATGTTGCCGGGCGACTATATTGCGATGAAATTAACCGGCGAAATCCGGACTACAGCTTCCGGTCTGTCTGAAGGGATGTTTTGGGACTTCAGGAAAAACGAAGTCTCGGATCTTGTTCTCGGATATTATGGTTTTCGTAAGGAGTTGATTCCTGAACTCGTGGATACATTTGGAATTCAGGGGCATGTTTCAGCAAAGATTGCCACTGACCTTGGATTAAAACCAGGAATTCCTGTTTCTTACAGGGCAGGTGATCAGCCTAACAATGCATTGTCGCTTAATGTTTTGAATCCCGGTGAAATTGCTGCAACTGCCGGAACTTCGGGTGTTGTTTACGGCGTAAGCGGCGAGGTAAAATACGATCCGCAGTCGCGCGTAAACACTTTTGCTCATGTCAATCATTCGGCTGCCAAAAATCGTTTAGGTGTCTTGCTTTGCATCAACGGTACAGGCATTCTGAATTCATGGCTAAATAAGAATATCGGGAACAAGAGCTATTCTTATGAGCAAATGAACGAGTTGGCAGCGGCAATACCAACAGGTTCAGAAGGCATTTCCATACTTCCTTTCGGAAACGGTGCTGAACGTGTTCTCGGAAATAAAAACATTGGTGCTCAGATTTGTGGCATCGACTTTAACCGGCATAGTCAGGGACATCTTTTCAGGGCAGCTCAGGAAGGGATTGTTTTCTCGTTTAAATATGGGATGGATATTCTGAAAGGAATCGGAATTGATGCGAAAGTGATCAGAGCCGGTAAAGCCAATATGTTCCTGAGTCCTGTTTTCCGCGAAACGCTGGCCAATATTGCAGGTGTTTCAATTGAATTGTACAATACCGATGGCGCAGCAGGAGCTGCACGCGGAGCCGGAGTAGGTTCAGGATATTATGCCTCATTTGCCGAAGCGTTCTCTGGTTTGAAAAAGTTGGAGAGCATTGAACCTGATCTGAATGAGAAGGACCGGATTAATCAGGCTTATCAACTGTGGGAAGAAAACCTGCAGAAATTCATATAAACTGTTAATTCAAATTGATGTTTTGCAAAGTTGAAATTTAAATTCATTATCGTTTGTTAAATTAATAAAATAGAATTAGTTATGGATGCATTTATTGGAAAAAAAGAGTATTTCCCCGGAATAGGGAAAATTAAATTTGAAGGCGTTGAATCACGGAATCCACTAGCTTTTAAATGGTACGACGAAACAAGAATGATCAAAGGCAAGACCATGAAGGATCATTTGCGTTTTGCGGTTGCTTACTGGCACACCTTCTGCGGCGACGGTGGCGATCCTTTTGGTCCAGGTACAAAAAAATTCCCATGGGTTGGCGTAGCCGATAAAATGGAGGGAGCTTTCAATAAACTTGATGCAGCTTTCGAGTTCATCACAAAAATTGGTGCCCCGTTTTACTGTTTCCACGACACGGATATTGTAGGTGATGGTACTGTATTTGAAATTGAAAAGAGGATGAGTCGGGCTGTTCCAGTGATGTTAAAGATGCAGGAAGATTCAGGTGTTCAGCTGCTTTGGGGTACAGCCAATGTATTCTCGAATCCCCGTTATATGAACGGAGCATCAACAAATCCCGATTTCAGTGCATTAACCAATGCAGCTGTTCAGGTAAAGAATGCGATTGATGCTACTATTGCATTGGGTGGTACAAACTATGTATTCTGGGGTGGTCGCGAAGGGTATATGAGCCTTCACAATACCAATACAAAAAGGGAACTTGAACACCTTGGTCGTTTTCTGCAGATGGCACGCGATTATGCACGTAAGCAAGGATTCAAAGGATCATTCCTGATTGAGCCTAAACCCATGGAACCAATGAAACATCAGTATGATTTCGATACGCAGACAGTTATTGGATTCCTTCATCAGTTCGGACTTGAAAAAGATTTCAGGATGAATATCGAAGTTAATCATGCTACTTTGGCAGGCCACTCCTTTTCACACGAGTTACGTATGGCCGCCGATGCCGGAGTATTCGGATCAATCGATGCCAACAAAGGTGATTATCAGAATGGCTGGGATACAGATGAGTTCCCTACAAATGTTTACGAAGTGACCGAAGCGATGATTGAAATTATTCAGGCCGGTGGATTCAAAACAGGTGGAATTAACTTCGATGCCAAAACACGTCGCAATTCATCCGATCTTGAAGACATCTTTATCGCCCATGTTTCGGGTATGGATGTTTTTGCAAGGGCATTGGTCATTGCGGATAAACTCTTAAAAGAGTCTGATTATCTTAAACTAAGAAAAGAGCGTTACAGTTCTTACGATGGTGGTAAAGGAGCTGAATTCGAAGCCGGTAAACTGACTTTCGAAAACCTTCGCGAAATAGCCGCGGAAGTTGGCGAACCAATACAAACCAGCGGAAAGCAGGAGAAATTCGAACAATTGATTAATTTCTATATCTGATAGAATCAATTTTATTCATAATGCAAACCGGAATAAAGGGGAAATCCTGATTTCGGTTTGTTTTATCATTCTCATCAAAAACTAACAACGGTACTTATGGCATTTATTGACACATCTTCAAAATCAACATCGGGCTCCTTCCAGAAAGGAAACCCAATGTACATTGTGATGCTAACTTTGGTGGCTACACTGGGTGGATTGCTGTTTGGGTATGATACAGCAGTTGTAAACGGAGCAGAAAAATCACTGGTCGAATTTTACATTGCACGAATCACCGATCCTGCCAATTTTGATTACGCGGTAAAAATCATTACGCAGTACAAAATCATGATGGCACTTGTTCTCTTTCTCGTGTTTGGTATCATTTCGGGGCAGATTGTAAAATTACTTGGAAAAAAGAAAGGCTTTATTGCCGGTGGAATTATACTCACAATTTTAACTGTCTGGATCATTAGTTTTATTTCGAAAGCGATTCCTACTGATGCCGAAGCGTTAAAAGGTTCTGTCGACACCATCAAAGGATTTGTGATTGCAAGTGCCTTGATTGGCTGCGTAATAGGAGGTTCGGTGGCTGGTTTTATTTCGAGAGCACTCGGACGTAAAAACGGTTTGTTTATTGCTGCTGTTGCCTTCTTTATTTCAGCCATTGGAGCATGGAAACCCGAAGCTTTTAATATTTTTGGTACACTCGATGTCTATTCATTTGTAATCTACCGTATCATTGGTGGTATCGGAGTTGGTTTGGCCTCGATGATTTCGCCTATGTATATTGCCGAAATTGCTCCCGCAAATATTCGCGGTAAGCTTGTGTCATTTAATCAGTTTGCGATAATTTTCGGAATGTTGGTTATTTACTTTGTCAACTATTTTATTGCCAAACAGGGCAATGATCAGTGGCTCGTTACAGATGGATGGCGTTTAATGTTCCTTTCGGGAGCAATTCCTGCCGGTATATTTATCCTTCTTCTCTTCTTTGTTCCTGAGACACCCCGATTCCTCGTGCTGAATGGACAGGAAGACAAAGCCTTAAAAGTGTTGAAAAAAATTGCCGGGGACAAAGATGCTTCAGTTATTCTTGAGGAAATCAAAGGGACGCTGCATGAAGCAAATGCACCCTGGCTGTCATACGGATTTCTCGTGATCTTTGTCGGAATAATGCTATCTGTTTTTCAGCAGTTTGTTGGGATTAATGTGGTGTTGTACTACGCCGGAAATATCTTCCGGAATATGGGCGCCTCAACCGACAGTTCATTGCTGCAAACCATTATTGTTGGTTCAGTTAACCTCGCATTCACTGTAGTAGCAATTATGACCGTTGATAAATTCGGACGTAAACCGCTGATGATTATTGGTTCGATAGGAATGGGAATTAGTATGTTTGCTCTTGGTTTTACCTTTTTCATGGGACAAACAGGTGGTATGCTTACACCATTACAGGGTTATGCTGCACTGGCATTTATGTTGATCTATACAGCAGCATTTGCCATGAGCTGGGGACCGGTTTGCTGGGTTCTGCTTTCAGAAATATTCCCCAATTCCATCCGTGCGGCCATGTCGATTGCAGTTGCCGCTCAATGGATTGCCAACTGGATCGTTTCGCTGACTTTCCCGATGATGAACGACAATATATGGTTAACTAACCAGTTTAATCATGGTTTCTCGTATTGGATTTATGGTGTCATGGGCATTTTGTCGGCAGTATTTGTCTGGAAAATGGTTCCCGAAACCAAAGGAAAAACCCTCGAAGCGATGGAAGAAATATGGCTCAAGAAAAAATAGGTTCAATTTTAGCTTGAATAATTTATTAACGGAATCCCCCGGAGAACTTAAATCTTCGGGGGATTCTTCATTTTAGCGGTTGCAATTTGCACTGTCTATTTAACCTGAAATAAAAAAAATCACATTAAAATAAAAATTTTAATGGCCACCTTTCTTTTTTCATTGGCTTTTTGTAAATTTAAGAAGTGATTATTTATTTAAAACATCAATTCTGTAAAGGCCTTCTTTATAATGTGATGCATAGGATGAGAGTTGGTAAACCTGTAAAACATTCCTCTGATTATTTGATCACAATGGTTTCCGTGTTGCGCCTTCTGTGATCCTATTATGCACACTGTGGCGTAGAAATCTGTCGGAGTCTGGTGATTGGGTTTTATATTACATACGATTTTTAACAAATGGTTCAGTTTGATCCGGAATAATCGAATTGATTTCCGAATGTTTGCGCGATGTTGTAGATACAAATAGTGAGGATAATCCCCCGGTGTTCAACCTTATTAATCAATCAGCAAATCAATAAATTTAATCACCCACACCCAACGAATTAGAAGTGAAGGCTTGACTTTTTCAGGACTTGAACAAGTCAAACCTTCACTTACCTCGAAACTATTCAGGACACTGACAAGTCAGATTATCACTTACTACATCATTCGTTTCGCTGCTTTCGGCGCATAGAAGGTTATCATTTCAATTCTCCTTGGTGGTTGCGCCGGTTTTATCTTTCATCTTTTACCCGGGGTTGCGTTCCCTTCGGTCTCTTACCCTGGGCTACAAATATTTAACCCTTCCGGGGTATTGATCTCAATTGGAGGCAGTTATGGTGATATTATTATTGAAAATATTCCGGGAATAGGAATATCCTTTTCGCACATTCAAAAGCGCCGTAGGTGCGATATATTTGTTGAGAAGAAATAACCAAGAGAAAGAGGCGCAACCGGAAAGATTGAACAATGAAATAACGTTGTATGCGCCGCAAAACAAAAGAAAGTGAAAGGAAAAAGATATGAATGAGGGTCTACTTGTTCAGTTCATGGACAAGTCAAAATAACCCTCCGGGATCTTTGACAACCTTCGGGTTTAATTAGATTCAACTCTTAATTTTACTATTTTTGTTTCCATAGGAAATATATGATTGATGCTTACTTTAATATATAAAGATGAAAGCCCTTGTACTTGAAAAATATAATGAGTTGGTTTTTAAAGAGGTGCCGGATCCCGAAATACATCCTAACGAAGTACTTGTTAAGGTAAAAGCCTGCGGTATATGTGGCTCGGATGTTCATGGTCTGGACGGAAGCACAGGAAGAAGAATCCCTCCAATGATCATGGGACATGAAGCTTCGGGCGTAATCGTGAAAACCGGGGTTGATGTTCATAATTGGAAAACAGGTGACAGGGTAACTTTTGATTCAACGGTTTATCCATTGAATGATTGGTTTACACTTGAAGGGATGTATAATTTAAGTGATAACCGCGAAGTTCTTGGCGTATCACCCGGAACCTATAAGAGAGATGGAGCCTTCGCTGAATATATTGCCATTCCTCAACATATCCTCTACAAAATACCCGAAAACGTTACTTTTGAACAGGCAGCAATGGTGGAGGCTGTTGCTGTTGCTCTTCATTCCATCAATGTTTCAGAAATTAAAACAGGCGATAAATGTGTTGTGGTAGGCGCAGGAATGATCGGGATCTTTATTCTAAAACTTCTTAGAATTTCGGGTGCGGCAACGATTATTGCAATTGATATCAATGCAAAACATCTTGAACAGGCAAAAGATGCCGGAGCCGACTACACATTCCTTTCAACCGATGAAAATCTTAATGATAAAATAGTAGCGCTGACCAATAACCGGGGAGCAGATATCTCCTTTGAAGCAGTTGGGTTAAGTGATTCTGTAAACATTGCGATTGATATTCTCCGAAAAGGAGGAAAGACAGTTTTGGTCGGTAATGTTTCACCAAAAGTTGATTTACCGCTTCAAAAAGTTGTTACGCGTGAACTAAAAGTACTGGGCAGTTGTGCGATACGTGGCGAATATGAAGTTGTCCTTGATCTGCTGGAAACCGGAAAGATAAGTGTGGATGATCAGATTTCGGCTATTGCACCGCTTTCGGAAGGAGCCATCTGGTTTGATAAACTTTACAGAAAAGTGGAAGAGCTGAATAAAGTTATTCTTGTACCCTGATTTCTTAATAAAATGGCTGAAAGGATTTATAATATATCAATTGCAGGATGCGGTAAAGTGGCCCATCTTCATGCAAAAGCGATACAAAGTATCCCGAATGCACGTCTGGCAGGCGTATGGAGCAGAACACTGAAAACAGCTGAAGATTTTGCTTTATTTTACAATACGCAGGCTTATTCCAAGATTTCGAAGATGATTACTGAGAATCATGTTGACCTTGTAATTGTCTGCACGCCTCATCCATTTCATATTCAACCTGCAATAGAAGCAGCCAAAGCAGGAGCAAATGTATTAGTTGAAAAACCATTGGCTTCTGATCTTCAGGATTGTGATGAAATGATTAAGATTTGTAAGGAAAATCATGTAATGTTGGGTGTGATAAGTCAGCGAAGGTGGTACGAACCTGTGAAAAGAGTTAAGCATGCCATTGAACAGGGAAAGATCGGAAAACCTGTTCTTGCAACTGTAACCATGTTAGGTTGGCGTGATAAAGCTTACTATGATTCGGATGCATGGCGGGGAAAGTGGAAGACAGAAGGTGGGGGAGTGCTTGTTAATCAGGCTCCCCATCAGCTCGATATTCTTTTATGGTTGATGGGTGAAGTTGACGAAGTTTACGGAATCTGGAGAAATCTGAATCATCCGTATATTGAAGTTGAAGACACGGCTGTTGCCATTGTGAAGTTTAAAAGCGGTGCAATCGGAAATATAATTGTGAGTAATTCTCAGAAGCCAGGGATTTACGGGAAAGTTCAGGTACATGGTGAAAATGGTTCATCTGTGGGTGTGCAAACCGATGGTGGTGCCATGTTTATTGCAGGCAGAACAGGTGTCGCAGAACCTCCCGTAAATGATCTGTGGACCATTCCGGGAGAAGAACATCTTCTTAAAGAGTGGATAAAAGAGGATACGGAAACTTTTAACAACTGTGATCCTACAGTCCGCTATATCCATTATCAGATTGAAGATTTTATTTCTGCTATTGAGAACAATACGGCACCATCTGTCACAGGTGAAGCAGGTCGCAGAACCGTGGAACTTTTTACTGCAATTTACCGCTCGACACGTGATAATGTGGTAGTTAAATTTCCGCTGAAGATTGAATAGATGGAAGAAAGGAGTCAGAAGACTTAATTGGAAAACAAGAAACGACAAACGATTGTAACTAATAATCAGTAACTTTAATTTACCCTATTATGCCACTACTTATTGTTGTTCTGGGAATTTGCCTTCTTCTTTTCCTGATTCTCGTAGTAAAAATTAATTCATTTTTATCATTTGTTATTGTCTCGCTGGCAGTTGCCCTTGCTGAAGGAATGACGATTGAAAAAGCAGTGACTTCGATCGAAAATGGAATTGGAAATACACTGGGATTTATTGTTTTGGTACTGGGTATGGGTTCAATGCTTGGTAAACTGGTTTCAGAAAGCGGAGCAGCACAGCGGATTACATCATGGATGATCGATGCTTTCGGAATCAAACATATACAACTTGCATTAATGCTGACCGGTTTTATTGTGGGTGTTTCATTGTTTTATGATGTTGCTTTCTTTGTTATGATCCCGCTTATATTTACCGTAGCAACCTCAACCCGCCTTCCTTTGCTGTATGTTGGTTTACCCATGCTTGCAGCACTTTCTGTCACTCATGGATATCTGCCTCCTCACCCTGCTCCCACTGCCATTGTTGCAATGTTCCATGCAGATTTCGGGAAAACAATGATTTACGGAATCATTGTTGCGATACCTGCCATCATAATTTCGGGACCAATACTGTCGAGAGTTCTTAGTAAAATTGAGGCTAAACCATTGAAGGAATTTACCAATCAGAAAGTTTTAACCGATAACGAGATGCCTGGTTTCTGGATTAGTTTCGTTTCTGCTTTGTTGCCCGTTATCCTGATCAGCGCTTCCACGATTGCCGGATTCTTTCTGTCAGAAGGTAATGAAGTCAGAAAAGTTCTGGGATATGTCGGGAACCCGGTTATTGCCATGCTTCTGTCTGTTTTATTTGCAGTTTACACACTCGGATTGGCAAGGGGAAGAAAAATGACTGACATTACAAACTCCCTTTCACATTCAGTAGCCAGTATCACAATGATAATGCTCCTGATTGCCGGTGCGGGTGCTTTTAAACAGGTTCTGATTGACGGTGGAGTAAGTAAATTCATCGGCGAAATGCTGAGTCAGTCGACAATGTCTCCATTATTTCTGGGTTGGCTTATCGCGACGGTTTTACGTTTTTGTATTGGTTCTGCTACTGTGTCAGGTCTTACTACGGCAGGAATCATTCTCCCTTTAGTTTCCAATGGAGCCGTAAAACCTGAATTAATGGTGCTTGCTATCGGATCAGGAAGCCTTATGCTTGGACACGTGAATGACGGCGGTTTCTGGCTCTTTAAAGAATATTTTAATCTTAGCATGAAAGAAACCTTGAAATCATGGACTGTAATGGAGACATCAATAGGTGTCAGCGGATTGATAGGGGTATTGATTTTGAACCTCTTTGTGAAATGACCATGCCCGATTTAAACTTAAAAGATTGTATTTCTTAGCTTTGCGATTTCTGCGATGTTCCTTTGCTCCGTCAGCTGACGGATGCGGTAAAAATATTCTTCCTTTTGAGACAGCCTCTATTGAATTGTAATATGATATTTATTAGCAAAATTGTCACATCGAACCTATAGCTTTGCCATCAAAACAACAGGATACGGAAACTTGCTGTCCTGACACTTATAAATCACATTGCTATGTCTAAAGGTTTTTATAATGTCCCGATTCCTCAGAATGAACCTGTAATGAGTTACGAACCGGGTTCTCCCGAAAGGAAAGAGCTCAAAGCAATGATTGCAGAAATGCGCTCAAAAGTTGTCGAACTTCCTATGTTTATCGGCGGGGCAGCAGTGAAAAGTTCCAAAAAAATTGAAATACATCCCCCTCATGATTTAAAACATCTGCTGGGTTACTTCTATCAGGGTGACGAATCACATGTTGTTCAGGCAATTGATGCAGCATTAGCGGCTCGTTCAGCGTGGACTGATTTAGGATGGCAACACCGGGCTGCTATATTCTTAAAAGCAGTCGATCTGCTTGCCGGCCCTTATCGCGCCAGGATCAATGCCGCCACAATGCTGGGACAATCAAAAAATGCCTATCAGTCTGAAATTGATGCCGCTTGCGAATTGGCTGATTTCTATCGGTATGGTGTGAAGTGCATGACACAAATTTATGAAATGCAGCCTGAATCAAATCCGGGAATGTGGAATTACAATGAATTTCGTCCGCTTGAGGGATTTGTATTTGCATTGACACCGTTCAATTTCACTTCAATTGCCGGTAACCTGCCAGTGGCTCCCGTTATGATGGGAAATGTTTGTGTGTGGAAGTGTGCCAAAACCGCAGTTTATTCAGCTGCTGTCATCATGGAGATTTTAAGGGAAGCCGGATTACCGGATGGAGTCATTAACCTTGTTTATGTGTCGGGGCCTGCCGCAGGAAAGATCATCTTCAGTCATCCCGATTTTGCCGGTATCCATTTTACCGGATCGACAGGTGTATTTCAGGATATCTGGAAAACAATCGGAGAGAATATTTTCAGGTTTAAATCTTATCCCCGGATTGTCGGGGAAACAGGTGGCAAAGATTTTATTTTTGCCGATCCTACTGCCGATACTCAGGCGCTTGCCACGGCTATTGTTCGCGGATCTTTCGAGTATCAGGGTCAGAAATGCTCAGCAGCATCGCGGGTTTACGTACCGGCTTCTATCTGGGAGAAAACATGGGCATTAGCTGTTTCGCAATTGCAACGTATGAAAATGGGACCACCCGAAGATTTCACCAACTTTATTAATGCCGTAATTGACGAAGCATCGTTCGATAAATTAAAAGGATTTATTGACAAAGCACGTGATGACAAGGATGCTGAAGTGATTTATGGCGGGAATTGCGATAAAACAAAAGGGTATTTTATCCAGCCAACCGTTATTCTTGCTAAAAAGGCTGACTATATCACGATGAAAGAGGAACTTTTCGGACCCGTTGTGACCATTTTTGTTTATGATGATTCAAAAATTGAAGAGACGCTAACCCTGGTTGATACCACTTCGGCTTATGCCCTTACGGGAGCAATCTTTTCACAAAATCGTTATTCGATCGAACATATGACTAAACGATTGAGTAATGCTGCGGGGAATTTCTACATCAACGATAAGCCGACCGGTGCAGTTGTGGGGCAGCAACCTTTTGGCGGAGCCAGGGGATCGGGAACCAACGATAAGGCAGGATCGGTTTTCAATATGCTTCGTTGGGTATCAATCCGCACAATAAAGGAGACCTTTGTTCCTGCTACCGATTTTATGTATCCGAATTTCTTGCCGGATAAAGATTGATGTGGTTATATAACGGAATGTATAGGTAAAAGAATTATCCTAAAGGTTCAGAATTAGCTGCTGGTGATTGGCAGCTGGCGATTGGCTTTTGTCTGTAAGTAATAAGCATTATTGGTCTCCTACCCCAATTGCATTAAAAAAAAGGATTTTATGGGATTTTCAAGAATGACTTTTTTCTTGCGAATTACAAACGGCAAGCAGCCAGTTGCAAGCTGCGAGCCGCAACAGCTTAAATGCAATTACTGGAACAATCGCAGCAACAGCAATACCATTGACAAAGTAACAAGAACAATTACTGCTCCCCATCCTATAATGTTGTTAGCCGGCTTATTGACGTATTCACCCATGATCTTTTTGTTATTGACCAACAAGATCATACAAACAAGTACAACGGGCAAAAGCATACCATTAAGTACCTGAGACCACAAAGAAATTAAAATAAGCGGCGCATTTGGGATTAAAATAATGGCAGCCCCAATAACCAGAATACCTGTGTAAAGGGTATAAAACTCTTTGGCTTCATCCCATTTTTTGTCAATACCGGCCTCGAAACCAAAAGCTTCGCTTACATAAAAGGCACATGCCAATGGCAATATGGTAGCAGAAAAGACCGAAGCAACAAACAGACCAAAAGCAAATACTTGCGATGCAAATGCTCCGGCAAGCGGTTTCAGGGCTAATGCAGCATCTTTTGCTTCGTTAATTTCTATTCCATTCACATTCAAAGTGGAAGCACAGGCAACCATAATAAAGAAAGCAACAACTACAGTAACAACACAGCCGACTACTATATCAATAAGCGTATATTTATATTGCTTCATTTTCAGTCCCTTTTCTATTACTGATGATTGCATATAAAACTGCATCCACGGGGCAATGGTTGTGCCAACTAAACCAATGATCATCGAAATACTTTTAGTATTTATATCCAATTTAGGGTGAATAATGGATTGACCGATTTCGCTCCATTGGGGTTTGCCCATAATAGCAGAAATGACATACATCAATAAGGATACACTAAATAGCAGAAAAATACGCTCAGCAATTTTGTAGGTTCCTTTAACAACAAGAAACCAAACCAGAAAACCAACTATGGGTACCGAAATATATTTACTCACCCCAAAAATTTCCATGCTACCTGCAACACCGGCAAATTCTGTGGTTGTATTGCCAATATCGGCAATCAGTAAACCAACAAATATAAAAAAAGTAATTTTTGCGCCCGCATTTTCCCGGATCAGGTCGGCAAGACCTTTTCCGGTTACGATTCCCATGCGAGCATTCATCTCTTGAATAACAACGAGAACCATGAATGAAGGGATGAGGGTCCATATAAGGTTATAACCATACATAGCGGCGGCAACCGAATAGGTTGTAATACCGCCTGCATCGTTGTCGACACTTCCGGTAATTATTCCGGGGCCTAAAATAGCAGCGAATAATCCAAGCCTTTGGAAAAATGATTTTTTATTTTTGAACATTACTCAAGGCCCCTATTTATTCGTTCTGCGTTTGCGAATTAAATCTTCTATTATATCGTCAATGACAACCATTCCTTTTAATACATTCTTCTTGTCGACAACAGGAATTGCCAAAAGATTATATTTTGAAACGATTTCAGCAACTTCATTAATCTTCTGGTAGTCCCGTAAATGAACGGGCGAAGGTTTCATGATTTGGCTAATTCGCACATCAGGGGAAGAAATTACAACATCACGTATCGAAAATGTGGCCAGGAGTATTTCGTTTTCGTCAGTAACAAAAAGATTATACAAGGTTTCAAATTCAGGCTTTTTATTTCTCAATTCAGTCAAAACTTGCTCAATGGTTAAATTCAGATTGAATGACATTACTTCGGACGACATGATACTACCCACTGTATGATCGGGATAAACGAGCAACTCCCTAACTTCCTGAGAGGTGTCTTTCTCCATTTCATTAAGCAGCAATTCAGCTTTATCATCTTCCAAAGCATCGAGAATATCTGCTACTTCGTCAGCCGGCATTTTGTCCAAAACATCAGCCGCTTTTTCGATCGAAAGGCTTTCGAGGATATGAACCTGCGTATCGGTTTCAAGTTCCTCCATGACATCGGCCGCCTTTTCATTATCGAGTGACGAAAATACCTCTGCACTTGCTTTTCTGCCCAAATCTTCAATAATATCGGCTAAATCGGATGGGTGAAGGGTTTGAAGCTTTGCATAACTCTTCGAAAGTTTGATATTCAGGTTCGAGGAATCAATCGTTTCAACATCCTCCCAAAGGATAAACTTGGATGGAATACTCGCTCCGAAGAGCGAAAATGCAAATTTTAAAGGTGTTGCAATACCTATTCTGCGCAGCAATCCCTCCATTCCAATGTCGACTGCCACTGCAAAAGTGTCATTGGCTATTGTAACTAACCGGACATCATTTACCCTGACAAGTTTTCGGCCATTCATATCGACGATTTGATTGTCGAGAACAGCCTGGACCAAATACAGGTTACTATTGATCTTTTCGGCAGGTAATTCGATTAACTGGTCACAAATAACTTTTGTTTCCCCGCTTTCTTTCTCGATATGAAAATTTTGAAAGGAATAAAACGAGCTCTTTTTATTACGATTGATCTTGATGCCATTAACAACCGGATGCCCTGAAGAATGGGTTGAAGACTCGGGATCAACTAACAAATCCTTGACGATGCCAATGCACTTGCTATTGGTATCAAACGCCTTCTGCCCGATGACGCGGCTTAAATAAAATGTAGTTATTGAATTCATGAGCACCTCCTTGCTTTTGGGATATAACAAGGAGCACATACCATTGGTCGGCTATCCTGCTATATCAGGTTAATAATTAATGTACTCGCCGGCCCGTCATCCATTGTTTTAAATGATATTGGTTTGCCGCGCAAAAGTAAGTTTTTTGTTTTAACTAAAAAACAATACTCAATTTTAATTGCCAAATTTTTAAATTTAATGTCCTTTTTATTTTGATGAGGAATCAGTTAATTTGTATTGTTTTTATTTTTCAATATACGATGAGACCGATTGTCCCCAAAGCACTTTTTAAAACCATTACAAACAAATACCTGTTTGCATTTTTGGTTTTCAGTGTTTGGATGATCTTCCTTGACGATCATAACATTCTGTTTCTTCGTCAGAACCTTAACAAACTGAAGAAATACAGAGTCGAAAGTATCTATTACAAGGAAAAGATTATGGCGGACAGTGAGCGTTTGAAAGAACTTCAAACCAGTTCGAAAAATCTTGAAAAATTTACACGGGAGCAGTTTTTAATGAAGAAAAAGAACGAAGATATTTTCGTAGTCATCGAAAAATAGTAAAGACTTACAGCAAAAGCTGGTTCATCAGAAGTTGGGATAGCCTCCGCAACTAAATTAGAACCAGATGCATCTGTAAAAGATCATTGGAATAGTTTTTTACAAAGCAATTACAGTGAAATCAATAATGGGCTATTCACTTCAATAATTGAGTGTTATGAAAGTCGATTTCGATTTTTTCAAGATACATAGCAAGCTTACTCCACAAAAGGGTAGGATCATCATATCTGAGCCATTTTTGCCGGGAAATTATTTTAGTCGTTCCACAGTGCTGCTGGTCGATTATTCAACAAATGGAGCGGTAGGATTTATCCTGAATAAACCTTTTGAAACAAAGATTAAGCAGTTGATGACTATTCTTCCTGATTATTCTCCTGAAGTGTTTGCCGGAGGCCCTGTGGGAAACGATAACCTTTTTTACATCCATACATTGGGAGGTATGATTCGGGGGAGCATCAGAGTTAAGGACGAATTGTACTGGGGCGGCGACTTCGACGAATTAAAACTGGCCATCGCAACAGGAAAGGCAAAACCCGATCAAGTGAAGTTTTTTGTAGGGTATTCGGGATGGAGCCCAGGACAATTGGATGATGAGATAGCAGAGAACTCATGGCTCGTAATCGAATCTGATGTAAAGTTAATCATGAAAAGCAACCAGAATTTCTGGCTCGAAAGTGTCAAAAATGCTGGCGGACATTACGAAATGTGGCAGAATTTTCCCGAAGATCCGAATTCGAATTAAGTTTATAATAAGCTGTTTGTAACGATAAAGACGGATTTCAATATCATCAGAACCTCCACATTGAATTATTATTTTATTTTCAAACCTTCAAGAAGCGATATTTCTGACAGCAAATTATCAGATGTTAAAAACAATTCAATCTGATTTTTCACTTTCAATGCTGATGCTAATTGAATTGAATCCAAAGTCCTAAGACCTTTTCTCCAATGTTTACCAATCAATCCCTTCGCATTCTGTCGCAACAATTGACCCTCGGAAACATAATTAAATTTGACAGAATCTTTGTCGAATTTTTCAATTAATTGACTTGCCGATCTTTCATCAATTTCATTCTTTCTACATTTTTTCCAAACCGCAGAACTAAATTCGACCTTTGTAATCTCGGCCAAATAAATTACTTCAATTCCGACATCGTTGAACAAACTCATTAATTCTTCAGTTCCGCTCTCCCGATGATAAAGCTTGAACAAAGAAGATGTATCAATAAATACATTCATAATGCTTTACGCCTTTCTTCAATTACTTCATCAGAGAATGATCCTTTACAATCTTTCAATAAATCCTGGGTTTCAAGGAATGAAAAGTCGGAAAGAGCCAAGCTCGTTTTTGATTCTTCTTCAAAAGTTACTGTAACTTTCAACGGCTTTTTAGTTTTCAATGGTCGCTCTAACTTTAGCTGGCCTTTATAATATGTCCCTGTTATTGTTGTCATTGTGTCACCTTTGGTACAAAGATACAAATTCTTCTGGCTCGAAAGCGTTAAAATTCTCACTCATCCATTTTATCGGATCATAATAAGCTTATCAAACGGCTAAACCGACTGATGCTCCTTTCTTGCTATTTCGCTTAATTTCAATGCAATATTGACAGTGCCTGTCGTGTAGTATCTTCTTGTATTCAGACCCAATACCTGCTGAATACCCAGACAATTATCGACTAAAAATAATTCATCAGCATGAAGCAGATCCTCATGGCTGATCTCATTTTTTTCAATGATTTTAAAGCCGCTTTGTTCGGCACATTCCATCACCACACCCAGGATAGGCGGACAATAACCTTGCGCTTCGGGAGCGGGAAATACTGTAGATCCATCAATCAGGTAGCCAAATGTTCCCCCGATTGATTCGCAGGCAAATCCCTGGTTATTCGAAATGATCAGATTATCCTTTGAGGTTGAAAGTGCTGCTCGGGTGGCAGCCATCCACAAAAACCGGCTTGATGGCTCATAGGCATGGTGAATCGAGGGTGCTTTTGCCCCTTCCTCATAAAAATCAATTAGCAATCCACCTTCACTAATCGGGTAAAAACCTGCAGGAAGTTCTTCCGCTGATAATATATAATCGGTTCCCGAAACACCTGGGATCAAGTGGATAACCACTTTTGCAGCCAAAAAAAAGTGGTTTTTATTCAGAAGTCTTGACACATCGCGTGTAAAGCGCGGCAGATCCCAATCATCCGGTATTGGTAAGCCAATGGATAACAAAGAATTGATAAAGTAGTTATAATTATCTTCGGCAAACATCACCAGATTATTCTCTGTCCTGAACGACTCTCTTATGCCCGTGTTCAATCTATAGAGATCTGCACCCGTGAATAAAGGGTCGCTTTCGCGATAAAATTTACCATTAAAGAGTATATAACCGCCTTTCATATGTCTACTTTAATCAGACATTACATTTTACTGACCCGAACCGCCAAAAAGTACTTTAATGAAATCCATCAGCAATTCAGGCCGAAGGATTACCGGGAAAAAAAATCCGAAAATTGCCCCCATAAAATGGGCATCATGACCAATATTATCCGTCTTTTTGGTGCTCATATAATATGAATAATACAGGTACAATCCGCCAAAAATGATTCCGGGGAAGGGTAGAATTCCGAAAAAATAGATGGGATTCCACGGATCAAAAAATATGGCGGTGAAAAGAACGGCAGATACTGCTCCCGAGGCGCCTACTGCATTATAATATGGATTGTCTTTTTGTTTATATAACGACAAAAGCGTAGAGAAGATCACAGAACCAAAAAATAGGATTAGGTAATAGTAACTACCAATCGTTCCAAAATACATATCGAAATAGTGTTCAACGGCCGTGCCAAACGAATAAAACACAATCATATTAACTATCAGGTGTTCCCAGTTTGCATGGACTAATACATGTGTCAAAATCCTGTAATATTGGTGGCGATGCCAGATCTGATAAGCATTGAATTGCAGCTGAGCCATTGTCTCTTTTTGCGAAAATGCAAAAGCCGAGGTCAGTGCAATTATAAGAATCAACATTAAGGTAATAGTTCCCATTCTTTAAATATGTAAAATTTTATATACAAGTTCACGTAACAGATCACCGTTGCCCGTACTGCCTCCGCGGGCTCCTTTTGAGCGTAAGTCGTACTCCCGCATCATCGAAATAATATGAATAGCCTTATCAAGACTGTATTTGCTTGCAGCGTTGATATAATCGTTGATAAAAAACGGATTGACGCCGAGTTTTTGCACAACCAATGCGCGATCGTTTTTATTTTCAATAGAATGGTAGATAAGTATTTTCCTGAAAAAAGTGACCAGATTCCCGATAATCAGAGTTAAAGGATTTTGTTTCTCGTTATCGATGAAATAGTTAATAATCCTGTTTGATTTTAGGATATCTTTGTTCCCAAGGGCTTTTTGAAGCTCAAAAACATTATAGTCTTTACTGATGCCGATGTTCTTTTCAACATCTTCGGGCATGATGCTGGTTCCCGGAACCAATGAAATGGTAACTTTTTCAAGCTCATTCACAATTCTTTGCAGGTCGCTTCCAACAAAGTCGGTAATCATTTGGGCAGCGCGAGGATCGATCCCGAGGTTTTTCTCTTTTAAATATTCCGAAATCCAGGCAGGAACTTTATTATCGTACAAAGATTTCGATTCAAAATAGATGCCGTTTTTCTGAAGTGCCTTATAAAGCTTCTTCCGTTTGTCGATTGACTTGTATTTGTAATTAAACACCAGAATTGTTGATTGCATTGGATTTTCCACATAAATGGCAAGATCCTCAATGTTCTTGATATTCTGGGCTTCACGGATAACGACAACCTGCCGGTCAGCCATCATCGGGAATCTTTTAGCTGCAGTCATAATCGAATCGATACTAAGGTCTTTACCATACAAAATTGTCTGATTGAACCCTTTCTCTTCCTCCGTAAGCACATTTTCAAGAATAAAATCACTGATCCTATCCATAAAATAGGGCTCCTCACCTTCGAGAAAGTAGACCGGTGAATATTCCTTCATTTTGAGATCGGCTATAATCTGAATATAATCCATCTTGATTAACGCATTAAAATTTCAGATGTTTTACCGACCGGCCGTCATTAATAATCTCGGTTAAGGCCCCGATACCGATTTCGAGGTGCCTGTTCACATATTTGCGCGTAACCTCTGCGTCGCTTGCGGCTGTTTTAACTCCTGTTGAAATCATCGGTTGGTCAGATACCAGTAACAATGCTCCCGTTGGAATCTGATTGTAGAAACCCACCGTGAAAATTGTGGCCGTCTCCATATCGATCGCCATAGCACGGGTCTTGCTCAGGTATTTTTTGAATCGTTCGTCGTATTCCCAAACCCTTTTATTGGTAGTGAACACGGTACCGGTCCAGTAGTCGAGACCTAAGTCGCGAATTGTAGAAGAGACGGCCCGCTGAAGACTAAACGCTGGTAAAGCCGGAACTTCAGGAGGCAGATAATCATTCGATGTACCATCGCTCCGGATCGCAGCAATTGGTAAAATTAAACTGCCGAGTTCGCTTTTTCGCTTCAAACCCCCGCATTTCCCTAAAAAGAGAACTGCCTCGGGCATGATCGCACTGAGCAAATCCATAATTGTGGCGGCATTCGGACTTCCCATTCCAAAGTTGATGATTGTAATGCCGTGCGCACTTGCGTTCGGCATCGATTTATCCTCCCCGACAATGGGTACACCAAATTTCTCGGCAAAATTTTCAATATAGATCTGAAAATTGGTGAGGATAATGTGTTGGGTGAAATCCTCAAGCGCCCGGCCGGTGTAGCGGGGAAGCCAGTTTCGTACAATCTCGTCTTTTGTCTTCATAACCGAATTTTAGGCAAAATTATCTGGTTTTTGCAGATTCTTGGTTCGTTTGAAAATAAAAATTAGTTTTGAGTGATTTAAATATCAACAATGTTGCTTAATCTGCCTCAATATTCATTTCGGATCAGGGAGAAGCCTGGCAAAAAGGTAATTTTTGATAGTTTTCGCCGACAGTGGGTCGCTCTCACGCCTGAAGAGTGGGTTCGGCAAAATTTTGTCCGTTATCTCACCGAAGAAAAACATTTCCCGGCTTCCCTGGTGGCTATTGAGCGATCTTTAAGGATGAATCAGCGCGATTTCCGAACTGATATTGTGCTGTTCTCAAAATCTGGTAATCCGCTTGTCGTGGTCGAATGTAAAGCCCCGGAGGTGAAAATATCGCAACTTGTTTTTGATCAGATTGCACGTTACAATCTTGATCTGAGAGTAAGTTATTTGATAGTCACCAACGGACTGTCACATTATTGCTGCCGGTTCGATCAGCAACAACTATCGTATACTTTTTTGCCTGAAATACCTGATTATAATGAGATTGGAAAGCAAGGTTAAAGGATAAAAGCGAAATGATTCGTCTCTCACTTTCTTAAAATCATTGTCATTTTATCTTATTTTCTCACATTCTCATCTTCTCATTTTCAATCTTCAAATTGTCTCATTGCCGAATTAATTGTAGTATCAGCTCATCCTTCCAACCAGAATCAGTCCGAAGCCACTCTTTCTTGTTTCCGCAAATGCTAAAACCGTGTTTTTCGAACAGATGGATACTGACTTTGTTTTCGGTCTCAATATTTACATACAACTGATGAATATTCAGTTTATTAAAGCAATAAGTGATCAGCAGTTCAAGAGCAGCTGTGGCATATCCTTTCGATCGGTTTTCGCGGTTATGAATCAATAATCCGATTCCTACGCGTGAATGATAAGGTTCAAAATCAAAAAGATCGATAGCACCAATGGTTTTCCCGTCAGATGTATCGATCATCAGTCGCAGTTGTTTGCTTTCGTATATGTCTTTATCTGAATTTTTGATATAAAGCGCCAGGATATATTTTGAATAGGGAACCAGTGTGTGGCTCACTTCCCATATTTCAGGATCGTTTTCCCATGCATAAAGCAATTCAATATCCTCCGGCTCAATGGCCCGGAGAGTAATGATATCGTTGGAAAGGTATTTTTTCATAACTGTTTATCCAAGAAAGTTTTCAAAAAGCATCCTGTTCACGATTGAGCGCCCTAAGGTAACCTCATCTGTATACTCGATCTCATCACCTATTGATACTCCTCGTGCCAGAGTGGTAATTTTCACATGGTGATCTTTGATTTTTTTAAAGATATAAAAATTGGTGCTATCACCTTCCATTGTAGTGCTTAAGGCAAATATCACCTCATCTGTCTCCCCTTTTTCGACCCTTTTTATTAGTGAATCAATTTCAAGATCAGCAGGGCCAATCCCATCCATGGGTGAAATAATTCCTCCTAAAACATGATAAACTCCTCTGTATTGTTGGGTGTTTTCGATTGACATGACGTCGCGGATATTCTCAACCACACAAACCAAACGGTGATCACGCGAAGTATTGCTGCAAATATTGCAAATATCCGAGTCGGATATATTTCGGCATATCCTGCAATGTTTCACCTCTTCACGAAGTTGTGTTATTGATCTGCTGAATCGCTGAACCTCCCCGATATCTTTTTTGAGCAGATGAAGTACAAGTCGTAAAGCTGTTTTCTTTCCAATTCCAGGCAGCTTAGAAAATTCATTTACAGCGTTTTCAAGAAGTTTAGAGGGAAAATTTTCTATTGTCATGCACCAAATTAAAATTTTTCAAAGATAACAAGTGTCAGTAAATGCTTTTCATTCCGGTAAAATTATTCCTGAATTCTGAGGGTGTAACTCCTTGTTTTCGTTTAAAAATACGATTAAAATTTGAGACATTATTAAAACCGCAATTAAAACATATTTGGGCTATGCTCGTGTTGGTTTCGATAAGCTGGCGTGTAGCTAAACCAAGCCGCATCTCGTTCAAAAAATCAATAAATGTTTTTCCTGTTTGTTGCTTGATCAGCCTTGTAAATGAGATCACTGACATACTCAGCAACTTGGCCACAT
>JAPLDR010000006.1 GCA_026391655.1 Bacteroidia bacterium | reverse complement strand
CCCGAACCCAAACCGGAGGTATAACTTTTGAACCTATTCAATTAAACCTTTTATTGGTGGCAAAAGAAACTTATAATTTCCTTGAGGGTGATGCGATCAAAAAGAATATCAGCATTCAATTAAAAATCCATCCGAATGTATATGTCGAAGCAGATGAGAACATGCTAAAAACGATTTTGAGAAACCTTCTTTCCAATGCCATAAAATTTACACGCGAAAATGGTATTATAACAGTATCTTCCGCTATAAAATCAAATCAGATTGAGGTCTGTGTAAGCGATTCGGGAGTTGGCATTCCTGAAGAAAAGATACCTTTACTTTTTAAGATTGAAACAAACTCATCAACCAAAGGTACCTCTCAGGAATCAGGATCCGGTCTTGGTTTAATCCTTTGTAAGGAGTTTGTAGAAAAACACAACGGAAAGATTTGGGTCGAAACAAAAGAAGGTATCGGGAGCCAATTCAAATTTACACTGCCATTAACATAGATTCGGACATATCTTATATCTATCTTTTTTTTAATTTCAGATATTTAAGTGACCCTTTAAGGAATATAAACATTTAATTCGCATGTATAATAAATTTCGGATCGGGATTTTTTGTCTTTTATTTGCCTATGTGGCACAAACCTATGTTGGCCAGGCTCAAATTAATAATGTTAAATTTGATCACCTCACTGTAAACGATGGCCTGTCGAGTAACCGTGTATGGTGTATCTTCAGAGATAGTAAAGATTATCTCTGGATGAGCACCGACATGGGCCTTGACAAGTACGATAGCTATGACGCTAAAGTATACAGATATGATGAAAAAAAGCCTGGAACAATCAGCAGTAATAGTATATTAAGTATTTATGAAGACCGGGAAAAAAATCTATGGTTTGCCACTATTAATGGCTTAAATTTATATGATCCGGCTAAAGATAATTTTAAAGTATTTAAAAACAATCCTGCCGATAAAAAAAGTATAAACAGCAACTTAATTACAAGTATTTTAGAAGACAAAAAAGGAAATCTTTGGATTGTATCCGGTGGAAATTGCCTGAACAAATGGGTTCCCAAAACCCAAAGTTTTATTAGCTATCAATTTGAAAACAAGCAGGATCCTATAAATGTCCGTCCATCGGGTATAATGGTGGCAAATGATTCAAAAGGATACCTTTGGGTAGTTTCTTTCAGCCGGGGAATCTATCGTTTTGATCCTGTATCCGGAAAATTTATAAAATATGAAGACCCCTCGTTTGATTTGGGCAAGCATTGTTTTAAAAGCTTATATATTGATAATCAGGATAAAATTTGGATTACATCAGATGGTTACGGATTCTTTTCTTATGATCCGGTCACCGGAAAGTTTGAACAATTCGGATCAAAAGGCGATGGCAAAGGCACCAATCACGGTATGATCCTTGATATCATACCGGAAAGCGACCGTTATTTGTTGCTTGCGGTTGACCAGGGAGGGATAAACCGTTTTGACAAATTGTCTAAAACTTTTGAATACATCATATATGACGAATCAAATGATAATGGGATCAATACTAATGGAATATGGCGTTTTCATAAAGACAGGGAAGGAATTTTATGGATAGGCACCTCCGGTGGAGGGATCAATTATTATAATCCCAAAAAAGCCAAGTTTAAACTATATAAGCACAGTACTAATAATCCAAAGTCGTTATCATTAAGTTTTACCGGTTGTTTTTATGAAGATCATCAGGGTTTGATTTGGGTAGGCACCGATGGCGGCGGAATAAATGTCCTTGATCCTGAAACAGATAATTTCACGGTATATAAGCACAATCCTTCCGACCCGTATAGTATCAGCGGGAATGTTATTCGCAGTATGAAGATAAGGATCACGATATGTGGATTGGAACCTGGGATGCGGGGCTTAACAGGTATGATAGAAAAACAGGAAGGTTTTTTCGCTACATGCCTGAAGAGAATAACCCATCAAGTATCTCAGGCAGGACCATTTGGAATCTTACTGTAGATCAAAATAACATCTTATGGTTAGGGAATTTTAATGTAGGCACCGATTTATTCGAAAAAAATAAGGGAGTGATCAAACGGTTCAGGGCTGAACCCGATAATCCTAAGGCAATTAGCAGTAACCAGCCTGTTCTGTATTATACAGATTCTGATAATAATATGTGGATTTGCACGGAGAACGGGTTAGACCTCTATGACAGTAAGACTAATTCATTTAAGGTATATAATTTTCCTGAAAATTCAATCCAGGCATTTTGTAAAGATAAATATGGAAATTTATGGATAGGCACTAATACTAAAGGGATATTTTTTTGCAAACCTGATGGAACCATTATTAAAACCTACGATATAACTAACGGTTTGTCCAGCAATAGAATTATGGCAATTGTTGAAGATAATCACGGCAATATCTGGATATCGAGCAGTGGCGGTATCAGCCGGTTTGATCGTAAAACTCAGAAGTTCAGAAATTATACGAAAGAGGATGGTTTACAAGGCGATCAATTTTTCGGGCAATCATTCCTAAAAACCCGCGAAGGAGAAATATATTTTGGCGGATTCAATGGTTTCAACTCTTTCTATCCCGACAGCATGAAAGATAATGACTTTATCCCTCCGGTTTATATCACCAATTTTCAAATATTCAATAAACCGGTATCTTTTGGCGGTAAAGGAGCGCAATTTCCAACGCACATCAGTGAAGCAAAAGAAATTAAACTGCATTGGAACCAGTCGGTCTTTTCATTTTCATTTGCCGCCATCAATTATAAACATTCGAAAAAGAATCAATATGCCTATATCATGGAAGGTTTTGAGAAAGAATGGAATTATACAAATGCCTCCAGACGGTATGTCACATATACTAATTTGGACCCGGGTGAATATACATTCAGAGTTAAAGCCTCGAACAATGATGGCATTTGGAACGAGAAAGGAGTTTCGTTAAGGATAATTATTTTGCCCCCTTTGTGGAAAACCCTGTGGTTTAGAATAATAGTTCTTTCAGTTTTTGCCTTGGTTCTTTTTCTCGCTTACTACTTAAAGTTGGAAATGTATCAGAAAAAGAAAAAAGAGCTTTCTGAATTAGTTGAAAAACGGACAGAGGAAATTACTCATGCCAACAAAGTTTTACTTGAACGGCAAACTTTAATTGAAGACCAATCAG
>JAPLDR010000091.1:73524-90789 GCA_026391655.1 Bacteroidia bacterium | reverse complement strand
TTAGCCGTTTCAATCACCCCGGATGGCAAAAGGGCGCTCTCAGGCTCCGAGGACAAAACCTGCATCCTCTGGAACCTGGAAACAGGGCAGGCGGTCAAAACACTCACCGGGCATACTTCCGGGGTTAACGCCGTTTCAATCACCCCGGATGGCAAAAGGGCGCTCTCAGGATCCAATGACAAAACCTGCATCCTCTGGGACCTGGAAACAGGGCTGGCGGTCAAAACACTCTCCGGGCATACTTCCTGGGTTAACGCCGTTTCAATCACCCCTGATGGCAAAAGGGCGCTCTCCGGATCCTGGGACAATACCTGCATCCTCTGGGACCTGGAAACAGGGCTGGCGGTCAAAACTCTCTCCGTGCATACTTCCACGGTTAGAGCCGTTGCAATCACCCCGGATGGCAAAAGGGCGCTCTCCGGATCCTGGGACAATACCTGCATACTATGGGACCTGGAAACAGGAAAACAGATGTCACGGTTTGTTACAAATTCTTCAATTTATGCTGTTACATTATATTCACAAGGTGTTGTTTTAGGCTGTAATATAGGTAAAGTGATTATATTGAATGTTGATAGGAATTTATTGTGTCCTGGTAAAGTCATTGTCACTATCAAACAAATATGGGATTTCGAATTGGAACGAAACCTTCCTCTTTCGGCAGATTGCCCAATTTGTGGAAACCGATTTGAGCCACCGCATAAGTTTGTAAAAACCATTGAAATGATAACAAAGAAAGCAGGTCTGAGACCCGAACAATCTCCTTGTTTGGAGTTGCCCGATGAGGCCTGGGAAGACCCGGGATTGTTGGAGAATTGCCCGAAGTGTGGGGAGATGTTGAAGTTTAACCCGTTTATTGTGGGAGGAGAAGAAATACCTATATCAAAGAATGAGTTTAATCCATCTAAAGCAACTGAATTTTATAAACCTAAACCAAAGTGGAAATTTTGGAAAAGATAAAATACCATAAGACCCTTGCCACCTACTTCGCAGACAAGCCCCTCTATCTGGATGAACCCACCCGGAAGAAACCCAACACTCGCAAACTGGTTGAGCAACCCTGGCAACAAACCAATGGAGAAATGTGGGATAATGTAATTGCATTCTTTAAACCCCGGCGGGTCTTTCAGACACCGACGGGTTTTACGAAACCAAAAAACCCGTCGGTGTACGAAGTTCCCGACGGTGTTTAGTAAGTAAAAAATTATAATATAATCGTACAGTATGAAACATCCTTTACCGTTAGTGTTCGACAAGTATTACCATATTTATAACCGTGGTATAAACAGCGAAAATTTGTTTCGGGAGAATTCCAATTACGAACATTTTTTACACTTATATCACGAACACATCAGTCCTGTAGCCAAAACCTTCGCCTGGGTGCTAATGAAAAATCACTTTCATTTTTTAGTTCGTATCCTGGCACCTGACGAGATTGATTTTATAAAACCCAAAGAGGAGAAGAAAAACATCGTTTATCCGGTTAAGAAGAAATACAATCCCACTCAACAGTTTGGAAATCTTTTTAATGCATACGCTAAAGCATTTAACAAACAGTATAATCGTACAGGAAGTTTGTTCGAATCACCATTCCGGCGCATACCGGTAAATGATGAGCGGTATTTTAAACAGTTGATATTTTACATTCATAACAACCCTGTTCACCATGGTTTTTGTGAACAGATGATGGATTATCCCTGGTCGTCCTATCTGAGTGTAATAGCTCTAAAACCAACCAAAATGCAACGCGACAAGGTGATCGGATGGTTTAACTCCAAATCGGAATTTATTGACTATCACCAACAATACCATAACGATAAAACAATTGAAGACTTAATAATTGAATAGTATATTTACCAAACACCGTCGGGTCGTAAAGACACCAACGGGTTTTACGAAACCAAAAAATCCACTCCACCCTTGCTTCCTACTTTGAAAGCAAGCCCCTTTATCTGGACAAACCCACCCGGAAGAAACCCAACACCCGCAAATTAGTTGAACAGCCCTGGCATCAAACCAAAGGAGAAATGTTGGATGAGGTTACCGATACCCTTTGCAACCTTGATTTTATCCAGGCAAAAGCCTGTGCTAAAATGACCTATGAACTGGTTAATGATTTTAATGTTGTACTGGAGGTTATCCCCGATAATGCCGAAAATAATCAAGAAAAAAAAGCAAGGCAAACAAGAATGGATAAATACACCCAAGACTTGATTGCCTGTGCCAAAGGTGAAAAAACAATAGATGAACTTGAAATACCTGAAAGCATTACTCCTTGGACTAAAGAACAAACTGAAGCTGAAATTCAAAGAATACAAAATTATCCGAATAATGCAGACCGACTAAAAGAATTTACCAATTTTCTTGGTCAGGAAGCAAGCAATATGCAAAACTATGCCCATGAATCTCCTCATTTCACTATTCAGCAGGCATGGAACTATACCAATGATGGTCCAGTAGGAAAGGCGGCTGAGCAAGGTTCTCCTGAAATTTACAAATCCATGCTTTTACGCAGTCAACCTGCCCGTTGGCCATGGAACCCCAAACCTAAGATACTTCAAATTCTAAAAGGACATACTAAATTTGTTGAAACCGTTGCAATAACTCCTGATGGAAAACGGGCAATTTCTGGATCAGACGATAAAACCTGTATCCTATGGGATATGGCATGCGGACAGCCAATACAAACTCTAAAGGGGCATACTAAAAGTGTTAAGGCTGTTGCCATTACTCCTGATGGACAACGTTTGATATCAGGATCAGACGATAAAACATGTATCCTATGGAATCTAACCACAGGTCAGCCTATACAAACTCTAAACGGGCATACTGAAAGTGTTAATGCTGTTGCCATTACTCCAGATGGACAACGAGCAATATCTGGGTCATGGGATAATACCTGTATCCTGTGGGATCTTTCAACAGGAGTGTTACTCAAAACACTCAGAGGGCATACTAATTGTGTCAGTGCCGTTTCCATCACCTTAGATGGCACAAGAGCAATATCAGGTTCAGGAGACGAGAGCTGCATTCTATGGGATCTGTCTACTGGTAAAGTGATTCATATCATCAAAGGAATTAATTTTTGGGTCAATGCCGTTTCCATCACTCCGGATGGAGAAATGGCAATAATAGGTTTAGGCAATAATACATGTGCCCTTTGGAATTTGGACACCTATGAGTTAATTCAACCCTTTAATGGGCATACTCAAGCTGTTTTTGCTGTTTCTATCACTGCGGAAGGAGAGAAGGCAGTATCTGGCTCTATTGACAATACCTGCATCCTATGGGATTTAAAAATAGGAGAGGCGATTCATACCTTTAAAAAGAATAATCTTGGGGGCAATGCCATTTCTGTTTCTCAAGATGGTAGAAGAGCAATGTCCGGTTATGGTAATAACACTTGTATACTCTGGAATTTGACAGATGGAAAAGTTATTCAGACCTTCAATGGTCACACTGACGATGTTAATGCTATTTTCATCTCCCCGAATGAGAAAATGGCAATCTCTGGTTCCAATGACAATACCTGCATTCTATGGAATTTATCAAAAGGTGCTGTTATTCAAACTCTCAGAAAACATTCTTCAACTGTTAATGCAGTTTCTATTACACCGGATGGGGAAAGAGCAATCTCTGCTTCAAATGATCAAACTTGTATTCTTTGGAATCTCACAACGTGTGAAGTACTTAAAACCTTTAGAGGACATGCTGACGATGTAATTACTGTTTACATCTCCCCTGATGGAAAATTGGTAATCTCTGGTTCTAGGGACGATACTTGCATTCTTTGGAATATAAATACAGGAAAGATAATTCAAAAATTAAAGGGACATACTTACGTTGTTTGTGCTGTTTCTATTTCCCCTGATGGAAGAAAGGTAATCTCTGGTTCCGGGGATAACAATTGCATCCTTTGGAATTTAAGAACAGGAGAAGAAATTCATACTTTTAATGGACATACTGACAAAGTTAATTCTGTATCTATCTCTCCAGATGTAACAAGGTTAATATCTGGTTCTCAGGATAATACATGCATCTTATGGAATCTTATAACGGGCAAACAATTGGGTAGGTTTACTACAGTTTCTTCTATTATATCAACAGTTTTTTCCTTAGATAGTATTGTTGTTGGCTGTGATTCAGGCGAAGTAATAAAATTAACTTCAAAACAAGAATTATTTTATCCAGATAGGAACATAATCACTATACGTCATATCTGGGATTTTGAATTAAATCAATACCAGGAACCTACTGCCGATTGCCCATTTTGTGGAAACCGATTTAAACCACCGCATAAGTTTATAAAAACCATTGAAATAATAACAAAGAAAGCAGGTCTGAGACCCGAACAGTCACCTTGTTTGGAATTGCCGGATGAAGCATGGGAAGAACCGGGATTATTGGGGAATTGCCCTAAATGCGGAGAGAAGTTAAAATTCAATCCCTTTATTGTCGGAGATTATAAACCTAAACCCACCTGGAAATTTTGGAAAAGATGAATTACCATAAAAACCTTGCCAACTACTTTGCAGGCAAGCCCCTCTATCTGGACGAACCCACCCGGAAGAAACCCAACACCCGCAAACTTGTTGAGCAACCCTGGCAACAAACTAAGGGAGAAATGTGGGATGAGGTAACCAATACCCTCTGTGATTTATGGTTTATTGAAGCTAAAGTTAGAGCAGGAATGGTTTTTTTATTACAAGACGATTTTTTGAGAGCATTAATTGTTTTACCTGAAGCTAGGAAAGAAAAAGATATAGAAGAAGAATATCAATTAAAAATTAAAAAGTATGTTAATGATCTTATTGCATATGCAAAAGGAGATCTTCCTGAACTTGAAGTCATTGACTCTATTAGACCAATGACAAAAAATGAAAGAGAAATCAATGCAATAAACTGCGAACTTGTCCCGTTTAAAATAAAACATTATTTCGATTTCGTTAAATTTGAAACACACAATTTTCTAAGATTTGGTTGTATACCATATTTCTGTATTCAACAAGCATATAATTTTTCCAACGAAGGACCAATTTGGGAATCAGCTGAAAAATGTAGTGAACAAATTTGGGATGGAACAATACTTCAAAAATTAAGTTCTTGGAATAATAAAATTAGTTCTTCACCACCATTTATACGGTCCATATCAGGTCAATGTGATGGAATAAAATCTGTTTCAATTAGTGCGAATGGTGAGATAGCTATATCCGGGAATAGATCTTATAATAGAAAAAAGAAAGGATATGAAGATAGAAATTTAAAAATATGGAACCTGAAAAATGGTTCATTAATAAGAGATTTTGATGGAGGAGCCGAAATTACATGCCTCGCAACCACTCCAGATGGTAAGATTGCTGTTTCCAGTGGGAAGGATGGTATTATTAGAGTATGGGATATTGAAAAACTTAAGTTGAAATATGAGTTTTTGGGACATCAAGGTAGGTTTAATTCTATGACAAGTGACATAGACATTACACCTGATGGAAGATTTGCTATTTCGTGTGGTAGCGATTCAAAAGTAAAAGTATGGGATTTAATTAATGGCCAAGAGAAAGTTTCGTTTGAAGGAAACACTTGGGGTATCGACATGGGATGTGTTGCAATATCTGCGAATGGAAAAGAAGCCATTTCTTCAGGTGACAGAATTGGAATAATCATCTGGGATTTAGAAAATAATAAAAAAATAATAGAACTAAATGATATACAAAGAATAACAAAACTAAAAATGATTCCAACCGGTGAACTTGCTATCACATCTTCATATGCAGGAACAATAGCTGTTTGGGATATTAAATCCAGAAAATTAAAATCGAAATTTGAATGTGGTGGCAATGTAAAGTCTTTAGCAATTACTCATGATGGTAAGATTGCCTTCATCGGAATTGGATCAGATAGGGAAATGAGCCAGATTATGGCATGGGATGTTGAATCATCCTCATTGTTATGTAAATTTTATGCGCATGGTTCTCCCATTTTAGGATTGTCAATTACACCCGATGGCCAAAAAATTCTTTCATCATCTGGATCTGATATATCTGTTAGCGAAGACGGTATTAATTTTAAACCAAGAGATATTTCTATCAAATTATGGAATTTTAAAGAATGTATTGAATATCAAAGAGAATCAATTAGTGCACCCCAACAATTTGATAGTATTCAAAGCATTATATTATCAGACGATGGTAAGGAATGTGCTACATTAGATAACAAAATGATCAACTTATGGGAAATTGAGAGTGGCATACTAATATCTACAATTAATACAGATTTGGAATTTGAACGTCTTTATTCAATTGACAATTGGAATAAATTAATTTCAACTAGTAATAAAGGAATAATCAAGATATGGGACACTCAAAAACTTTCAAAGATTATAGAACTAAATAACAACAATTTAGGTGGCACTCCTTATATTTTGACTACACCAGACAATAAAATTGCAATATCATCACAAACACTTGATTCTTCTATCATTATCTGGGACATAAAAAACTATTCAATTCGTCATATTTTCAATGAGCACAAAACCCTTGGTACTATTTTTACTATTTCTTCAGATGGTAAAACTCTGATTTGTGGAAATTTAAATGAATGTGAATTATTTGTTTGGGATATTCAATCATCAATAAAAATACATACATTTTCTACCTCCCCAGTAAATCATATAGTAATTAGTCCTGACGGCAGAAGTTTTGTTACTAGTAGTTGTCTAGAAGATTATTATATAAGAATTTGGGATTTACAACGACTTGAGTTGAGAGCTGAATTAAAAGCCCATAATGGATATATTAAATGCCTATCATATACACCCGATGGAAAGTATGTTTTGTCTGGAGGCAATGACGCAACCTTACGGATATGGGATATTGCAGAATGCAATTTAAAAGCAGAGTTAGTTGGAAATGAAGAAGCTGTTTTGTACACTTCAATAACAGCAGATGGTAAATATGCTATTTCTGGAAGTATAGACAGAACAATTCGGTTATGGGACTTAATAACATTTAGTTGTATTGCAGTTTATGTTTCTAAGAAGAACATTTATACGATGTCTACAATTATACATAATGACACATTTATGTATGGTGGAGAAATTGGAGAGTTAGGAGCAATTCGAATAGTAAATATTAAAAGTGACACTCCAATAATTACAATCCAACGACTATGGAAATTTGGTCAAAAAGAAGGGGCTGGAGCATGGCACAAACATTACTCAGCAGTATGCTACTGGTGCAATAAAAGATTTATTGTAAGCAATAATATTACAATTGCAATAAAAGAATATTTGGTGAAGAAAAATATTAATCATGATAAAAACGATTATTTTAAAATCAATGAAAAAGCATGGGAAAATCCCAAATTACAATCAGAGTGCCCGAATTGTAGTAAAAGATTAAAGTTTAACCCTTTTATTGTAGATAATAAAGTAAAAAGAGAAATTTTAAATAATCAAATTCCCAATTTATTAGAATCAAGCCAAAAGCCTAAATATGAACTTGATATAGAAAAAGAGAACAAAGAAAAATCGATTGTGGAAAGAAAATGTGAAGAGTTTAAAAAAGGTACTCTGACTAACTTCGAAAAAGAATGCTCAGAATTGTATTTTCAGGCAGAAAAAGCCTTTAATGAAGAAAATTGGAAAGTCGCATATAATTTGTACTTAAAACTGGTTCAACAAGGGAAATTTGACATCAACTATATGCGTTATAATATGGCTATTTGCAAGCTAAACGGCTTATTCACAAATGACCCGGAAATCGTCAACTTCATTAATGTTTTAATTAAATTATTACAAGACAAAGGAGCAGATGACAAAGCACAACTGGTTGCTAATAAATTAAAAGAGCGGTTGGATACCATAAAACAGGAAGAATTAGCAAAGAAAAAATCTGAGGCACCCTGGTGGAAAAAATTATTCTGAAATGAACAAGATTATGTCCTATTGCATTGGATCTACTTGTAGCAAAAGTTGTCAAAAATTTGGGAGTTACTTTGTTTACAAGTGTATATGCTTAAATTTATTTACTCATAGTTACTGATAAAAGATAGATATATGTTCGCAATTCTCCTTCCCATTCTTCTATCCATCATCTTCTGGCTGTGGATAATCATGAAATATGACAAGTTTGAACGCGAGCCGCTCAAATCCATATTATTTGTATTTGTCATAGGTGGATTAATCAGTTCGATTCCAGCCGGAATATTTAACCAGATATTCCTCTCTATCGCCAATCATTACTTTTATATCGGTTTAGCCGAAAACTTCAATTTCGAAAAATCACGCCTGTTTTATGGATTTGTCGGTATCAATGAGGAAGCAATAAAAGCTACAGCAACAATTTTACTTATCCGTAAAATGAAGGATTTCAATGAGCCTGCCGATGCCTTGGTATATGCCATGACCGTTGCATTCGGTTTTGCATTATTTGAAAATATGATTTATTCAATGAACTACGGATTTATAACATTCTATATCCGCCAGTTCAATGCCGTTCCAATGCACATTGGGCTGGCAGCCATCTGGGGAATTGGAATTGCAAAGGCGAGATTTCTTCATGATGGGAAATATCTGAAAGTGGTGGCACCATATATCCTGATAGCCGCCTCACTTCATGCAGTTTACAATATTAGCACGACCCTGATTCCCGGCTCATTTTTAACATTTATCATCCTTGCCGTCTGTGCCTTCTTTTTAATCAGGTTTGCCACCAGAAAGATAAAACGTTACACCGAAGATGGTCCGTTTTCCAACCGATTATTCTGTCATTACTGCAACACCATAAATTTTCCGTTTGAGAGATGCTGTAAAAATTGCGGACATAAATTCGATCTTGAATTCTATGTATTGTGCCATAACTGCAATGTGAAGGTGATTAAAAATGCACCATCCTGCCCGAAATGCGGGGCGGAATTGGGGAGTGAGATCACTCCAATGGGGAGTTAATTAGCAGAGGCAGAGGACGGATATTCCAATTGTGGAATAAGTCGGGAATATTTTGTTTTGATTCATGGCTGTTTCTGTTGTCATGTTTATTATTTTTGATTGATATTTAATTTACAACTCCGAAAAACTCAAACCATGTCTGTCAATATAAAACCACGTGCTTTTTCTGATAATCAAACTTATAAATCATCTGACAGTATTAAAAAAGGAATGTGGAATCCATTCATTACCTTCTGCTTTATTGTCTGCATTTCGGGTTTTAATGCGACAGCACAAAAAACGTTTGAATGGTCTTGTTTCCATGGGTCCGACCGAACAAATAAATCTTATGAAACCGGTCTGATTAAAGAGTGGCCTATTGATGGTCCAAAATTAAAATGGACAGCACCGGGTCTTGGTGAAGGGTATAGTTCTGTCTCTGTTGGAGGCGGGCTTCTTTATACAGCAGGCATGAATTCCAATCAGACCTATGTGTTTTGTTTCGACATTGAAGGAAAGCCTGTCTGGAAAAAGCCAAATGGCCAGGCCTGGTCGACAACCTTGTCATATGCACGTTCTTATACAGGTTCAAGAAGTACGCCTACCTACGATAATGGCATAATCTATCATCTTGGAGAAATGGGGCGACTTACAGCATTTAATGCAAAAACGGGAGAAGTGATATGGAAACGGGAATTGGTTCAGGATTTTGAAGCTGAACTCCCTGAATATGGTTATTCTGAATCAGTTCTGATCGATGGTGATCATTTATTCGTTCGTCCGTTCGGAAAAAAAGGATTCCAGGTATGTCTTAATAAAAGCAATGGAGAGTTGGTCTGGACCAATACGGAAATTCCGGGACAACCAGGATACAACTCATTGGTTATTGATGAGTTCGGAGGTTATCGTCAGATCATCGGATCAAGCTCAAATTGTTTTTACAGTGTGGATACCAGAACAGGCAAGACACTGTGGAAAGTTGATGTTGTAAATCAAAGGGAGCTTAACAATACGGACGCTATCGTTTACAATGACAATGTATTCATCTCGAGCGGTTATGGGAAGGGGAGTATGCTGATTAAACTCAAAGTTTCAGGAAAAGAGATTATTCCCGAAACTGTCTGGCAATCTGTACTGATGGACAACCATCATGGTGGAGTAGTTCTTGATAATGGCTTTCTGTTTGGTGCAGGCAGTAATTCGAAGGGTTGGTTCTGCCTCGACTTCAAGACAGGAAATCAAATCTGGAAAACTAACGGAAAAGGATCGATTACGTGGGCCGAGGTATGCTTTACCTGTTGGATGAAAGGGGTACAATGAAACTGGTCAAAGCTACACCCGAAAAGTTTGAACTTAAAGGTGAATTTAAAGTGCCGGAGGGAGGTAAGGGAATGTACTGGGCACATCCTGTCGTATGCGGCGGCACACTCTATATTCGCTATACTGACAAGCTTTATGCGTATGATATCAATGGAAAATAATTTATCATTGAAAGGTGGAATATAATTTTATGAATAAATTTACTTTAAAAGCCAACCATTTAATTTACAAACATATGAACCGCATAAATTTGATTAAGACTGTCCCGGCCATCGCGCTTATTGCAGCTTCGGCTTCGGGTTATTCACTGGTTATGCCAGGCTCAACGGAACTTCAGACCATTGTCCTTCCAAAGCCCGAAAAAGAGGGAGGGAAATCGGTTCTGGCCGCTTTGGCTGAAAGGAAAACCAACCGTAACATCAGTTCAAAGGAACTACCGTTGCAGATCATATCCAATCTGCTCTGGGCCGGTTTTGGGGTAAACCGCGATTCCGGAGGATTTGGCAAAAAAGGAAGAACAGCTCCTTCGGCAAGCAATTCACAGGAAATCGATCTATATATCGCTTTACCGGCAGGAATATACCTTTATGAGGCTGTTAACCACCAACTATTGCCTGTGGCTGAAGGAGACTTCCGTGCAAGATCCGGCCGTGGAAAAGCAGTGACGGCACCTTTGAATATTTTTTACATCGCCGACCTTAGCCGTTATGATCTTGGACCTACTCAACCCGACCGAAAAATAGGAGATCTGGAAGTTCAAAAGTCATATTACTTTACTGATACCGGGTTCATTGCCCAGAATATTTACCTGTCTGCGGCCTCTTTTGGACTGGCAGCATGGTTTCATAACTGCGACAAGGAGAATACGGTCGGGGAATTCAAACTGAAACCAACCCAGCGTGTTCTGTTTGCCCAAACTGTAGGATACCCTGAGTAGGGTTTATCATTACATGTGTTTAATTTGTTGCAGCAAAAAGGCTTTAGAATTCAGACTTAGGACAAAAGAATTAATAATAACCTTTTGAAGCAAGTCGCCAGAGCATTTTGATCAGCAGATGATTACTGTTTTCAATATTGCACTTACTATTTTTTAATCGAAAACTTAATCACCTTATGTTTGCAGCTGTCAATGCAATTACCACATAGAATGCATTCTACATTATTCATCTTCTGACTTTTCACACTTGCCATCACATCAATGTTCATTGGACATTTTAGATTACAAATAGTACAGCTTCTGCATTTTTCTGCTTCAGCCTTTAGCCGTAATCCACTAAATTTGAAGTAATCACGGATTTTTGTACCAATGATCATAAAAGGGGCTTGCCAGCAGACATATTTACAGGAAGCAAATTGACCAAAAATTGCAGTCAATGGTACAATTATAACAATTGCTCCGATTGTCAGAATTATCTTTCTTTCGAACGAAACATCAGTCATTCCATACGTTAAATCAATCTGCCGAAAGCCATTTATAAAATAGCCGGTTATGATGGCTCCTATCCAAATCGCAAATATGAAATATTTGATAAAGAGGGCCTTAGAATTCTTTGATTTTTTTCTGACAAATACAGACATCAGCTCCTGTACACCACATCCGGGACAAAACCATGAACAATAGGCTCTTCCGAAAAACAGCGATAATAAAAGTATGACGATAAATGCGATGAAGCTTGCGTTTACGATTCCTTTATATGAAGCAAATACAATGATCACGGGAGAAAAAAGCAGATGGAAAATCAGCAAGAGATGAAATAACAGAGCTGTAAATATCACAATTGGTCTTCGAATCCGTTGATACATATTATATTTTCCTTCCTCCTGCTCGAATAAGTTCCTCTACTAAATGATGAACTAACGTGCATGGAGATTTTTCATGATGTGGTTTGGGAATAGCTGAATGGTATATTTCTAATATCTTAGAATTCGCAATAGCAATTTCTTGTTTACCTTTCATATGCTGAAAAGTAATTGGTAGAAACCGCTTTCTTTTTTTCATAAAATCATCATAATGAAACACCGGATTTCTTGTAATTCTTTCTTCATCCTGATTTAGTGGTAGTAATGTTTTCAGAATTTGAGTCAACCGTTCATAGTATTTTCTGCGATGATTATATGAAGCATCAGATGGATCTACTTTCTCAAAGTGCAATAAAATCCAAAGCTCAAAATTGTCATTACTCCACGCTATTTTAAAGCCTTTTAAAATAGCGTTATCAATAGAATTTGAAAAAGAAGAATCTTTACCATCATCAGGCTCTCTATCCCGATCAAAAACACACCAAACCTGAGCACCATCATCAATCTTCAATTTTTCTTTTTCATCAATAATTTCCAATAGATCATTTTTCCGACAATATTCTGTTGCAAAATCAATCTGTTTATGATGCTGTCCGCAATTACGAATAGTTGATATAGATATATTATCAGAGGAAAAGGCATTAAAATATTCTGGTTCAGTTTCTTTGTCTTCGCAAAATATTATAAAAGTGGGTCGAGTATCTGCTTGCCTTAAATCTTTCGGTTTTATGTTCCAAGGCTCAATCATTGCATAAATGATTTTCGTTCGAATAATCGTCTAAAATTGGTAAAGCACCATAAAAACCTGCTAAATATTGCTTTGAAAAGTCTGCATCATTTCTAATACCTTTTAAATCGGCCAAAGAATATAACCTTGTCGAATTATCTTCACTTTTTTCAGTAAAGTAAAACTGATCACGCCGCATTGTTGATGGAGACATTAAGTTTGTATCATGGCTTGTAAAGAGTAATTGAGATTTGCTTTTATTTATTAATGGGTTATTAAACAGCCCGATAAGTTTAATAAGAAGAGATGGATGAAAGTTGCTGTCAACCTCATCTAGTATAATGAAAACACTAATAGGTAAATTAAATGCTCTAAGAAGCAGACCAGCTAAATCAAATAATTTTTGTGTGCCAGATGATTCGTTGTAACTTAAATTAAGCTTTACATCTATTGTGTCATTATTTTTATTATTATAAGATTTCATCATAAAAATCTTTTCTTGTGAAAGAATATCTTTGTCAGGTTTATTTGAATCTCTTTCCAAAATAATGTCACTGTATTTAAGATTAAATGATGAAAGTAGTTCTAAAAAATCTATTTTTTTATTCTCATGTTCTAACAATAAAAGAGTGTTCCACCTAAAAAGTTCTATCCCATTAGTAAAATTTGAAATTGTCCAACCGTTTATATATTTCCTAATAGTTGCACAATCTCCTTCTCTGTCAAATGCAGCAGAATGGGTTAAGAATAGCGAATGTTCATATGGTAGAGTAGGTATCTTATCATTATTTGGTAGTTTTTCTTTTTTGATATCAATTCCTTTTCTTGTAAAATACTCCACCATGCTTTTTTCTTTTGTACCATATAACCATTCACTGACAATTATTTCTTTGCTTATCTTTTCTTCTGGTTTTTCTTTTACTTTGAAATTCTTTTTAACAGTGAAGCCATATCTGTATTTCTTATTATTCACAAAAAGAACTATTTGGAAAAACGATTCAGTATTAAACGCATTTTCCTGAAATAAAAAAGGGTCACAAAGAGAATTTAAATTGGATTCAGAACTTGCTTCATTCTTTATAGCTTGAAGAAAGTATTCTAAGGCTCTTATAATGTTACTCTTTCCACTTGCATTTGCACCATAAATTCCAATCGTTTTTAACAATCGAGTACCTCCTTCTTCGGCAATATTATTTTTATCAATTTCAGAAAACTCCAAAGAGCTTTTTAATCCGGTTGCTACAAAACTGATAGTTTGAAGTTCTTTAATTGAACGGAAATTTTTAACACTAAATTCGACTATCATTTTCTTGATATTTGAGATTATTCTGCAAATTTAAAAATTAATAGCATTATTCAAAGTGTATTTTCATCAAATTTGAAATACTAAGCCAAATTCATTAATTAACTCTTAGCTGCCTTTGGAATATTCTATTTTTGTAAACTTACGGTACTTACAAGTGTGCAAATTTCTGTTGTTTCCACCTCTCTTGTTTTTCCCACCCGAAAACATATCTTTGCTTCAGTTTGAACCTGTAATCATCGAAACTGTTTTGTTTGTATGAGTAAGAAAGTAATCTTTTGTAATTGTGGCGCTAAACTGATCGGAAACGACCGATTGGATGGTATTGCAGAGTATTTGAATCTTGCGGAGCATCCGTTTGTGGAGATATCCGATTTATGCGGTTGTTCTGTGGATCGAAAAAGTGAAACGCGCGATCTCTTTGTAGAAGCTGATGAGGTTCTGATCATCGCCTGCTATCCGCGTGCAGTCAGACTTTTACTCGAGAACAGTGGTATTGATCACCATTCAAGGAAATTTAGCTATTTGAATTTCAGGGAAATGAAAGATTATCAAATCTTTGCTGAGATTAGTATTTTTTTTATCGGAGAGACTGGAAAGGACGAGGTCACAGAATTTAAAAGCAATGCCGAATGGCCTTCATGGTTTCCCATGATCGATTATTCGCGTTGTAATACTTGTGGCCAATGCGCTGATTTTTGTCTTTTTGGAGTGTATGAAAAAATTGATAATAAGGTAGTTGTAGTCAATCCCAAAGGGTGTAAAAACAATTGTCCGGCATGTGGTCGTATTTGTCCGCAAACGGCAATTGTTTTTCCTAAATATGAGCATGAAGGTGCTATTGCGGGTGCCGATACGATAGATGAAATTGCTGAACAGCAGCGACAAAGTCACGATATTGACTCCATTCTTGGAAGCAATATCTATAAAGCACTCGAAATGCGTAAAGCTAAACGTCAGTCAATAATTCGTTCCTCCGCCATGCAACAGGCAATAGCTGAGAGAGAGAAGGCACTTGCCGAAAAGAAAGGCAATTAAAAGAAAACGAACAATGTCAATACTAATCAATATTTTAAAATCGGATCGCAGGTGTTTGTGGAAGTTCATATATAATCTTGGATGGAAAGGGATTACAGGGTTCAATAAATTTCAGAAACGAAAGAAACGCGGAGAAAATTTTCCTGCTTTTCAGTTTATTTCGGTCACGAACGATTGCAACCTGGCTTGCCAGGGATGCTGGGTCACGAAGGGTGAGAAGTGCACAAATCTCGACTTGCCGGCTATTAACAAGATCATTACCGACAGTAAAAGACAAGGTAGTTACTTTTTTGGGATTTTAGGTGGTGAACCATTGATGTACAGGGATTTATTTAATTTATTCAGGGCACATCCCGACTGTTATTTTCAATTGTTTACGAACGGAACGTTGCTCACTGATAAAGTTGCAGCTGAGTTAAGGAAGCTGGCGAATGTTACACCGCTGATTAGTCTGGAAGGAAATGAGGTTGTGGCGGATATCCGAAGAGGAAGTAATCAGGTTTTCCAGCGAACCCTCAGGGCCATCGAAATGGCAACTGCGAACCGGCTAATTACCGGAGTGGCTATAAGTGTTTGTAAATCAAATATTGAGATGGCTCTATCTGATGAGTTTATCGAAATGTTACACAATCGTGGTGTGATCTATCTTTGGTATTACATTTACCGTCCTACTGGCGAAAATCCCCATTACGAACTGGCGCTTTCTTCTGATGATATTTTAAGGTTACGTCAGTTTTTAGTCGATGGCAGAACCAAATATCCGCTTGTATTGATTGATTCTTACTGGGGTGCCGATGGCGAACCATTTTGTCCGGCAGCCGAAGGATTGAGTCACCATATCAATCCGGAGGGAAATATTGAGCCTTGTCCAGTAGTTCAGTTCTCATGCGACAACATCCGAAACGGTGATATCAAAGATGTTTATGAAAATTCTACGTTTATAAGAGATTTCAAGTCCGAGGTTAATCAACAGACAAAAGGTTGTATTCTTATGGAGAATCCGGCCTGGCTTGCGAAATTTGCTGCTGATCATCAGGCTATTAATACTTCAAACAGACCAGGTTTACCTGAACAATTGGCCAATGGATGTATGGTTTGCAGTCATGGCAGTTGCCCTAAAATCCCCGAAAGAAGCTGGATCTACCGGATGGCCAAGAAAAGGGCTTTCTTTGGTTTGGGAGCTTACGGTTAATAATAAAGCTATGGAATCAAAAATACTTCAATCAACATTTGCGCTCGATGTTCCGGCAGAAAAATCAAAACGACTTGAAATAAGAGCCGCGATTGAGTCATATTTCCTTGAAAATAAGGTAATGCCTCCTGTCAGTTACGATGACTTATATGGGTTTGCAAGTACGTTGATTGAAAACGAAAACTGGGAGGAGCAGCATCGTGCCTTTATTATGGTTTGTTGTGGCAATGCAATCTGGCGACCTGTTGTCGGTTCAATTCCGTATAATCGTCGTGTTTTTTTACTGCCGCAATGCCTGCGGAATGTAAATTTGTGCAAGGCGCAACAGGATGAGCTTGGATTATTATGCAGTGAATGTGGCAATTGTAGTATTTCAGGTTTTTTGCGCGAAGCCGAGAATCTGGGTTATGTTGCATTGGTTACTGAAGGGACAACGATCACTACGCGCCTTATTGAGAGCGGAAAAGTGGATGCTGTGATTGGGGTTGGTTGCATGGAGGTGCTCCAAAAGATGTTTGCTTCAGTGAGTAAATATTCTATACCGGGTATCGGAATTCCGCTGATCAACTGTGGTTGTGTCGATACGATGGCCGATTCCGATTGGATCAAACAAGAGATTTACAATTACCGCGAAGAGCCATCAATCAGGTTACTTAATCTTAACTATCTAAGAAACAAAACTTCTTCAATTTTTGGAGAAGAGCAATTAATTAGAATCCTCGGTACAGCAGTAAATAAAACGGAGATTATTGCTTTTGAATCGCTGCTCTCAGGCGGTCAGCGCTTACGTCCTTTTCTAGCAGTTTTAGCTTACGAAGCATTTGTAAATGAGCCTGATCCGGCTGTTTTAAATATGCTGGCTTTATCTGTAGAGTGTTTTCACAAAGCCTCGCTGATCCATGATGATATTGAAGACAATGATGAAATGCGTTATGGAAAAGAGACCATTCATGCCCGATACG
>JAPLDR010000091.1:14743-73369 GCA_026391655.1 Bacteroidia bacterium | reverse complement strand
TTCCTTCTGCGATGATTCGTGAAGGAATCAAGATAGTTTCCCACGGACATCGAAGTCTGACAATCGGGCAGGGTGACGAATTGATTTCCATCCATTCAAAAGAGATCCTTTCCTTGAAAGAGATGTTGAAATTATTCGAAAATAAAACGGCAGCGGCATTTAAGGTATCACTGTTGCTTGGCGCTACGGTTGGTGGTGCTTCCGGTGAAACGATCGAAGTATTGAACCGATTTAGTCATTCTATTGGCATTGGATATCAAATAAAAGATGATTTATCTGATTATAAGGGTAATAAAGGAGATATTGCTATCCGAAAATTTTCCATATTACTTTCTGTTCTAAAAGAGCAACTTCCGAAATCGGAGAATGAAATTCTGTTAAATGCTTATAAGCATGATGATTATGAGGTAATTTACGAATTAATTGACCGGTATCAAATTCAGAATGCCACCAAAGAACTACTGATCAGTACTATTCACGAAGCAAAAAGTTGTCTTGAAAGCATCTCTAATTTAGGTCTTAAACTGGCATTACATGAGATTTTGGGAAAGATTTTCAAGGAATATATTTAAGCTGGCAGTACAACCTCAGTTAAAAAAGGTACGACCCAAACTGATCGAACCGGTTTTGACCAAATCGATTTTGATGCTTGATCCTGAGATGATTGCCGAAATAAGATCGTTTATTGGCAGCAAACAAACGGCTCAGGGCGGATTTGCTGACAGGGGAGGGAAATGCGATTTGTATTACACGCTTTTTGGTTATTATATTGCTGAATCTTTTTCAGTCACTGAAGTAACAGAACCGTTGAAAAAGTATCTGGCTACGGTTACATCAACCAATCTGTCAGGAGTTTATCTTTATTGCGGCGCTATTTTGTACGCAAAACTGTTTGGTCTGGATGCTAAGTCTGAAAAGTTACGAAAACAGATTGTAGCTGATCTCACTAAACCAGATTCTAAACACCCTGAATATGCCGGTTTTCTTGGAATTTTGGCACTATATTATCTTGAAGATTATCTGAACATACAACGAATTGTTAATCAATACAAACGGTTCATTCCGATGAGCGGAAATCCTTGTCCCGTAGTTGCAGCGACAGCCGTACTGCTTGGAATGGCTGGAAATCGGTCGCCCGAGGCTGTGGAAATGCTAAAATCGTTCTGTCGCGAAAGTGGCGGATTTGCAGCGCTTCACAAAGCTCCTTCAGAAGATTTGCTTTCTACGGGAGTCGCCTTGTATGCCCTTCATTTTCTGGATGCCGATATTAGGTTAATCAAACCCGGTTGTCTTTCTTTCGTGGATGATTTGTATGATAATGGCGGTTTTCGGGCTACACCATCTGATTCTATTACCGATGTGGAGTATACATTTTATGGTTTATTGGCATTAGGATCAATGAATTAAATTATTGCTTTGATCTGATATTAAGGCGAAATTATGGAGCAGAAAAATCTTGAAAATCAATTTACCAGGTTGGTCCGGTTGCTTAAATCTGAGCGAAATGCTGAAGGTTTCTGGAGTGGCAGGCTTGCATCAAGTGCCTTGGCGACCGCTGTGGCAATTGTTGCGCTGAAAATAAATAAAGATAAAACTGATAATTATTTAATTTTAAATGGATTAGATTGGCTTTTAAATAATATCAACGTTGATGGCGGATTTGGTGATACACCCGATAGTAAAAGCAATGTCAGCACTTCATTGCTTTGCTTTGCTGCTATCAGTTATTGTGGAAAAGGTAGCGAACCATCAAAAAAAGCCCTTTTGAGTATCGAAAAATATCTGTTACAGCAGAAAATCGATTTGACAAAAGGTAATGTAACAACTTCTGTATTGTCATTTTACGGCAACGACTTTACCTTTTCTGTTCCGATCCTCTCGATGCTAATAATTTGTGGTGTGCTCGACGAAAAAGTATATTCGAAAATACCTCAGTTGCCTTTTGAATTTACGTTGTTCCCGGCATCATGGTATAGTCTGTTTAATCTGCGCGTGGTAAGTTATGCCATTCCGGCTCTGATTGCTGTTGGTATTTTTATCTTTAAGAAAAGAAATCGTCACAATCGAATAATGCGTTGGATCAGAAACAGATCCATTCAACCTGCCCTGCGCAAACTTGAAAAAATTGTTCCCGAAAGTGGTGGTTTTCTTGAGGCAATTCCATTGACAGCTTTCGTCGAAATGTGTCTTATTTCGTCCGGATTTGGAGATAATCCTGTGGTTGAAAAAGGGCTCTCTTTTTTGCGTATTCAGCAACGACCGGATGGTAGCTGGCCTATTGATACCGATTTATCAACATGGGTCACTACCTTAAGTGTGAAGGCACTCGGGTCACAAATGTCAAAAGAATTTTCAGCGTCCGAAATTAATGCGCTTGTAACTCATTTAAAGACAATTCAATATAAAGATGTTCATCCATTTAATCTTGCACAGCCAGGTGGCTGGGGATGGACAAACTTCTCAGGTTCAGTACCTGATGTTGACGACACTTCGGGGGCAATTTTGGCACTTGTCGAATTATATCATTCTGATATTGAGGATAAAGAAGCGATTATCAATGGTTGCCAGTGGCTAGCAACGCTGCAAAACAAAGACGGAGGATACCCGACTTTCTGTAAAGGGTGGGGCAAACTTCCTTTCGACAGCAGTTGTGCCGATCTGACCGGACATGCGTTGCTGGCATTGGCTAAATCGCTTGATATTCTTGGCGATAAAATGACTATCGAATTTCAAAATACAGTAAAACAATGCATTGCCAGAGCATTTGGGTTTCTTTGGAAGGTTCAGAACGACAATGGTAGCTGGTTTCCACTATGGTTTGGTAATCAGTTTACTCCGGAGAACAAGAATTACGTTTACGGAACAGCAAAAGTTGCTATCTATTTAAAAGATAGTTTATTGTGTAATAGTTTGGAAGATCATATGAAACGGAATATCCGACGGATGTTGTCCGACGCTCAGGAATATTTATTGAAACAGCAAAATGCTGATGGCAGTTGGGGTGGCGAATTGGACATTCCGGGTACAATTGAGGAGAGTTCGCTGGCAATCTCAGCTTTGATCGGAAAAGATCAGGACGCCATCCTGAAAGGATTTGAATGGATTGAAAATGAATACGATAAAAATGGTATGCGATCGAATCCAATCGGTCTTTATTTTGCAATGTTGTGGTATGACGAGAAATTATATCCGTTAATCTACTATATAGAGGCGCTCAGAAGATATTTGGAATGAGATTTCTAAATTTGACTGTTGGAAATGGTCCGGAAGAAGCAGAAGACTGAAGGTGATTTTAGAGAAAGTTTAAATATATAATGAACTGTAAATAATGAAATTACATATTATTGGAGGCTTTTTGGGAAGTGGCAAGACTACTGCAATAACAAATGCATCAAAATTGCTGATACTGCATGGAAAAAAGGTTGCTGTGGTTACGAATGATCAGGGTAAATATTTGGTTGACACAAGCTTTATCGGTTCTTATGACATTCCGACAGCCGAAGTGACCAATGGTTGTTTTTGCTGTAATTTTAATAGTCTTAGCGATCAGGTTGAATTGCTGGAACGTATCATCAAACCGGATTGCATTTTTGCCGAAAGTGTAGGATCGTGTACCGATTTGGTGGCAACTGTTTTAAAACCATTGCAGTTGCTTAAAAAAGAACTGTTTGACGAACTTACTTTCTCTGTCTTTGTCGACAGCCGGTTATTGATTGATTATCTTCAAAGTAAAAAAATGCCATTCAACGATGAGATTTGTTATATTTTCACCAAACAGATAGAAGAGGCTGATTTATTGGTTATTAGTAAAATTGATTTGCTGTCAGCTGAAGATTTGGAAATACTACAGGATTTAACAAATACCAGGTTTGCTCGAAAGATACTGATCTTCCAGAATTCATTGAATCCTCGGAATATTCAAAACTGGCTTACAACGCTTGAGACCTTGCCAATTCGGCGAAGAGATTCACTCGACATTGATTATCAGATTTATGGAAAAGGTGAAGCCGACCTTGTCTGGCTAGATGAAGAGGTCAATATTCACACTGAGGATCAATCAGCCTTTAAGGTTGCCCTATTGTTTATTGAAAGCATGGTAGAAGAGATCAAGCAAAAGCAAATTCCGATCGGTCATTTAAAATTTCTATTGAAAGGGGAAGAGTTCAGTCATAAAATCAGTTTTACGTCGATACTGGATGACAATTGGAAAATTAATCTTCCCTCTTTAATGGTCGGCGATGTAAAAATAATGGTCAATTCGAGAATTGAAACTTCACCCGAAGTGGCTCGTGCGATTGTAAGAAAGGGAGTTAACGCAATTTCCCGTTCCGGAGTTTTAGTCAGCGAAAGTCAGGAACAGGCATTTCAACCCGGTTTTCCTGATCCTACACATCGGATAACCCGAAATTTACCATGCTGTGACGAATGCCGCTGTGTTAAAAATCTGAATAAAAGTCAGATCGAAGCATGTTTATGTGATAATAAAGCAGATGAAAGCTGCTGTTGTATCTTTTAATTGAATTTCAATGCGCTATAAATCAATTATATATATTCCATTGCTTTTATTGTGGATTTTCCTGTATATCTACAAGGAAGCATCCAGTAACTTTATTGTATATAATTGGTTATCTATGCCTTATGAGTCAAATCTGTCGAACACAGTTTGGTTCTTCATCAGCACATTGCAGAAAATATTTCTGCTTCTGATTCTTGTGATTTTTCTGGCTGGTATTGTTCGTTCCTGGTTCTCGCCCGAAAAGACGCGAAAAGCACTGGAGGGTAAATCGCTGTTTATGGGCAATATCCTGGCGGCTTTACTTGGAATTGTCACCCCGTTTTGTTCCTGCTCAGCAATTCCGCTGTTTTTAGGTTTTGTTGAAACAGGAATCCCGATAGGCATCACATTTTCATTCTTGATCGCAGCTCCTATGATAAACGAAGTGGCAGTAATTATGCTATTTAGCCTGTTTGGATGGGAAGTTGGCGTGATTTATATTCTGATGGGTTTATTGATCGCAATAGCTGCAGGCTGGATAATTGGAAAACTTAATCTGGAAAAGTGGCTTCAGGATTGGGTTCGGAATTTAAAGTTTGGGACGACTACATCGGAAAATAATCGACTTACATTTAATGACAGGATTCAGGCCGGCAGAATTGCAGTAAAGGAGATCATTGTTAAAATCTGGCCCTATATGATTTTGGGAATCGGTGTCGGAGCTTTTGTTCACGGATATGTGCCAAATGATTCATTGGCCGCGCTAATCAACAAATCGACCTGGTATTCGGTGCCACTTGCTGTTTTAGTTGGAATTCCACTGTATTCCTGTTCGCCCGGAGCTGTCCCAATTGCCTATGCTTTAATCGAAAAGGGAGTTCCGCTTGGAACTGCACTCGCTTTTATGATGTCGGTAATCGGAATTTCGTTACCCGAATTGATTATTCTAAAAAAGGTTTTAAAGCTGCCGTTTATCTTCATCTTTGTCGGAATCATTGCTGCAGGAATAATTACTGTCGGATATATACTGAACATTTTATTCTAATATTGAAAATCATGGAAGTAAAAAATGCAGTTGACGGCTAGACGCTAGATGCCAGTCGCCGGCAGCCAGAGCCTATTATTTAGACCTGTACTAAATACGATGATCAGTTTGCAGGTTCAGTGGATTGGTTCTATTTTTAGGCAAAAGTTTAAAACAAAATTGTTTGGCATTATGATGAATTGGGAAGTTCCCGGCATGGGCTCACCTGGTCATCAACAATGGCCGGCTTTTTGTTCGGCATGGTAAATCCTTGATAGCTTACAAAATAAAATAGTAGTTTGGAAAGATACAATTCATTATAGATTTTCCGAAACGGGAGAAAAGGTGATAAAGCCATTTTCTCTCGTTTTTAAATATTAATACACAGTAATTTATGAAGAAGGTTATTTTGATGTCGTTGGTTTTGTCATTCACTTATTCTGCTTTCAGTCAGGTTAAAGAAACCGGATTAATGAAATCATGGCCGGCTGAAGGTCCGCAGATGATTCTCAAAGTCGGGAAAATTGGAAAAGGTTATTCCTCTCCCGTAGTTGCCAATCAAACCATTTACGTAACCGGAATGATTGATACGCTTGATTATCTGACAGCTATTGATTTTCAGGGGAAAATAAAATGGCAGGTTCCTTACGGACGATCATGGTCGAAATCATTTCCCGAAACGCGTTCAACTCCCACAGTTGAAGGTGATCGTGTTTATGTAGTTGGAGGTTTAGGCCGGTTGGTTTGTATTGATGCCAACAGCGGAAAAGAGAGATGGGCTGTTGATGTTGATAAGGATTTTAAAGCAGAGTGGCACCTATGGGGAGTTTCTGAATCTCCATTGATTGTTGACGATAAGGTAATTTGTACCCCAGGTGGTAAAGAGACTTCAGTTGTTGCTTTTAATAAGATAACCGGAAAATTAGTTTGGAAAAGTGAAAGTGTTGGCGGACAGCGGGCTTATGCTTCACCAACTATCTTTGAATACAAAAATTTCAGATTTATACTGGCAGTAACTGCAACTCATTTGATTGCGCTTAATCCTGGAAACGGCAGTGTAGCATGGAGTTACAAGTATTATCAATATAAACTTTGGAGCGATCAGCCGGGTTTGATCTGGACCAATACGCCGGTTTTCAAAAATGATGAGATTTTTCTTTCAATGGGTTACGATTACCCGGCTGTGATGCTGAAAATGGATTCCCTGGGAACTTCTGTTTCAGAAAAATGGACTGATCATACACTTGATAATCATCATCATGGAGTTCTGGTTTCAGGCGATTACATGTATGGTTCAAATTGGAAAAGCAACGGTAAAGGAAAATGGGTTTGCATGAATTGGGATACCGGCGAAGTAGAATATGTAACAGACTGGATCAACAAAGGTGCACTTATCGGAGCAGATGATCTTTTCTATGTCTATGAAGAGAAAACTGGTACGGTAGGTTTAATTAAACCGAATCCTGAAAAATGGGAGGTGATCAGCACATTTAAGGTGACTGACGGAACCGGGCCACATTGGGCTCATCCTTTTATCAGTAATGGTAAGCTCTATTTACGTCATGGCGAGGTTTTAATGGTTTACAATATTAAGGCTTAATTAATTGTTAATGAGAATATTATTTTGCTGTATTCTGTTGTTCCTGATTTCTCCCGTTTTTGGACAGGAGATTGCACAATGGCGAGGACCTTCGCGGGACGGGATTTTTCCTGACAAAGGACTTTTAAAAAAGTGGCCGGTAGCAGGTCCGAAACTTGAACTTCAAATTGCCGGCATTGGAAAGGGATATTCAGAACCAGTTGTTTATAAGAGTGTTATTTATATATCAGGTATCAAAAAGGATACGATGGATGTAATTTCAGCCTACGATTTAGAGGGTAAGTTACTTTGGGATAAGGTGTATGGACATTCCTGGGCAAAGTCTTTTCCTGATACACGCTCTACTCCGACAGTCCAAAACGACAAAGTTTATCTTGTCAGCGGAATGGGAACAGTTTGTTGTCTTGATGCCAAAAATGGGAACATGCTATGGTCACAAGATGCTCAAAATCAATTTAAAGGAGATTATTTGATCTGGGGGATTGCCGAATCTGTCCTTCTGACTGATCTAGCTGCTATATACGTTACCGGCGGAGAAGAGACATCTGTTGTGGCTTTTGACAAGATAACCGGAAAACTTCTGTGGAAGACTAAAAGTCTTGGAGGTGCAAGGGCTTACGCCTCGTCTCTTCTGATTGAACGAGGTGGATTAAAGATTATACTTGCGCAGACAGCAAATGATATCATTGGAATTAATTCCATCAACGGAGAGATTCTCTGGAGTTTTGATCTTAGGCCGTTCCAACCAGGTGATATGGGAAAGGGATGCAATGCGAACACTCCAGTTTATAAGGATGGAGAGATCTTTCATACAAGCGGTTACGATCATTCGGCAATAATGTTCTCGCTTTCGGAAGACGGACGTTCAGTCAGCCTGAAATGGAAAAACGACACGATGGACACGCATCATGGAGGAGTAGTTCTGATTGATGGAAATCTTTACGGAACCAACTGGCAAAGTAATACCAAAGGACAATGGGTTTCGATGAATTGGAAAACAGGAAAGACTAATTGGGTAAAAGATTGGTTTACAAAAGGTTCTATCATTTCAGCTGATGGCTTGCTCTATTGTTACGAAGAAAAAGGAGGAAATGTGGCTTTGGTTCAACCCGATGCTGCTGACTTTAAAATAATCAGTACTTTTAAAGTTGGTGCAGGAGATGGACCTTACTGGGCACATCCTGCAATTTATGATGGCAGGTTATACCTGCGACATGGCAATATCTTGCTGATTTATAATATTCAGGGTGTGTAATAACATCTGCCTGGCGTTCGAATTAAAGAATTTATTAAAGATCATATTGATTAGAACAAAAAAATATAATGGTGTATTACACACCCTAAAGCTTAAAATGATTCAAAAGAGGACACTGAATATTGCGCTCTATCTTCTCTCTTCGATTGCCGTATTGATTATGGTTTGGTGGCTTATGGCAGATCCTACGGCAAAATTTACCGAAAGTCTGCCCGGCCTTGATAATCGGGGAGCAGCCGATACAGTATCCGAAAATGTTGAGATTGGTAAAAAATTTGAATCTTATTCTACTGTTTATAAGGAGATGTCCGAAACCTGGACCCGCTTTCGGGGAAACGATTTTGATAACATCTCAAAGTCACCGGTCAAACTAAAAGATAAATTTGGTCCGGCAGGTGCTGATATTCGCTGGTCGCTCGAACTGGGTGAAGGACATTCAGGCGCAACGATTTACAAAGGATTGGTTTATCTGCTCGATTACAGCGAGACGGAGAAGGCCGATCTGTTGCGTTGCTTTTCGCTGGCTGACGGAAAAGAGTTATGGAGAAGGGGTTATAATATAAGTATCAAACGAAATCATGGGATGTCGCGGACAGTCCCCGCCATCACGGAAAAATATATCCTGACGATGGGACCTCGTTGTCAGGTTATGTGCCTCGATCGTGCCACAGGTAATTTCCGGTGGGGAATTGATGTTGCCAAAGAGTACTTGACTGAAATCCCTTTCTGGTATACAGGGCAATGTCCTATGATTGACAACGATGTAGCTATCATTGCTACAGGAGGAAAAGCCCTGATGATTGGTGTAAGTTGCGAAACCGGCGCAAAATTGTGGGAGGTTCCTAATCCCGACGGATGGAAAATGTCGCATTCATCGATCATGCCATTTACGTTTGGCGGTCGTAAAATGTACGTTTACAGTACAATAGGTGGATTACTCGGTGTTGCGGCCGATGGTATTGATGTAGGGAAAATACTTTGGAAAACTCCGGTCTGGAACCATTCAGTAGTAGCACCTTCACCGGTTTGTATGCCTGATGGAAAGATTTTTATAACTGCCGGTTATGGAGCCGGAGCGATGATGCTTCAACTCAGGGAAAATAGCGGTAATTTTACAATCGATGTGTTGCAGGAGTATCTTCCCCGTTTCGGGCTTGCCTGCGAACAGCAAACCCCTGTTTATTGGCAAGGACATCTTTTCGGAATTCTGCCCAAAGATGCCGGCTCATTGCGAAATCAGTTTGTATGTGTTGATCCGGCTGATTGCAAAAAAATGGTTTGGACGAGTGGACCAACGGCTCGCTTTGGTTTGGGTCCTTACTTCATTACCGACAATAAATTCTTTATTCTAGACGATGAAGGGACTTTGACGATTATCAAACCAAGTATTACAAAATACGTCCAACTCGATCAGGTAAAAGTGATCAAGGATGGCGCTGATGCCTGGGCTCCGCTCGCAATTGCAGATGGATTTCTATTATTAAGAGATTCTAAAACAATGGTTTGCATTAATCTGAACCTTTAAATTCTGAATTATGAAGAACAAGGGTATCGTCTTTTTTCTGATCATTCTGGCTGTGGTTATCGTCGCAGTTGTTGCAATCGACTTTAATGCTTCCAAACCTGATAAGCAGCCCGCAAATCCATATGCGTTTAATGTCGATCCGTTTTCGCGGATTGACACAGCGTTGATACTATTTAAAGAAAGCCGCGATCTGGCTATCAGCTTTTCAGAACCTACCGGCATCAGTTTTCGGGGTGACGAACTTTTTGTTGTGGGGGATCAGAAAATGCAGATTATCGAACCAACGGGAAAATTGATGAACGAAGTGAGTTTCGATCAGAAGCCAACCTGCGTTTATGCATCTGCTGAAAAAATATTTGTGGGATTCCGGAAATCGATAACTATTCTGAGTCGCGACGGAGTAAAAATCGCGGATTGGAATTCGTTTTCCGATAGCACTGTCATCACCTCCATAGCCGAAAAATCAGGAATTGTATTTGTAGCCGATGCCGGGAAGCGGATAATCAGGAAGTTCTCTTTTGATGGAAAAGCCCAGGGTGAGATTGAAGGGAAATCGGGTAATGATCAGATCCATGGTTTTATTATTCCAAGTCCTTATTTCGATTTGGCATTCAATACTGATGGTGAATTATGGGTGGTCAATCCAGGGAAGCATTCGCTTGAAAACTATACAGTTGATGGTAAACTTCGAACCTGGTGGCAAGCCTCCTCAATCAAAATTGAGGGGTTTAGCGGATGTTGCAATCCTGCCCATTTTGCCTTTTTACCCGACGGTAGTTTCATAACAAGCGAAAAGGGGCTGATCAGGATAAAAACCTATAAACCTTCCGGTGAATTTTCGGGTGTGGTCGCCGCACCTTCAAAATTTACAGAAAATGGTCATGCTCCCGATCTGGCTATTGATAATCAGGGTAATATATATGCCCTTGATGCTGATAAAAAGATGCTCAGGTTATTTGTAAAAAAATAAAGACAATGCACAGAAAAGATTTTTTTAAACATGGAGGGCGCCTGGCAATCTTATCCGGAATAGGGCTTTTAAGCGCGTTTCTTGCTTATAATCAAAAGATTGTAACTCCTGAAAATTGTTCGGTCGCACCGCAATGTAAAAACTGTGGTAAATACTCTCAATGTGAACTTCCACAGGCAAATAAGGAGAGAAAAAATGGAAAATAACAATAAAAAAAGCCGGCGGGATTTCATTCGGAGCGGTACTCGTCTCTCTATTCTTCTTACTTTAGGGGCAGTGGGCGGAATTGCAGCAAAACATCTTACTGCTGAAAAATACGTCTGGCAGATTGATCCGTTTAAATGTACACAGTGCGGACGTTGTGCCACTTCATGTGTCATGACCCCCTCAGCAGTAAAATGTATTCATGCTTTCAACCTTTGTGGTTATTGCGACCTCTGTGGCGGATATCTGAAACCCGATGCCAATAAACGTTCAACGGCTGCCGAAGATCAGCTTTGTCCTACGGCTGCTATTGCTCGTAAATTTATAGAAGAGCCTTATTTTGAGTATGTTATAAATGAAGACCTTTGTATTGGCTGTGCAAAATGTGTCAAAGGATGTACTTCGTTCGGAAACGGTTCATTGCATTTGCAGATTATTCACAAACGATGTCTGAATTGTAATGAATGTTCTATTGCCCGGCTTTGTCCATCCCAGGCCATCTCTCGTGTAAAAGCGAGCAAAGCTTATAACGTGAAAGGGAGTTTTACAAAGGATTCGAAAGTTTAGAATTCAGATATGAAATGTAAATTGATGTTAGACAGATATCTACAGATGAAGAATTGGATTAAAATAACACTGGTTTTTGCTTTTCTAATGTTTAATTTGGCGGGAATGGCTCAGAAACAACGATTTCCAAAGCCTGAATTTGGTACCGGATATTCACAACCAACTCCTGTAACACCTGAACCGCGTGCATTGGCACTTGAATATACCGATGTTGTTGTTTTATTGATAGTTCTTTCGCTGGCAAGCTGGTTCGCGATCAGAAAACGTTCCCGAAAAGGACTGCTTTGGTTATCAGTTTTCACTTTGCTCTATTTCGGATTTTACCGGAATGGATGTATTTGTTCCATTGGATCTATTCAGAATGTGTCACTTACGCTTTTTGATCCCGGTTATGCTATTTCAATTACAACTTTACTTTTTTTCCTGTTACCACTAATTTTCACACTTTACTTTGGCAGAACCTTTTGTGCCGGGGCATGCCCGTTGGGAGCCATGCAGGACTTATTGATAATTAAGCCATTGTCATTACCGGAATGGCTTCGCAAAACTTTGGGAGTCATACCATATCTCTATCTGACGTTTGCCATTTTGTTTGCTGCGACGGGTACCGATTTTATAATTTGCCGCTACGATCCTTTTGTCGGCATTTTCAGGATGGATGCTGAGTTTCATATGGTCGTTCTGGGAATTGCCTTTATATTGATGGGAATGTTTGTGGCGCGTCCCTATTGCAGGTTTTTATGTCCCTATGGCGTCTTACTTAACTGGATGTCAAGATTTTCCAAATATCATCTTTCCATCACCCCGGCTGCTTGCATTCAATGCAAATTGTGCAGCGATTCTTGTCCGTTCGATGCCATCGATTATCCGACAGATGAGAAGCAATCAAAAAATACAAAATGGGGTGTAAACCGTTTTTTGGTTTACGCACTATTGATTCCGTTATGGATTTTTATTGGCGGATTTGCTGGTTCAAAGGCACATACGTGGATTTCTAAAGCCAATCCCACGGTTTACCTTGCTGAACTTTTATTATCAAAACCTGAAGTTCGAAATGATCAGAAAAATCTTGATGTTCAGGCATTTTTAAGTTCAGGTAAATCATTGGAAACACTTGTAAAAGAAGCGACTGTGATTCGTCAGAAATTCTACTCGGGAGGTTGGATTGCAGGCGGATTTATTGGCTTAGTAATCGGGATGACTTTGCTTGGTCAGGTTGTTTACCGGAAGAAAAACGACTATCAGCCACATAAAGGAAACTGTTTTAGTTGTGGACGCTGCATGAATTTTTGCCCCGTAAAGAAATAACGTTGTAAATTATCTTATTGGAATGGAACCAGAAAATAAACTGAAATTCTCGTTAAATATTGCCCTTGTTTCGGGAATATTCTGCATCACAGTAGCCTTGCTGTTGTTGTTGAATTTTATGCAAATGTCTAAAAATAAACCGCTTGAAAGTAAAGCACTCACTTCACTGGTCAAGCGGCTTAGTCAGGAACCAAATAGTGACGAGTTAAAACAGGAGATCCGTAATTTTGATTTACTGGCCCGCAAGGCCTATTTTAACAGTCAGTGGCAGGTGAAAACGGGTGGATACTTATTACTTTTCGGAGCCATCGTTTTTGCACTCTCGCTTCGCGTTTTCATTGGTTTAAAATCGAAGATTGAAGAACCTGATGTGAAGGATGAAAACGATTTGACGAGCCGGATTATGACCCAGCGATGGGTGATGATTACGGGATCTGTAATGATTGTGCTTGGACTTGTAGCATCTTTTGCTTCAGTGGATCATCTTCAGAAATATGATGTCAACGAATCTTTGGCAGAAACTAAATCTATTGATAATCAGGATAAAGTAGAAGTAATTAAAGTTGGTGAAATTCCCAATGCTACTCAACCGGCAATAGCCGATTCAACTAAAAAGCTTGTTGCTGGTAATACCGCTAAAGTCGATACGTCAAAGGTTAAAGCTACTCTGGTTGCTGCAACCAAAATCACTTTTCCGGGAAGTAATGCCATTAAGGTGAACGCATCTTCCTTTCGGGGACCTTTCGGAAACGGGGTCTTTTTTCAGAAAGGAACGCCTGTGGAATGGGACGCTGCTTCAGGTAAAAATGTAATCTGGAAAACTTCTGTGCCTAAAAAAGGGTTTAATTCACCAGTTATCTGGGGAAACAAGCTGTTTCTTTCCGGAGCTGATCAACAATCGCGTGAAGTGTACTGTTTTGATTGTAACTCTGGGAAAGTGCTTTGGAAACAGCCTGTTGACAATATCACGGGCAGTCCGGCCACTATGCCGAAGGTCACTGAGGATACCGGTTTTGCTGCCTCTTCGCTCACAACTGACGGTAACAAGGTATATGCCATATTTGCAAATGGTGATATCATCTGTTTCGATATGGATGGAAACCGGGTGTGGGCACGAAATCTGGGTCTTCCTGATAACCATTATGGTCACGCTTCATCATTGGTGATGTGGAAAGACAAAGTGTACATTCAGTATGATACAAATAAAAGTCGTAAATTAATTGCTCTCAATGCCTCTACAGGAGAAACGGTCTGGGAAACCGCACGTAAAGGAAAAATTTCATGGGCAAGTCCGATTTTGGCCGATATCAACGGTAAATTTCAGGTGGTACTTTCTACAGATCCTATGGTGGCGGGCTATGATGCCGAATCAGGCAAAGAACTTTGGTCGGTTGACTGTTTGAGCGGCGAAGTTGGTCCTTCACCTGCATCTGGCGGCGGACTGATTTTTGCTGCCAACGAGTACGCCAAATTGGTAGCGATCGATCCGTCAAAAAATTCTAAAGTTTGGGAAAGTGATGAATTTTTACCTGAAGTAGCCAGTCCGGTTACGGCAAACGGATTGTTGTTCATCGCTACAAGTTACGGAGTACTGGCCTGTTATGATGCCAAATCGGGTGTAAAATACTGGTCAAAAGAGGAGGGTCCCGGTTATTATTCATCACCTGTTATCGCTGATAATAAGCTCTACACTTTTGATACTTCCGGAAAGATGAGGGTCTATGATATGGCCAAAGAGGCAAAATTGCTCGGAGAAGGAAATGCTGCTGAAAAAGTTACTACGACACCGGCATTCGCAAATGCAAGAATGTACCTTCGGACTTCAAATTTCCTCTATTGCGTTGGAAAGAAATAAATTGACAGATTTAAAATGGTTCAAAAACAGGATAATGATTGACCTGAACAAGATAGACAGTATCGTTGGGGAGAGAGGAACGACCAAAGAGGCCTTAATTCCTATCCTTCAGGCGATTCAACGCGAATTTAACTTTTTGCCGGAAGAAGCATTGCGAAGATTAAGTGATATAACCGCAATCAAACCTGCAGAAATTATCGGAGTTGCCAGCTTTTATTCACAATTCAGACTTGCTCCTGTTGGCGAACACATGATCAGGGTATGCGTAGGAACTGCTTGCCATGTAAAAGGGGCCGTTCAGGTTTACGATGCCATGCGCAGAGAATTTAAATTAAAGGACGGGCAGCATACATCTCAATCGGGCAAATACACAATCGAAAAGGTGAGCTGTCTGGGCTGTTGTACATTAGCCCCGGTTGTTCAAATCGATCACATCACTTACGGTCACGTCACTTCTGATAAAGCATCCGAGCTTATCAGAGATTTTGAAAGCCAGAAAGACAATAAGGGTAAAAAGCTGTTTCGTAAATCTGATGGTACTGAAATTCAGGGCGAAATAAGGATAGGATTGGGTTCTTGCTGTGTGGCCAGCGGCAGCAGCGACATTAAAGACGCTGTTGAAAATACAATCATTGAAAAGGGTCTTCAGGTTAAACTGAAAAGTGTGGGTTGTGTGGGAATGTGCCACCAGGTGCCGCTCGTCGAAATTGTCCCTGTCAAAGGGGAGTCTATATTGTATTCCAAAGTGAAACCGGAAGATGTAAAACAAATCATTGAATCTCATTTTCAGCCTTCCGGACGTTTTGCAAAGTTGAAAAATAAATTCTTTAGCGCTATCGAAGATATTCAGACCGATCAGAAATGGGCAGGGATTGAGCGTTACGAGCTGGACATCAGGGAAAAACATGTCTCTTCGTTTCTCGGTAAACAGTTTCCGATTGCCACCGAATTTCGTGGTTTAATCAATCCCCTTGATCTGGAAGAGTATAAACAACGCGGTGGTTTCCAGGCACTCAAAAAAGTTTTTAAAGAATTTACCCCTGATCAGGTAATCGCAAAGATCAAGGCGAGTGGCATCAGGGGTCGGGGAGGAGCCGGTTTCCCTACCGGGATTAAATGGGAACTCGTTGCCAAACAGAATAGTGAACTTAAATACCTCATTTGTAATGGCGATGAGGGCGATCCGGGTGCATTTATGGATCGCATGCTACTCGAATCGTATCCTTACAGAATTATCGAAGGGATGTTAATCGCCGCATTTGCTGTAAATACACGCGAAGGGTATTTTTATATTCGTGCTGAGTATCCGCTCGCAGTAAAAAGAATCAGGGCAGCGCTCGAAATTTGCAGAGATAATAATTTGATTGGCAATAATATCCTGGGATCTGGCTTTAATTTCGATGTGAAAATTTATGAAGGAGCCGGAGCATTTGTCTGCGGCGAGGAAACAGCACTGATCCAGTCGATTGAAGGGAATCGTGGATTTCCCTATTTGCGGCCTCCGTTTCCTGCTGAAAAAGGTTTATTCGGAAAACCTACTCTCGTCAATAATACTGAGACCTTTGCCCAGATTTCCTACATTATGCGTGATAATGTCGATCGGTTTACACGGATTGGAACTGAGAAAAGCAAAGGAACAAAAGTTTTCGCCCTTGCGGGAAAAGTGGCGCGCGGCGGATTGATTGAAGTGCCCATGGGGATGACCATCAGGCAGGTGGTCGACGAGATTGGTGGTGGCATTGCCAACGGACGAACATTTAAAGCTGTGCAGATCGGAGGTCCGTCCGGCGGGTGTATTCCTGCAAGCCTTGAAAATACACCAATTGATTATGAATCGCTTACAAGCCTTGATGCCATGATGGGTTCAGGTGGACTGATCGTCCTTGACGATACCGATTGCATGGTTGATATTGCCCGTTTCTTCCTCTCTTTCACCCAGGAAGAGTCCTGCGGTAAATGTACTTTTTGTCGCGTCGGAACAAAACGAATGCTTGATATGCTCGATAATCTGACGCAGGGAAAAGGGAAGCCGGGTGATCTGGAAAAACTCGAGAAACTCGCAGAATGGACCAGGAAGGGTAGTCTTTGCGGATTAGGCCGGTCGGCACCAAATCCTGTTTTAAGTACGCTAAAATATTTTAGAGAAGAGTACGAAGCTCATCTCAATGGTGTTTGTCCTACAGGCAAATGTACGGCGATTGTTAACTATTCAATAACAGACGATTGTATCGGTTGCACGAAATGTGTACAACGGTGTCCCGTTGATGCAATCCCGTTTCTGCCTCACGAAAAACATGTGATCAATACCGAATTGTGTATCAAATGCGATGCCTGCCGCCAGGTTTGTCCTGTTAATGCGGTGATAGTGAAATAGATTATTTGAAATATTTTTAATGATATATGTTTGTATAGACGCACGTTTACAAGATTCTTATCATCCACAAATTACGCTAATCCAAATCACTAAAAAGATAATCCCAATTGACGAACCGGAACCTGTTTGTGCCTAATGTTCTGGCACATATGCCATAGCTTTATTGTACCTTCCAATAATTTTAACTGCCTTTTCTTTTGTTAATATACCAATGATTGCTTGATCCTCGATATTTGTATCTATTTCTACTGCCAATTCATAAGAAAGGATTTAGTGTTTACCCCGTAAATTTAACTAAAAATCATTAAATTGATATTTTTTGCCTCGGTAGATCAAGATTCATGGAAAATTTTTGGGAATCGAAAAGCCTGTTACCAGCAATTGTCTTAAAAAATGTTAATTTTTGGTATTGTCTCATACTAAATTCATAATAATCTTGTAAATAAGGATGATTTTTCGTAAATTCCATTTTTGAAACCTAATTGAAGCGAATGTATAGAAAACTGGGTATTAAAGCAGGTAATAATAATTATATCAGCATCTTAAAAGCATAACCTATGGATCATTCACTTCAAACTGCTTTTTATTCCGAAATAAAAACGCTGATAGAACAATCGCGTTCGAAGATTTATCAGGCTGTCAACTTCGCGATGGTACAAACTTACTGGCAGATTGGAAAAAGAATCTTTGAGGAGGAACAAAATGGGAAAGAACGAGCTGATTATGGAACGTTCCTAATCGAAAACCTTTCTGAACAATTGACATACGATTTTGGAAAGGGCTTTGATCGACGCAATTTATTCTACATGCGTAAATTTTACAGCGCATTTTCAATTGTGAACGCACTGCGTTCACAATTGAGTTGGACTCATTATCGCATGATTATCAATGTAGAAGATGATAATGCTCGTTTGTTCTACATTAATGAATCGGCCGAAAATCATTGGAGTACCCGTCAACTGGAACGACAAATTCAAACACTTTGTTATCATCGAATGCTCTCGGCTCAAACAAATGAGACGGAGTTAATGGCATTGCCAAAAGGTGAATTTCAGTACAAGCCATCCGATTTTATCAAAGATCCTTATGTACTTGAATTTTTGGATATAAAACCTTACACTGCTTATTTGGAACATGAACTGGAACAGGCAGTATTGGATAAAATTCAGGATTTTCTTTTGGAGATAATACTTTGCTCACAAAGTGATGAAACAGTGGTAAAATACTCTTTACTTAATGACCATAATCAAATATTTGCGTCACGTTATCAATTAGTTATGCCTGCAAAAGAGGAGTTGGCCAGAATTGTAGCCACTGAAATTCAACATCAAAAAAACGAAAATCAACTCATGGAAAAATTTATTCAGTACAGAAACAACAATTAAATCAAAAAAACGATGATACAGCATTACCTTGATCAACTAATTGCCGATATGCATCAGGCAGCGCAACGTGTTCCACCTTCAAAAATTCCGGAGGGTACATTCGATCCCGATTATCAGGACGAGCTTGAAGCGAGTCCAGACCGCTTAATGAGTGAATGGTTTGGACTTAAAAAAGAATTTTTTCCACCTTCAGAAATGCTTACTACGGAGGAGCTGGATTTGATGGCCAATGAATTTGAACTGATGTGGGCTGCATATTCCTTCTTTCCCGAATTTCCCGAGGGGTTACCCGCAAAGCGTCGTTACGAATTAATGCGTGAATATCTTGATTATGGCTGCCAACATTGGCCTGGAGGGTGGGAGCAATGCTTCACATTTTGTGATTATGAACCAGAAGGATGCCCGTTTGGAATTGAGTTTTGTAAGTGCAAGGATTTTGAAAATGACAATTTAGATGTTTCATTGGAAAGCAGGGACGAGAATGTTCTACCCTTTTAATTCCGATTAAAATGGGTTATATCTAAAGTAGAAAAGCAATCAATCGCATCTCTACCGTATTCAACCTACAACAATATTTCCCCAAAGGTGTTATTATCGTGTAAAACAATTAAATTATGACACAGCAAATTATATTGAAATCCAGACCGATAGGTGTTCCTACACCCGGTAATTTTGAAACAAGGACGGTTGAAATTCCCGCGATTACCAACGGAATGGTTCGCTTGAAGGCACATACTTTTTCAGTAGATCCCTATATGCGTGGACGAATGAGTGATGCCAAGTCTTATATAGCACCCTATTCCGTTGGTGAGCCAATTGTTGGTGGTGGCATTGCCCGTGTTGTTGAAAGTAATGCCGACGGATTTAATGTAGGCGACTTTGTATTAGGAATGATCCCATGGCAGGAGGAAATGGTTGTTGATGCAATTGGTTTACAGGTGATTGACGGAAGTATTGCACCGCTAAGTTATTATCTTGGTATTTTAGGCATGCCTGGTCTAACTGCCTATTTTGGTCTGCTCGACATCGGAAAGCCAAAGAGAGGCGAAACGGTAGTTGTATCGGGTGCGGCTGGTGCTGTGGGTATTGTAGTCGGACAAATTGCCAAAATCCAGGGGTGTCGCGTTATCGGCATTGCAGGTGACGATATCAAGATGAATTACTTGCTGAATGAGCTGCATTTTGATTCGGTTATTAATTATAAAACTACTACAAACCTCTATGCGGCAATTGCATCTGCTTGTCCATCAGGCGTTGATGTATACTTCGATAATGTAGGCGGAGAAATTTCCGATGCCGTAGTTGCGCAAATTAATAAGGATGCCAGAATTATTATTTGTGGCCAGATTTCGCTTTACAACGCAACAACTCAACCTACTGGTCCCCGAATTCAGCCTACGATTCTCAAACGTAGTGCTCTGATGCAGGGATTTATAGTAAGCAACTATGCTTCAAGATTTTCTGAAGGATTTAAAGCTTTAGCCCATTGGGTTGGTAGCGGACAGCTTAAATACACGAATACTATCTACCATGGATTTGAAAAACTTCCGGAAGCATTCATTGCTCTTTTTAAAGGGAAAAATCTTGGGAAATTAATTATCGAGGTTTAGAAGTTATTGGAAATGATAAAAATTTTCATCCTAAAGTATAAATAGTTTGAATAGTAAAATAAGTTTACTATTATAAAATAAACTTACTCTTTAAAAAAAAATCTTCTTCCTGTAATGTTTATATTTAAAATTGTTTATATTTGTCGCAAATTATACTGACTATTGTCTTCCTAAAAGGATTATTCTGTAATTTTATTTAACTAAATTATACAAAAAAATGAGCAAGATGAAAACTACAGGGATTTTGTTTTTTCTGTTTCTTCTGATCTTAGCCGGATGTCAGAAAGACACAACCACCACAACACCGCAACCCGGTGACAAGAATACCTCCGAAGGGAGTATTGTTATCAGCGACCAGACATTTGAAGTACTTAATGGAGTGGCGAATAGCTATTTCACTTCTTCGGGACTTAAAGCTGGTACTTTAACTTGCCCAACAATTACTGCTTCAGTAACTACTGTATTACCAATTTTAGTCACATTAGATTGGGGAACAGGTTGTGCCAGTACTTTTGATGGAGTTACCCGCAGCGGAAAGGTTATCGCATCACTTTCAGGTTTGATGAGCACAGTCGGATCAGTGGCAACATTTTCGTTTAGTGATTTTGTAAACGACGGCAATAAAATCACCGGTACTCATAAAATAACTTATAAAGGCCTTAATGCTGGTAATAATTGGCCACGTTATGAGGTATTTACTGAAGCAAAAATCGTATTCCCCGATCAGAAATTCATAACTTATCGTGCAACATACATTCGTCTTCAGTCTGAAGGGTCTGCCACAGCAACTTTAGATGATGATGTTTGGCGTATTGAAGGGAGTTCTTCAGGCGTTTCAAGGGAAGGTATAGCCTGGACTGCCAGCTATCCCAGCGCTCTGGTAAAAAAGAATTCATGCAAATGGTTCTCCAGTAGTTCTGTTCTTGTAACCCCAACAGGAGGAGTTCCATGCACCATCAACTTTGGAGATGGTACCTGCGACAACAAGGCTACGCTTAAAATAGGAGATGTAACTACAAATATTGAGCTTTAATCTTAAAGATTATTATACCATCGAAGTGCCATAGAACCTGATTCTATGGCACTTCGTCTTTTATAGAGTGAAGATAAATGGAAGCATTTTCACCAAATTAAGAACAATTACCATGTTTCGATAAATATAATGCTTAAATACAATTGGTTAGTAGTCATTATTTCTCAATTAGATTTAAGTGTAATTATTCCAATATACGTCATTGATTTTATAAGAGAATGTGTTACTTTCATCCCGTTACGAATGATTCAAAAATACTATCGAATAAACAATAATGGTTCATATCAAGATAAATGGCCTGGAAATTGAAGTTACAGAGGGAACTTCGGTACTAAAAGCTGCCGAAATAGCCGGAGTTAAAGTGCCGGCACTCTGTTTCAACGAAGAGTTAGGACATTTTACATCGTGTATGTTGTGTCTCGTGAAAGATGCTGCGAATGGCAGGTTATTTCCTTCATGCTCAGTTACAACCACTGAAGGAATGTCTGTAATTACAGATGATGAAGAAATCCATGAGGCACGTCAGACAGGTCTGGAACTGCTTCTGAGCGAACATGTCGGCGATTGCGAAGGGCCTTGTCAGGTGGCATGTCCTGCCCATATGGATATCCCCCGGATGAACAGATTGATTGCAGCCGGAAAATTTGAAGCAGCATTAAAACTGGTCAAAAAAGATATTGCACTCCCTGCTGTTTTGGGGCGAATTTGCCCTGCACCATGCGAAGGTGCTTGTCACCGGAAGACGGTTGACGCTTCGGTCTCTATTTGCCTTCTCAAACGGTTTGTTGGTGATGAAAACAATCTCCATCCTTATGAACCACTTCCCCTGAACAGTAAAAAAGTAGCTGTAATAGGAGCCGGTCCTGCCGGATTGGCGGCTGCTTATTATTTGCAATTAAACGGCTATCAAACTGTATTATACGATAAAAATGACGTGCCTGGCGGATTACTTCGTACAGAAATCAAACCCGAAGTTTTACCGTTAAATATTTTACACAAAGAGATCAGCACCATTTTAAATACGGGAGTCGTATTTGAAGGTGGGAAAGATATTGATGAAATTGCATTTAAAAATATTAAAATTCAATATGATGCAGTAATAGTCGCGACGGGAACGCTTGTTGATGAAATCAGAAACTGGGGTTTTACGACGAATGCCAAAGGAATTGAAGCAAATCAAAATAGTTATGCAACGTCGGTTACGGGAGTTTTTGCAATCGGAAATTCACTTAGGTCATCAAGGCTTGCAGTTCGTTCTGTAGGACAAGGAAAGGAAGTTGCCTGGTCTGTTGCTCAGTATTTATCGGGCGAAGTGCCAAAAGGTGAACCACGATTATTTAATTCACGCTTTGGCAGACTGCATAAAGAGGAGATTTCGGAATATCTTAAAGAGTCGGTACCTTATGAAAGAGTTTCATTAGCCGACATACAATCAAAAGGTTATACAAAAGAGGAGGCAATTCAGGAGGCTAAACGATGCCTCCATTGCGACTGTCGCGATATTGAAAACTGCAAATTAAGAGATCTTTCCGGCAAATATGATGCAAATCAACGTCGGTATGCTGCAGATAGCCGAAAAACCATGACCAAACATTTTGCACATTCCATCGTTTACGAACCATTAAAATGTATAAAGTGTGGTATTTGTGTGAGGATGACTTCAAAATATCAGGAAAAATATGGATTTTCATTTATCGGTCGGGGCTTCGATGTGGTGATTGGTGTACCATTCAATGAATCGGTTGAAACCGGATTGGCCGAAACAGCCGAAATAGTGGCAAAAGCATGCCCGACAGGAGCATTATCAATCAAAGATAAACTATGAGAATATTATACCTGATTATAAGCGTGTTGATTGCATCAGCTGGTGCGAATGGACAAACTTCGGCCAGCTGGAGCAACTTTCGCGGTAGTCAGGATCTTCTGGGAACTACTCATGTAAACTTTCCGGACAAACCCAAACTGCTTTGGAGCTTTCAGACGGGTGATAATATTAAATCTGCAGCCGTTATCGGAGACGGGAAGATTGTTATCGGCGCTACGGATGGTATTGTTTACTGCCTTGATCTCAAAGGAAAGCTGGTTTGGAAATACAAAACTGAAAATTCTATCGAAGCTCCCGCATTGATTCTAAATAATAAGGTTTACGTGGGCAACCTTGATGGCAATTTTTATGCCCTTAAGCTTACGGATGGTTCACTGATTTGGAAATACAAAACTGATAACCAGATTATGGGATCGGCAAACTGGTGGAAATCAAGCTCTACAACATCACTAATTGTAGGAAGTTACGATTATAATCTTCACTGCATTGACTCTGAAACTGGTAAGATGCGATGGATGTATGAATCTGACAATTTTATCAACGGTGCGGCTGCATGTTTTAATGGAAAAGCAATTTTCGGTGGTTGTGATGGATTCCTTCACGTTGTTGACATCAACAGTGGTAAATCAGAGTCTAAAATCAATGTAGCGACCTATGTTGCCGGTTCTTGCCCCGTAAGTGATAAAATGGCCTATATCGGCGATTACGACGGAAAGTTCTCAAAAGTTGATATTCAGGCAGGAAAAACAGTCTGGAGTTGGGAAAACAAGGATGTAAAACAACCATTTGTTGCTTCAGCTGCTTTGTCAGGCGATAAGGTCGTGACTGGCAACCGTGATAAGTTCGTCTATTGTTTCGAAAAGAATAACGGCAAACTACTTTGGAACTACAATAGCGGCAATAGAGTAGAAGCATCCCCCGTAATTATAAGGGATAAAGTATTGATTGCAAATATGCGTGGTGATCTGGCATTACTAAAACTTTCTGATGGTTCTGTAATCTGGAAATATGAAATCGGAAATTCAATCCTCCATAATCCCGCAATCATCGAAAATCTGATGGTGGTCTGCGCTTTGGATGGAGCAGTTTATTGTTTCGGTAAATAGTATAGCTCAGAATCAAATTGTGAGGCAGAAGTCAACTAATATCAAAAATAATTGTTGATAAAATCTATAACAATTAAATCATTCGACATCTATGAATATCGTCCAGATTATTCCAGGTTCAGGTGGCAGTTTCTACTGCGGTAACTGCCTGCGCGACAGCAAATATGTTGTTGCTCTTCGCGAACAAGGCCATCAGGTGATTAAAATTCCAATGTATCTTCCCATATTTGCAGATGAACATGATATCACGGAGATTCCCGTATTTTATGGGGCTGTAAGTATTTATCTGAAGCAACTTTATCCCATTTTTCGAAAAGCTCCCCAATGGGTTGATCACCTCCTCAATTCGAAACCACTCCTCAAAATGGCCGCATCAATGGCCGGATCCACCAATGCTAAAGGATTGGAAGAGATGACCGTATCTATGTTGTTGGGAGAAGATGGCAAGCAACAAGAGGAACTGGAACGATTAGTTGACTGGATGGCTGTGCATTGCAAACCGGATATTATCCATATTTCCAATGCTTTACTTCTTGGATTGGCACATCGGATAAAGGAAAAACTGAATGTACCCATTGTTTGTTCCTTACAGGATGAGGATGTGTGGATTGATGCCATGAAACCTGTCTTCCGTGACCAAATCTGGAAACTGATGAGCGAAAAGGCAAAAGATGTTGATCATTTTATCGCGGTTAGTGATTATTTTTCGAAGGTTATGCAACAACGGATGAAATTATCCGAAGAAAAAGTTCAAAGTTTATACCTGGGCGTCGATCCTGCAGATTACCAGTTTATTCCGGTCAGTAATAAGGGGCGCAATATCGGTTATATTTCAAGAATATGCCACGAAAATGGATTTGACATTTTGGTTGACTCCTTTATCCAACTCAAAAAAAGAACCGGTTTTGAAGATGTAAAACTCATCGCAACAGGTGGTTCTACAGGTGCAGATACAAAATATATCAAAGCAATCAGAAATAAACTGTTGAGAGAAAAGCTGGAGGAACAAGTTGAATTTATCGATGATTTTGAAGAAACCGGAAGAAAGGCCTTTTTTAATAAGGTTTCGGTCATTTCTGTACCAGTCAGGAATGGCGAAGCATTTGGAATGTACATGCTCGAGTCGATGGCCTCTGGAGTTCCCGTAGTTCAACCTGCTTTGGGAGCATTTCCCGAAATTGTGAATCTTTCCGGTGGAGGTATTATCTATGAGCCAAATTCACCGGAAGCGCTTTGCGAAGCTTTAGCCGGATTGTTATCTGTTAGCGATAAACTGAATATTTTAAGCGTAAAAGCGCGGAAAGGTGTTGAATTCAATTTTAATATTCACGATCACGCAAAAGAAATGATAGCGGTTTATCAGAGTTTACAAATGTCACACAGCTGATTATTAATAATATATACAATAAATTCAAAATGTTTCTTCAACTTAAAAGTATTTCGAAGGGTTATGGTGATCCATCAAAAAGTAACTTTAGAAAAGTACTCGAAGGACTAAATCTTGAAGTTCTTACTAATCAAAAGATCGCTATCGCAGGTCCGAGTGGTTCGGGAAAAACAACTTTGCTCAATCTGATCGGCACACTTGATCAGCCGGATTCAGGTGAGATCTTCTTCAAAGGAAAAAAGATTACGGGCTATTCGCAGGAGGAGCTGGCTAATTTTCGTAACCGCGAATTGGGCTTTGTGTTTCAGATGCATCATTTGCTGCCACAGTGTACATTATGGGAGAATGTCCTTTTGCCCGTTTTACCTGTTAAAAAAGTAGTTGGTAAGGCTGAAAAAGAGTGGGCCGAACATTTGCTTCGGAAAGTTGGAATATGGGAACAACGGAACCAAAAACCATCTGAGCTTTCCGGAGGCGAATGCCAGCGAACGGCTGTCGTTCGGGCATTGATCAACAAACCACAACTGATTCTTGCCGACGAGCCAACAGGCGCACTTGACGAACAGAATGCCGTAAATCTTGCTGAATTATTGAACCACCTGAGTGGCGACGAGGGTGTTTCCCTGATCGTGGTAACCCATTCGTCAGAGCTTGCATCACAAATGGATCAGGTATATCATCTTAAAAACGGGATCTTACAATGACGCGTTTTAAACTGATCTTCAAAAGTTTTATTCATTATTTAAAAGCTAATCTAATAGTAGCTACAGGCGTAGCCATCAGTACGGCAGTCCTGACGGGTGCATTAATCATAGGTGATTCGGTAACATTCAGTCTGGAACAATCTGCTTTTTACAGATTGGGTAGCACGACTCATCTTGTTTCTACAGTTGACCGCTATTTTCGCGCAGAGCTTGCTACAGATCTTGCTGCCAAAGGTGGATTTGAGGTGGCCCCGGCATTGATTCTCGAAGGAATGGCCGTGGCCGATGGAGGAGAGGAGCGCGTCAATAAAGTTCAGATCACTGGTATTGATGACCGTTTTGAAAAGATTGCTGAATCTCCAATCTATCTGAAATTGTCGGGAAATGAAGTGATTATTAGCACAAATCTGGCAGAAAGGCTCAAACTTAAAAAAGGGGACAGTTTTCTGGCCCGGATTAAAAAAGCGAGTCTGATTCCACTGAATGCACCGTTTGTGCCGGATGCCGAAACAAATATCTCCTTTCGTGCAGTTGTCAAAGAGATTGCAGATCAGCATTCAATGGGATTTTTCAACTTAAAAAACTCCCAAACTGCACCTTATAACCTCTTCCTTTCCCTTTCGAAGCTTAACGATCTGATGAAGTTTGACGGGAAATCCAATCAACTGCTTATTTCAGCAACACAACTTAACAATCAACAAATAAGCAGTTTACTTGACGAATGTTTCACTGCTGAAGATGCCGGTCTGAAAGTAAAAGAGATTTCACTAACCAATGAAAAAGAGATCACCTCAGAAAGAGTATTTATCGATGATCAGATTGTAAAAGCATTCGAACCATTCAAAGAATCACATCCCATTTTGACCTATTTTGCAAATAGCCTGGAATTCAATGGAAAGTCAACACCTTACTCTTTTGTTTCAACAATCGATGATAATAACCTAAAAGACAACGAAATCATCATTAACGACTGGGTTTCTTCAGATTTGAATGTGAAACCAGGAGATTCCCTTAAAGTAAAGTATTACGAGATTGGTCCTTTGCGTCAGTTAATTGTAAAAGAGACACCTTTTATTGTGAAAGAGATTGTGCCGATCAAAGGGAGATATGCCGATAAAGATTTGATGCCTTTTCTTCCCGGAATGTCTGATGCCGGGCATTGTCGCGACTGGGAAGCGGGTGTTCCCATTAAGCTTGAATCGATTCGCGACAAGGACGAAGCCTATTGGAATCAACACAAAGGAACACCAAAAGCCTTTATTTCACTTAATAAAGCGCATCAAATCTGGGCAAACAGGTTTGGCAATTATACGGCTATCCGAATAGGCGAAAAATCCTTTTCTGATAAAGAATACCGCACTCTTTTTTCCGCTTCAATAAAACCGGCAAATCTGGGAGTTATCGTAACCGCTGTACGAGCTAACGGATTGAAAGCTGCACGTAATGGGATAGATTTCAGTCAGTTGTTTTTGGGACTCAGCTTTTTCCTTTTGGTTGCCGCCCTTATATTGACCGCTTTGCTTTTCCTCTTGAATCTCGAAAGTCGTCAATCGCAAATAGGAACTCTTCTGATTCTGGGATTTACCCGAAATCAAATTCGCAAACTACTTTTCTCCGAAGGGGTGATTGTCGCCTTGTTCGGATCGCTCATCGGTCTGGTGATTGCAGTTTTTTATACCAAAATGATCTTTATTGCTCTCAATTCGCTTTGGTGGGAGGTGGTGCGCACTTCTGTTCTAGAGATCACGATAAAAGTATCAACGCTTACTACAGGTCTGATAATTAGTATGCTGATTACGGTACTCACCATTATCTATTCGACGAACCGCAGTTTTAAGCGACAAGCAGTAGAGTTACAGCGACAACAGAATCAGTCACAGAAACCATTAGTTGCGTCTGTCAAAAAAATACTGATTGTCATTTCATTTATCTTAGCGGTTGGATTTGTCGTGTTTCAATTGATTTTTTCTGATCATTTAGGTTCATCTCTCTTTTTTCTTTCAGGTGGATTGTTAATGATTGGTTTAATGTTACTTGCAGATTATTTATTCCGGCGAAGCGAGCACCGGGTTGTTAACGATTTTTCTATTCGCACCTTAAATCGGCGAAACAGATCTCAAAATCTGAGCCGGTCGCTAACAGTAGTTATTCTATTTGCTTTAGGAACATTTCTGGTTGTCTCAACTGGTGCCAACCGTCAGGATTTACTTTCAAATGCAGGGGAGAAGTCGAGCGGAACTGGCGGATTTCAATTTTTCGCAGAGACATCTATTCCTGTATTATATAGTCTGAATGACAAAGACCGTCGTTTAAACGAAGGATTAACTTCAGATTTCAGCGCTGCCCAATTCAGTAGGATGGATGGCGATGATGCAAGTTGCCTCAATCTTAACCGTGTTTCCAATCCAGCTATTCTCGGAGCTGACCCTGAACTATTAAATGAGCGGTTTAGCTTTGCAGCAAAAAGCCCTGAAATAAAAGATGACAAGATTTGGGAAGCATTGAATGAGCCACTTACCAATGGTGTTGTTCCGGCTATCGCGGACCAAACAGTGATTCAGTGGGGTCTGGGGTTAAACATTGGCGATACCTTGAAGTACCGAAATGAACTGGGCGATACCCTAAGACTCAAACTTATTGCAGGATTGTCACCCTCTGTTTTTCAGGGATATGTACTTATTTCAAATGCCAATTTTTTAAAGAACTTTCCAACAACCAGTGGCTCGAACTTGTTTTTGATCGATGTCCCGATTGGAAAAGCTGAGAAAACAGGGGAGGAGCTCAGAACTGTTTTCCGCGATTATGGATGGGAGATGACCACTGCGGCACAACGATTAATGGAATTTAATTCAGTGACTAATACTTATCTTTCAATCTTCCTCGCTTTGGGCGCTTTAGGTTTGATTCTGGGAACTGTGGGACTTACTGTTGTGCTGGCACGGACAATTCTCGAACGAAAAAAGGAGATTGCCATGATGCAATCGCTGGGATTTACACGAAAACAGGTGATCGGCTTACTTGTACGTGAATACCTTGTCCTACTTGTATGGGGTATATCGATTGGATTTATTTCTGCAGTGGTGGCAGTTCTTCCGAATTTCCTATCCCCTGGAAACGATGTCTCATTTTTGACAGTAGTACTTATCATTTTGGGAATCCTTGCGAATGGAATGATTTGGATAACTGTACTATCCTGGCTTGGACTCAGAAAGAAAAGTCTGATTGAGAATTTAACGACTTAGGCCGAGTTTTTACAGAATTAAAGAGAGTAGTATTATAAACCCAAATTTCTACCAAATTTGGGTTTACTTTTGGATAAAAGAAAAAGAGGTGAAAATACTGGTGATCGAAGATGAGAAGATGCTGTGTGAAACAATTATCTCATACCTTGAAGGGGAAGGTTATCGTTGTGAACAGGCTGGCACAGTGGAAATGGGTACAGAAAAAGTGAACCTCTACGAATACGATTGTATGTTGGTTGATATTGGTTTACCCGATGGAAACGGCCTAACGCTTGTGCGGGAATTAAAGAAATGTCACCCGGAAACCGGGATCATTATCATTTCTGCCAAAAATTCATTGGATGATAAAGTCTTAGGTTTGGATTTGGGGGCTGATGATTACCTGACCAAACCTTTTCATCTGTCGGAACTCAATTCACGCATCAAATCGTTGTTACGCCGCCGGAAGTTTGATGGTCAAAAAGAGATAATTGTAGATAAAATCAGGATTTTGCCCGAGAATCGTCAGGTTTTTGTACAAGATGAGCTTCTTCCAATCACAAAGAAGGAATTTGACTTGTTGCTGTTTTTTATTTCAAACCCGGGGCGTGTCCTTACCAAAGAATCGATTGCCGAACATCTCTGGGGCGACTTTGCAGATGCCTCCGATTCGTTTGATTTCGTTTATTCGCATATTAAAAACCTTCGTCGGAAATTATTTGATAAAACCGGAACAGAATACTTCCGCAATGTATATGGAACCGGCTATGTATTTGAGTGATGAGTTATAAGTGATGGATTCAAAAAACATTACAAATTAAGAAAATCAAAAATGAAGCTTCAAAATAAAATCAATATCCGCTTTTTGCTGGTTACGCTACTTGTATTTACAGTAGCAGGTGTGATCTTTTATTTTGCACTGGATCGCGTGATCGACCATAATATCAAGGGAATACTTAAATCACGAAAGACAAATATCATCCTGTATTTGCAGCATAACAAGACAGACAGTATTCTCCTCGGCTCTCCCGATCGCACAATCTTTATCCGGCAAATTGCAAAAACAGAAGATCACAGTTTCATCTCAGATACATTGGCCTACGACGAACGTGAAAAGGAATTGATCCCTTTCCGGAAGATGGTTTTTTCGACATCGGTAGATAATAACTATTTCGAAGTTACTATTTTACAGTCGCTGCTCGAATCGGAAGATTTGCAGGGAATCATCTTTTATTTCATGGCTATCTTGTTCTCCCTAATTTTTCTTGCCTTATTCTTTCTGAACCGGTGGCTATCAGATAAAGCCTGGAGACCCTTTTTCAAAAGCTTATCGCTACTGAAGTCCTGGAAGATCAGCGAAAATCGACAAATCAGTTTTGATCAAACCGGCATTTCTGAATTTGACCAGTTAAACCGAACGTTAGAGGAGATGATTCAGAAGATGCAAACTGATTTTGTCAATCTGAAAGAATTTACCGAAAATGCTTCTCACGAGATACAAACTCCTTTGGCCATTATTAAATCAAAGCTCGAATTATTGCTAAATGACAATGAGCTCTCCGGGTTACAGCATAAGCAATTGCACGATGCTTTTGAATCGGTAATTCGTATGTCAAAACTGAATGAAGCCTTGCTGCTCCTTTCAAAAATTGAAAACCGGCAATTTATCGAAAAATGCGACATTGATTTTTGCATGTTGATCCATTCGAGGCTGGAGTATCTCGAAGAGTTGTTTGCCCTTAAGCAGATTGAAATATCGGTTCAACTAAATGTTCCTGTTATCATTTCGATTCATCCAATGCTTGCCGATATCCTTATCAATAACCTTTTAAACAATACATTGAAACATAATTTCAATCATGGGAAAATAATCATTTCCTCCGGAATCAACGAAATTACCTTTTCCAATACGGGTAAACCGCTGACAATTGATCCTTCAAAACTTTTCAGGCGATTTGTAAAAAATAACAATTCGGAAGAATCCACGGGATTAGGATTAGCCATTGCAGACGAGATTTGCAGAGCCAATCACCTTAGATTGAATTACACCTATCTTAATGATCTTCATAGTTTTATCCTGAGCTGTTGACACAACCAAATGAAGAGTTTTTATTCCCTCAAAAGCATTTTCCATAATCCTAATTTTCTACAAACTTACTTCCTTATTTTACCTGAAAATTTAATTTTATTAACTTATTCATAAATCCAGAGCATGGTTAACAAGCATTGTCGATAAACTGAGCAAACAACCCATCGAATTTGCAAATGTTGTCCTCCAAACGGGATCAGATAATACCCAATTAGGCGGAACTTCGACAGATGCTAAAGGAAAGTTTAGTTTTGATAAAATTGCTGATGGAAAATACAAAATTGTCTACAGTTTTATCGGATTCGAACAACAAGAAACACCAGTGGTCGTTCTTACCGAAAAAAACCGTGCTATCAATATTGGAATACTTGAGCTGGCGGTTTCGAGTCAGGAGATTAATGAGGTGGCTGTCATAGGCGAACGGTCAACTTATACCAATTCAATTGACCGAAAAGTATTTAACGTAGGAAAAGATGTGATCGGGAAAACGGGTTCAGTAAGTGATTTGATGCAAAACATACCCTCACTTTCTGTCGATATTGATGGGAATCTCAGTTTACGCGGCTCCGAAAATGTGATGGTACTTATCAATGGAAAACCATCAGCGCTAATGGGAACTAATCGCGCGGCAGTACTCCAGCAAATGCCGGCAAATTCAATTGAACGAATTGAAGTCATTACCAATCCGTCGGCAAAATTCAAGCCCGACGGCACTTCCGGAATCATCAATATCGTGCTTAAAAAGAATAAAGGCCTTGGGCTTAACGGAACAATCATGTCGAATATCGGAAATGACAATCGCTATAATGGGAATGTTGTTGCCAATTACAATACGGGTAAAGTCAACGTTTTCGGGTCATACAGTATCCGGCAGGACGACAGGCTGCGATATACTTTGGATACACGGAAACGTACAGATCTGACAACTCACGCTATTGACTATACAAATATGGACGCTCAGGAGAAAGCCAGACCTATTTCAAACATCATTAACAGCGGAATTGATATAAAAATTAACGACCATAACGATTTTAGTATTTCGGGTAATTACAATCACCGTGATCAAATCAAGACTGGTTTGACCAGTACCCGAAATGAAGATCAAAATAATCTGATGACAAAAAATTATGACCGTAGCCGGATTGATCCTGAGTATGAGCATAGCCTGGAGTATACTATCAATTACAAGCATGCATTCGAAAAGGAAGGGCACGAGTTAACCATTGATTATACATCTTCTGCTTCTAAAGAACAGGAAGATAACCATTACACGAATACTTTTAAGATGCCCGTGGAAAACCCCACATTTGACAATACGTTGATTAAACAGGACGATAGTGAATCACAATTTTCGGTTGAATATTCGAACCCGTTGTCCAAAACCAGCAAGTTTGAATCTGGCTATATCCTTGAAACCAGAAAAAACGATATGAATTTTTATGGCGAAAATTTCAATCCGGTATCCAATGCCTGGGAAAAAGACTTTGTGAAGTCGAATCAATTCATTTATAACGAATATATCCATGTGCTATATGCCACATTCGAAAAGGAGTTCGGAAAGTTTGGAATTCTTGGAGGCCTTCGAGCTGAACAGGCATTGGTGAAATCGCACCAGATTACAACTGATAGTGTGATCAATAATAATTACTTCAGGTTGTATCCATCGCTGCATTTATCGTACAATGTGGATGATGCACATGAACTTCAGCTGAATTACAGTCATCGCATACGCAGACCTGAAGGCGATGACATGAACCCTTTCCCCGAATACCAGGATCCGTATAACCTCAGGATTGGAAACCCGAGATTAAAGCCGGAAGAAATTCATTCAGTTGAATTTGGGTATCAATATAAAAACAAGGCAACTACAATTACTTCAACGGTTTATTACCGTTACACCTACAATGGAATGACAAGTATCACAAAATACCTGAATGATTCAGTTTTGATCAACACGAGGTTTAATCTTTCAAAAAGCAGTTCCGCCGGATTCGAGTTTATTGTTGCCACAACTTTAGCTAAAATCATTAATGTTAACTTTAGTTCGAATACTTTTTTTAATACGATCGATGCTTCCAGTTTAGGTTACAGTAACAAAAAGTCAAATGTTTCGTTTTCGTTGAATCTGAATTCAAGTGTCAATTTCACCAGGAGTTCCATGTTACAATTCAACTCCAACTATGTTTCGGAAAGATTGACGCCTCAAGGCAAACAGTTGCCATCATTCGTGATGAACATGGGCTTTCGGCAAGAGTTCTTAAAGAAAAAAGCAGCCTTCATTTTTACCGTTTCCGATGTATTCAATTCTTTGAGAAACAACTCTGAGCTTAATACTCCTGAGCTTTATCAATATGTTAGCAGAAGACGAAGTGCACGGATGATTTATGCTGGAATCAGTTATACCTTCGGGAAACAACTCAAAAAGTCAAAAGAAAACACACTAAAGTTTGATAATCAGTTGTAATTTAATGTTGTTTTGTAGAGACAAGGCATGCCTTGTCTCTACAATCATATCATGCCTTGTCTCTACGGCGGGGATCTCCCAATTTTCTACAAAATCACACCATATATTTACAGTATTAACTTTAAAAAATTAAGATGATGAAAAAATTAATGACATTATTGGTTTGCATGGTCTTTGTTGTTTGTAGCAATGCTCAAAAGCCTAAAGAAGAAGCTCCTGCCGCTGCCAAAGCAGCATTTGCAGCAAAATATCCTACTGCACAAAAAGTGAAATGGAGTGTTGAAAAACCAGGCGAATTTGAAGTTGAATTTACGCTGAATAAAGTTGAGTCATCAGCATTGTTTGATGCCGCCGGAAAGCTCCTTGAAACCGAGGGTGAAGTAAAAGAGACAGAACTTCCTCAAGCTGTGAAAGCAACAATTGCGAAGGATTTTGCAGGCTATAAACTCGACGAAATAGAGAAATCAACTGATGCAAAAGGTGCAGCCACCTACGAAATGGAAGCTGTCAAAGGAAAAGATAAACTTGAACTAAGTTTTGAAGCCAGCGGAAAACTTCTTTCAAAAGAACCTTTGAAAAAGGAAGAGAAAGAAGAAAATGCAGAAAAGAAATAATCGTTGAGCGATTAAGCATTAAATGATTGCAAATTGTGAAAAAGGGTGTCTTGAAATTCGAGGCACTCTTTTTTTTTCGGATAAGCTCCAATAAACTAATTAAATCGAGTTTGATATTGGGTTTCGATCAAGATCATTTTGGCTAAAGCCGATCGATAAATTGATTATTTTTATCCATCCAGCTGAAGCTGGAGGCAATTCAAGGTTGTCGATTGTAATATTGATAGAAACTCAATATCCTAAGAATAGAGAATCAAAATGAATTGCCTTGGCTTTATGAATTGCCACTGGCTTCAGCCAGTGGAGGGAAATGAAGTATACAGATTGGCTTTAGCCATATAATTGTGGATCCAGTCAGAAATATTATTTTAAACACATATTGTTATTTGAAGAAAAAAACTCTAATATTGATTAAATCAAAGTAAGATGGTTTAATTTGACGCTAAACAACCGATAAAACCATGGACGCACCACGAAAAATCATCATTTCAATTCTGATTACATTATTTTTCTTGCCATCGTTTGCTCAGGAGTTAAAAACCAGGAGAATTTCAACTGGAAATTATTTGGAGATCTTTACGATTGACAAAAGCAGTAAATTGAAAAATGGAGGGTATCTTAAAATTGAAAAGAAAACAAAAGATACGCTGATCTCAGGTACTTTTCACGACGATATTAAGAGTGGAGTATGGAAATATAATAGCAGTTTGCCTGGAAGTTATCCCCAAGCCCGTAGATATTGAATAGCCGGTTAATTAAATTATTCTTTTCCAAGAAATATTTTTAATGTTTGAGGAGCAGCGGAAACGGTGCGAAAACTGATAATAATAGGGTAGGCCTCTACTCCAGGAAATGGAGACCAGTATTTATCCGCATCTGTTCCTAATGTTACTTTATAGGGTATGGTACTTCCTGAAATTTTAAACTCCCATTCGGTGTTTGAAGAAGCTGTTTTTATAATCACCGTACTGTCGTTTTTTAAGTGAAATGTAGTTCCGCGATCTTTTACAACAGGTTCAACAATTCTGAATTTTTGAGATTCTCCACTTACAGTTATCTCTTTTATGAGATATGAATCATAAAACCAGTGTGTTAAACTGTAGTTGACGTTAGATTCAACTCCTTTAATCGTCTGCATATTGCCGGTTGTTACAACTTTAATATGATCCGATTCCTTTAGTACATTTATCGTAGCAGATGCCTCAAATATATTTGAGTAATAAGAAGTATCGTTTGTAAATTCAATCCTCGGCGTTAATGGAAGCAGGTCCTTCTCAATGGGCATGTGCATGGATTCAATTCTTTTGTACGATGAAGATGATGAAGATTGCAAAAAACCATTTTCTCCAAATCCTACGTGCCAAAGGTTTGTAATACTGCCACCCCGGCAGACAGATTCACGTGGATACCTGCTTATTTGGCCATATGCAGATACTGTAGCCATCATTTTATCCGTACGAATAACTGCCACTTTAATATCCGGAAAATACTTATACCAATTGCGTTCCTGAGCCGGAAATGACTTTTTGTTTTGAGCTTTTGCACCGTATTCAATTGCCAATGCGATACTTTGTGCTCTTGCAAAAGTAGAATAATTACAGGGTGGCGAGCTGGTTGAATGATTTGATGCATGAGGTCCATATCCAATCCAACCGTCATGCATACAATGCGTATTCAGATACTCAAGACATTTTAATCCTGCAGCACCAAATTCCGGATCCATATCAGCCAGTAAGGCAAAACTGAAATAAACACCCGGAGCAGTTTTTGTTCCGCTTTCGTAACTCCACTTGAAAGATCGCGTACCCCATGAATTATCAACCGACCCATTTGGATAAACAAAAAGGTCATGCACCTTTAATAAATCGGTAGCAATTTGTTTAATCCTTAAATCATTTTTCAAAATAGCATAAAGCGGCTTTTTCCAGCCATCGTTGTTTTGGTTTATCCGCAATTTTGTGTATGAATACCAAAGTGGCTGCACCGGCGGCACTGTAATTGATATTTCCGCCAATTGGGAAATTTGCTGCAATGAAATCGGCAGCATTTTCCATTGACTTATTCCATTTTTTGACTTCTAAACCACTCAAATAGGGTTTCAAAACAGGATAAGCGCCAGCCATTGATATCAATTGATCGGTAGTTGTTCCATACCAGCCTTTTTGTCCGGGATCGGGCCAGTTTTCGCTCCAGCCTCCTGTTCTTTTACCTGATGTTTCCTGAATTGTTGTCAGCCAGTTTCCCAATTTTATGGCAGCATCACGATATTGAATCTTGCCGGTGAGCTTATAGGCAATAGCAAAAGGATAAACAGCCTCTGCTGCACGCGAGTGAATCGGGTGATTATCAGGATTCGATGATGGACAAACCAGGGCGCCAAAGTTCGGATCAGAAGGTTCGTTTATCTGAGTGGAAATTAGTGCATCGCATAAAGACAACAATGTTGTTCTGTAAGGATCTATTTGTGCAAACAAATTAATTGAACTTACTATGAACAAGAATAAAAATGTCAGTTTTAGTTTTGTTTTCATGTATAAAAGAAATAGGGACATATCCCGTTTGAATTGGTAAATAAAAGCATTATTTCGATTTTAACAACATTTAGGCTTCACATCTTTGTAATTGAAAAAATGAAAGCAAATATACTTTTTGACGAGATGAATTTAAAAATTAAATGAAAATGCACCAATACGGATATAACTGAGAAAATTGAGGTTGGATAACCCCTATGACGAACTGAACCAAATATCATTGTGGACCCAATCAGAAATATTATTTCAAACTTCTGTTGATATTTGAAGAAAAAAACATTAATATTGATTCATTAAATCAAAGTAAGATGGTTTAAGTCAGCTAACTTATAAATTTAACGCTAAACAACCTATAACCATGAACAAGTCACCAAAAATCATCACAACAATCCTGATTGTTCTATTTTTCTTACCATCATTTGCCCAGGAATTAAAAACGAAGAAGGTCGCAACAGATATTTACCTGGAGATTTTTACGATTGACAAAAAAAACAAATTGAAAAATGGAGAATATTTTAAAATTGACACAAAGTCAAGAGACACACTGATTTCCGGCACTTTTCGTGACGATATTAAGAGTGGAGTCTGGAAATATAATATTAGGGGAACCAAAGCCTGGATAACCTATGACTATGACAAAAAGCTTCTTATTCCAACGCCTGATCAAATTATTAAAATAGACTCATTTGTGATTCGTAAAGGCGATGCTTTCGAATTTGAAAAAGTAGATTCACCGCCATTATATATTGGCTATAAAAATGAGGTTCAGAATATCCTGGTAATGAATTTTAGACCCCCCCAGCAAATTTTTCAGGAAGGATTATCAGTTACTTCAGTGGCATCTTTTGTTGTTGATAAAAACGGAAAGATGAAAGGTTTTCAAATTGTAAAAATGTCTTCGTCAGATGTAAGTGCAGCAGCATTTGCGGCTTTCAAAAAGATTGATGGTGATTGGTCTCCGGCAATTTTTAATGGTCAACCGGTAGATTCGCAGGTCTTTATCATTTTTGATATAATGCTAAACGGAGCATCATCAACAATACCAAAGATCCCGAATGCAATTAGAGTCCGACTCCAATACGAGGGAATTAAAAGAGCACCCGTCGAAATAGGAAGGTCAACATCGGGATCTGGCTATGGCCGCAGTGCTAACCACAGATAATGAAACAGATGTGATTTATATACTTTATGAGTTAGTTTTTTTATCACAAGGTTTGCGGTTTAAACTTTTTACCGCAAGGGACACAATGGAAGCAAAGATCTGAAAAACAGTTATTCTAGCTTTTATGATTTTTGTACAATAACCTTAATACCGATGGATAAACTATCAGCAACAACGGTAGCGCAATAATAAATCCTCCGATCACGGCAATGGCCAAAGGCTGATGTAACTGCGCACCGGTTCCGATGCCAAGGGCAATAGGAGATAAGGCAATGATCGCACCCAAAGCGGTCATCAGTTTAGGACGAAGTCGTGTTGAGATTGCATAAACAATGGCGCCATCAGTATTCAGTGTTTTCAGTGTTTGCTGGAATTGGAGAAAGGTAAAGATGGCGTTCTCACCTATAATACCGATGATCATGATTATCCCTGTATAACTTCCAACATTCAGAGGAGTAGTTGTGATGTAAAGGGCGATCATACTTCCGGAGATGCCAAGGGCCGCAAGAAAGACAATTAACAATGCAATTTTAAACTCTTTAAACAGGAACAACATTATCGCAAAGACAAGCAAAATGGCAGTAATCAATATCATCATGAGTTCGCTGAATGATTTTTGCTGTTCTTCGTAAGCTCCGCCATAGGTAATATGATATCCCTGCGGTAAATTCACCTTCGATTCAATCTCACGCTGTAAATCAGTCATTACACTACCCAGATCGCGGTTATCGAGCCTTGCAATAACGGGGATCATCGTCTGTAAATTCTCCCTCTCAATCTCGGCACTTCCAGCATCGACTGAAATATGCGCCAACTGCGAAAGCGGTTGAAGTTTTCCGTTCGGAAGAAACACATAGCCTTGTCTGATCTTTTCGAGTGAGGTATTTGCCGCATCGGGATACAACATTCTTACCGTCGTTAATTGCTCTTTCTCATAAATATTCCCAACAGTTACCCCTTCGAGTTGTGTTTGCAGCTGATTCTGGAAATCGGCGGGTGTAATCCCGAATAGTGCGAGATTCTTGTAGTCCGGTTCTATATTGATGGATGGTCCTGCAATCGTAATTCCATCGAACACATCAGCAGTTCCTTTCACTTTTTCGGTGATTCCGGCAACCTCACGCGCAAGATTCTGCAATACTATCACATTGTCACCGTAGATTTTAATCTCAATCGGTTGGGTAGAACTCATCAAATCGCCCAGCATATCGCCAATCACCTGTCCAAAATCAATTTTCAGAGCAGGTTGTGATGATTCAACCTTTGCCCTGATTTCATCGATTACATCATTGGTCGACCGCTTCCTGTCCTTTTTCAACTGAATCAGGTAATCGCCATAGTTGGGTTCAGTGATAAAAAATCCCATTTGTGCCCCGGTTCTGCGCGAGTACGTTTCAATTTCGGGAACCGACGGAAAAATCTTCTCCACTTCGCGTAATATCCGGTCGGTTTCCTGCAGCGAAGTACCCGGAGGTGAGGTGTAATCGAGTACAATGCTCCCTTCGTCCATTTCGGGTAGAAAACCGGTCTCTAACCTGCCGGAAATAAAGAAAACAGAGAAGATCAGGAATGCGATGAAAAAGATGCTGATGTAAGGTCGCAGAATAAAGAAAGAAATCCACTTTCCACGCTTATGGTGTGCTTCAGGATGCTGTTTTGTAACAGTATTTGTTTTCCCGGAGAAGAGCAGATAGATTACAGGCAGTCCGATCCAGGTCACTAAAAACGAACAAATCAACGTAATCATCATCGTATTGGTCAGAATCTTGAAATATGCCCCGGCCACCCCGCTTAAAATAACAAACGGAAGAAAAATCACGATCGTACTTACTGATGAACCAATCATGGCCGGTAACAGAAAACCAACAGAACCGCTTAGCAACTCTTTAGTCGGCTTTTCGGGAAACTCTTCGTGTGTCCGGTGAATCTGTTCCACCACAACGATTGCATCGTCAATAATCAACCCTATACTTGCTGCAATTGCCCCAAGCGTCATGATATTGAAGTTATATCCGATTACATAAAGGACAATAAGCGTTAATGAAAGTGTGATCAGTATGGTTATAAGTATAACTGCACTCGATTTGAATGAGCGCAGAAATATAAATGCTACAAGGATGGCCAGTATTAAACCGATCAGGAGACTATCGTTCACACTTTTGATTGATTCATTGACAAAATCGGATTGCACGTAATAGGGACTCAGCCTGACACCTTTGGGTAAGATCCGGTTATTCAATTCATCTATTTTCAGACTCACACCACTCGTTACGTCAATCAGATTTGCATTCGGCTGTTTTACAACGGCCATCAGAACGGCACTTTTCCCATTGGCGTTAACCCTTATATATTGCGTCTGTTCTGCCACTTTTAGCACCGCAATATCTTTAAGCTGCAACACTCTTTTGCCGTTATTGCTGACAATCAGGTTTTCGAGTTCTTTAAGATTTTGGACATTTGCATCGGTGACAGTAAGATATAACCGGTTATAATCGGTCAGATATCCATTGCTGCTAATAAAATTGGTCTGACTAAGCGCAGTGGAGATCATTGCAGGGGTGATACTTAATGCAGCCATCTTTTGAGGAAGCAATTCGATATGGTATTCCTTTGTTTTACCTCCAATTATCCAAACCTCTGCGACCCCTTTTGCCTGCGACAGGAAAGGTTTAACCGTGTAATTGGCAATTTGATTCAGCTCAATATTGCTTCTGCCAGCCCCTTCAATGACATAACCGATCACAGGTAGAATTGAAGGATTCATCTTTTCAATACTCAGGGTTGTTCCCAATGGAAGCTCATCTTTAATCTGATTGATTGAAGATTCAATCTGTTGCTTACTTAAATCGATGTCAGCATTCCACTCCATAAATGCCGATATTTCGCAATTGCCACGACTGGTGATGCTTCGCACCGTTTTCAGGTTGGGTACTCTTTTGATGGCGTTTTCGAGTGGCTTTGTTACCGTCACCATCATTTTTCCGACGGGTTGCAAGCCATTGTCGGCAATGATTTTTATTTTGGGGAAAGTCACTTCAGGGAAAAGTGACGATTGCATTTTCGAATAGGTGTAAATACCGGCTGCCAGGATGATAACTAGTATTACAGCAACGGGATTCTTATGCGAAACGAAAAAGTCTCTCATTGGGTTTAGGGTTGAATGATATTTACAAAAGCGGTATCCGATAAACCGTAGTTTCCGGAGTTAATAAGCCTGTCGCGTTGTGTAAAAGTGGGGGAGAGTATCTCAATTTTGTTTCCTGCCGTTATCCCGGTTTTTATATGAACTTTTACAGCAGTGGTATCATTGATCAGTTTCATCACCCAGAAGTTATCCATGGTCTCATCAGATAGAACACACGATTTATCAATCACCTGAGTATTTTCTTTCGAATTTTTGCTGATCAAAACCAGTACAGAGAGATTCTCAGGAAGAATGGCAGAGGTCAGCGGTTTTACGATATAACTCTGTGTTTGTGAGACTGGATCAACGGTTGATAGCTTACCGGAAATGGTCCCTTTTAAAATCGTTGAATCGGGCAGGAGGATAGTACAGCTTCTTCCAGGCGATGCATATTTGTTTTGTTCGAATGGCACATTAAGCAGAAAAACAAAACTGCTCTGCGCGGCAATTACACAAAGTTGTTCCCCGTCGCTCACGTAATCATTGGTCTGTTTGGTCGCTTCTATTACAATGCCAGAGGTCGGTGCGACAATCGTGAGTTTTCCTGTAAAGTTAAACGAGGTATCTTTAGGTGCAAATTTACTTAGTACATCGCCTTCTTTTGTTTTAATCGCATACAAAGGTTTTCCTGCCTGAACAATATCTCCCTGGTTAACAAACGACTTTTCAATATATCCGTTGATGGTTGATTTTACCATGTTTTTTCGCTGGTACTGTGAAACCGCGTTAAAACTAATCATCTCGCTGATTGACGTGTTTTCGATTGCTGTAACTGTGATCGGAGTTGAAACCCCGGGAGTTTCTTCTGTTTTCGTCGGAGAACTGTTATTACAGCCGATCAGATTTAGAAGTAAGGCGATGGCCAATAATGTACGGGTATAGCTCATTTGAGGTAATTCATTTGGTTAATAATTTGCAACCGGTTCGCCTCTGTGACCAGAAGCGTGTTTTTGGTTGTTGTGTAGTTGTTTAAAACAGTCAGAAAGTCGAGAAACCGAACCAGCCCTTTATCTAATTCGATGCGATAAAGATCTATCAGCCGTTCCTGTTCCGACAATTGATCACGGATTTCAGCAATCAGATTTTCAGTCAGTTTAAGCTGATTTGTAAGTTGGTCAAATTGAAGTTTGTATTGCGATGAATAATAACGTTTGTAAAAGATGCGGGTATTTTCAGCCAGATTGATCTTATCGTATTGTAATTTGCGCTGTTTTCCATCGTAGATTGGGATGGCGAAGTTGACACCGAAACTTGTCCCCAAATTGTGAGGAATATTCTCGGGAGCAATCGAATTGAACCCTGCATCTGCAAAAGCACTTAGTCGTGGACGATAACTCAGATCAATGATCTCTCTGCTATTCATGTTTTTCAGGCTGTCGATCCTGAATTGTGCATACATTGGGGAACTTTCGGGATTAAAGTCATTTTGAACCGTGATCTCAGGTTTTATCAGATTAATCTCAGGTTGGTCGGAAACTCCACAGATAAAATTAAGCAGAGCAACATCGTTTTTCAATTGAATAAAGGACTGAGAGATCGTAATCTTTTGAGATGTAATCAAAACCTGAAGATTCAAATAATCTGTCATCAGGTAAACCCCTTTATCAACCAGCGCTTTCACCGTTTTTAGTTCGTTGCTTAATTGCGATAGCATCGACTGATTGAATTGGTTCTGAGTAAAATCAGCATATGCAGTTAAATACTGGGCTGTAATGCTCTTTTTGAGGTCGATGAGGGTGATTTTTTGATTTAGTTTAAGCGTTTGATTTAATAAGTTGATGGTCTGAAGTTGTCCGTTGATCTGTTTTTTATTGAACATTGGCTGAGAAACATGCACAACTGCCGAATAATTACCTCCATTCGTGATCGCATCATCGTATCCCCAGCCGGATCCTGTTGGAGCGTACATGGCCTGCGAAATCTGGTTAACCTGAGGTTTAAAGGTTGCAATTAACAAAAGGCTGTCTAGTCTGCCGGCAAGCAACTGATTGTTGTTTTCATGTAACAACGGGCTGTTTTTAAGTGCCGCATTAATGTATATGTCAAGTGATTGTGAATAAACATTACCGAAAATTAAGGTAGCCAAAACCAGTGTACTCAATATGTTTTTTATCATCTCTTATATGTCACCGTTATTGAATGGATAAATGATTTGGTAAAGATAGAAATATATCAATATTGTTAAAAATACGTCTGGAGTCTTTTTCACTTTCTATCCGTATAGAATCGATTAAAAATAATCTTTGATTTTGAATTAATTTAGTATTTTATTTTAGTATGTTTGCTTCATTCAATTAACTATCAAACTACAATACTATGAAAAAACTACTCTTTTTTGTTTTTTTTGTTGCATTAGTATCACTTGCATTTGCGAAGGATAAGGATTCTACCAGACTTGAACGTAAAAATGTAATTAAGTTTTTACCGGCTAATATCCCTCTTCAGTCGTTATCATTTGAGTATGAGCGGATGATTAACGGTAAAAATTCTTTTACGCTGGGAGTTGGTCTTCCACAACAGCAATCGCTGATCGGTAAATACGGTATTAAAGGTGACAAAGATTTAAAATCTGCTGAATTAGGAACAATGCACATCAGGGCTGCTTATCGTCATTATGGCGGGCAGAGTATGCTTCCGAGAGGATTTTATATTGAGCCTTATCTGAAATATCAGAAGATTACAGGGAATGCTGGTATCAAGAGTACCAGTACAACAAAACCCTTTGAAGGTACACTTGATTTGAATCTCAATACAATGAATTTTGGATTTCAGTTAGGCGCACAGTTTTTGATTGCCAAAAGGGTCTCGCTCGATTTTTACTTTTTAGGATTGGAAGCTGGTTTGTTGAGTGGGAATGTTACCGTAATATCAGAATCATTAGCAGATCCAAATGCGGCCAATTTAAAGGCCAATATAGACGATGCTATCGCCGATTTGCCATCTTTTATCGGAGATAAACTCACCGTAACCCAATCATCGGATAAGAAAACGATTGGTGTAAAAGCAAGTAGTGTCCCTTATCCATGGCTTCGCGGAGGGATAAGTATTGGAATTGCCTTTTAATTTGATAGAAAACAAGAAAATACTAAGAAAATCAAGTAATTAATGATTTTCTTAGTATCTTTGCACCTTCTTATGATTCATTGTTCAAAGTTCAGGAACAGGTAAATTATTGGAACAAATAAATTTCATTACTGATAACTTATTGAATTTCAATTCTTAACTGATATTTTTTATTTATTAAACTGAAGTCATGAAGATAAAATCAGCAATCTACCCGGCTCTATTGACCGGACTACTAATACTTCTTTTGTTTGGTTGTAAAAAAAGTATCGTAAAAGAAGAGGTCGTTAAGAACCTTCCAACGATTAAAGTTTCAACATTAACGAATACAACGGCTTCCACATCCACGATTATAACTGAGATTTCTTCCGACGGCGGAGATTCTATATCAGCTCGCGGAGTTTGCTGGGGTACATCTCATACCCCGACAATTACAGATCAAAAAACTACTGATGGTAAAGGGATTGGAAGTTTCACCAGTTCCATCAGCGGATTAATTCCGAGTGCGACATATTATTACAGGGCATATGCCACCAATAGTGTAGGAACTGTTTATGGAACCGAGTTATCTTCTACTACTTTGGCTTCAACTCCGGTTTTGACGATGTCTGGAATAACAGATATCACGCTATCATCGGTCAAATGCAATGTTAATATTACGAGTGACAGGGGTGCAAGTGTAACATCACGTGGAGTTTGCTGGAGTACTAGTCCGGACCCAACAATAGCAGACCATAAAACCATAGATGGGTCTGGCACAGGTAGTTTTACAAGCAGCATTACAGGATTATCTCCAAATTTGAATTACTATGTCAGAGCCTACGCCACAAATAGTATTGGAACATCCTATTCTTCTGCAAGTAGTTTTTTAACATTAAAATCCCCTCCTGAGTTAACCACTATCTCAGTGTCAGCCATCACTGCAACATCAGCAATAAGTGGCGGTATAATTACATCCGACGGTGGCGTAACAATAACAGCAGTAGGAGTTTGTTGGAGTACCACTCAGAACCCCACCATTGCAAACAGTAAAACCCGTGATGATATAAGCAATGCGTTTTTCAGCTATCTGACCGCCCTTATGCCTAACACGACCTATTATGTAAGAGCTTATGCGACGAATTCTCTTGGTACAACCTATGGGGCACAAATTAGTTTCCTGACTTTGCCATCAGTACCTGAAATTACTACGGCTCCATTGTTTCTCCTTACATCAACCTCGGCAAATTGTGGAGGGATAATCAGTAAGGATGGCGGTGTAGCAGTAACCGCACGCGGAGTCTGCTGGAGTAAATCACAGAACCCGACAATAGCCGATACTAAAACAATCAATGGTACAGGTATTGGCAGTTTCACGAGCAATATAACTGGTCTTGATGTAAATACAACTTATTACTTAAGGGCTTATGCTACAAACAGTGCGGGAACAGCTTACAGTAATCAGGTTAGTTTTATCACCTCACCGTGATTTATGCACTTACTAACACTCTAATTTCAGGTTAAAAACTTTAGAATCATGGGATACTTTTAATATAAAGGTATCCCATTCAATTGATTGGTTATGCAAGACAGGTAATTTTACCTCATCTTGCATAACTCTATGTAGGTTTTATCCTACAAAGAGTAAGAATTATACTACAAAAATTTCAGTCTTTTCCCTATTAACAATTAGTCTTTATCCTACACTACATGACTTGTTTTGTTAATACTTTTACCATGTTAAAAAACATGACAGTCATGAGTGCACTTTTTACAGATAGATCAGATTTCAGTCCGGAGCCGATTATTTCTTTAATAAAAACCCATATTCATATTCAGAATTGTATTTTTGCGAATTCATTTATCACAAAAGTAATCAGCCCTAATATTATCATGAAAAGATTATTGATGATAATTGCCTTAGTCGGATATGCATTCATCGGATTTACACAGGAACAAAAACCTGGTACTACGTTGGAACAAGATTCTGTTACTCTTAGAAAAAATGTGCTGAAGTTTTTACCCATGGATATTCCTTTTCAGTCAGTTTCATTTGAATACGAAAGGATGATTGGCCCGAAGAACTCTTTAACACTGGGAGTTGGGTTTCCAATTCAAGGGCAGATTATCAGTAAAAATGCAATTAACGACAATTCAAAGTTGAAGAAGGCAGAATTTAGTACAATGCACATTCGGGCTGCTTACCGCTATTATTATGGTTATCAAATACTTCCGAAAGGGTTCTATATTGAGCCATATCTTAAATACCAGCAAATCAAAGGAAATGCCAATTATGAGGGTATTAATAATCAAAAAAACATTTACAAGGGAGATATAACCGGAAGTATCAACACGTTCAACCTGGGCGTTCAGTTTGGTGTACAGTTTCTTATCACAAAAAGGGTGACGCTTGATCTTTACTTTTTGGGATTGGAAGGAGGGCTTGCAAACGGCAAAATTACTTCTACTTCAAAAAATAATGCAGATGCCGATAACATTGAGGCCGATTTCAAAGATGCAGTCGCCGGATTACCATTTTTTATTGAGAACTGGCTTACTGTGAAAAAGGCGAATAACCAGGTCTTTATTAATGCAAGTAAATTGCAATATCCCTGGTATCGTGGTGGGATAAGTATTGGTATTGCCTTCTAATCAGGTATTTATATTAATTTTTTGATTTGTGCTTCACGAGAAGTCGCAGTGATTGATCGTAAGTGATGTATTTCCACGACCAGTTTAGCAATACAAATACCTTGTTTTTAACCCCAACAATCGACAGAAGGTGTACAACTGACCAAAGTAACCAGGCAAAATATCCTTTAAAATTAGCAAATGGCAAATCGGCAACTGCGAGGTGTCGCCCAACAGTAGCCATCGAGCCTTTATCGATGTAATGAAAAGGTCTTAACGGCTTATTCTGAATGATCCTCTTTATATTTGAAGATAAATAATGAGCTTGTTGCAAAGCTACCTGTGCGACCTGAGGATGCCCATTTGGATGCAATGAATCGATCATTAGCGAATTATCGCCTAATGCAAATATATTCTGGTAGCCCAAAATCTGATTGTATGAATTGATCAACAAGCGGTTATTTCGTCCATAAGCCGATTCATCAATCCCATCAATTCTGGCAGAAGTGATTCCTGCTGCCCAGATTACCGTTTTAACGTCAACGCTTATTCCGTCAGGTAAAAAAAGTGTTTGGCCATTATAATCAAGAACCGGGGTTCCCGTGTGCACTTCAACGCCAAGTTTTAACAGATACTCATTTGCGACTTTTGATGCGGTATCTGACATTCCGGCAAGAAGTCGGGGAGAGGCCTCATAAAGCATGATCTTCATATTACGCATATCGAGCTCCGGGTAATCTTTCGGCAAAACATACTTTTTCATCTCCGCCATTGCACCAGCCAGTTCAACACCAGTTGGTCCTCCTCCTATTATGGCAACATTCAGATAGGACTTAACATCCTCTTCGTTGCATTTATTCAGCGCTTTTTCGAAATTTTCGAGCGTTCGGTTCCGAATATAAAGTGCATCTGGAGCAGACTTCATTTGAAGCGTATATTTTTCAATCTTTTCCTGATTAAAAAAGTTTGTCTTCGCGCCAGTGGCCAAAACCAGATAATCGTATTTTAGTCGGCCAATGTCTGTCACCAGTTCATTCTTTTCGGGAATAATAGTCTCAAGTTCAGCCATACGGTAGTGAATCCCTGTCTTTTGAAAGACTTTACGCAGGGGAAAAGATATGGCACTGGGTTCGAGACCAGACATCGCTACCTGGTATAGCAATGGCTGGAAAAGATGGTAATTGTTTTTATCGAGTAAAACAATCTGAAAGTTCTTTTTATAGAGTTTAAGCGCAAGTTTCAGTCCGCCAAATCCGCCACCGACGATAACAATTCTTTTATTAGACGTTTCGGGAATATTCAAAAGATAATTTTGTTCAGACATTCAGAATTCTATTTGATGATGTCTATATAACGTTAAAAACAATTTTATGTTGAAACAGGAAGGTTAAATAAAAGTTATCTGTCAATCAAAATGCATGAAAATTTTTAATAATCATTTCGGCTACAGGATGATCAGAAGGATTAATCATATCACGATGAAAAAGCCATAAGTTAATATGGATTTTTCCGTTTTGATCGGCCGGTACATCTTTTCCTGAGTAACTCCATTTGCGGATAATCGATGTACTTTCGGCAGGGAGTGAAAAATAATGTCCATGATAACTTGTAAAATCTACTTTTCCCGGCTTCCAATCGAATGAATGAGTGGATGCATCTCCATTCAAATTAAGACTAAAGATATTAGTATTTCCTTGAATATCAGTTGGCTGAATCGAATATTGAGTATCGTTTACCTTCTTTTCATCGCCCCATTTTGAAAACTCGATATCAATCTCTTCCGGGTGGTCGGTTCCCTCAAGATAGGTAAACAATCCTCCGACTACATTCGGATGAAACTGGTCAACCCGGCCACTTACCTGAAAAATGTATTTTTTGTAACCTAATGATTTCCTGAGGACCACTTCCGCGCAATACCACTTGCCATTTCTCCGGGAAATTTTCAAATGTAACCACCCGTTTTTATCTACCCAAACATTTTTTTTCGAATCGGAAAAATAGTTATTTCCCGGACCTGTTGTTCCTGAAATTGAGTTACGGGATGATTTAACTAACCAATCGTATCCCGAAAATGAGATCACTCTTTCTGATTTGCCAGATTCTCTTCCAGTCCTGGCTTGGGCGTTATTTTCCAAAGATAATAGACATAATGCTCCAATCAACAGTGTTTTGAACGTAAAAGCGGAAAATCCTCCAATTTTAATGTTTTGTGGTAATGTTTTTGTATTCATTTTATGTCGATTCAAAATAATGAAATTCAAAACAAATGATCGCAACTAAATTCATCAAAATATTTCAAAAAAGAAATAAAAAAAACTCACACATTTTTATCTGCCTGAGTTATTTCTATGTATTTCAATGGGTTATTTATTTTTTTCTATTCCGGCACACAATTGATGATTTGAATATCCATTAACATTCCGGAACAGCGCCCTTTAAATGTAACATTTGAACCTTTCGTAAATTGGGTAAGTTTTGAGTAATTCTTCACAACATCGGCGCTATCAACAGTACAGCTTACCCCTTCCATTTCATCCTCAAGACTAAATACCTTACTTTGGTTATCCAAAGTTCTGATACTTTTAATTTCACCCTTAACAGTGATCGTCTTATCAAGGTATTTTTTCGTTGCCGAATCTTCGTCCTTTTTAAATTCAGAGATCAGTTGTTTGGCCTCCATAGTGTACACTGCACTTTCCTTCGAAATGTTTCGGCGTGGTTTGTTAAAAACGTAATAAACTGCAGAGGTCGCTACCACTATTCCTGCCAGAATAATCCATAAAAGTATACGGAGCGTTTTTCGCTTAATCATAGTTATTGTTGATAAGGTGCATAAACGGCATCTATTTTAATCGTAACATCTTTGGCAATTTTATCCCTTACAGCAGATGGAATGGCGATTGCGAAATCTTCGGGGGTAACTTTAAGTTCTGCAGCAGCAACAACTTTACCTTTTCCCGGAGTTATCAGAGCCTTTAAGGTCACCTCTTTAGTCACACCATGCATGGTTAATTGACCTTTGACATCTACAACAACCAGTTTTTCGTTTTTCCAATCAATTGGTGAGATGATCTTTCCGGTAAACTTTGCTTTCGGAAATTTAGCCGACTCCATATAATTCTCGTTAAAATGCTCTTCCATTAATGCCCTGCGGAACTTAAATGAAGTGGTCAACACCGAAAAAGCTACTTCGTTTTTATCAATATCGATAAACGTCGTTGCCTGATTTGATTCTGCTACAATATCTTCGAGTGAAGTGGAGGAGTTGAAGTTGATTTTTGCATCTTTGGTAAAGAAACGGCTTTGTGCCCCGGCATTAAAAAAAAACAAACTGAGCGCAAAACAAAGTATTAATTTATTCATAATCAATGTATTTGTTATTTAGTAAATGAAAAAACTCTTGAAATATTGAATCCCAAATGAATACCGGCATTGTTCCAGCTTCCCGTTGTTTTGCCGATAAAACCACCTTCACGCATTGCCTGGGCATTTGTCACCATAATCTGAAAAACATGACCTCCCGTTTCAATATCAATACCAACCGATAAAGGATTGTAATAATTTACAGGTAAAGAACTTGCATTAGGTCTGTAGACATAGTAATACTCTACATTAAATGCAATGCGCTTTGATAATTTGTACCGACCGCCAATTCCGCAAGCGAAAAGGTCATTTTTATCCAATTCTGTAGGAACCAGGTTCCGGTGAATAAATGTAGGCGTTAATTGTAACGATAAACTCTCATTGAGTTTCCTTGCAATCAGAATTTGCTGAATAAATGACATTCGTGAAAAGAAATCATTTGTCATTGCCGGATTTGCTTTCGACGAAATGACCTCAGTGCTTAACAGATAAGAAAGATGAATTGGCATATTTTTCGCTCCGCTACTTTGTCTCAGAATAGAGACCTTTCCAAAACCATCAAAAGTCTTTTCGTAGGTACTGCGACCAATTCCCACTTCTAACCAATCAGTCAGACCGTATTCCAACGCTAAATGGATTGTACCCTGATCGAGGCCCCAAAAATTGTAAGATCCGGTATTAAATTCCCCAAAACGGTGGGAGACCCTGAATTCGAGTTGCTTCTTTTTCATTCGCTCAATAGAATGACCATTTACTATCCTTGTGGACTTGAATGTTGCCGTAGCTAAAGTTGTTTGGGGCTTTGTCTCTTTTTCGAGTAAAGCATCCAGATCCTGACTTTTAGCCGGAATAGAATAAATAACAATCATCCCCAAAATAAATAACGAAGTCAATAATTTGTTTTTCATAGTATTAGTCATTTAACGCGCCTTTTGTAATCCAGGCATTAATAATTGAGATATCGCAGCTACTGAGTGTTCCACCACCCTTGGGCATTGCTGAAAAGCCTGATGAATGTTCAATTGAACCTTTTAGCCTGCCATTATCAGCGTAAGTTTTGACATTAGCATAATCCTGAAGTTTAATTCCTCCACCACTGGATAGTGCTACGGAATTCGAATGACATGTTAAACAATAGGAACTCAGTATTGGTTTAATTTGAGTACTAAATTTAGTAACAGAAGTATCACAAACTCCTGTGCCTGGTTTGCCATATAAGGCTTCCTCACTATCGTAATAACAACCCGCCAGGATAAAAAACACAATCGGTAAAACTAATTTCTTCATATTTTTGAGTTAATTCTGTTTTGCGCCATTCGCTTTCCAAAGTTCAATTTCCCTAAGTTCACAGCTGGTAATTTTATAACCTGGAGGCATTTGTATTGTGGTTCCCTTAACTGCCGCCAATAACTTTCCATTATCAAGGTATGTCTTAACTCCGGTATAAGTATCGAGTAATATCCCTTTACTGGCATTTGTGCCAGTATGACACGAAATACAGTTCTTCGAAATTAATGCACTAATTTGGTTTTGATATGTAATAACTCCAGTAGTGTCACATAATGTGGTACATACATCGTTAAGGGCACCGTTTTTAATCCAGTTGTAAATACTATCTTTTACAGCAGTAGAAATGGCTGTATAAGGTTTTGGAGGCATAAAATTTTCTGATGAAGGACTTCCGCTGATTACGGTATAAAGTTTACTTGTTGTTGGCGATCCTGCTTTCACCAGATTACTCATTACGGTTGCATAACTTGTGACGTTATATCCCGATTTATGCGTAGTTTGATCATGACATCCGGTAATTCCACATGAAGAGAGTAAGACTGGAAGCAAATCACGCTGAAAACAAACCTTATTAGCCAGGGTTCCAAGAGTATTACCACCGGTTCCGGTTGTAATACCTCCAGTTGTAGTACAAGTCGTATTTTCAGCTCCCTGATCAATCCATACCCGGATTAAAATTCTTTCATTTTCGGATAAGGCTCCGTCCGGAGGCATTAATTGTACAAATCCCTTTCCTGTAATCGCTTTATATGCAGTGCTGTTTTGTGCTTTAAACGGTGTTATCGCCTTCATAACAGAAGTGTAATCCGTAAATGAATATCCACCTTTTCCTCTTTGCGAATCATGACAACCAGTTGTTGCACAGCTTCTTAAAAATATTGGACCAATCTCTGTCTGGTAACAAACTTTATCAAGTGCTGCAACATTAAGCCCGTCATGTCTGCATCGGATCTGAAAAATCATAAAAACGGATGTACTGAACAAGAGTAGCAAAGTGATTCGCAACGTTTTTTTTCCTTTCATATAAGAATCTTTTAACTTTTATGCTGATAGTCAATTGTTTAATTATCATTGACTATTGCTTATACCACAATTCAATAAATTTTATGACCCAAAATTGGGATTGAATAATTTGACACGGTTCCAAACTTCTTTTCAAAGCTTAAAACTGTACATTTAAACAACAGGAAAATACTAATGTTCTCAAAAAGGAGAGTAGAAGGGGCTTTTTGACTCTATTTTGAAATATTCTAAATTAAATATTGATGTTTCCGATCAGTAAAACCGGGGAATTTTCGATCGAAATCATCGCGTTGATGATACGCGCTTCTGAAAAAAGATGTAAATCTTCAGGGTGAAGAAGGGCAGGAGTGACTATACCTTCGCTGAGATAACTTTCGAGCCGGGTTCCTCTAAGCAAAGGATTTTGTGGCGAATACCATTTCTCATCTTTACTGAAAATAATATTCGCATAGGAGGTGTCTGTGACAAAACCATTTTTAACAATCAGAATATCATCTGATTGACCGCGCAACTTGTGAAGAGCGTTTAATTTAGTCCTGTCGGCATATTTGAAAGAATAATCAATCTCATTATCTGTGACTATTTGAAGCGAGTTGACAGGCCTGATTTTATATAAATCGTATGTTATACTAATAATTTCGACTCCATATGTGATATTGCATTTTACGATTTCATTTTTTAAATGTGCCGGAACCGTAAGATACAATTCAAGCTGAAGGTTTGGTCGCAAACCAAAAAAATGGTTGCGGGTTCGGTTGCACCGTTCGTTATGCAATCCAATCCGTTGAAAACGGCCTCCTTCATAGCATATCGTCTCAATAAATTGGCACATACACTTTATCAATTAATTCCTGATATTCTTTTTCCGGATCACTCAAAAAGGTGATTCCACCTCCGCTCTTAAAAATAAACTTTTCATCGCTCTTTTCGATAAATCTTATCATTACAGCAGATTGCAGATCTTTACCATCAAAAATTCCGAAAACTCCTGTATAATATTCTCGATCATAGATCTCTGATTTACTGATAATTTCAAGCGTTTTCTTTTTAGGAGCACCGCAAATTGATCCGGCCGGAAGCAATTTTGAGAGAATATCTCCCAGATGACTAAGATAGTCATCCGGGAGCTGTCCGGTTACTTCGGAGCTTACCTGAAGTAATGTTTTATCCTGGGTTTTAACTTTATCGAGGAATCTGAATTTTTTGACTTTCACATTTGTGGCAACCAACGAAAGATCGTTTCTGATCAGGTCTACAATCGTATGGTGTTCAGCGGTTTCTTTGAGGTCATTCAAAATCTTTGTTTCAGCATCTGGAATTGAAGCATCAATGGTTCCTTTCATCGGATAGGAAGAAATTGTACCGTCACTGATTTTAATAAAAAGTTCCGGCGAAAAAACAACGAATTTATCTTTAAATAACAGTTTGTAAGGGGCTTCGCTTCGTTGAAAAATTTCTTCCAAAGAAAGATCTGTTTCGATAGATGTCGGAAATGTAAGGTTGACAAGAAAAGAATTCCCCAATTTAATTTCATGTAAAATCAGGTCAAATGATTTTTTGTAGATCGGAAAACAAACAGGGAACTTTCTGAAAGTAAATTCTCTTTTCTTAATATTCTGAATATCAAGGTTTTTAAGATTGTTAAATATGAAATTGATCCCGTTTTCTGCAGCTTCATGTAATGGTAAAACGATCGGGTGTTTCAATTCGAAATCCAGGATGAAAATAAAGGGCTTCTGTTGCTTTCCCCAATGGTTCATTTTTTCGATATAATCCTGAAATTTAAGATTTTCCATGATTACTTTCCTAGTATTGACTGAAGTGATTTAAGGTCAAGAATCGCAACCTGATTCCTATCCCACCTGATTAGCTGCTCTGCCTCCATTTCACCGATCGTCCGTGCAAGAGAAGGACGTGCCACGCCAAGCATCCCGGCTAATCCAGTTTGACTTTGATTTATTATTACAATCTGATTACCTGTTTTATAATTCTGTAGTAAATAATAAGCAATTTTCTCTTTGATGGTTCTAAAACTCAAAAATGTAATTTTTTGTGATAAAAACTGAGCTTTGCCGGACACAATATTAAGGTAGTTCTTTAACACACGCTGATCGGATGATAACAACTTCGTGAAGTCATTCTTATAGATAATCAGTATTTTACCTTCAGACAATGCCGACAAATTGACAGGAAAAATGCTTTGTGGCCCATAAAGAAATGCTGCTGCAACCATTTGGGGAGGGTCAATCTCCTCAATTTTCAGGCTGTTTCCGGCAAAATCGATCATTTCACCCTGAAGTTTTCCCTCAAGTACGATCATCGCTTTTTCAACCTTTTCTCCGGAATAAGCCAGAACTTCTTTATTCGAAAACTGTTTAATCTGATGTGAACAATTATTTATCAGCGAATTAATCTCCTCTATTTCTAATTCTTTGAATATTGGTGACACTTTTAACACTTCAAATATCTTTTTTTTGACAAATATAGTAAGAGTGTCACACATGTTACACTCTTATTGAAAAGACCACCCTATTTTTGTCATTAAATAATCTAAGATCATCGATAAGAAAAATGCTCCAAAGGTTCTCACAGAATTTGTTTATTTAAAAATGTAAAAATGGAACGTGATATTATTAAAATTGATGATGACAAATGTACGGGATGCGGTCTTTGTGTTCCTAACTGTCATGAAGGTGCACTTCAGATAATTGATAGTAAAGTTAGATTAGTCAGTGATTTAATGTGCGATGGTCTTGGAGCTTGTATTGGACATTGTCCTGAAGGAGCGATTACAATCGAAAGACGTGAAGCTGAGCCATACGATGAAGCAAAAGTGATGGGAATCATGGTGTCCAAAGGCTTTAATACTGTTGTCGCACATCTGCGACATTTGCGCGAACACAACGAAACCGTGTTTTTAAAACAAGGGATGGCATATCTTATTGCAAACGAATCAAAACTTGATTTCATGGTAGACGAAGTAAAAAAAGCTGTTCATCAGCCAGATAATACGAGTGCCGGGGCTGGCTGTAATGGTGGATGTCCGGGTTCAAAAACTGTGATTTTCAATCCTGCCGAAATAAAAATGGCTGATCATCAGCCCAATGGATCATTACAATCTCAATTGCGTCAATGGCCGGTTCAGCTTCATTTAATTAATCCAGGAGCCTCGCACTTTGCTGGTTCAGATCTGTTGGTGGCAGCCGACTGTAGTGCCTTCTCACTTGGTGATTTTCATCAAAACTGGCTTAAAAACAAGACGCTGGTCATTGCCTGTCCTAAGCTTGATCAGGGCAAAGAGATTTACTTACAAAAGTTTATCGCACTAATCGAAAGTGCAAAGGTGAATACCATTACGGTGTTGATCATGGAAGTACCCTGTTGCGGCGGACTTCTTCAGCTTGTTGAAATGGCCATTTCCCGTGCCGCAAGGAAGGTTCCGGTAAAAGCAATTACGGTAAGCATCAGGGGTGAAATCCTTAGCCAAGAGTGGATTTAATTAGTCTAAAGAACGTAAATACTTAAACTTTACGCTAAAATTTTAAATAACTTATTTTTCGATCGCTCCTTAAACTTCACACTAAAGACTATTTTTCTTTAAACTTTTCACTTTAATACTATGGAATCATCAACATTATTCAGATTAGCAGATCACATTATTTATGCCGACAATTCGGTGGTCAGCAAAACAATTATCAAAAAAGAGACTGGAACGATTACCCTTTTTGCTTTCGATAAAGGGCAAGGATTAAGTCCGCATATTGCGCCATTTGATGCTCTTGTTCAGGTAGTTGATGGTGAGTGCGTCTTCTTGATTGGTGAAGGAAAAAACGACATGAAAACAGGTGATTGTATCATTCTACCCGCAGGCATTGTTCATTCGGTTGAATCGGTTACCCCTTTTAAGATGTTGTTGACTATGATCTTTTCCTGTTGCGACAAACGGCAGGGGATCACTTATTAGTTTTTCGTATCTTTGGGCGGTAAAATAAATCGCCAATTTGCATGAAGAGATTGTTTACCTATTTTATTCAGGGACTCCTACTCGTAGCTCCTTTAGTGATAACGGGTTATATCGTTTATAGAATTTTTATGTTTACAGATGGGTTATTATCCACCTATCTTGTTGAACACTTTAAGATTAAAACCCCCGGTTTAGGGATTCTTATTATTTTTGTATTTCTGGTTTTGTTGGGAATGATTGGAGAGACCATTTTAGCCAGACCAATTAAAAAAATCATTAACCGGCTTCTCACCAAAACGCCTTTTCTAAAGTTGATCTACTCTTCAATCAACGATTTATTTTCGGCATTTATCGGTAAAGAGCGAAAATTTCACCGACCAGTGATGGTTTTGATCAATAAAGAGAATAATTTATGGAAAATGGGATTCGTAACACGAGATGTTCCGATAAATATTGATAATGTTGAAGTTATTACGGTTTACTTCCCTTTCTCCTACGGATTTTCAGGCGAGATCTATTTTGTTCCGGCATCAAGTATAAAGCCACTTTCGATTCCACCAACCGAAGCGATGAAATTTATTATTTCGGGCGGTGTTGCAGGTGCTAATTTTAACCCGACCGACTCTAAATCAATACGATAAAAAGATCAATTGTTTGATAAATCAAAGTTGAGACATTGCTAAGAAATATTTCTTTTCCGGATAACTGTATTCGCCTATTTACAAATCGGCAATTTTTTTCATTTTTTTATCTTCACATTTTAATTGGCCCAATTCTAATTATCGAACTTTAACCTTTTTTTATTTCTCCTGCCATTTTTGCAGTAAAGGTATTTTGGCCGGAAATTTGATAGTAAATTACTAAAATTGAAATTAATTAAATTTTAAGCCATGCTAGTAGGTTTTGTAATATTAATTGTTTTTGCGCTGGCAAGCTGGTTGATCAGCAATCAGTTGAAACGCCGTTTCGAAGAATATTCAAAGATTCCGACATCAAACGGAATGTCGGGCAAAGATGTGGCGCAGAAAATGTTACGCGATAATGGAATACCTGGTGTTACGATTGAATCGGTTGAAGGAAAGCTTACCGACCATTACAATCCGGCCAATAAAACAATCAATCTGAGCGAAGCGGTTTACTATGGACAAAACGTTGCTGCTGCTGCTGTTGCGGCACACGAATGTGGTCACGCCTTACAGCATGCAGTTGCATATCAATGGCTTGGATTGAGATCAAACCTTGTTCCAGTAGTGAGCTTTACATCAAAATGGATGCAATGGGTCTTGTTGGCAGGAATTCTGATGGTAACTACTTTTCCGGCAATTTTGCTGGCAGGCATTTTTCTTTTTGCATTGACAACGTTATTTAGTTTTATCACGTTGCCGGTCGAGATCAATGCCAGCAATCGTGCTATGACATGGATCAGATCCTCAGGTGTAACCAATTCTCAAACGCAACTTCAGGCTGAGGATGCTTTAAAATGGGCCGGTTATACTTACATTATAGCGGCTTTAGGCTCGTTGGCCACGTTGCTGTACTACGTAATGATTTTTCTGGGGAGAAGGGATTAGATCAATTAATTAACACGTTTTCTGGTTATAACAGAAAATGCGAACATCTTTATCTATTCAGTTTATGGCATGTAATTGACTAAATTTAAGACTGAAAGTCACATTTATAGCCGATTCTACGACTCTGGATCTCCTGCCGTAAAATATATTTTTACGTAAGTCATTAAAATCAGAAAAAATTTACTTAATTTGTAATTGAAAAATCAATAAGATTACCATGAAGCCAGAAGATTACTCAAAAGCAAATAAA
>JAPLDR010000091.1:0-14696 GCA_026391655.1 Bacteroidia bacterium | reverse complement strand
CAAATAAACCAATGCGTCAATCTACAGGCAATACAAAATTGATTAGTAGGCGCGAGATTTTAAATAAAGCCGGGTTGTATGCCTTGTCTGCAGCAACAATGATGGTATTAATGAAAAGCCAGCCGGCGATGGCGACATCAGCACATCCTGAAAATCCTCATAATGAGGACGAACAAGGAAAAGAATGGCGGAGAACCCACCGTAATTAGTCAGGAAAATAATTTTTAAAAATATAAGTGACCGGATAACTTTCCAGACCATGAAAAGTCATCCGGTTATTTTAAATAGCTTTCCAAGTCATTTTAAAACAGTTTATTGACAAAATCGCGTTCGGGCGCTACCGGGAACTGAGTATCACGGGCAAAAGCTGATTGTCGCTTAATCCATTGTCCGCGTGTGAAATCTGGAAAATCAACGAGCGCTCCACCTCTTGCTACCGACATCTCCGATAAGGCTGAGACGGCGCTCCACGCCGCAGCATCATAAGCATCTAGCGGAACTGGTTTTTTACTACGCGCAGCATCAAAAAAATCGTTCAGCATAATAAAGTCCATTCCGCCATGACCAGCCCCGGTTGCCTGTTCACCTTTTTCGCGCCAATACTGATGATCGTACTTCTTCAACCAATCTTCAGCTTTGTCCCACACATGGGGCTTGCTTTGACCTTCAACATAAATCTGCTCACCTGCATCCTGCCAGTTTCCACCCCCTTCGCCTTTCCATAGACCATTTGTCCCCTGTACACGGAATCCCAAAGAGTAGGGACGCGGTAGGTTTGTATCATGCGTAACAATAATCGTTTCTCCGTTCGCACATTTAATCATCGAGGTGACAATATCACCAAGATTAAAGCTCAGATTGTGATAAGGATGATCTTTAGCAACATGATCATCAATGAATTTGCTTAATCCTCTGGATTTCGTTGCCATTGCAGAGAGGGTCAGAAACCGGTTACCATGGTTAATATCAAGATAAACCCCAACAGGTCCGAGTCCATGAGTAGGGTAGAGGTCGCCATTACGTCGCACAGCATGAAGACCACGCCATTGTGCTTCAGAATGAGCCTCTTTTCCTATCTTCAAATCATTGGTATTCAAATCAAACTTTACGCCTCGCAAGTCATGTTCATACCCGCAACGACAATGGATCAACTCTCCGAACAGGTTGGTACGTACCATATTTAGGATTGCCATTACATCGCGCCGGTAACATACATTTTCGAGGATCATCACCTGATTTCCCGTTTGTTCGTGGACATTTACCAAATCCCAGCACTCCTCAAGCGTATTGGCAGCAGACACCTCCACACCTGTATAAGGAACACCGGATTTCATAGAGGCAATTGCCATTGGAACATGCCATTCCCATGGTGTTGCAATAATAACTGCATCAAGCTGCTCATTTTTAAGCATCTCCTCGTAGGAGTGATCGCTTCCTGTATAAGCTTTAGGAGGTTTCATTCCGCTTTCTGCAACAATTTTTTTAACGTTTTCGATTGCTTCCTGATTAATATCACATATTGCAACAACTTCAATACCACCAACAGTTATTGAATCATGTACATGACCGCTTCCCCGACCTCCAAGACCAATATAACCAACCCTTACAATATTGGGGTCATGCTTGACCGATTCTTTATTCTTTTCCTTTAATTGACCAAATGCTTCATGATTTGTTAAAGCCATACCTGTAATCCCCATTCCGGCTACAGTTCCCATCTTCACAAAATCTCTTCGGTTTGTTTTCATTATTTATAGTTTAGTTCATTTCCTCTCATTCTGCAAAAATGACTAATCGAAACAAGAAAATAAAATGTTTGAATAACTTTGTGCTGTTTAATTTTAAAATAATTTTCTATGAATCAAAAAAGTCTGGTGCGCCGGACGGATCATGTTACAACTTTCAAAAAATTTGGAAGAAAAGGGTATTCTGCTTTCCAAAGTATGCACAAAGCAGTACGAATAGGATGTTTAAGTGTTACCTATTTACTTTTCGCAATCCCTTCAAATGCTGAAAGAAACATGATGGTTGTCGGACATGACACAATCAACTCAATGAAAGATATTGAAGTTGAAGCGGTTGTGGTCAGCGCACAACGGGCTCCTGTCGTCTTCTCGCAGGTAGCACGTATCGTCAAAGTAATCGGGAAGGACGAGATTCAATCGGCACCCGTGCAAAGTCTTCAGGATTTGCTCGAATATGCATTAAATGTCGATGTCAGGCAGCGCGGAAACTATGGTGTGCAAGCCGACATCAGTATTCGCGGGGGTTCATTCGATCAGGTACTTATCCTTCTTAACGGAATCAATATCAATGATCCGCAAACCGGTCACCACTCCCTTAATCTACCGGTTAGTTTCGATGCCATCGAACGGATCGAAATTCTCGAAGGTCCCGCCTCCCGCATTTACGGGCTTAACGCCTTCAGTGGCGCCATCAACATCATCACAGGTACATCAGACAATTCAAACCTCAAAGCTCGTGTAAATGGCGGAGAAAACGGCTATTATGATGCCGGAATCTCAGGAACTTTTGTTTCCGGAAAATTGAGAAATTTTGTCTCTGTTGACCACCGAAGTTCTGACGGCTACATCAAAAACACTGATTTTAAGATAACTGATGCATTTTATCAGGGAAAGTTGGCTACGAAAGTCGGTTCACTTGATTGGCAGTTAGGTCATACCGACAGAGCTTTCGGTGCTAATAGTTTTTATACGCCTGCATATCCCGACCAATTTGAACAAGTAAAAACGTCATTTGCCTCCGTTAAAATGGAAACAGGCGATGTAGTACATTTTACACCTTCAGTCTATTGGCGTAGAAATCAGGATCGTTTCGAGCTTTTCAGGTATCCCGAATTAATTCCTTCATGGTATAAAGGTCATAATTTTCATCTTACAGATGTTTATGGTACCAATTTAAATGTTTGGTTCGGTTCTAAATATGGAAAAACGGCATTTGGAGCCGATTTTCGGAGCGAGAATATCTGGAGTACAGTTTTGGGAAAATCTTTGGAAATCCCAATTCCTATTCCCGGGGAAAATGGAAAGGAGTTCACTAAATCAGATACCCGAACAAATTTGAGTTTATTTGCCGAACACTCCATGTATATACAAAAATTCACAGCATCAGCCGGTGTTATGGCTAATTGGAACTCGCATTTGGGAAAAGGATGGAATTTCTTTCCGGGAATAGACTTGAGCTGGAGCATTACAAACATTATAAAATGGTATGCATCAATAAATTCATCACTGCGGATGCCAACATTTACCGACTTATATTATTCGAGTCCTACAAGTATCGGCAATTCTTCTCTTCAGCCAGAGAAAGCGATTGCCTGGGAATCGGGGTTGAAATACCAGTTAGAAGGAATTGATGGTCATTTGGCCTATTTTCATCGAAGCGGAAAAAATATGATTGACTGGATAAAAAAAACAAATGAAAACATCTGGTATGCACAGAATATCACTGAGTTAAATACGGATGGCATTGAATTTTCAGCGAGAATCAACCCTCAAAAACTCTTTGATAGAAAAATGTTTATCAAATCAATCAGCCTATCATGGTCATGGTTAACGCAGGATAAGCAATCGGGAATATATTCTTCGAAGTATGTGCTTGATTTTTTAAATCATAAAATAGATCTTGGTCTTTCACATGCTGTTGTTAAAAACGTGGGGATTAACTGGCAGATATCCTATCAGGACAGAAACGGATCATACACGAATTGGGAGGGCTCAAAATATGGAAATGAGGTTGAATACAAGCCTTTCGTTTTGGTTGATAGTCGTTTACATTGGACGAAAAACAATACAAATATTTACCTGGAAGCTTCAAACCTTTTCGACAAAGCCTATTACGATTTCGGAAATATTGAACAGCCGGGACGATCGTTTCGAATAGGGTTCATCCATCAATTCAATTTATAAAAGAAAAATTGTTACCTTCGCAATACTAAAAATAAAGATTAGATCATATGTTGAAAGGAATTTTAGCCATTACCGGGCAACCCGGACTTTATAAAGTGATTTCGGAAGGTAAAAACAATGTGGTGATTGAATCATTGCTAACAGGTAAAAAATCAACAGCTTACGCTGATGCAAAAATGAGTACTCTCGAAGATATCGCCATTTATAACTTGACGGAAGATATCCCGTTAAAGAAGGTATTGCGAAAGATTTTCGATAAGGAAAACGGTGGTCAGGCCATTGATGCCAAATCATCTCCTGAAGAACTCAAAAAATATTTCGAAGAAATTTTACCGAACTATGATAAGGCGCGCGTATATGGTTCTGATGTGAAAAAAGTCATATCCTGGTATAATTTACTGAATGAAAAAGGCTTACTCATTTTTGAAGATGAAAAGCCTGAAGAACCAGCTGTTGATGAAAAAGCTGATCAGAAAGAAGTATAGCCGTAAACAAACATACACTAACTGTGGATAACAAAAGAGCGGAAGTCTTGTGATTTCCGCTCTTTTTGTTGCTGTAAAGGTATGATTTATAAAATTAAATAGACTATTTTAATAAGCTGTCTATAAATTCTTTAAGCTCATTGAAATGCGATTCTTCAAACCCAGAAGTCAGATATATGATTTTTCCGTTCTCATCAATCAAATAGCTTCTTGGAATGCCTTCTTTTGCAAATAGGCCATATACTTTTCGCTTGAGATCGGGAAGGAGAGGGAAGGAGAAGTTCAGTTCTTTTCCAAATTTTAAAACTTCATCCCATGATTGTTCGCGACCAAAGGTGAGCATCGCAAATTTAGGATTTTCTTTATGCTTGTTCCATATTTGCTCCTGAACCAAAGGTAATTCCTTCCGGCAAGGGGCACACCAGGTTGCAAAGAAATTGATCAGCACAACTTTCCCTTTGTAATCGTTGATTGAGACGAGTTTGCCTTTCGATATTTCAAACTTAAAAGTTGGAACAGGTTGATTTTTAGCCACTAAAGTAGCTATATCAACGCCTGCTGTTGTTTGTCCGTAAACAACAGTCCCGGCAAATATCAAAACAATAATAAGAAACTGCTTCGATTTCATCATTTTACAAATATTAAATAGTGATTATCAGCTTGTTAAATTAGCTTTTTCAGTAATGAAATGCTGAATATTATTTTTGATTCGTTGACTTGCATTGGCTACATCTCCCTTGACAAATTTATCGCCTGTGATATTCTCAAAAAGTTCAATATACCTTTCAGAGATCTGATTGACAAGGTCATCTGTCATTTCAGGAACTTTCTGTCCTTCCAGACCCTGAAAACCGTTTTCGATCAGCCACTGACGGACAAACTCCTTCGACAACTGCTTCTGATTTTCTCCTTTGGTCAACCGATCTTCGTACCCTTCAGCATAAAAATATCGTGATGAATCGGGCGTGTGGATTTCGTCAATCAGGTAAATTCTGTTATCTTTTTTCCCAAATTCATATTTCGTATCCACAAGGATTAAACCTTTGTCAGCTGCCATGGCGGTACCTCGCTGAAACAGCGAATAGGTGTATTTTTCGAGCATCTCGTATTCTTCGGTCGATACAAGTCCCTGTTTAATAATCTCCTCACGCGAAACGTCCTCGTCATGGCCTTCGGCAGCCTTGGTCGTAGGTGTAATGATCGGAGTGGAAAATTTCTGACTCTCTTTCATCCCTTCAGGCATTGAAATACCGCACAAGACTCTTTTTCCATCACGATACTCGCGCCATGCATGACCAGTCAGATATCCTCTGATAACCATCTCAACTTTATATGGTTCACATAAGTGGCCGACAGTAACCATTGGATCGGGAGTGGCGATTTTCCAGTTGGGCACTATATCTACAGTGGCGTCCAGAAATTTAGCAGCGATCTGATTTAAAACCTGACCTTTAAACGGGATTCCTTTGGGCAAAACAACGTCGAAGGCGGATATACGGTCTGTTACAACCATGATCAGATAATCATTATTGATGTTGTAAACATCTCTTACTTTTCCTTTGTAGAAACTCTTCTGTCCGGAAAACAAATAATCGGTAAAAACAATTGCATCGCTCATTTATTCAGTATTTAAAGTTATTAATAATCTTCATTGTGAAGGATATTGTAACGATCGTAGGCATCAACAATCTCTCTGACCAGTTTGTGCCTTACAATGTCACTTTTATCGAAATGGATCGTAGAAATTCCTTCCACGTCTTTTAGTATTTTCAAAGCCAGAATTAAACCGGAATGCTGTTTCCTTGGTAAATCGATTTGGGTGATGTCTCCCGTTATGATATACTTAGTATTCAGCCCCATACGGGTTAAAAACATTTTTAGTTGCGGAATGGTTGTATTTTGGGCTTCATCAAGAATTACAAAAGCATTACTTAAAGTTCTTCCCCGCATAAAAGCCAGCGGAGCAATCTGAATAATCCCGTCCTTCAGGTACTCCTCCAGCTTTTTGGGAGGGATCATATCCAACAAAGCATCGTAAATTGGCTGAAGATACGGATCTATTTTTTCTTTAAGATCACCCGGCAAAAAACCCAGGTTTTCGCCAGCTTCAACAGCCGGACGACTAAGAATGATGCGTTTAATTTGTCTATTCTTTAATGCACTTATTGCTAATGCGATAGCTACATATGTTTTACCTGTTCCTGCAGGGCCAATGGCAAATAAAAGATCCTCTTTTTTACATTCGTCAACAAGTTTTTGTTGATTGGGAGTTCGTGGCCGGATCGGTTTTCCTGTATTACCGAAGAGAAGGACATCGCTGTTGCTCTGGATACTCTGATCCAGAGAGCTTATATCATCCATCATAATCTGATGAATCGTCTCATCCGAAAGTGCATTAAAATGGTAGTAATGCTCGATGATCAACTGAAATTTACGAATGAAATCGCTGACTTCATGCTCTTCGCCTTTAACTTTAATCGTGTGACCACGGGCTACAACCAAAACCTTAGGGCAATACGATCTGATCAACTCCATTTTGGAATTTCTAACACCATAAAATTCTGTTGGTTCGATCCCTTCCAGTTGAAAACTATGCTCAATCATTTCTGCCTTTTTAGGTCTTACAAAATAAACACTTTTTTCGGGATTGACATTTATTTGAGGTGTCCCCAAAGAGCGCTTTAATGAATTTTCTTACCTTCGTCGCAATAAAAAACGGATAAATTGTGAAAACCAGAAAAGAGCAAATGGCGTCGTTTGAGCGACTGCTGGAAATTATGGATGAATTACGTGAAAAATGTCCATGGGATCAGAAACAAACTTTTGAATCTTTGCGCAAACTGACTATTGAGGAAGTTTACGAATTGGGTGACGCGATTCTCCGCAGCGATTTAAATGAGGTAAAAAAAGAGCTTGGAGACATGCTGCTACATATTGTTTTTTACGCAAAAATCGGATCGGAGTTAAATAGCTTTGATATAGGCGATGTTATCAATAATTTGATAGACAAATTAATATACCGTCACCCTCATGTTTTCAGCACAACTGAAGTAAGCAACGCCAGAGAAGTCGAAGAGAATTGGGAGGCACTAAAGTTAACAGAGAAGGATAGGGGTCGACGTGTACTCGAAGGGGTTCCGGCATCGCTTCCGGCTCTTGTAAAAGCCAACCGGATACAGGAAAAGGCGAGGGGTGTGGGTTTTGACTGGGAACAGAAGGAGCAGGTTTGGGACAAAGTAAAGGAGGAACTTAAAGAGTTTGAGATTGAGGTACGCGCTAATAATCAAAAGAATATGGAGTGCGAATTGGGTGACCTTATTTTCTCCGTTGTCAATGCAGCACGATTGTATGATCTCGATCCGGAAAGTGCACTTGAAAGGACTAATCAGAAGTTTATCAGACGATTCAACTATCTTGAAGAGCAAACCCTTTTAAAAGGGAAATCTCTTCACAAGATGAGCCTTGAGGATATGGATGTTTATTGGGAAGAGGCAAAAAAAGATGAGAAAAAATTGATATAGAAGAGAAAAGCGGCTATTCGCCGCTTTTCTCTTCTTCGATTGAAAGAAAAACTTTGGGTATTATACTGACTGCGATCTTCTCCCTGGTTTCATCCAGATCAATATTGATGGTATCGCCTTCACTGATATCGTTACCAATAATTGCTTCAGCCATCTCGTCTTCGAGATATTTTTGAATCGCCCGTTTCAATGGCCTTGCCCCAAATTGAGGATCGAAACCTTTATCTGCAATAAAGTTTTTAGCAGCCTCTGTGATAACAAGCTTATATTTAAGCGTTTCAACACGTTCGTATAATCCTTTAAGCTCAATATCAATAATTTGCTCGATATGACTTTTTTCGAGCGGATTAAATATTACAACATCATCAACCCGGTTAAGAAATTCAGGGGCAAATGCTCTCTTCAAAGCCTTTTGAATCACAAATTTAGCATGTTCGTTTTCTTCGTCTGCCGATTTGCGTGTCGAAAAACCGACTCCCTGACCGAATTCTTTCAGCTGTCGCGTCCCGATATTTGAGGTCATGATCACAATGGTATTACGGAAATCTATTTTCCGTCCCAGACTGTCGGTCAGCCGACCTTCATCCATTACCTGAAGCAGAATATTAAAAACATCGGGATGTGCTTTTTCAATCTCATCGAGTAATATAACCGCATAGGGTTTTCGGCGAACTTTTTCAGTCAATTGGCCACCCTCTTCGTATCCTACATATCCGGGAGGAGCTCCGACGAGACGCGAAACAGAAAATTTCTCCATGTATTCGCTCATATCAACGCGAATAAGGGCGTCAGAAGTATCAAACAGGTATTGTGCCAAGACTTTGGCTAATTGAGTCTTTCCGACGCCCGTAGGCCCCAGAAAAACAAACGATCCGATTGGTTTATTTGGATCTTTCAGTCCGGCACGGTTACGCTGAATTGCTTTCGTAATTTTCAACACGGCATCATCCTGACCAATGATATTCTTTTTCATATCATTGTACATGTTTTGAAGCCGCTTACCTTCAGCCTGAGCAATTCGCTGAACCGGGATACCCGACATCATAGCTACGATATCAGCAACCTGCTCTTCACCAACGATTTCGCGATGATTCTCAAGTTCTTTTTCCCAAACATCTTTTTCCTTTTCCAATAAAGTAAGAAGATTCTTCTCTTTATCGCGGAAACTCGCAGCAAGTTCGAAGTTCTGACTTTTCACTGCCTGAATCTTCTCACTTCGCGCCTCTTCGATTCGCTCCTCAAGTTTGATGATCCGCTCAGGAACGGTAATATTGGTGATATGTACTCTTGATCCGGCTTCATCGAGCGCATCAATTGCTTTATCGGGTAAGTGACGATCGGATATGTACCTGGTAGTAAGTCGGACACACGCTTCAATGGCTTCAGGAGTGTAGGTGACGTTGTGATGATCTTCGTATCGCTCCTTGATATTATGAAGTATTTCGATAGTTTCTTCAACGGTGGTCGGTTCTACCATTACTTTCTGAAAACGTCGTTCAAGAGCGCCATCTTTTTCGATGTGCTGACGAAATTCATCAAGTGTTGTTGCACCGATACATTGAATATCACCGCGTGCAAGAGCAGGTTTGAGCATATTGGCAGCGTCGAGCGAACCTGTTGCTCCACCAGCACCCACAATTGTGTGAATCTCATCGATGAATAAAATAATATTATCAACTTTGGCCAGCTCATTTAAGATGGCTTTCATCCGCTCCTCGAATTGCCCGCGATATTTGGTTCCGGCCACAATCGATGCAAGATCCAGACTAATTACCCGTTTATCAAATAGCACTCTGGAAACCTTTCGTTGAGAAATTCGCAATGCCAGCCCCTCTACAATGGCCGATTTACCAACGCCAGGTTCACCGATTAAAACGGGATTATTCTTTTTTCTCCGGCTAAGAATCTGGGCAATACGCTGAATCTCCTTTTCTCTTCCGACAATTGGATCCAGACTTCCTTCAATAGCAGCTTTAGTGATGTCAATCCCAAAATTGTCCAAAACGGGTGTATCCGTTTTAGGAGCAGAAGATCCCTTTGATCCGGGAGTACTTCCACCGCCGCCGCTACTTTTTCCAAACATATCTTCTCCTTCGTCGCTGTCCTCCGGAAAGTCGGATTTGCTTTCAATCCTTGTCATTTCCTCAATCTGCGATTTAATTGCCTCGTATCCACTGTTATAATGCTTAAAAATAGCACTAACAAGACTGTCTTTCTCTTTGAGGATCGCCAAAAGCAAATGACCCGTATTCACCGTGGTTTCATTCAATGCCCTCGCTTCCAGGAAAACGAATTTAAGCGCTTTTTCGGCGTTTTTAAGTAATGGAATATTGGCTTCCAATTGAAGCGAAGTATCTTTACGTAACTGTATTTCAAGGTCTTTACGCATCTTCATATAATCAAGATGCAATTTATTCATGACATCGATTGCTATCCCTTCACCATCGCGGATAATGCCAAGAAAAATATGCTCGGTGCCGATATGGTCATTCCCCAATCTGATTGCTTCCTCGCGGCTATAAGAAAGCACATCTTTTATGCGGGGGGAGAATTTTGAATCCATAATATATTGATGTCTGTTGTTTTAATAAACAAGATTTATTTTTGCGACTAAATTACTTAATAATTCACAATTATTTTGCTGCTTTATAAAAACAACAATTTTTAATGGCAGTAAGTTTAAAATTACTATTTTTGTGTGACTTTTTATAAATAAATAAATACAAATAAGGCATATATGTCTGATTTAGAAAGGATTATACAGATTAATATTGAAGAGCAAATGAAAACGGCCTACATCGACTATTCGATGTCGGTAATCGTTTCAAGGGCTCTTCCTGATGTCCGCGACGGACTTAAACCCGTGCATCGCAGGGTTTTATTTGGAATGAGTGAATTAGGAAGTGCATCCAATAAGCCGTATAAAAAATCAGCGAGAATAGTGGGAGAGGTGCTTGGTAAATTTCACCCTCATGGTGATTCTTCTGTCTATTTTGCCATGGTCAGGATGGCTCAGGAATGGTCGCTTCGTTACCCGCTGATCGATGGTCAGGGAAACTTTGGATCGGTTGATGGAGACAGTCCGGCTGCAATGAGATATACTGAAGCCCGATTAAAAAAAATAGCAGAAGAAGCTCTTGCTGATCTGGACAAAAACACTGTTGATTTTCGTCCAAATTTTGATGAGACGCTTCAGGAACCTACGGTATTACCAACAAAGTTTCCAATGCTTCTTGTGAATGGAACTTCCGGAATTGCTGTCGGTATGGCAACCAATATGGCACCTCACAACCTATCGGATACAATTGATGCAATCATAGCTTATGTAGATAATAATCAAATAGAAATCAGTCAGTTAATTGATATTATTAAAGCTCCTGATTTTCCTACAGGCGGAATCATCTATGGTTATGCCGGAGTTAAGGAAGCTTTTGAAACAGGAAGAGGACGCATTGTGGTCAGAGGTAAGGCTGAGATTGAATCGGTTGAACACGGTCGTGAAAAATTGATTATCACTGAGATACCATACATGGTCAATAAGGCAGAATTGATTATTAAAATTGCTGAATTGGTCAATGAGAAAAAAATTGAGGGAATTTCAAATGTTAATGACGAATCTGACCGCACAGGTATGCGAATTGTCGTTGATATCAAGCGTGAAGAGATGGCAAGTGTTGTCCTTAATAAGTTATATAAATTCACACAGCTACAGACCGCTTTCAATGTCAATAACATAGCCCTTGTAAAAGGTCGTCCTCAAATGCTGAATCTGAAAGACTTAATTCATCACTTTGTAGAGCATCGTCATGAAGTAGTGATCAGACGTACAAAATATGATCTTGAGCAATCGGAGAAAAAAGCCCATATTTTACGAGGACTTATTATCGCCATCGATAATCTTGATGCGGTTATCACGCTGATAAGGAACGCCAAAACACCGGAAGAAGCTCGTGAAGGATTAACGCTAAACTTTGAACTTGATGAAATTCAGGCTCGTGCAATACTGGATCTTCGTCTGCAAAGACTGACAGGTCTCGAACGCGATAAAATTCATGCTGAGTACGAAGAGTTATGCAAATATATCGATTGGTTAAAAAATATATTAGCCAATGAACCTGTCAGAATGGGAATTATCAAGGACGAGTTGCGCGAGATCAAATTGCAATATGGTGATGCCCGAAGGACAGAAATTGTATATGCCTCTGAAGATTTTAATCCCGAAGATTTTTACGCCAATGAAGATATGGTAATCACCATATCACATATGGGTTATATAAAACGCACTCCGCTCACTGAATTCAGAACACAAGCCCGGGGCGGAACAGGTTCAAAAGGTTCAAGTACCCGTGAAGAGGATTTCCTCGAACACATGTTCATTGCCACCATGCATAACACATTGGTGCTCTTCACTGAAAAAGGCAAATGTTTTTGGCTCAAAGTTTACGAAATACCTGAAGGAACCAAAGCATCGAAAGGGCGCGCTATACAAAACCTTTTGGGAATAGAAGCTGATGATCAGGTAAGAGCATATATCAATGTCGCTTCACTTAAAGACGAAGAATATATCAATAATAACTACATTATTCTTTGTACTAAAAAAGGTGTAATCAAAAAAACTCCACTTGAAGCCTATTCACGCCCACGGCAAAATGGTGTTAACGCAATTACAATCCGCGAAAATGACCAGCTCATTGAAGCTCGTCTGACAAACGGGAATAATGAGATAATGCTCGCTATCCGGTCAGGAAAAGCGATCCGATTCCACGAAAAACATGCCCGGGCAATTGGTCGAACGGCATCAGGAGTGAGAGGTATACGTCTGGATAATGAAAACGACGAACTTGTTGGCATGATTTGTGTCCAAAACGATTCGGATGATATTCTTGTTGTATCGGAACACGGATTTGGAAAGCGTTCCAAAATCGAGGATTACAGGATTACCAATAGGGGTGGTAAAGGGGTTAAAACCATCAACGTTACTGAAAAAACCGGTTTTCTTGTTGCCATTAAGAATGTTACTGATTCAGACGATCTGATGATTATTACTCAGGCCGGGGTAACAATCAGGGTACCTGTATCTAAAATTCGAATGACAGGTCGTGCAGCTCAGGGAGTTAAGCTGATTAATCTTCGGGACGATGACTCAATTGCATCTGTTGCTCGTGTCGAAATAGAAGAGGTTGACGAGATAGAACCTGATGATATGGAACTTCAGGATGATACCGAACTTCCTTTGGATGAAGAAGCGAGTGATAGTGATCTCGATTAGTACAATTTAATTCAATATAAACGAATGATTTTTTTTGTAATTTTAAAAAAATGATTCAATTTTGCAATAATTTAAAACTCAAACAATTTTAAACATGAAGAAATTATTTTTCGCAGCCTTACTTTTAATAGTAGGCACCATGGGGTTTGCTCAAAAAGGCAAAGTTGCAAGTGCTATTTCTTTCAAGGAAGCCGGTAAACTTGATAAAGCCTGGGAAACAATTAAAGAAACTTTAGATCCTGCCAATCCAAAAGCAGAGAAGACTGTAAATTGGACTGGAGCATGGCAAGCGCGCGGCGAGATCATCGAAGCAATAATTCTTTCGAAAGACGAGAATTATAAAAAGCTGGTTGAGAATCCTGTTGAAGAGGCTTATAAATCGTATATGAAAGCGCTTGAACTTGACGAAAAAGGTGGTAATCCAGGCTTGAAAATTAAATTTTTAACATTTAAAAATACCTTGATAAACCAAGCCGTTGAAGCCTATCAGGCCAATGACTATGCTAAAGCCACTGATTATTTCGAGAAAGATCTGGCTATTGATAAAACATCAATGTTCAAAACTGATGCTGCTATTGATACCGCAATCATGTACAATACAGGACTCGCAGCAATGAATGCAAAACTATACAATAAGGCTATTATGTATTTCACTGATTGTGCAAAATACGGCTATAACGGAGGTTCATCATACGCACAAATTATCAGTGCTTACCAGCAACTTGGCGATACCGTTAAGTCAGTTGAAATAATGAAAGAAGCTTTTCAGAAGTATCCTGATGATCAAAGCATTAACGTACAACTCATTAACTATTATATCATGTCGGGGCAACCCAATGAAGCAATAAGTTATCTCGACAAAGCTATTGAAAAAGAGAAAGATAATTCTTCTTTCTATTTGGCAAAAGGAGTGGCACTCGATAAACTCGGTCGTCAGGAAGAAGCGATAGCAGTATACAAGAAAGCGATAGAGATAAAACCTGACAATGCTGATGCTTATTATAATATCGGTGTCATATATTTTAACCGCGGTGTAAAACAATTTGAAGTTGCCAATGCAGTTCCGCCGAGTGAACAAGCCCGATACGAAGTGGAAAGGAAAAAGTCTGATGATCAATTTAAAGATGCGGTTCCTTATCTTGAAAAAGCCGTTCAATACAATCCAAAAGACACTTACATCAGCGACCAGTTAAAGAATCTTTATTTCAGGTTGAAGATGATGGACAAATTTGAAGCGATGAACAAGAAATAACTAAATTAAAGAGGGAGCACTTCCCTCTTTTTTAAGCTTACAAAAATATCATAATATTAGTTATAGGACAAGCCTATATTTGATTATCAGGCTATTAAGGGTAATGTACTGAAAAATAGTTGGTGATTTTTACCAGAATAATTTGTAAACTCCCGCCGTTAATCTAAGAGGAAACAGGCTCTGGTGGAGACCAACCTGCGAGCAATAAGATTAATGCATTTACAGTAATATAAGGGCAGT
>JAPLDR010000136.1 GCA_026391655.1 Bacteroidia bacterium | reverse complement strand
TATGATAGTCCCGATAAATCCGCCTGTTCCGGCAATCAATAACGATTTGAGCATAAATTGTACTTTAATTAAAAATCGCTGTGTCAGCAATGAATTGACAAATTGTTAATGGCAAATAACAACCACAATCGCAAAGGTAATAAAACCATAATTATATCACTGCAATAACTGCACACTCCGTCGAAATTGAAAGAACGGCGAAAAGAAAATAATAAATGAGAAGCCGTAAGGAAGTTCAGAAAATTGCAATACTTTTAGATGAATATCCTTAATATTATTTTTAATCGAAATTTGCTATGGATCATGCGATTATACGATATCTGAAAGAGTCGATAGAAATGGAGCTCAATGTTGGAGACATTTATCAGTTGTTTAGTGTTAAATTTCCTCAGGATTATGACTTTTGGTGGAAAATCTCGATTGAAGAGATGAACCATGCAGCACTGATCGAATCCATCAACGATGTTTTTCTGACTGATAGCATTCTACCGCTGGATTCAATCGAAAAACAGGCCGAAGATCTTCAAAAAATGAATCTTTCTGTCAAGGAGAGGATTGAACAGTACAAATTGGTTCCACCAACAAGATTAGAAGCATTTAAATGTGGTTTTGAGCTTGAGAACTCAATCGGGGAGTTTCATTTCGAACATTTCATGACCACAGCACCAAATTCGCAAATGGCGAAAATCTTTCAAAAACTGAATGGCGATGACATCAATCATGCGATGCGTATTGATAACTATATGAAAGACAATTGTATAGTTTAGTGAAGAACCCTCTTCATTACCTTTTAGCAGAGGATCATTTTTCACTATAATCATAGAATAGCAACTATCAGTCTATTTTTTTAATCATCTGTTTGATGTTCTACTCCGGGGGCGTAGTGGAAATAGAGTTTTTCAATAGCTAATCTAATTGCCTTATTGATTGGTAATTGACGAATTGAGAGATCGGGATCAATACTATAAAGCCGCATCGAATAGTTTCGAAAAAGAGGAACTTCATCAGGAGTTTCGCAGCCCGACTGACGCGCTTTGGCGACAGCTTCGGGACAGTTTTCTTTCATTTTTTTACAAGTAACCAGTTCTGGTATCCCTTCACGGTTAAGACGGTATCCAAATCCGAAAAGACGACAAATCAATCCCCTTTTTTCGTAGTTTAGACATCCCCAATTCCCATCTTTCCAGGCCTCAGGCGAAAAAAGCACACAATACCCGGTTTCGTCGCTATGATCGAGCCGGATTAGAAATTCGTCTACCTTACCTGATTCATAAAGTGATGCAGCTAACGGAATAAACTCGATCGGACTTGCTTCGATATCGGTTTTCCGGCAACATGCATTACAAAGATGGAGACATTTCATCCCTGTTTCTGAGGTCATTAGCGCAAGATGTTCATCCAAATCTCTGAAAACCTTATCAACAGCCAAAACAATTTTGTCGAAAGTCATATGAATAAAATTAGTTCGAAAACCGATATTCTGCTATTTTTAATTTTTTGCACAATAATAGGCAATCGAATGGTAATATCATTGTTTGAAATCAATATTACTTAGTGAAAAGTATCTTTTGTTTTGACTGAACAAAAATAGTCCGACAGTCCTATTTTGGGTAGATTATCGATATTGCTGATTTGATTTTCGCGCCTTCCGATCTTAAATTGAAGGATAATTGATTAATATATTATCTGTTTATTCAAAAAACTTTGTATCAATATGTAATATATTTTCCCTGGTAGGATGATTGTCTTACCGGGGATTTTTTTAATGGAAAAACAGATAGCCCAGAAAAATTGATGCAATAAGACCAACAACGTCAGCGGTCAGTGCGCAGACAAGGGCATGTCTGGTTTTTTTGATCCCCACAGAACCAAAGTAAACAGCCAGGATAAAGAAAGTGGTGTCGGCACCTGCCTGAACGATGCACGATAATCGTCCAACAAACGAATCAACTCCAAAAGTTTTCATCGCGTCGATCATCATTCCGCGTGAACCGCTTCCGCTCAGTGGTTTCATTAGCGCAGTGGGCAGAGATCCCACAAAATCACTGTTGATACCTACTGCTTCGATACTCCACTTTATGCCCGAAATCATATAATCCATGGCACCTGAAGCACGAAAAACACCTATCCCGACAAGTATTGCTACAAGATAAGGGATTATTTTCACAGCAGTAGTGAAACCCTCTTTTGCTCCATCGATGAAGGCTTCATACGTATTGATTTTTTTACGAAGACCGAGAAGCAGAAAGGTGATGATAATTGAGAATAGGATTACATTACTGACTACTTTTGAGTAGAGAGAAAGGCTTTCCTGTGGAAGGGAGCTAGTCCAGTAAATCAAGCCGGAAACAAAAATAGACATACCGGATAAATAGGAGATAATGGTACGGTCCCATAAATTTATACGTTGGTAAATCGATACCATGATCAGTCCCGTAATCGAGGAGAAAAAAGTGGCAAGAAGGATTGGGATAAAAATATCGGAAGGATCGGCAGCACCGAGCTGTGCCCGGTAAACCATGATAGAGATGGGTATAATTGTAAGTCCTGAAGCATTTAAAACGAGAAACATAATTTGCGCATTCGAGGCGGTATCTTTATTGGGATTAGCCTTCTGCATCTCGCTCATTGCCTGTAATCCCATTGGAGTAGCGGCATTGTCGAGGCCGAGCATATTGGCGGCAAAATTCAGCATAATTGGACCGTAAGCCGGATGGTTCTTTCCAAGCTCTGGGAAAAGCTTGTTGAAAAATGGCCCGATTAAACGTGAAATGATATTGACTATCCCCCCTTTTTCTCCGATTTTCATGATCCCTGACCAAAATGTGAGCACTCCCGTGAGACCCAGCGAAATCTCGAATCCTGTCTTTGCCATTGCAAAGGTCGAATTCACCATTTCCGGAAAAACCTCAATATTGCCAAAGAAAATTAATTTTATAAGCCCTATTACAAAGGCCATCAAAAAGAAAAATATCCAAATGTAGTTGAGAGCCATGAAAAAATAGTTTTACAGGATAGCAGTTTCAGAAATGAACAATCGGTTATAATGCGTAAAAATAAAAAAATCCGGGGATGAACCCGGATTTTTATCTGAACTATTTTGTTTTAGTATTTTTTTGAAAAATCGTCGGCGTAACCATTGATTTCGCTGTCAGTAAGATCGGCTCCGGAGTGGATTATAATCCGGTATCTGAAAACAGAAGATTTACCGGCAGGAATGGAATAATTCAAAGTCTCTTTTCCTTTTGTGAAAACACTCCAGCCCAGCGGATTGGCTGCGAAAAGTCCATATCCTCTTGCATGCCAGTATGTTGGATAGCTTTGGTTTTTAGGATGATCGCATATAACAACAGCAATTTTTTCGTTACCGATTATGCCGTTCAGATCCATCCATTTACCGCGTGTACTCCATACGGCATCGTCTTTAACTCCTTCGCTGCTTCTGTAACTTCCGGAAACTCCGTCGTTACTCATCTTCTTCACTGTAGTAGGATTGCCCTGAGCGTCGGTCATAATCACTTCATCTTTTGAGGGAAGTTCGAGTTGGCGTGCTACACGGATGGCGATCATTCCTTCCTTGTTATCTTTCATCGAAACAGCATTACTTGTAGCAGTTAGTGTGGCTACCCGGTCGATGATGCGGGTTGATCCTTTGGCAATAAAATGATATTCAGTCTTTTCAGAAATTAATTCCTTTCCTGAAGGATCTATCCAGCTTTCGGTGGTCACCAGAAGTGCTTCACCATTTCCTTCTTTTAATTTATTTATTTTTAAGTGTTTAACGGTACCGTAGCCGCTTTTCTTATCAGCAGGAATGGCTGTGGAGTTATTCCAGAAATCAAATCCGTCAACATCACCGTAATTAAACCAGATTCCGATATGATGTGGATGGTCAACACGTTCGCCTGCTCTGGGTTTTAGCGGATATCCGCGCGTTATTTCGGTGCCTTCAGAAGTCATCACCGGATAGAGAACCGGTTTCATTACATTGTCGGGCCAGCAATAGGAAGTGAAAAGCTTGCCGTCAATAATCACATCTACCTTTTTCTCAGCTTCTTTGACTGCAAAACCGATTTTCAGTCCTGCCTCTTTCTTTGATTCTGCACCTGACGAAAAGGAAGTGATCACACTTATCAACACTACCGCAATAGTTTGTAACTTCATAATTATTTAAGTATTAAAGATGGTTGAAGTTGTAAAAATAGTAATTCGGGTTGAACTAACAACGCTGTCAGCTGTTTTTAAGAGTACAAAGCCGGAAACGAAAATGACAAGTCTTATTGACCTGTTTTATTGAGCGATTTTTATTCAGGTTTTTTGATGAGTTATATTATTGCTATTTTCGCCGGTCTTTAATCATAGAATTGTTCAAATAAATCGAGTCCCGATATTTAGGGACGATTTCTCCCTCAGGTGCAGGGAATTATTAAAAAACAAATTAACTGCTGATGAAAAGCTTTGTCTGGGTTTTTGCTTTACTGATAACTTTTGGAGCCGCTTATTACCAAAGAGTTACAGGTCCGACTCGTCCATTTAGAACAGAAGTAAATACAGGAATTCAAAGATTCCCTGTTGAATTTATGCGGTCACATGCCGGATCGACTGATTGTCCTGTCGTTCTCCAAATAAGCGATATTACTGTAAAAGGTTTTCTCCTCTACCGAAAATACCCTTCTCGCGATGAAATGACAAAAGTTGAACTGAAAAGGGAAGGGGATAAGCTTATGGCTTTCCTTCCAAATCAACCGCCAGCCGGTAAACTCGAGTACCGAATTGATCTTGAAAAGGATGGGACTCCTGTCAAAATAGGTAAAGGTGCTCCTGTGGTGATCCGATTTACAGGAGATGTTCCGAAAGTAATCTTGGTTATCCATATTTTGCTGATGTTTTTGGCTATGTTTTTTAGCAATGCAACTGGCATATTTGCTTTGTTAGGAATTCGTTCCTACAAATTTTTAACTGTACTTACTCTCGCTATTTTATTTGTTGGCGGTCTCATATTGGGCCCTATAGTTCAGAAGTATGCTTTTAATGAATGGTGGGCCGGCATCCCGTTTGGCTGGGATCTTACCGATAATAAAACTTTAATTGCTGTACTGGTATGGTTAATGGCGCTTGAAATGCTCCGGAAAAAGAGTGCAGTTGTCTGGGTGGTTATTGCATGGTTAGTGACAATTGCTATTTTTTCAATCCCTCACAGCCTTTTTGGAAGCCAACTTGATCAGGAAACCGGAAAGATTATTCAGGGAAGTATTCTCCCTTTTTTGCAACTTTTATAAGATTGGACTCATCATTTGGGTAGAACATCTTGCATTCTTTCTTAAGTCAGGAGTTTGTAATCGGTTAATAATCTAAGAAATGAAAAAAACAGTTGCTTCTTTAGTATTTATTGTTTTGTCAATCAGTGCTTATTCTCAATCCGACAACTGGTACTTCTCTTTTTCGATGGGTGGATCGTGGCCAATGGGAACTTTTTCAAAAGCTGATATTGGTAATCCGGAATCGGCGTATGCGAAAAACGGGTTTGCCCTTCTGCTCGATGCTACCTATCCTGTGAGTAACCATTGGGGATTGAAGGGAATGGCATTAATGAGTACTAATCCGGTTGATCGCAGCTGGTTGGGAACTAAGCTTGAAACAAGGATGAATACGGCGTCTATTTCGGTTGCAGAAGCTGATCGTCCCTTCCTTTCGCTTAGGGTAAATTCGTGGATGTGGAATGCCTTGCTTGCCGGACCAGTATTTTCTATCAATTTCGACCGTGTCTTTTGGGATTTTCAGGTTCTTGGCGGAATGAATGTGACATACCTGCCCCAGCAAAAACTTCTGTATGAGAAACCAGCAAATAATTGGTTCTATCTTGACAGAAACACAACAACGACCAATGTTTCATATGGACTTCTGGTTGGTACCGCATTTCGGTTTCCGGTTTCGGATCGGATTAATTTAAGAGTAGGAATTGATTACTATCGATCGAAAGCCGCTATAAAATATGAGCAAATTAAGGTATCAAAGCAGGGAGATACAGTGTTGACTGAAAAGCTTGGAAACGGAAGTACTGATATTCCAATTGAGATGATCTCTGGCTCGATTGGGTTTGTCTACTATTTGAATTAGATGGCATAACCTCAAGACAGAAAATCCGGAATAATGATGATGCATCACTATTCCGGATTTTCCGTTTACAAACAGAGCTTTATTTGATGGCCTTGTCCAATTTATTCATAATTGGTTTTACTGAAAGTTTAGAACCGACAGCCCCTTCCATCCATCGTTGCGGGATAATTCTTCCCTGTTTATAGATACGATCGATTTCGTTTGGAAAGCATTTGCCATTTAGGTGTTCTTCCAGTTGAAATTCAATGATTTGTCCGTAAGAATAGGCTGCAAGGTACAATGGATTTGAAATCATGTGGGAATAAATCCCCAAAATCGGTTCATCCTTTATCCCGAAAACCGGCGAAAAATAGGTATTCCAAACATCTTTTGTAATTGTTTGAACAGCTGCTTTTAACTCAGCTGCTGTTGATTCAGGATGGGCATAGAGCCATTTCCAGATTTTCATATCTACCATTCCAACACCCATAATTTCCATCAGTGACCATCCCGTATCCAAAGTATTCAGCTGTTCCTGATCCGGGTTTGAGTTGTTAATTCCGAGTAATTGTAAATCGCGACTTTGAAAAATAAAGGCCAAAGCTTCTGTAAAGGCTGTGTTTGGAACGCCGTTTAAGAGGTAGTGATCAATGTCGTATAGCGAGATTGTTTGTTCTACATTGTGGCCGAACTCGTGAACAGCTATGTTATACCCTTTATAATCCATCCCGGTTTCAGGAATGCGAGTACGCAGATGAGCTTTTTCTCCTTTCATTTGTGCTCCCCAGGCATGGCCTGAACCACGTGCCGGATCTACAGCTATTTTTGCTGAAATATATTGCGCTCTTTCATTCGGCCATCCCAATTTACCAAGCATATTAGGCATGTCAGCTTCGAAAGCTTTTGGATTAGGATATCGCAATGTAGTCCTGGAGTTTAACTCTTCCTGAGGAATAACGCTACGTGCTTTAAAACCATCATACCAAATGTCATAAGGACGCAGACTGCGGCCAAGACGTTTTTCGATAATTGCAGCGATTTTTGCCAGCTGTGGCGAGCGAAGGTATTCGTCGAAGAGTAATTCAACCTCCACTTGCGGGACCTCCATCTCTCCTGAAAATTTTCTTAAAATAAAGGTGTTCATTTCCGGGCTGTAGGCATCAATTGCCTTTTCTGCCTTGAAGTTATTGATAATCTGCTGGTAACGTTTGTTGGGTTCAGCGGTGCAGGAGATCTCTTTACTGTTTTCGAAAACCTTATTGGTGTATGGCATCCATTGCAGGTTCGGATTATTAATGACTTTTTCCGGAATATCCTGATTTATAATTCTCTCCATCACCTTATAAATCATTTCCTGTTTTTCTTTGCCAGTCTCTTTATTTGCGTAGCTGGCCTTGATTTCGTCGCGAAGATTCCAGTGGGAGAGGAGTACCATTTTGTCGGGAAAGAGCTGTTTACCCGAATCGGTGCGTAGTCTTCCCATTTCGATATTGTATTCCGAAATGTAAATGTCAGCGTCAGCTCCTGCTTTGGCAGATGCCTGCTGTAATTCAGCGGGAACGCGGGAAACGAAGATATCGCCGAGCCTGGCCATTGCCCACTCTTTGCGCGTAACCGATTCATTGAATTTTCCCTTTTCTTCGAGAGAATAGTAGGGGAAGTTAAGGGCAACAATAAAAGCAATTTTGTTGGAATAGAGGTCTGAAAGGAGATGTGCTCCAACCGAATAAGCACTAAACTCTTTGTCTATTTCGAGCATCGGCCCGTTGTTAAGATCAACATTTTCTTTAAGATCGAGTGACATTTTATTAAAATGCCCAAAAATCGATTCGAAATTCTTGCTCACCTTATCAAAAAGCAATTCCCTTTCGGTCTCATTAACGACATAGTTCGTTTTACAAAAAATTACAAAATCGTCGGATGTACCGTCTTCTGCATGCCAAAGGGAGGCAGCATGTTTAACACCTTTTTCAAGTCTGATAACATTTGTAATACCTTTCTTTTGTTTTAAACTATCAATAGTTTGATTAATAGTTGTTTCTGAAACAAAAAGTTGGACTGACGGTGTTGTCTCTTTTGGGGCAGGCCCGGTGCAGGCCGAGAAGCCTGCGAAAAGTAGTATCATTAATCGTTTCATAAATTTTTTGTATAAAGATAGAAATTTCGGTTTATTCAAAAACTAAAAACAACCATTAATTGTGTTTTGATTTTTTCTATTACATTTGCCGCCATGTTTTACCTCGGTTCAATAGCAGGAATCCTACCTTATCTTCTGGCATTCTCCCTGACACTTGTTTTGGGCGGACATGCTGGTTTGCCTTTTTTTGCTTCGGCACATATTTCTGAAACCAAAAACGAAATTTCAGAGGAGAAAAAACTTCCTGTAGAAAACTTAAAAAGTTTTGCGTTTGATAATAAAATCATAGGTAAGAAGATTACTGTATTTCTGATTCCTTTCTGTACCCCGGCAAAGGTGTTTAACTTCTATTTGTTTCGGTTGGTTGATTCTACAGAATTAGGAATTTCTCTGCTTCGTGCTCCCCCCGTCTCTTTATTTTAATCAAAGGTTATTTTCTACTGCTAATCATAGCTGTAAAATTACTTTTACGGACATTTCTTCCAGTTTTGGGAAATATCCGTGATTTCTAAATTATTGATCTTTAGTGATTTAATAAAATATTAAAATGAAGAGATTTCTTATAGTATTCATAATTTCCTATTGTTTTGTTGTTCAGGGGTTTTCCCAAACCGTATTAATTGAAGGAAGCGTAACCGGAATGGACAAAAAACCAATGGAAGATGCTTATGTTTCCATACCGGCAAAAGGCATTTCTACCATTACCGATCGAAACGGAAAATATCAGATAACTGGTAACTTTTCTGGAAATCTGACGATTAGAGTTAGTTATTCCGGATATAAAACCAATGAACAACAAATTTCAGTTGTTGCAGGTCAAAAAAATAAAGTTGATTTTGTGCTTGAACAAGCTGTAATTGATTTAAATGCAATTGTTGTAACAGCTACCCGTTCGGGACGTCCTCTGAAGGATGTACCAATCCATACTCAGGTCGTTTATGGTTCCGAATTGCAAAAAACCGATGCAAACTCGCTGTCTGATGCCCTTGTTGCCAATTTCCCGGGAATTGACTCGAAAAACCTCTCTGCAGGTTCGGGCGGAAAAAGTTTGCAAATGAACGGTTTTGGAAATCAATATATTTTGATTTTAGTTGATGGTGAGCGCCTTAATCCAGGTGATACAAAGGAAAATGTCGATTTGTCGAGGATTAATACGGAAAGCATCGACAGGATTGAAATTGTTCGCGGAGCATCATCGGCGCTCTATGGTTCAGATGCCATTGCTGGTGTCATTAATATCATCACAAAAAAGAATACCAAAACCTGTGAAGGATCTTTGGGATCACGTTTCTCTGACTATGGAGAACAACGCCACTTCCTTGATTTGGGTTTGAAAAGCGGTGGACTCACTTCACGCACATCATTTATATACAATAAATTAGATGGCTGGGATATTAACCCGGAAGAGGCTGGGAAGACCGTTGAAGCGACTAAAAATTACTCTATTGATCAGCGGTTGGGCTATCAATTCTCCGATCGCTTAAATCTGACCGGCGATTTTAGTTATTTCAGACGTGTAGACAACAATACGACTCCGTTACTCCCCGATAGGAGGTATGAGGATTACAATTACCGTTTAATGGGAAATTACAAACTTTCGGATCATCATCAGCTCGAAGGAGTATGGTATACTGATCATTACATGTCGTACGATCTCGATTTACCAACAGTCGGACAGGATCATAAACACTACGATAAAACCTTCAACACGGCTCGTTTACAGGACAATATAAAGCTAACAACGGATAATACACTTGTGGCTGGTGTAGAGTATAATAAAGATGAATTGTTTTCGGCCAATGGTTTATCCGATGGTAAGAAGGCTCAGGCGCTTATTGTATACGTTGAGAATGTTTGGGATATTGCACCAAGACTTACTGCTGTGGCCGGAGGAAGAATGACTTTTCATTCGGAATACCATGCCAATGCAACCTGGCAACTCGCAATGAATTATCGTCCGGGAGAGTTTAGCCTTCGCGGTTCGTTTGGACGAGGTTTTAGAGCTCCCACTTTGAAAGAACTGTATATGGATTTTAATATTCCGGGAGCTCCAATAAAAATAATTGGTAACCAGATACTTAAACCAGAAAATTCCAATTATTTAAGCTTATCGGCCGAGTATTCACATGCCAACTTTAGTGCTTCAGTGATTGGTCAGTACAACGATCTGAATAATTTGATTACGGAAGTTTTTTCATCCGCAAATACAAACATACCTCCGTTCGTTTATCAGTATCAGAATATCACAAAAGCCGAAATGTTGAATATGGAGGTACTTTTAAACTACCGCCCTGTTCCACAGATCAAAATATCAGGAGGTTATACCTGGACTAAACCTCTGACAAGTAGAAGTGAGGACGCAATTGACCGTTTCGAGGCAAGACAACACTCTGCAGTAATGACTGGTGAGTATTCGGCCCTAAGTGGTAAATACAGACCAACCATCACGCTTCAGGGAAAATATTACGGCGATGCCAACATCACATGGACGAATAACCGGGGTCAGAATTCAAAAGTAAAATTAAGTGAATATTTCAACTGGAAATTAACTACTTTACACCGGATCACCAGATGGGCAAGTGCCACAGCCGGAATTGATAACCTGTTTAATTATACCGATCCGCGTTATTTTACGAGTATGTCGCCAGGCAGACGGCTATTTGCCGGAGTGAAATTTAACTGGTAACTTTGCTTGAATTTTTAACATAGAACGATCATGAGGGTAAAAACGATTGTCTTGCTATTTATTGGTATATTATTGATTAATAGTTGTTTGTTGGCCGTTTCAGGGAATAAAAAGGCAACTCAGTATTTTTTTGTCGGGACTTATACCGATGCCGGAAGCGAGGGAATTTATAGTTTTAGTCTTGATCCCATAACAGGGAAGCTTACTGATCACGGTTTAGCTGCAAAAACAAATAACCCATCTTTTCTGGCACTGACATCAAATGGAAAGTTTTTACTTGCCGTACACGAAACGAAGGACGAAAATGGGAGTAACATGGGATTTATCGAGTCATTTGCCGTAAAGAACGACGAAAATCAACTGACCACCCTTGGAAAAGTAACCAGCGGTGGTGCACACCCATGCTATGTATCTGTAAATCAAAATGGATATGTTTTAGCTGCCAATTATACCGGTGGAAATGTCGCTCTTTTTCGGTTGGATGAATCGGGTAGATTAAGCGGAGTACTTGATGTTCAGCAACATTATGGCAGCGGCCCGAATAAAGCACGTCAGGCAGAGCCGCATGTTCATAGTGCTTTTTTTGAACCGGGCTCAAACAGGATTTTTGTTCCGGATTTAGGAATTGATCAGGTATCGGTTTATCAGGTTGATAAGTCTGGTTCTAAACTGGTTAAAACACCATTCCCAGCAATTACAATGACTCCCGGGAGTGGCCCGCGTCACCTCGCTTTTCATCCAACGATGAAAATTGTTTATGTGGTTAACGAACTTGCCTGTACAGTTTCTACGGTTTCCTTAAATAAGGATGGAAGTTTCACAATTCTTGAAACCATTTCCGCTCTTCCTAATGCGTATGATCAGCCAAATACATGTGCTGATATTCATATTTCGAAAGACGGACGTTTTTTGTACGCATCGAACCGTGGATTAAACTCAATCGTTATTTTTTCTGTTGACCCCAAAAACGGAAAGATTATACAGATCGCTCAGGAGTCAACAAGAGGCGAATCTCCGCGAAATTTCACATTATCACCCGATGAAGATTATTTGCTTGTTGCGAATCAAACAACTCAGGATATTGTCGCTTTTCACCGGAATGCAAGCACAGGTATACTTCAGTATGCTGATAAGATAAAGGCGCTTAAACCAGTTTGTCTGTTATTTCGGAAATAAATTGTGAAGAATGAAAAAGCCCGGTTCGTCAGATGATGAACCGGGCTTTTTACTAAAATAAATTTAAACGAAAGCTCAATACTGTTCCATCTCCGAAAAGAAAAAAGATCCTTCGCGAATGGCATTTTCATCGCTGTCGGCACCATGAATGGCATTGGCTGTCAAAGATTCAGCAAATAGTTTTCTGATGGTTCCATCATCTGCTTTTTCGGGATTAGTGTTGCCAATTAACTCACGAAAATCGTCAATTGCATTTTCCTTCTCAAGAATAGCAGCTACAATCGGCCCAGATGACATAAAATCGACCAGACCGTCGAAAAAAAATTTGCCGGCATGAATTCCATAAAAGGCTTCAGCACGTTGACGTGTAAAACGGGCCATTTTAATGGCCTTGATTCGGAATCCTTTTTCGTTGATCATTTTTAAAATCGGACCGATGAAGTTATTTTTAACCGCACAAGGCTTAATCATTGTAAATGTGATGTTTCCAGACATATTAGGATGTATTTTTAGTGAATAATTCACGACGGATAAATGTAGAAAAATTTGATTGAGAATCAATCGCACGTAGTTTTTTTGATTTTTCAACTGCAAATTATAGCATTTTTAATTTACTATCTTGTAAATCAGTAGAATATAAGTCGTTGGAATATTAAATTCGCTATTCAATTATCGTCATACAACCAATAATGATATCTTTGCATCTTGAATAAAACAAGATTACTTGGAAAGATTTGATGTAAATACCTGTAAAAAGGTAAAAGAATGGCTTCGGAAAGAGGTAAAAAAGATTGTGATTATACCACATGTCAATCCCGATGGTGACGCAATTGGCTCCGCATTAGGTTTAAACAGCGTTTTGAATAATGCAGGATTTGAATCGGAAGTGATTGTACCCAATGATTTCCCGGTTTATCTGAGTTGGTTAAGTTCTGAAGGTATTCCGTTGATTTATGAGCATAGCAGCAAGCGGTGTAATAATCTGATTGATACGGCAGATGCACTTTTTTTTCTTGATTTTAATGATGTCAAAAGATTGGGAAAACTGGAGGAATATTTAAATTCGAATACCAAACCTGTGGTTTTGATCGATCATCATCCCGATCCTGCAATCAAGGCAGAATACCTGTTCTCAGATACAGATGTTAGTTCAACGTCTGAACTAGTTTTCGATTTTGTTGATGCCATGGGAATGATGGAGCACCTTGATGTAACGGGTGCCAATGCGTTACTTAGCGGGATAATTGCCGATACTGGTTCTCTTAGTCACAATGCTTCACGACCTGATATGTATCGTATTGTTGGCGAGTTAATTAAGAGAGGTGCTGATAAAGAACGAATTAATGAGTCTCTTTATAATAATTTTTCTGAGAAGAGAATGCGTTTACTGGGTTATTGTCTGTCGGAAAAGATGGAAATTTATCCCCAATACAGAACCGCATTGATCTGGTTATCAGCAGAAGAACTTAAACGATTTGATTTCCATCCCGGTGATACTGAGGGTTTTGTTAATTATCCGCTTTCTATAAAAGGGATTGTATTTTCGGCATTTTTTATGGAAAAACACGATTATGTAAAAATATCTTTCCGGTCGAAGGGAAGCTTTGCAACTAACGATTTTTCTGGAGTCCATTTCAGTGGGGGCGGACACCGGAATGCATCTGGCGGAGAATCAAAACTCTCAATGGAGGAGGCACTCGCGCTTTTCAAAGTGCTATTACCGCAGTATTCAGAGCAATTAGAGAAAGATTTTTAATAATAAACCTCCCTTTTTGTGTCATTCACTTGTAAAGGGACAAATTTGGGTTAATTTTGCGCTAAATTATTGAAATATGAGAATCAGGTTATTCAATTTGTTTTTAGTTGTTTCCGTTCTTGCGATCGTCATTTTTTCCTGTTCAAAGCCGACTGGCCAGGCTCAACGCGATCTGGAACAGGAATATCTTTCTAAATATATTGCCAAATATCATCCAACTGTAATTCGCAAGAGTTCAGGCCTTTATTTTATAGAAACTAAAGCTGGGAGTACTGCAGTTGCAGATACAATCAAAAAAGGGGATCTGGTCAAGGTGTTTTATCGTGGATATCTGATCGAAGAGAATGATACAGTCGGAATTCGCGATGGTTATGAGTTTGACAGCTCGGGTGAGTTTGAACCTTTCTCGTTCACTGTTGGTGCCGGTTCTGTCATTGCTGGTTGGGACGAAGCAATGCTCTATATGAAGGATGGCAGCGAAGCAAAGCTGGTGATTCCATCAAAACTTGCCTATTCAAGTACTGCCCAATCTACAATCCCAGCCTATTCACCATTGGTTTTTTATATCAAGATATATAAAGTCTATCGGACAACTGACGTATGGCCAACTATTCAAATACGGCCTAAAAGCTCAAATTAGAGATTAATTTGTAATTGTTGATCCTTTCAACGAATACCTCACTTGAAACAGGCAGAGCTACTTAAAAAATTATTACCCGGTTTTATTCCGCTTTTCGTTTTCATTATTGCTGACGAATTCTGGGGAATGAAGGTCGGCCTGGTTGTCGCTTTGTTGATTGGTCTTGGCGAGATGGGTTATACCTTGTATCGCGAAAAACGGCTCGATCGTTTTGTATTGCTTGATACAGCGTTACTTGTTGCGTTGTCTGGTATCTCGATCCTCCTGGAAAACGAGATTTTTTTCAAGCTAAAGCCTGCTCTTATTGAATTGATCCTCTGTGCAATATTAGGTGTTTCGGTATTCTCATCTGTCGACATTATCGGAACGATGACCCAAAAATATATGAAGGGTGTGGAGATGAACGAAGTTCAGACAACGCTTTTCAAACGGAACCTTCGCAACTTGTTTTACATCGTAGTCGTTCATACTGCATTGGTTTTCTATTCGGCCTTTTATATGAGCAAGGAGGCGTGGGCATTTATCAGTGGAGGTTTGTTTTACATCCTTTTTGTCATCTATTTTGGATTTGAATATTTTAAAAACAGAAAAACTGCCAGGAATATCAAACCCGAAAGTTCTGTTTCAACATTTGAAAATGAGGAGTGGCTTCCGGTTGTTGACGAAGGCGGGAAAATTATCGGTAAAGCTCCGCGATCGCTGTGTCATGAAGGAAATAAAATACTTCATCCCGTAGTTCATTTGCATGTTTTAAATCCTCATGGTCATATCTACCTCCAGAAACGACCAATGCAGAAACTGGTTCAACCAGGCAAATGGGACACCGCAGTAGGTGGACATATTTCATTTGGTGAAGACCTTCAGACAGCGCTTCGGCGCGAAGCTTATGAAGAGATAGGTCTTGAAAATTTTTCGGCTAAGCCTCTCGGTAGTTACCGATGGGACACAGAAATCGAGTCAGAACTGGTATACTACTTTATATCCTACGATTTCCAAAAAATAAGATTACACAGCGAGGAGGTAGTAGAAGGAAAATTTTGGAGTCCTTCTCAGATTGAAAAGCAATTGGAACAGGATGTTTTTACGCCTAACTTTGTACATGAGTACAGGTTGTTGAAAAAAAGGCAAATTCGACAGCTCGGCAATTATTGAAAACTTAAGCTTGACATTAATTGTCTTCTGCCTTCTTTCCTGCCTTTAACCTTGAATAAGAAATATTGCCGGGCGTTTGTTAAGATCGGGAACTCCCTTTTTCCACTGTGCAACTGTTTGCGTTTTAATGTATTCTGTATCAAGGGTAATATCACATGCCAGGCAAAGCCGTGTCTGATCACTGAGTGTATTGATAAGATCGTTGATTAACTGTGTATTACGATACGGAGTTTCAATAAATATTTGGGTCTGTTTCTCAATTCCCGATCGTCTCTCAATCTCTTTGATCGCTTTCACCCTTTCGGCCGGTTTTACCGGAATATAGCCAATAAAGGCGAAGTTTTGTCCGTTCATTCCGGAGGCCATTAGCGAGAGCAAAATAGAGGAGGGACCTACTAATGGAACTACGCGGATTTGCATTAGATGTGCTTGTTTGACCACTTCTGCACCCGGATCAGCGATTCCAGGACATCCTGCTTCGGAGATAATTCCAACATCAAAACCTTCAAGAATCGGTTTTAAATACTCCTCAGTTACACGACTGTAAGTATGCTGGTTTAATTCAAAAAACTGTAGTTCATCAATGTTTAGTTGCGGATCCATTTTTCGGAGGTAGCGACGGGCAGTTCGTATATTTTCGACGATGAAATATTTGATATTCTTAACAATAGCCGAAACTTCGGCTGGAATCACCTGAGCTGTGTCCGATTCACCAAGGGTGGTAGGTATAAGGTAAAGATTGCCCATAATTCAAAATTTTGGCAAAGGTAAGGAAATCCTTTGCAGAAAATAATTTTTGATGTAAGTTTGGTCGATAACGAAATGAAGATAATGAGAGTAACCTTACTGGGAACCGGCACATCACAAGGGGTGCCAGTTATTGCCTGTAAATGTAATGTTTGCCGGTCTGAAGATTCAAAAGATAAGCGACTCAGAAGCGCGATATTGGTAGAGGAGGATAATACGAGAATTGTTGTGGATTGTGGTCCAGATTTCAGACAACAGATGTTACGCCATGAGGTAGAAAACCTCGATGCAATTTTGCTTACACACGAACATGCCGACCATATTTTCGGCCTTGATGATATTCGCAGTTTCAACTGGTTACGAAAATCACCTATGGATATTTACTGCGAACCAAGAGTACAAAATAGCATCAAAAATATTTTCAAATATGTCTTTGCTGCGAATAAAATACCTGGTACACCGCAAATGGATTTGATTGATCTGGAAAATAAGGAATTCAAAATCGGATCTGTCAGTATAATCCCTATTAGAGTTCTTCATCTATACTTACCGGTTTTTGGTTTTCGTTTTGGACAGTTTGCCTATTTAACCGATTTTAATATGATTGAAGAACAAGAGTTAGAAAAACTGTATGGGATTGACACCTTGGTAATATGTGCTTTACGTAAAACTTCACATGTTTCACACTTAAATCTGTCTGGTGCGTTGGAACTCATCGAAAAAATTACTCCCCGAAAAGCTTACCTCACCCATATGAGTCACGAAATGGGAAAACATTGCGTTCTGATGGATGAATTGCCGCCAAACATTGAACCCGCGTATGATGGATTAGTATTGGAAATATAAAAAAAAACCACTGTCTATATAATTCTGATACTAAATCTTATACTGAAGAGGTTTTCTTTTGCCTGATTATTTATCGGCCATCAACTATTAATATTATATATAATATTCTGAGTATCAATCGCAATCATTAATTCTTCGTTGGTTGGTACGACCATCACTTTTACTTTTGAACCCTCTTTGCTGATGATCTGCTCTTCGCCTTTTAATCCTTCATTGATCTGCTGATCGATCTCAATACCCAGAAATTCAAGATCTACGCATACCCCTGTACGTGTCGAAGCTGAATTTTCACCTATACCTCCGGTAAAAATCAATACATCTACACCACCCATGGCTGTGGCGTATGCCCCAATATATTTTTTGATCCGGTAATCGAACATTTTAATGGCCAACAGACAACGCTCGTCACCTCTATCTGCTGCTTCACGGATCTCACGCGAATCGGACGATATGCCTGTGATGCCCAGTAAACCACTATGTTTATTGAAAAGTACTGAAGTTGATTTAGTGCCAATTCTCTCTTTATCCATAATATAGGTAACGGCACCCATATCAATATCACCTGAGCGGGTTCCCATAATCAATCCTTCAACCGGAGTAAAACCCATCGACGTATCGATTGATTCGCCATATTTTATGGCACAGGCCGATGCGCCGTTGCCCAGATGGCAGGTAATCACCTTTACAGTTTTAGGATCGACTCCTAAAATCTCGCAGGCTTTGTTTGACACATACTTGTGGCTTGTTCCATGGAAACCATATCTGCGAATGCCATATTTTTTGTAGAGTGCATACGGAATTGCATACATGAAAGCGTGTTGAGGCATTGTATGATGAAAGGCGGTATCAAATACGGCCACCTGCGGAATATCTGGAATTAAAGACTTTACGGCATAGATTCCCTTTAAGTTTGGCGGATTATGTAGCGGAGCGAGTTCACTAAACTTTTCGAGTGTCAGAATCACCTCTTCGGTGATTAAAACACTTTCGCTGAATTCCTCACCTCCGTGAACTACACGGTGACCGACCGCATTAATCTCGTCGAGTGAATCAATGCAACCGTGTTTTGCACTCGACAATACTCCAAGAATATATTCAATTCCAATCTTATGATCGAGGATTTCCCCTTCGAAAAGTACTTTTTGTCCAGATTCTTTTTCATGTTTCAGGAACGAACCTTTCATTCCAATCTTTTCAACAATTCCTTTGGCAAGAACACGGCTTTCGCCCAGCGAATAAAACTGGTATTTTATGGATGAACTTCCGCAGTTAATTACTAATATTTTCATTAATCAAATTATTTATTGTTTTAATTTACCGATGGCTGTTTGATACAAATTCTTTGTACACATGATTATGATTTCTCTGTTGATAATGGACCGGCACCAATAATTTTACCGTTTTCATCGTATTTATAGAAACCACAACAGGTATGCACCCCAAACCGCTTCGCTCTGTTCAATTTTTTGATCACGGGAGAAGCCATATACCGGGGATCGCCGAATTCGGAATAAAGATTCTCCATCCAACGGTTGATCTTGTCAATACCAAGAATATCAGCTAATTCGAAAGGACCAAAACGCATTCCGAAACCGACTTTCCATACTGAGTCGATATCAACCATTGCACCAACCCCTTCGAGAAGCACTTCGCAAGCTTCGTTTAAAAGGGCAGTATAAAGCCGGATGGAGATCAGACCGGCCGATTCTTCGACCGGAATTGCCTGCCGGTTGACCATTTTTACAAATTTCAGTACTCTATTATAAACCTCTTCGGAGGTATATAACCCTTTGACGACTTCGCATATCCTGGCTTCGGGCGACTGGACAAAGAAATGTAGACTGACACAGCGATCACGGTAATTAAGTTCTGAGGAGAGTTCAGTAATAATAATGGTGGTTGAATTAGTGGCAATGATACATTCAGGAGTAACCACCTCTTCAACTTTCCTGAAAACTTCCTTACGTTCGATAATTTTCCGGTCACTTGATTCAGCCCTGATCGCTTCAATTACGAAGTCGCAATCTTTCAGATCTTTATAGTCTAGACTCCCCTTGATTCTTGAGAGGATCAACTTTTTCTCACCCTGGGTCATTCCCCAATTCTCAATCCTGCGATCCAACACAATATCAAGTCTGTTGTATGCATTTTGGATACGATCTTCGGAAAGCTCAATAAAGACCACTTCCATGCCATTTGCACTGGCAATCCGTGCTATATTTTGTCCGTCTTTTCCGCATCCTACAACTCCAATTTTGGAGAAAAGCGTTCTCTGCTGCTGCTTCTTGCTTAAACCGTAATCCTCGATGGGCTCAATAATCATGTCTTCCATTTCCCAAAATTCTTATGTTTTTAATCTAAAAATGACCTTCTTTTATCGAAATTAATGACTGCAAAACAATGAAGCAACTGGCATCTGGCAGAACTCCGCAGGTAACTCGCCTTTTCGCCCTATCGCTAATTCTCACAATCTCAATTTCTCCCAATCTTTGCCTCTCCTTAACCTGCCTGATTCGAAGTAATCGCAACCATATTCACAATGTCACTCACCGAACAACCCCTTGACAGATCATTAATGGGGGCAGCCATCCCCTGAAGAATAGGACCAATTGCCTCTGCACCGGCGAGTCTCTGTACTAATTTGTATCCAATATTGGCTGCTTCAAGTCCGGGGAATATGAGCACATTGGCTTTACCCGCAACCTGACTTCCAGGTGATTTCAACCGACCAACTTCTTCATCCAACGCGGCGTCAAGCTGCATTTCACCGTCGATCATTAGCTCTGGAGCCATCTCTCTGGCAATTTGGGTAGCATTGGCAACTTTGGTAACAAGTGGATGTTTTGCACTCCCTTTGGTCGAAAAAGAAAGCATTGCTACACGTGGTTCAATATTAGCAATCTTTTTGGCTGTTTTCGCAGTTGTAACAGCAATTTCAGCCAACTGTTTTTCGTCTGGATCGGGCATTACGGCACAATCGGCAAACACCAAAATCCCATTGTCGCCAATTGCTTTATTTTTGAACAGCATAAAAAATACACCTGAAACCACACTGACACCAGGCAGTGTTTTGACATATTGGAGCGCAGGACGAAGAACATCTCCGGTAGCATTGATCGCACCGGCGATTTCGCCATCGGCATCACCGGCTTTAATCATAATCGGACCAAAAACCAATGGGTCGTTTAACGATTCAAGTGCTTCTTCAATAGTTAATCCTTTACTTTTTCGGATTTCAACCATCATTTCTGCATATTGTTGTCTTTTTGTATTTGTCAATGGATCAATAATTTCAGCTCCTGAAATATTAATTTTCTCTTTTTGAGTCAATTCCTCAATTTTTTGAGGATTTCCAAGAAGAATAATTTTCGCAAGTTTCTCATTGAGTATAATTTCTGCAGCTTTAAGAGTTCGCAATTCAGTACCTTCAGCCAAAACAATCCTGTTTTGAAGCCGAACCGCTCTCTCTTTAATTTGGTCTAATAATTCCATCCTGGGGTTTTAAAACTTTTGAACTTGAGTATCAAAAAGTATGCGAAATTAAAGAATATTTTTATGATATTTGTCATTGAAAAATTATCTAATCCAAAATCAATTTGATATGTATAAAATTCAGACGCTTAACAAGATCGATCAGGAAGGTCTTCAGGTCTTCCCTGCATCAAACTACGAAATCGCGGGCGAAGTTGCTCATCCGGATGCTATAGTTCTGCGAAGTTTCAGTATGCACGATATGGAGATTCCAGATTCGGTAAGAGCAATTGCCCGGGCTGGTGCCGGGGTGAACAATATCCCAATTGCGAAATGTACCGAAAAAGGAATCGTTGTATTTAATACGCCCGGTGCCAACGCAAACGGAGTAAAAGAGTTAGTAATTGCCGGGCTGTTATTGGCTTCACGCGACATTATTGGTGGTGTACAATGGGCTAAAACGCTTGCAAATGAAGGCGATAAAGTTCCTGCACTTGTCGAAAAGGGGAAAGCCAACTTCGGCGGAACTGAGATAAAAGGTAAGACTCTCGCTGTTGTTGGTCTTGGGGCCATTGGGGTACTGGTTGCCAATGCAGCACAATCGCTTGGAATGAATGTTGTTGGCTACGATCCCTATTTATTGGTCGAACATGCATGGAATTTACATCACGCCATAGTTCGCGCCCGCAGTATCGAATCATTGATTGCTAAGGCTGATTTTATCACGCTGCAAATACCGCTGATGGCTGATACTACGGGATTCATCAATGCCGATAAGCTTAAACTAATGAAGGACGGGGTCAAAATCCTAAATTTTGCCCGTGGTGAACTGGTTGTTGATGCTGATATGAAAGCTGCCATCGAAAGCGGCAAAGTGAGTGCTTATTTTACCGATTTTCCGAATGCCGAACTCCTTAAAATGGATAAAGTTGTCGCTATCCCTCACCTTGGCGCATCGACAAACGAATCGGAAGTGAACTGCGCGATAATGGCTGCAGAACAAGTTCGAAATTTCTTTGAAAACGGAAATATCCGTAACTCCGTTAATTTTCCAGCCGCTGAGATGGAGCGCAACTCGGGTGCACGTCTTTTGGTGACCAATAAAAATATCCCCAATATTATCAGCCAGATTACCACAATTCTTGCACAGGCAGGCATTAACATTGATAATATGCTGAATAAAAACAAGGGCGATATTGCCTATAATATAATAGATATCAACAATAAAAACCTTTCTGATGAAATCATAAGCAAGATGAAATCGATAGAAGGGGTATTTATGGTTAGAGCCCTGCAGGCAAAATAGCCGTGTTGAAGAATTACTAAAAAATCGTTTGACAGTATTTTTCAGACTGTCCAACGATTTTTTTATGAATTATTATATTGAAATATAATAATATATCAAAAATCAAATTTTCAATAATTATCAAACAGCATTATAATGAGTAATTTAGTAACAAACAGAGCGGCAGACAATATCCGTATTCTCTCTGCTGCAATGGTAGAGAAAGCTAATTCGGGACATCCCGGAGGTGCAATGGGCGGAGCCGATTTCGTGAATATCCTGTTTACGGAGTTTTTAAAATATGATCCAAGTGAAATGACCTGGCCGTTCCGTGATCGGTTTTTCCTTGATCCCGGGCACATGTCGCCAATGCTCTATTCTGTGTTGGCACTTGCCGGACACTTTTCAATGGATGACCTGAAAAATTTCCGTCAGTGGGGCTCCGCAACACCAGGGCATCCGGAAGTTGATCCTGAGCGTGGTGTTGAAAACACTTCCGGTCCGCTTGGACAAGGACATACGATAGCTGTTGGCGCTGCAATCGCTGAGCGATTTCTGGTAGCCCGATTTGGAGAATGGATGGCTCATAAAACTTATACCTTTATTTCTGATGGTGGTGTTCAGGAAGAGATTTCTCAGGGAGCGGGTCGTCTGGCTGGTTATCTGGGATTGAATAACCTGATTATGTTTTACGATTCGAATGATATTCAGCTTTCTACCGCAACCAATGCAGTTACGGCTGAAGATACGGAAATGAAATATTTGGCCTGGGGTTGGAATGTTCTGACCATTGCCGGAAACGATGCCGATGCAATCAGAGGAGCTCTTTGGACTGCATTAAATGAAAAACATAAGCCTACAATCATAATTGGTAAAACAATTATGGGAAAAGGGGCGGTCAAAGAAGATGGTTCCTGTTTTGAACGTCAGTGTTCAACTCACGGGCAACCTCTTACACATGCCGGAGCATCATTTAAAAAGACCATTGCCAATTTAGGTGGTGATCCTGAGAATCCATTTTTGATCTTCCCTGAAGTAGCTGAACTTTACGCCAAACGTGGCGAGGAGTTAAAAGCATGGGCGAACAAGAAAAACGACGAAGAAGATGCATGGGCAGCTGCAAATCCGGAACTCGCTGTCAAACTTGACAAATTTTTATCTGGCGATGCCCCTGAATTCGATTACTCAAAAATAGTTCAAAAAGCGGGAGCCGCAACGCGTAACGCCTCTGCAACAGTTTTAGCTGCTTTTGCCAAAGAGATTGACAATATGATTGTTGCGTCGGCCGACCTTTCAAACTCTGATAAAACCGACGGATTTCTTAATAACACCCATGCTTTTAAGAATGGTGACTTTACGGGCGCTTTCCTTCAGGCTGGCGTTTCCGAATTGACGATGGCTTCTGTCATGAACGGTATTGCGCTTCATGGAGGGATCATTGCTGCCTGTGGAACCTTCTTCGTATTTTCCGATTATATGAAACCTGCTGTCCGTATGGCTGCCCTGATGGAATTGCCGGTGAAATACATCTGGACGCACGATGCTTTCCGTGTAGGTGAAGACGGACCAACTCACCAGCCGGTTGAACATGAAGCTCAGATACGTCTCATGGAACATCTTAAAAACCATCACGGCGAAAACTCCGTTTTGGTATTGCGACCCGCTGATGCCCAGGAAACAACAGTGGCATGGCAACTTGCACTTGAAAATACTAGTACACCTACCGCATTTATCCTGTCAAGACAAAATATCAAAGATCTGCCTGCCAAAACGAACCGCTACGAAGAGGCCAAACAGGCAGCAAAGGGTGCTTACACGGTCGAAGAATGCGAAAATCCTGTAGTGATTCTTGTTGCATCGGGTTCAGAAGTGGCTTCGCTGGTTGAAGGAGCAGTCTTGTTGCGTGAACGTGACGGATTGGGTGTTCGTGTCGTTTCTGCTCCGTCAGAGGGACTTTTCCGTGAACAGGATAAAACCTATCAGGAGAGTGTACTGCCACACAATGTTCCTAAATTTGGTCTGACAGCTGGTTTGCCGGTTACCTTACGCGGCCTTGTAGGTGATTCTGGCGCAATCTGGGGTCTAAGTTCATTTGGCTTCTCTGCACCTTATGAAGTGCTCGACAAACAACTGGGTTTCACCGCTGAAAATATCTACAAACAGGTAAAAGCGCTTTTAGCTTAAACAGTTTAAGATACCTCTAATTGAAAACGGACGTCGATTGGCGTCCGTTTTTTTAGATCATTTTGGCTAAAGCAAGCGGTAATTTAAGGTTGGTCATTGGGTTTGGGGGTCAATCGCTTTGTTTTTTTACCGCGATTGCAAATCGCGGGACCCGGATTACCCCTCTGCCAACCCCAAATGGAATAAAAACAATCAAAATTACCCTTACGACAGGCCGAATTAAAAAAACAATTGCCGGATTAGCCCT
>JAPLDR010000105.1 GCA_026391655.1 Bacteroidia bacterium | reverse complement strand
TCGAAGAAAATTCAGCAATGGGAATTTCTCTTAGTAACGACATACAAATTCTTGTTGTCTTGGTTAAAATCTTTTTCCCATTACTGTCCTTTTGTTATCTTACAAACGTATTAACTTTAAAAACGCAAACATAAGAGGTTATTTGAATAAAAAATAAGGTTCTCCCCCAAAAAACACTTCAATTCGTTTATAGAAAAACTACGCTCACAACAATCCAAAAATTTCAATGATTACTCTTTTTTACCGGCACTGTATCTGAAACATACACTTCGCCCAGAAAATCCTCAATTGAGCGGCTAACCGTAGTTTGTGTACCTTCGAAATTATTCGTAATAATTGCAAATATCAGTTTTTTACCATCCTTATTGGTGAAAATTCCGGTCATACTTTTTACCCTGGTCATTGAGCCGGTTTTGGCATGGAGATTATTTTCAAGCTTTGTCCCTTTAAATGCCAATTGAAGTGTTCCATCTCTTCCTGCAACCGGAAGAGAATTAAAAAAATCGTCACGATTTGAGCTAAGATACATATAGCGAAGTATTTCGGCCAAAGTTCGCGGGCAGATACCGTTCGAACGGGAGAGTCCGCTTCCGTCTGTCGGGTAGAATCCTTTCAAAAAGATCCCCTTTTCAATCCAGAATTCCTTCAAGGCAATAATGCTGCTGTCCAGTGAGGATGAACCTTTCCTCGCGCGTCCAATCTCATGTAACAGATGCTCTGCAAATAAATTAATACTCTCTTTGTTAAGCGGGATGATCAGATCGCGGAGCGCAGGTGAACGCTTATCTGCAATCAGGGTAATCTCTTTACTTTGTGATGCATTGACATACAAAATTGAGCCCTGAATGTCTATGCCGTTATATTTCAGTATTTTAACAAATTCAGCTACTGCAATATGAGCAGGATTGGGCATCGCTGCTTTCACTATAAAATCTGAGCGGCCTTTGGGAATGGATCCTTCAACGAGTTGAGAAAAAGAGCCGGGAGCGCCATAAACAAACGCAAGGTCACGATTAACTGAAGAAGAAGTTACATTGTTTGCCAGGTTCAGACTGTCAATAGCTGGTTCTGTTCTGCTGATTGTTACAGGTTTATCGGGTTCTGCATCAGAGGAAAAATGGATTTTATAAAAGTTATCGGAATAGGTAAGCGCCGAGACACCCGCTCCATAGTAGTTTCCGATATCTTCCCATAGCCAGCCACCGGGAACAGACGTCCCATTCATTTGAGACAAATCAACGATAAAATTTCCCCGAATACTTTTTATTCCGGCATTTGAAAGCGCAGCAACCCATGCTTCAAAGGTTCCCTTATAATGTTCGGGGAAATATTCGGAGTAAAATGCCGGGTCGCAACCACCACGGAGAACCAGATTCCCTTCGAGAAGTCCGGTTTCAGCATTAACTTTGCCCGTGATGCCTAATTGAGTATGAAATTCAAAATCTGCACCTAATATCTCAAGTGCTGCGGCTGTTGTTACGATTTTCATAACGGAAGCAGGAACCAGACTTACCTGAGGCGTGTTATATAAAACAATACCATTATCTGCATCAATAACATAGACAGAATAGGCTGCATTTTGCAGTGAGTTACCTTTGAATGCAGCTCCCGATTGAGCAAATATTACCGTGAAGAATGAACATCCAAATATGAGCAAAACTAATTTCTTCATTTGTATTTCATTATAAAGTTCGCTAAAAGGTATATCCCAAAGAGAAAAATGCTGTAATTTTTTGATTTAGATTTGAAGTACCAAGATTAAACTCAATAGGTCCAACCATGCTATCATATGCTATTGAGAAACCTCCCCCAAACATAAAATTTCCCGCACTGAATAGTGAGAGACGGTCACCATATATTCCGATATTGGGGTTTAGAGAAACAAAGACTTTCTGCCACATACGCATGCGAAGGTCTAAACGAATCAACGCCACATTATCGGCGCTGAGTTGCATTCGTCTTAATCCGGCAAAAGGGAGAAAAACACCAAAGTAGTTTGTTCTTATAGTACCACCAACATATGATCTGTAATACACCGGAGCGAATGATGCAAAGGTAAATTGCGAATAGAACGATGGGAGAAAAACGAGTCGGTCGGTGATTTGTCTGGCTCCTTTAAGCGTAAATCCCAAAAGTGGAACAGGTGATTTTCCATTATAATTCAATCCATTGTCAGTGACAAGTTTAAAGTTCCCGTCCAGGGCCCACCCCTTTACGGGGAAATAAGGTTTGTCGAACTCATCAATCTTTACTTTTGCGAAATAATTATAAAACGTAGCATTCTTTAACTCAGAAATATCCGGTTGCCCGATAATTGTACCAAAATGAAAATTCTCAAACGAGGCACCAAGCGAGATTTTAAAAGCATCGGAGATGACCGCCTGTGTTGCTATTTGAAAATTGATCAGCGAAACATTGATTTCAGAGGCCTTGCGGCCATTTTCGTATCCCCAGATTCTGTCTGAGGTAAATGATCCGGCTCCCGTAAAGCCAGGTTTCCAGCCCCTATCAAGTGAATAGCGGGCTGAGAACATCGGAAATGACGACAGTTTCGCATCGAGCGAAAGATTCGATCCGCTGATCCGGTCACTGTATAATGTAGTGTTTATGAGCGCAGAAGCTTTAAGATCAGTATCATAATGTAGTCCAACATTTAACCGTTTAGTAGAACTTTCTTTCACTAAAATATTGATCGTTTTTTTGATTCCTCCCGATATTTTGAAATCAACGCTTTCGTAATTGCCTGCAGCATAAATCCTTGAAATCCCCTGTCTTATATGTTGTAAAGTAACCTTTTTATCATTACCGATCCCCATTTTCCCAAGAAAAGATACAATATTCGTTTTATCAGTTCCTTCAACTTCAATCTTATTCACAATAACCGATTCATTATCATCAGGCAGCTCCCTTTTGTTCTTAATAACAGGGTCTATCCCGAGTGAATCGCGCATTCTGATGAGCTGAGGCAACATTTTTCTTGCTGCATCCTCCCCACGCTTCATCAGAACTTTGGCCGATTCGGTATCAAAGCTTGTGGCAGAAAATCCTGATATATCGGGTTTTATTAATATATCGACGTTTTTACGATTCTTTTCACTGCGTTCGATAGACATCAGGCTCGAGAGTTGGGAGATCACATCAGTAATTGATCTGATTTTATCCCTGGTAAGCAAATCATCTCCAATATCAATCCCTATAATAATATTGGCCCCCATCTCGCGACAACGATCGACCGGGAAATTATTCACAATTCCGCCATCAACGAGCATACGGCCATCGATCTCGCAGGCTGCAATGGCTGCAGGTACGGCCATACTTGCCCTGATTGCTTTTGGAAGGAATCCTTTATTCAGGACGACCTCTTCGCCTGTGGCTATATCAGCAGCGATACATTCGAAAGGAACAGGCAACTTCGAAAAATCAGTTACATCGTGGTAACCATATGACAGATAGGTAAACAATTCCATTAAATTTTGTCCGTTTAGCAAACCGGCCGGGAGACTTATTTTTCTCGTTTCGATTGGCAGCGATATAAGATAACGTGATTGCTCCTCTTTGATAATTGCAGGGATATATTCCCTTTTAAAACTGTTGCTTAACAACTCCTTCCAATTCTGTTTTTCAATCACATTTTCAAGCATGGATGCATCATATCCTAATGCATAAAGCCCACCCACAATACTGCCGACACTGGTACCAGTAATATAATCAACCGGTATTCCTGCCTCTTCAATCACTTTTAGTGCGCCAACGTGGGCAAACCCCTTAGCGCCTCCGCCCGAAAGGACTAATCCGATTTTCGGACGCTTTGCAAATTCTTCAGCATTGACAAAAAGTGAAAACACTGTTAAAAGCGCTATAATTATCTCTCTTTTCACAATTTTATCGATTTATTAAGAACAGAATTAACTGCCAAAATACTTAAAATCTCTGAATATTTGATTTATGCCGGGTGTAACATACCAGCGCAGGTTACCAGCGAATAAATCTACAAAAAAAGTTTCTTGCATAAGGGTGTTTTAACAGCTGGCTGTCTCAAGAGTATAAAGTCAAATTTTAAAAATTTAAACCATGAAAACACAAAATTTTCAACTAGTTAAAAAATCATTCATGCTTTCAGTCATTATTTTGATTTGCATGGGATTTTCCAACGCTGCTCTTGCTTCACCACCTGTTGTTAAATCCAATCAGCCTGATACCTTGACTTATATCCAGTTTAAAGGTTCGGTATCTGATCAGGAATCAAGAGTTCCCCTTGCTTTTGCTTCATTGACTCTAAAAGGAACAAATATTGCAACGATCACAAATAGTGAAGGTGAATTCTCGTTAAAAGTTCCGAAAAATCTGACTGAAGGAAAAGTAAGCGTATCGTTTCTCGGGTACAAGAACAAACTTATGAATCTTTCGGAATTTAAACCTGAAAAAACGAAAATCGAACTTGAACAGCTCGTGATTGCATTAAACGAGATCACTGTTTTCCCCAAGGATCCGGAATTGCTAATTCGTGCTGTGATGAACAAAAGGGCCGAAAACTATTTCAGTGATCAAACATTAATGTCGGCATTCTACCGTGAAACAATCAAAAAAAGGAAAACATATGTGTCCTTATCTGAAGCCGTTGTTGAAATTCACAAACAACCATATATGTCGTCCCGACTTGATGTAGCCCAACTTTATAAAGCCAGAAAAAGTACCGATTACAACCGATTAGATACTTTAACGTTCAAACTTCAGGGTGGACCATACACCAATTTGTATCTCGATATTATGAAAAATCCGGAAATGATCTTTACAGATGATATGATCGGTAATTATGAATTTAATCTTGAGAATATTACAAAAATAAGTGACCGCTTGATTTATATCTTAGGGTTCAAACAACGTTCATTCGTTTCGGAACCGCTTTATTATGGAAGACTTTACATCGATACTGAAAGTCTGGCCATTACAAGCGCCACTTTTAACCTTAATGTTGAGAACAAAATGATGGCCAGCGATATGTTTATCAAAAAGAAACCATTGGGAGCCAAAGTATATCCAACATTAGCCGCTTACCATATCGACTACCGTGAAAAAGATGGCAAATGGTACTACAGTTATTCAAGAGGTCAGGTTATATTCAAGGTTATTTGGAATAAACGATTGTTCAATACAGTTTATGAATCGACCATCGAAATGGCAGTTACCGACTGGGAAAAAACAAACGATAAACCCATAAAACTGGCCGAACGAATGAAAACAAATGTAGTTCTGACCGATGAGATTTCCGGATTTGCTGATCGTGAATTTTGGGGAGAATACAATGTAATAGAACCTGAAAAACCGATTGAATCAGCAATCAAAAAAATCCAGAAGAAACTTGAAAAGGCCAAGATGTAATATGCTGCAAATATGATCTTAAGATCAATTAATGTCCAGAATTAGCAGAAAGAAAAACCCCGGAATTTTTACCGGGGTTTTTCTTTCTGCTTAGTGTCTGTTGGTATTTCCAATATTTCGTTAAGTTTTGATTGGAATTGCCCTTGAAAAGATTTCCAGATTAAGATTGATATCCAAAAATTGTGGAAAGGAAGGAATTAGTCATTTTCAACCTCGAAATATGGTTTAACGTCGTGAGTTTTCATATATTCAATAACTCGCTGGGTTTCGTTGCACGGAACGAAATCAAGGAACTTTGAGCTTCGTACTTCCTGCCAGGTTTTGTGCTGATTTGTATGTTGCTTGTCGGGTTCGTTACCGATAATGAAATAGTTACCCGATTGCCCGTTTCCCTCAAGAACCTTCATCAGCACAAACAAGTTTCCCAGCGATGCATCAAGGTAAAAATTGAGTTGGTTAAAGTCGGTAATTTTCCCTACTACCGGATTTTCGTTTTTCCCGATGAAATCGAGTTCAATTGGGATGATTAATCCAGAAATTGTTCCTGTTTCAATGCGTTGATCCAAATTAACATGATTCTTAATCGAAGGATAAAGATTTGTCTTCACAGTTTCAACAGTAGAAATTCTCTTTGTCTCTTCTGTTTCGACAAAAACAAACTCATTGTAAAGATGTCCGAAAAGTTCATCTGAAGCTTCGATGTCAATTTTGACAGGTTCGTTGAAGTTTAGTGTTGAATTGCAATAGCGTGAAAGATAACGCATATACTCCAGCGAAAAGGCGTGATGATTTTTACCAGAGAAATCAAACAATTTTAATTCGTTCGCAATTTCTTCTTTATTGGGAAAAGAATTGGCAGTACTTTCAATGTTTTTCAGCGAAGTTTTCAGCAATTGAAAAGCCTCGTCAGTAAAGAACTGCCGCATCAGCGAAAGTTTTTTGCCCGAATATTGAAACCAGACACGGTTATCTCCAACCATCACTATACCAATGGATAAACGTTCGGAAATAATCGAATTGACTGAGGCAAATATGACTGAATAATAAGTGTTCATAGCAGATGTTTTAAATAAATGAGAAAAGTACGAAATACATCATCCTGCCACTCTGAAGAGAAAATGTTCTTCAGAATAAGCTCGCGTTTGGTATCTATTGAAATATTCCAGTCATGAGGAAGTTCCTCCCAAATTTTATCCAGTTCTTTTTTACAATTTGCGATACAAAGGTAAAAATCTTCCCGGATTATTTTCTCCTGTTCAAATATGTTTTTTATTAACCTCTTTGTTACTATGGTCTTAAACAAAGGAGTATAAATCAACGAATCTTGTTCCGTTTGAATATTTATGCCATGGTATAACGAATTACTGTTGAAGATTGTTTCATGGTCGATCGGTATAAAATGGTAACCATCGGCTTTCGATTCCAACAATAGGTTGTAATTATTCCAATTTCGGTCGTCGTTTCCCAACCACAAGTCAAACAAGGCTATATAAACCAATTCTTCTGGTTTTACGATCCTTTTCCGATCGGAATGATTTTCCTCAAAACCATTGTCCAACAGGGTAATATCCTTTTGATTTTTAACGAAAGGAAACCCGATTAACGTATGTTTCAAACTGGCTGGCTGCAATTGACCACTATAAAATTTTTGAGGCAGATGTTCTTCACTTATCGTGATTAGGTTTGGAGAAAGCGAATAAATATTCCAAACAGGCAAAAAACGTGCTGCCAAAAACTCGTTAAAAAGCGAATCGCATGGAGAGTGAATAGAATGCTTGCAAACATAGTACCCCAAGTTATTGCACCGCACCAATACGGGCTCCCGTTGAGTGGAATATACCTTTTGAATGGGTTCTATGGAATGCAGGTAACTCATATTTTACCAAACGGTTTTATTTCTTCCAGTTTGTTAGGAATTCCGTGGTCTTCATAAGCTGAAGCCACCTGTAAAGCAATTACTTTGGCATCTTTATCCCATAGAACATGAGCCAGCATCTCTATGGCCACCAAAACTTTATCATCCAAATTTTCTTTATTCCCTTCTTCCTTTAGTTTTTGAATTACTTCAGGGTATTCGTGAAGATCAATAATGGATGCTGAAATATGTTTGTCCGGTATTATCATTTCTTCTTTCTTCCACTCAATTCCCCATTTAGAAACATATTTTTTAAACTCCAGATATGGTAAATCCGATTTTCTGAGAATGAAGAATGTATTACCCACAATATGGCCGCTACAGTTCCATTTGTCGATCAAGTCCACTTCTTTGTATTTAGTAGCGCTTAACCCCGGAACTTTAAGTACACTATTATAATACTCAATATTATTCTTGAAAGAAATTATTACAAAATCATTTGGTTTTTCTGTTATTTTCAAATTGTCAATCGCCTTAAACAAATCTTCTTCTTTTAATAAATATCCTTGCGTTGTTGCACTTAAAAATGTTTCAGAAATCGCCCAACGCATATTATTCGCTACTTGTTCTGCAAGGAATGAATCGTAGTTTAAATGATCATATGGTTGGTCGCCAGCGAAATCGCTTTTAAGGGCTTTCTGCCAACTGCCCACAATACTAAAATTTCTCCAGTTTTTATCATCTGTTGGAACATTAGCATTTATAACGCCTTTATATTCCTCAATTGCTGCTTCAATTTTTTGTTTACTGCTTGCCCAAAAATTCCTTTCCTTTTCCAGTGAAACTCGCTGGCTAATATTTGCTTGCCCAAAATCTTCTTCTAATTGACGTTTAAAATTATCAACTAATTTTAATGGATAGATTTTGTTTTCAGCTTTACAACATTCTTCTGTAATATAATCAAACTGTAAGGTTTTTAAGAGCTCAATATTAGATAGGATTTCTTTTAAATCATCTATAAATCTTTGAATATTATCAATCCAGTGTTTCTTTTCAGCTTGCGTTTCGGGAGAATTTGGCAATTCTAAAAATTCTTGATAGATATAATATTTCTGTAATGTGTATTGCCGGAGGAATAATAAAACCAAATATTTACGAACCCTGCTGTTAACAATCCAATCAAAATTAACTGAATCAACTCTTGGAAAGCTAAATCTTGCTGCTTTCTCCCATAAAAAAAAAAAAAAAATTTGGCATAGTTCAAAATATCTGTTGAATATCTCACCTATTACGAATGGTAGCAATGGATATCTTGGTGGTTCACTATTTGTATGATCCCAGACTCTTCGAATACATTCAATCCGGTTTTCAGATAGCAATAATCCACCTAAATAATAATGAAAATTTAGAAATTCAGATCGCTCTTCTTTTATTTGATCGATTTCTTTCTGGTTCTTTTTTTCTGTCGAAAGAGGGATAGAATAAATCGTATCAGGTATTCTTAAGTTATATTCAAAATGATCGAATGCTTGGCCCCAATATTTAAGAATTGCATCATCTTTCTTATTGACAATTAAAAATCTTAAATTGATCCAAAGAATACCGTAAGTTTCTTTTGATATTATTTTATCCTCGCCTACAAGCCAATAGAACCCTGAAGCTCGATAATCAAGTTTTTTTAGACGTACGCTATTTGAGAGTGAGAGTTCTTGAGCAATTAGATAGGTTGTTTCATAAAACTTATTTGGAAATTTTAAGCTTTCATCTTTGAAATTCTCTCGGTAATTGAAAAATACATAAAACATATAATCCGGGATCAGGGTACAAGTGTCTATTAAGTCTTTTTGAATTGAGTAAAGAAAGAAATTGGTAACGACCTCAAGGTTATCTTCCTTTTCAATTCTTTTTCTTTTCGTTGATTTCTTTAAATAATTAATTCTTGCCTTAATAAATGAAGATGGGATACTGTATTTTAATATAATAAATGAAAAATATATGAACTGAATCAGAAGAAGGATCGTCAATGCCAAAAGAATATAAGTTATCCAATTTAGTATTCGGCCATAAATTTCTTTGTGAAAATTAACTAATAGACTCGAAGCAATAATGTATAATAAAACAAAAATTGGAGTCACTATCAAAAACCCTTTCAATAGCTTGAACCCACTTTCTCTTTTAAACAAATCAATAATTTTTTCGGAATGATATTTTTCATCAAATTTGGAAATCACGTGAAAAAAAAGAGGTGTTCCAACACTTACAATTGAAACGATAAAGGCGATACAAATTGCTATAGGATTCATTCGTTTAGAGTTTGCAGATTTCAATCTATAAAACTACAAACTTTGCATAAGTATTCTTTTAAAAGAGCTGTTTTTTTAATAATTATAGTCGCCGATGTGAAAATCGGCTATTTTTTGCCAAAAATTTGCCTGCGATTAGTCTGGTTAGGATTAAAACTCCATCGGCACCTCCATAATCAGGATTTCTGAGTCCTGCGAGGTTGATTTAATGGTGATATTATTGGTGTTAGTAATACCAAGCCCGTCTCTTAAATTAAGGTCAATATTCAGAATAGTGAATTGGCCCTTGATCACAAATGCATAAACTCCGTTCCCTTCTATTTTTACAGGATATTCGACTACAAAATCTTTATCAAAAACTCCCAGATGGAACCAGGCGTTCTGATTGATCCAGACTCCGTCATCATCAGAATCGGGAGAAACAATTTGATGTAATATATTGTGCCGTTCCTGAAGATTTAGTGTAATCTGGTCGTAGCGTGGCTTTACATTGTGTTGATTGGGAATAACCCAAATCTGAAGAAATTTACCGACCCTGTCGGTGTTTTTATTATATTCACTATGCGTAATTCCTGTTCCTGCACTCATGACCTGAATGTCACCGCTTTTTATAACAGCAACATTACCCATGCTATCCTTGTGCTCGAGGTCGCCTGATAATGGAATTGAGATGATTTCCATGTTGTCGTGAGGGTGTTTGCCGAATCCCATACCCGGGTCTATACGGTCGTCGTTTAAGACCCGCAAAGCTCCGAAATTCATCCTTTCGGGATTGTAGTAATTTGCGAAACTAAAGGTATGATAACTATCAAGCCAGCCATGATTGGCATGCCCGCGGGTTTCGGCTTTGTGAAGAATTGTATTTGCCATTGTCATCGTTTTAAAGTTATTGAAGTTATTTTCTGTGAGAAAATCTTCAGCCATTCGTATCCAAACTTGTTGCCTCTTTTTTGTTACTGGTGTCCAATGAATTTAAAGGATCAACAAACAAGAATCGCTCCGGGTTCATTATTTCCTACTTCAAAAGAGTAAATTCACTGATTTACAGAAGTATAAATATAGGAATTATTTTCGGGGAAATGCGAGGGAGACTTAAGCTGCTTTGCGAGCTCTAAAATCCAGTTTTTTAGACTATCATTTATGTCTTCATGTTCAAGCCCAAAAAGTACATTGGTCTTGATGAAATCAAGTTTATTTCCGATATCGTATCGTTTTCCGTCGAATTTTACTCCATACATTTTATGGTCTTTAATTAACAGGCTCATTGCATCCGTGATCTGGATTTCATTATTTTTACCAGGTTTGGTCCTGTCAAGGTATTTAAAAATATCGGGAGTGAAAATGTAGCGGCTTGCGATTGCAAGGTTTGAAGGAGCATCTTCGATGGATGGTTTTTCTACGAAAGATCTGGCCAATAGGACATTTCCTTCTATTAACGGTCCATCCATTATTCCGTAACGCGGTATCAGTTCGGGTGCTACTTCCTCCAATGCCACAACCGAGCTGTTATATTTTTCTGCCACGTCCATTAATTGTCGTGTGACCGGTTTCCAGGAACTACGGGCAATAGTATCACCGAGAAGCACAGCAAAAGGCTCATTACCTATATGGTATCTTGCGTGATTGATCGCATCGCCAAGACCTCGCATCTCCTTTTGCCAGATAAAATGGATATTGGCCATTTTTGTGATTCGCTGTATTGAAGCAAGTTCTGCGACCATTTTTTTTTCGGCCAGAATGTTCTCCAATTCGAAACTTCGGTCGAAATGCTCTTCGACTGCTCTTTTACCGCGTCCGATAATTAATAAAATATCGGTAATCCCTGATTCAACAGCCTCTTCAACAACATATTGAATGACAGGTGTATCCACGATTGGGATCATTTCTTTGGGCTGGGCCTTGGTAATTGGTAAAAAGCGGGTTCCAAATCCGGCAGCAGGTATAACAGCTTTTGTAATTCTCATATCCAGAGCTTTAATAGTTAAGGATCTCAAATGTTTTTCACTGAGAACCTCTAAAACTCCTTATACCTGCTTTCTTAAAAATAGGTTACATTAATCGTTGAGTTTCGAGGGTATGAATTAGTTTCGATGATTACAGCCAGCGTTATTTATTCCACTTTTTAATGGATTCTTTGTTTTTTATATTTGTAATTTCTTTTGCTTCAGGAGTGTATATAAAATTCATTTCCAGTTTAAAATGTTCAGTGATTTTTCCTCGCACCATTTTCAAGGTACTGTTCAATAAATGGTTTTGCTCGGTAAAGGCTTCAGGGAGGATTTGTATTGCGGTAGGCAGCCATCTTTCAGGAAACAATCCTTCGAATTTGCCACCTTTGCGGTAAGCATCAATTTCCTGTTTAATAATTTCAAGTGACTTATTAATTCCTTCATCACTGTCTGGATTCAATCCAAGTTTGCTTCCGTCGTTTCCGATTAACAGACTTTTGAAACGTCCTAATACATAGAGATATCCATCGTTTGATAAATAACCTAAATCCCCCGTATGAAGCCAGCCTTTTTTTAAGGTCTCTTCCGAAGCTTTGGGGTTCTTCCAGTATCCTTTCATCACATTTTCACCTTTCACTACGATTTCCCCTTTTTCTCCGACAGGAAATGCGACACCTTCGACATCACAAATTTTAATTTCGAGGTCTTTCACTGGCTTGCCCGAAGAGCCGAATTTTACGGATAGCGGTGAATTGGCTGAAATGATGGGTGCTGCTTCTGTTAGTCCATATCCCTGATAGACAGGGGTTCCAATGGCATAAAAAAAGCGCTGAAGTTCAATATCGAGTAATGCACCGCCACCGATAAAGAATTTCAGGTTTCCGCCAAACCCTTCACGGATTTTCGAAAACAGGATTTTATCAAAAAAAGCATATTCGGGTTTAAGGAGTACCCGCCAGCCTTTACCACGGTTCCATCCATTTCCGTTATAGAGATAGGCCACTTTCAATCCGTGGTTGAATAACATTTCGGTAATTTTCCCTTTCGACAGAATCCCTTTTTCGATGTTCTTCCTGAAACTCTTTGACAATGCCGGAACACTCATCATAATGTCGGGCATAAACTCCTTAATATTAACTGGTACATTTCGAAGCGTCTCCATAGGAGTTCGTCCTGATTGAACTGATCCAATTGATGCTCCTTTGAACATAAAAGCGTACAGACAAGCGGTATGTGCAAAAGAATGGTCCCAGGGGAGTATTGCCAGTGTTTTATAATTTTCCGCAATATCCAATACGGCATTTGCCTGCAATACATTTGCCGTATAGTTCAGATGGGTAAGCATAATTCCTTTGGGATCAGCAGTTGTTCCCGAGGTGTAGGAGATATTTGCAATGTCGTTCGGTTGAACATTTTTCCAGACAGCTTCAAATTGTTTTTTATTTTCTTCAGAATTCAGAAAGTCGCGCCCTCGTGCCTGAATATCTTCAAAAAAGAGATCTTTGGATCCTGGATTTTCAATGGGATCAAAGTGAATAATATAATCTATATCAGGTAAATCGTTGATAATTTCAGCTATCTTGGAGGCTTGTCCTGCCGAGGCGATCACCATTCTCGATCCCGAGTGAACCAGCCTGAATTTTAATTCTGTCGCTTCGAGCTTAACCGATAGCGGAACATTTACTGCCCCGCAGTAGAAAATACCCAGCTCGCTGACCAGCCAGTTGTTCCTCCCTTCAGAAAGAAGCCCGACCCGATCCTCTTTCTTCAGCCCGAGCGACATTAATCCCGCTCCAAAAGAATAAACCTGTTGCCGGATATCAAGGTAAGTTGATGGTAAATAACGGTCTTTGGGTTTTTCCCAAAGCAATGGGTTATTCAAATATTTCTCAACACTAAATTCAAACAGTTCTGTCAGCGTTCTCATTTTGTTGTTTTAGTATCCGTAAAGAATGTTTAGAAAAAAGGAGATTCCTGCCTGGCAATTCAGAAACTATTTAAGAAAACTAAGTCTGTAACTGTGAGCTACAGACTTTGAATCAGCTTTTTCAGGTGTTACCTGGTACCAAATTTATAAATTGTTTTCGATTTAAATACATCACCAGCCTTTAGCGATGTTGACGGAAAATCAGGATGGTTTGGTGAATCGGGATAATGTTGTGTTTCGAGTGCCAGCCCGGCATATCTTCCATATTTCTCACCATGTTTCCCAACCATTTCAGAAATATAATAGCCTGTATATAATTGGATTCCAGGTTCTGTTGTGAACACTTCAACCGTCCTGCCCGTTGATTCTTCCGATAAAACACCGGCTTTAACCAGTTTCTTGCATGGATTATTCAGGATGAAATTGGCATCAAAACCATCTGCTAATCCTCCGATGTGCGATCCGATAGTAGCCGGGGTTGTAAAATCGTAAGGGGTTCCGGCTACTTCAACAATTTCTCCTGTAGGAATCAACGTGGAATCATTAACGGTTTTCGTTTTTGCCGCAAGTTGAAGCGTATGACCAAGGATGTTTTCTTTTTTTCCGGTAAGATTGAAGTAGGTGTGGTTTGTCAGATTAATAATGGTTTCCCTGTCTGCAGTTGCTTTATAGTCAATATGAAACTCATTTTTATGATTCAGAGTATAGGTCAATGTAAGATCGAGGTTGCCTGGATACCCCTCTTCCATGTGGACGCTTCGATATTTCAACTCTACTCCGATAAGATCGGGTTTTTCGATTTTATTAGGAACCCAAATCACTTTATCAAAACCGGTGATTCCGCCATGCAGACTGTTTGGTCCATTATTGACCGGAAGCGAATATTCTTTTCCGTCGATCGAAAATTTTCCTTTGGCAATGCGGTTGGCATATCTTCCTGCAATACATCCGAAATAAGGACAGTTCTCGATATAAGTATTGGTGAGGTAGTCCTCCAGTGATTTGAAACCAAGCGCAATATTCGCTTTTTTCCCGTTTTTGTCGGGAGTTTCAATCGAAGTTACAATTCCCCCGTAATTAGTAATTTTAATAGTGATCCCATGATCATTGCGAAGTGTAAATATGAATATCTTTTCGCCTCTGCGGGCATTTCCGAAAACATCACGAATTAGTTCCATAAAATGATTTTTTTTATCCGGATGCAAACTTAAAAATAAATATAAAAAAAACATATATTTATTGCCTGAAAAAACCATCTTCTGTGAATATCACCAATATCTTTAATATTGACGAAACTGTAGGAATCCCGAAATACAGACAGATCATCAACTCTGTTTGTTTGGCTATTGAGCAGGGAATTCTGACAAAAGGTGACAAAATCGCTTCAATCAACCAGATTTGTGGAGAGTTTTCTCTTTCGCGGGATACTGTAATGCTTGCTTTCAATGAGTTAAGAGCTCGTGGTGTTGTGATTTCCGTCCCTGGTAAGGGATACTACATCGAACGTACTGATCTGAATTTTGACAAACAGGTTTTTCTCCTTTTCGACGAGTTGAACGTGTTCAAGGAAGATTTATACAACTCGTTTCTTGAGCATTTAGACAAACGTACCGCTGTTGATATTTATTTTCACCATTTCAACTATCATGTTTACAAAGAACTGATTGAAAGTGCAGCGGGTAAATACTGTGCCTACATTATTATGCCGGCAACTTTCAATAATTCGATTGATTTTGTTAAGCAACTTCCCCCCGATAAAGTTTATATCCTTGATCGGCTTAAGACCGATCTTGCCGATTATCCTGTAATCTACCAGGATTTCGAGCAGGATGTTTATGATGGGATGATAGCCGGGAAGGAGCTCTTTTGTAAATATCAAAAACTGATCATGGTTTTTCCCGGAGGAAAAGAACCAGAAGAGCGTGTGGCAGGTTTTAAAAGGTTTTGTGCCGAATATAGGTTAGAAGCTGAGATTATCCGGTCAGTGGATAAGCGAAATTTGCAAAAAGGGGAGGCTTATATTGTTGTTTCGGATCGCGATCTGGTGAGAATCGTAAAAAGTGCCGCTTCGATGAATCTTCAATTAGGGAAGGACGTTGGCCTTGTTTCGTTTAACGATACAATGTTGATGGAGGTGGTTGCAGGAGGGATTACCACCATTTCAACCGATTTCGTTCAAATGGGCAAGGCGCTGGCTGAAATGGTAACAAATCATGAAAAGGTTAAGGTTCGGAATCCTTCAAAGCTAATTGTACGAAAATCGCTATAGAACCAAAAATCTGTTATAAAACATTTTTTTACCCTCTGTATTACATTCAAAATATTATACATTTGCGCCCTACCAGTACCTACCAGTTATTACATTAATTTTTTAAATATGACGATTGAACAATTAAAAGCAAAATTTATTGAAAAATTTGGCAAAGGTGAAGTAAGTGGCTATTTTTCACCCGGTCGCGTAAATTTAATTGGCGAACATACCGACTATAATGGTGGTTTTGTATTTCCATGTGCCCTTAGTTTCGGAATCTATTGTTTGATCCGCAAAACTGACCGGAAAACAGTGAGATTCGCCTCTCTGAATATGCCATTTGTGGCAGAGGTAAAAGTGGAAGATTTGAATAAAGCCATTGGCAAAGAGTGGGTTAATTATCCTATTGGAGTTTTTGCACAGTTTATGAAAAAGGGAATAACCTTCGATAAAGGTGCAGATATGCTATTTTATGGTGATGTTCCTACAGGCGCAGGACTATCTTCATCTGCTGCTCTTGAAGTGGTTACAGGTGTAGCAATCAATGATATGTATGGTTTTGGAATTGACAAAATTGAACTGGCAAAGATGGGGCAAAAGGCTGAGCATGAATATGCGCTGGTTAATTGCGGAATCATGGACCAGTTTGTCTCTGCCATGGGTAAGAAAGACCATGCTGTTTTCCTCAATTGCGATACTTTAGCTTATGATTTAGTTCCGGTTAAGCTTGATGGAGTAAAAATTGTGATCAGCAATACCAATAGTCCTCATAAATTGGATTCAGGAAAGTATAACGAGAGGGTTGCAGAATGTCAGGCTGCCGTTAAAGCGATTCAACCATTCAAACAGATTTCTGCTTTGGGCGAAATCTCCTGGGAAGATTTTCTGAAAGTTGAGGACAAAATTGAAAACACCACAGTGCGTAACCGCGCACGCCACGTTGTCAGCGAGATCAAACGAACCGAAGATGCTGTGAAATTTCTAAAAGCAGGTAATCTGGTCAAATTCGGAGAACTCATGAACGGATCTCATGATTCATTAAGAGATGATTATGAAGTAACTGGTTTTGAGTTGGATACTATGGTTGAAGAAGGACGGGGTAATTGGTACCCGAATGACTGGTGGCGGCTTTGGTGGCTGTACCGTCAGTCTGGTGAAAAATGAAGCAGTTGACACCTTTATTGAGCAGGTAGGTAAAAATTATGAGGTAAAAACTGGTCTGAAACCGGCGTTCTATGTTGCAGAAATTGGTGATGGAGGAAAGAAACTTTTTTAAAAGAATAAATATTTCTAAATTGCGAAAATCTCACTCAATAAAAGTTTAAACTTTAAAAAAATGGCGACAAATCAAAAAGAGGTAAATTACATGGGACCATTCATTACCTTGGTCTTTCTTTTCTTCATTGTTGGTTTTTTAACAACAGCAAATGGTCAGTTTCAGGGACCATTAAAAGAAGCGTTTCTAAGTGGCGCAGGGAATTTGAAAAACACATTCATCACGTTGATTTCATTCTCCTGGTTTCTTGCTTATCCTTTGACCGGGGGTATCGGATCGGCCTGGGTAACTAAATATGGTTATAAAGGAACATTGATTCGCGCATTGTTAGTGATGCTTCATGGTTCACCGTTCAATTCCCTGAATCAAAAGTTCAAATTGCTTCGGCAACTATTCCGGTTGGCTATTTTATCTTCCTGTTGGGTTCTTTTGTGGTGGGATCTGCTGCTACGATTCTTCAGGTTGTAATTAATCCATACCTGACAGCATGTACAGTTAAAGGAACTCAACCTGTTCAACGTTTGAATATCGGAGGTTCTTCCAACTCAATTGGTACTACTGTTGCACCATTCTTTGTAACTGGAATCGTATTCGGTGGTTTGTCTATGTCGGATGTAAAAGTTAGCCAGCTGATGATTCCTTTCCTTGCTCTAATGGCAGTTATCGCTTTAGTAGCGTTTGTCATGACGAAGCTTTCGTTGCCTGATATTCAAGGTACAAAAGCTGAGGTTGGTGAAAAGCTGGAGAAAAGTGTTTGGTCCTTTAGCCACCTTACTTTAGGTGTTATATCTATTTTCTTTTATGTAGGCGTTGAAGTGGCGATTGGTGCGAATATCAATCTGTATGCAATAAGTTTAGGTGGATCATTTGCTGCTCAAGCTGCTTTAATGGCTACCTTTTACTGGGGTGGTATGCTCGTTGGTCGTTTGATATCTAGTTCTTTAAGCAAAATTTCACCAAGTGTTCAGCTGGGCGTTACTACAGTTTTAGCAACTGTATTCACTATTGCAGCCATAGTCTTGAATAATCCATGGTTATTGGTTGTTGTGGGATTGTTCCATTCTGTTATGTGGGGTTCAATATTCACCCTTTCTGTAGCAAAATTGGGCAAGTATACTTCTGTTGCTTCAGGCGTATTTATGATTGGCGTAGTTGGTGGTGCCATTATGCCACTAATGCAAGGTGCCATGGCCGATGCTTTCGGTGGTTCATGGAGAATGACCTGGTTTATCGTAATTGTTGGTGAGTTGTTTATGCTTTATTATGCCTTGTCAGGATCAAAGGTTAAACAATCGGCAGAATAATCTGGATCAATATTTATTTGAGAATGGCAGGAAGAACCAGTAATGGATCTTCCTGCCATTTTTTGTAACCAGGGAATAATCTTTTAGAAATTTCATTTCTCCACCAAGACTGCGGTTTTGTTTACTAAATATTTTTAATTTTGAAGTCTATGAAATAGCCATGATTGAGAAATCACGACCCGATAATGAAAATAAATTATCATGGCTATTCCATCTGACCATTAAAAATCAAATCATTCACAGATGATACCTTTGCAATATGATATAATAGGTGATGTTCATGGTTATGCTTCCCTTTTAAAGAAACTTTTAAAGACGATGGGGTATGCGAAAACGAATGGAACATGGCGACATCCCGAACGCAAAGCTATTTTTATTGGTGATTTTATTAACCGTGGGCCCGAAATCAGGGAGACTATTCAGATCGTCCGGCAGATGACAGAGGCGGGTTATGCCCTAACTATACTCGGAAATCACGAATATAGTGCTGTATTATACCATATTAAGGACTCGGCTGGAATGTATCTTTCGCGTCACATCGCCGGAAACAGAAACCAGATTCAAAGTACGCTTACTGCTTTTAAAGGATTTGATCCCGAGTGGCGCGACCATTTGAAATGGTTTCGTACGTTGCCTTTTTTTATCGATCTGGGCGATATCAGGATTGTTCATGCTTACTGGAACGATAATGATATCAATTATCTCAGGAGCTTTATCCCTGAGGGTATATTGAAGAAAGATTTTTTGAGAACGATTCATGAAATGCAACATCCTGTAGCTGCAATCATCTATAGAATGCTCAAAGGGCTTGAATACCGTTGTCCTCAGGATCTTATTCTTAAATGTACTAAAGGAATGAGCAGAAAGTTGTTTCGGATGAATTGGTGGGAATCGCCTCAGGATAAGACCTTTCGTGAACTTTCGTTTGGAAATAAGTTTATATTACCCGATTATACTGTCCCAATTCAGATTGCCCCTTCGTTTGAACCTTACGGATCAGACCAACCTCCTGTTTTTATGGGACACTATTGTCTGAGCCAGGGTGCTGTAATTGTTCAGTCAAATATTTGTTGCATCGATAGCTGCGTGGTTGGGTCCGAACAATTGTCAGCTTACTGCTGGAGCGGGGAGGAGTTCCTCACAAAGGAGAATATTATCAGTGTATCCCTTTAGTTTTCAAATTTTCAAGTTGCTGAATCGTCGGATTATTTATTCCCACTCAATTGTCGCGGGCGGTTTCGAGCTGATATCGTAAACAACGCGGTTGATACCAGGCACTTTATTAATAATGTCGTTCGAAACTTTGGCCAGGAATTCATAAGGGAGATGTACCCAGTCTGCAGTCATTCCATCGGTTGAAGCTACGGCACGCAAAGCAACTACATTTTCGTAAGTCCGCTCATCACCCATTACTCCAACAGATTGGACGGGTAATAACATTACACCAGCCTGCCATACTTTGTCGTATAATCCCCATTCTTTCAATCCGTTAACAAAAATGGCATCTGCTTCCTGTAGCACCCTTACTTTTTCGGGAGTGACATCACTAAGTATTCTGATTCCAAGTCCTGGTCCCGGGAATGGATGCCTTCCAAGTAGTTCGGGTTTGATTCCAAGTGCCCTGCCCACACGGCGAACTTCATCCTTGAAAAGAAGATTTAATGGTTCAACAACTTTTAAATTCATCTTTGCAGGAAGTCCACCCACGTTGTGGTGCGATTTGATTGTCGCCGACGGCCCATTCACCGAAACCGATTCAATTACATCGGGGTAGATGGTTCCTTGTGCAAGCCATTTTACATCCTGAATACGATGAGCTTCAATATCGAAAACTTCAATAAAGTCGCGACCAATGATTTTCCTTTTCTTTTCCGGATCACGTTCACCTTTAAGGTCTTTCCAAAACCGTTCGCTGGCGTTGATACCAATGACATTCAACCCCATATCTTTATAGGAATCGAGTACATCCTGAAATTCATTTTTGCGGAGCAATCCGTTATCGACAAATATGCAGGTGAGGTTTTTCCCGATTGCTTTGTGGAGTAAAACCCCGGCAACCGAAGAATCGACGCCACCCGAAAGTCCCAAAACAACTTTATCGTTTCCGATCTTATCACGCAATTGCTGAATGGTGGTTTCAATAAATGAGTCGGGGGTCCAATCCTGTTTGCATCCGCAGACGTTTACAAGGAAGTTCTCAAGAATTTTTGTCCCCTCGGTCGTATGAAAAACTTCGGGATGAAACTGTATCGCATAAGTGTTTTCACCTCCGATTTTATAGGCTGCATTTTCGACATCGACGGTCGAGGCAATTATTTTGTAATTTAAAGGTAAACTTACAATGGTATCACCGTGTGACATCCAGACCTGCGAATTTTCGCTGATTCCTTGCAATAAAACACTATTCTTATCGACAACTTTGAGGTTGGCACGACCATATTCACGCGAATCGGAAGCAGCTACTTCGCCGCCGAAAAAATGAGCCAGGTATTGTGCACCATAACAAACTCCCAGTAAAGGGAATTTTCCTTTAATTTTGGTCAGATCGATCCTTGGTCCATTTTTATCACGCACTGAATACGGACTTCCCGAAAGGATAACTCCTTTTACGTTAGAATCGATTTCAGGATAATGGTTAAAGGGATGGATTTCGCAATAAACATTGAGTTCGCGGACTCGTCGTCCGATCAATTGGGTATATTGGGAGCCAAAGTCAAGGATGATTATTTTTTCCTGCATCAGAATGAATTATAACAAATGATATTTTGGCGCAAAGATATGGATTATTGCTTTAGCCCAACCTTTCGGGAGTATCTGGCAACTGGTTTTGGCTGCTTGCAACGAGAAAAAATGGACTCCTTCTCCCAATTGCCTTAAAAATTGGGTTTTTACGGGTTTTTCAAGTATGTATTTTTGCTTACGAAGTACCGACAGCCAGTAACGAGTTACCGGCAGCCAGAGGGCTTGATTTTCAAATTACCTACACAAACATTATAGAGAGCCACAATTCAGATCCCTCCTCCGTTAAAAAAATCGGCATTGCGGGTCTTATTCTGAACGACTTTGGAATAAGGAGGTAAATCATTGGTTACCCATATGTTACCACCAATCACCGAATCGTGACCGATTGTGATGCGTCCAAGAATAGTCGCACTCGAATAGATGACAACGTTGTCTTCAATAATTGGATGTCGTGGTATACCTTTGACGGGATTGCCATTTTCGTCGAGTGGAAAACTCTTGGCGCCAAGGGTTACACCCTGGTAAACTTTTACATTTTTACCGATGATGCTTGTCGATCCGATCACTACACCTGTTCCGTGGTCGATTGTAAAGTATTCACCAATAACGGCTTCAGGATTAATGTCGATTCCGGTTTCCGAATGAGCCATCTCCGTGATTATTCGTGGAATTAATGGAACTCCCAAAGTGAACAAGCAATGGGCAATCCGGTAACTTGATATTGCCCTGATGGCCGGATAACAGAAGATCACTTCTCCAACACTATTGGCTGCAGGGTCACCGAGGTAGGCAGCATTAACATCGGTAATGAGGATTCGCCTCAGTTCGGCAAGTCCGTTCACGAATTCGTAAGCAATCTTTTCTGCTTTGGCTCTTTTACCGATAAGATCGCGATCGGCTTCGTTTTCACAAATAAAGCACAGTCCCGAAAAAATCTGTTCGGCCATTGATTCATAAACCTCGTCAACAAGAACACCCATGTAATAAGGAAGCGTATCTGACTTCAGGTTAATCTCCCCAAAATAACCAGGGAAAACGATTTGACGAATTTTTTCGACCGTTACTCTTAATTTTTCGGTAGAAGGCATTGATTCTCCTGTCCGGTGCTTGTGACACAGAATATCAAAAGATTTTGCATCAACCAACGACCTGACTGCAGAATCTGTCCATTCTCCAAATTGATTATCCTTTTTATTTTTCATTCTCATAGGCAAATAATGGTGTACTTAAGTATCGTTCACCGGTATCGCAGATAATAGTGACAATCATTTTCCCTTTGTTTTCAGGACGCCTGGCTATCTGAAGCGCGGCATAAACATTTGCTCCGGCTGACATACCACAGAAAATACCCTCTAAACTGGCCAATTTCCTTGCAGTTTCGTATGCATCGGCGGATGAAACCTTTAAAATCTCGTCGTACGACGAAGTATTCAACACCTGAGGTACGAAACCCGGACCAATTCCCTGAATCTTATGTGGTCCGGGAGCTCCACCAGATAATATCGGAGAATCCTCAGGCTCAACAACTACAGAATAGAATGACGATTTTTTAGCTCTGAGCACTTCTGAAACTCCGGTAATTGTACCTCCGGTTCCGGAACCTGCAACAAAGATATCTACTTTTCCATCAGTATCTTCCCAAATTTCTTTTGCAGTTGTTTTCCGGTGCATTTCCGGGTTGGCAGGATTAGCAAATTGCATTGGAATGTAACTTCCGGGTGTGTTTTGTTGTATCTCTTCTGCTTTGGCAATAGCTCCTTTCATCCCCTCTTTGCCCGGAGTGAGTATAACTTCTCCTCCATAAGCATGAACGATCATTCTCCTTTCGATACTGACTGAGTCAGGCATTACAATTATCAGCTTGTACCCTTTGGCCGCACATACAAACGCCAGACCAACACCTGTATTACCGCTTGTAGGTTCAATTATTACTGTATCCTTGTTTATTAAACCGCTCTTTTCAGCGGCATCAATCATCGCAAATCCCAATCTGTCTTTTACTGAGCCGCCTGGGTTTTGCGATTCTAGTTTCACAAAATTTGATAGATAAACGATAAAAACGAATTATAGTTTCAAACCATGTTTTAAAAGTGCGTTCATAGCATTCACCGTTCTTAAATCACCAAAGCCACTAACAATCTCGTATTTAAAGCCGAATGTACGAATTTCGTTGCAATATAGCTGAAACAATTGTTCCCTTTTTTCACCTCCGTTTTCCCTCACCGGATCTGCTACCCAGGGTAAATCGGTATCGCATACCAAAAAAAGATCAATTTTTGAGGACCGGATATGATCAGAAATCCGCTCAGGACACTTTCCAAAAACTAAATCGAGCCATACCTTTGTAATAATCAGCCATGTATCAAAAATAAGTATTCCTTTCTCCATTTTTAATGCAAATTCCGTTTCCTGAGTAATCTGATGATGAGCTATTCGAACAACATCGTCATAATTGTAAGGACGATCGAGATTTTCGACATATTGCCTTGCATACTCAGGTATCCATATAGTATTCAATTTTTTAGCCAATGCTTTAGCCAATTCTGTTTTACCGGTCGATTCCGGTCCCGTGATAACGATTCGACTAATATTTTCCCCTCTTAACATGATACTTTTACAGGCTCCTTTCGCCATTCGTAAAACCCGATTCCTGCCATTACCGAATAAACCATAAACAAAAAGACAGTTGGATAAAGTCCTCTGTACAAGTATAATCCAGCTGATACCATATCAATAAAGATCCAGATTAACCAATGTTCTATCTTCTTACGGGCAAGCATCCAGGTTGCAATAACACTAAGAGATGTGGTGAGAGCATCCCCAAATGGAATGGGTGAATCAGTATATCTACCTAATAAATAGTACATTAATAAAGTCAAGAGTAAATTAAGAACAAATAACCTGATCCAAAGACTTGTATCGGTATAACTAACATGTAGCTTTTCCACGGCTGAACCGGTTTGTCCGCCATGACTCCAGCTCCACCAACCGTAAATACTTATTGCTACATAATAACCTTGAAGTCCCATCCCTGCATAAAATTTTGCAGTAAAGAATATCCAGCAATAAAGAAGCGAAGTGATTATTCCAGCCGGCCATGTATACAAACTCTGCCGAATGGAAAACCAAACATAAATCAATCCAAAAATAGTTCCGCTTAGCTCAACTTTGTTCGACAAAGTCCAATCAATAAAAGTGTTCATATACAATCTATTAAGCGGGAAAATAATTCTGGCAACCCTATTTCATTTATTCAAATAATGATTGAACCCTTTTTGATTGGCAAGGATTTCCAGGGCTTTTTCAACCTCCTTATCGTCTTCCATCATAATTAGATAATAAGCTCCTGTGTCGTACAAATCCCTGGCTACAAGTGCTCTAATCTGTCTTTTAATAATGGTTCCCGCCACTTTTAAACTCTCGTCATCTCTTTTTATCCCCTGCTTCTCACCCGCTTTAATCAATTCTTCCATCATTGCATCTGTAACCTGGAAATTAGTCTTAAAATCAGCGACAGATTTAAATTGAGTTTTGAGTTGGTCTCTGTTTTTATCAATGAATCCCACAACAAAAGGGAATAATACATTTTTACGAACAAGGTTATTGAAATAACGGTAATACATTGAAGTATCCATTGGTATAAATATATCGGGCATTATACCGCCGCCGCCATAAACTTTACGCTTGGTAACCAGCGTTTTAATCATTAGCGAATCGGGGAATGAGATACTGTCTTTACTGAACATTTCACCCTTCTCGAATCTTTTAAGATACTCATTCCTGTAATTCTTAATATCATCCTTATAAGGTTTCTGAATATTTCTTCCAGCTGGTGTATAATAATGAGCCGTGGTTAACCGGATCATCGAACCGTCATTGAGCGGGATTTGTTGTTGTACCAGTCCCTTACCAAATGAACGCCGGCCAATCAGAATTCCCCTGTCCCAGTCCTGTATTGCCCCAGCCACAATTTCAGAAGCAGAAGCTGAACCTTCGTCAATCAGGACAATCAAATTACCTTGAATAAAATCACCGCGAGTGGTGGAATAATAGTCTCTTCGCGGACTATGTGAACCCTCAGTGTAAACAATTAGCTTTTTCTCTTCAAGAAACTGATTGGCAAGTTCATAGGCAGCGCCAAGGAATCCGCCGCCGTTTCCGCGTAAGTCCAAAACAAGATTTTTAACTTTAGCGTTTGCATTGAGTGACTTCATTGCCTCTTTGTATTCATCAATGGTAGTCGCTGCAAATTTATTCAGTTTAATGTATGCCGTTTCTTTATTCAGCATAAATGAAGCATCAAGACTGAAAATTGGGATTTTATCCCGTATAATAGTGAACTCAAGCGGAGCCCGTTCACCTTTTCTGATTATGGTAAGATTTACTTTCGTCCCTTTATCACCCCTTAAAAGTTTATAAACATCCGGAGTTTTCAGTCCGATATTTACAATAATCTTTGCATCAACTTTTATAATCCGGTCTCCGGGTCTGAGACCAACTTGTTCTGAAGGTCCTCCGGGGATAGTTGTCATGACCATTAGTGTATCCTGGAAAACATTGAAGGAGATACCTATTCCTTCAAAATTTCCCTCAAGTGGCTGATTCATCTCAGCTACTTCATCTTTTGATATATAGATCGAATGTGGATCGAGCGATGAAAGCATTTCTGATATTGCACTCTCAGTCAGTTTATTAATATTAGTAGTATCGACATAAAAACTCTCAATTAATTTCAATACCCGTCCAAACTTTATAGCCTGTCCCTGTATATCCTGCGCGCGTGTTATTAACTGACCAAAAGTCAGCAAAATTAACAGTAGGAGTAATGTCTTTTTTGTGGTTCTGAAATAGTTCATAACTAATGATATTGTACTCATTATCGGCTGACGGAAACCTATACCAGGGAAAAGAGGCCTGCTAAAGCCTTAACCGTGGCCGCATACCAGCCGGATTCTTAAAAATATTGTTCAAAAATAAAACGAATAATCGCAAAATAACATTTGAGAGGCAACTAAACAAGAAACAGATCATTTGATTTGTCCCGGATTCCTTCAATTTACAACACTAATTACTAAAAAAGAAAAGATGAACATTGTAACTTGTTCATCTTCTGTAAAATATTAAATAGATATGTTCTTTTTAGCTAAGTGCCAAATTAATCTTGCTACGATAATCGTTAAATTCCTGAATTAATGTTGAAAACAACTCCTTTACTGTTACAATTTTATCATTGCGCCACACGTTGCTCCCGGCAAATGCATAGCCATTCTTGAAATTCCCTTTTAATGCAGCTGATAAGCAGGCAATTATACAATAAGGAGCTGTATTAATATCGCATGTTTTTATGCAATTGACCGGACAGTACTTGGGCTGTTTAGTTCCTGCCTCCACCTCATCAAGAAATTCGCTTGTAATTGCTCTTCCAGGCATACCAACTGGGCTCTTGATAATTCGGACATCGTTCACACGTGCATTAATATAAGCTTGTTTGAATTTTTCGGACGCATCGCATTCAACAGTCGTGACAAATCGGGTACCCATTTGTACTCCTGCTGCACCCATCTCTAAAAATTTATCAATATCTTCTCCGGTATAAATTCCACCTGCCGCAATGACGGGAATCGTACGGCCGTTTTTTTCGCCAATCTCTTTAGCAACAGCGATTACTTCCGGAATAATTTTCTCCAGAGAAAAATTTTCATCTTCAATTTGTTCAACTTTGAAGCCAAGATGCCCTCCGGCTTTTGGCCCTTCAACAACAATTGCATCAGGCAGATAATCGTAGTTGGATTTCCATTTATTGCAAATCAGGGCTGCGCCCCGAGCTGAAGATACAATAGGAACAAGGCGGGTTTTAGAGTCTGAAGTCAGATACTTTGGTAGATCCAGCGGCAAACCTGCGCCGGAAAAAATAATATCAGCCCCTTCTTTCACAGAGGTTTTAACCAAATCAGCATAATTTGATAAAGCCACCATTATGTTGACACCTATGATTCCCCTGGTCTTTTCTCTTGCTTTTCTAATCTCTTCAGTAAGACCAAAAATGCAATTTTCAAGATAATCTTTTGAGTGTTTCTTGTACAAAAAACCAATTCCTGCAGGTGAAATAACTCCTACACCACCTTCATTAGCTACAGCAGAGGCAAGCCCGGACAAAGAAATTCCAACACCCATTCCACCTTGAATGATGGGTAAGCTAATTTCTAAACCTCCAATGTTTAGATTCTTCATTTTTTATGCCAAGATTAAAATTAATATCGCGAAAAGTTATAGATGGATCCCTTAAGGATATTCTAAGAAGTTTTTGAAATCCGGCACAATGATAATAACAAGAGCAGTTCAATGATAAAATTTGGTTTATCATGCACAAAAAAGGGCGCAAATACAGGAATATGGGACGAAATGCATGTTCGGATGGGACGAATGACGCGTAAAATCTGAAGAATTTTAGGAAAACAGTATTACTATTGTATTCGCGATGATAGGGTGCGGAAGGTTGAAATATAATTTCGGGAGACAGGAACTTTAAATCCAAGTTTATTTACTTCAATGAAATAGCCTTTGGAATTTCCTGTCAAAGCATCAATCTTTTTAAGATTGACCAGCCAGCAACGGTGACATTTTCTAAACTCAGGCTTATCTTTCAAATATTGTTCTACAAATGCAAATGTTTGTCTGAACAGCTTTTTCCTCCTTGTCTGATTGTCAATCCAGAAAATCTCGATATAATTTCCTGAAGAGTGAAAGACAAGAATATCTTCCATTCGAGCCGAAAAAACATCCTTTCCATTCTCTGCAGTTAGCTGCATATCCCATTTTGCAATAGTCTCCGGTTTTTCCTCTCCGAACCAATGTCTTCGGCTATTGTCAAGCACATTCACCATTTTATCTTTCAATGCGTGATTGTAACTAATGAGGTTAAATAAAACAAGCGGAAGTACAGCCAAAGCTCCAGTCTGGAAAATCGGCAAATCGGTGGCTTGCATGGGTTTTATAACCCATGCCGTAAAAGAGAATATCACAAAAAGATTACTAAAAAGCCAAATATTCCATACCATCTCTTTCCGGATTGTCCATCGTGTGGAATCAAAAACCTTTGGCATGATTCCAGGCAGTATTAGAGTATTAACAAAAAGAGTTGCCGAGCTCATTAAACATGCCCCCAAAACAAAATAGCTCTCATCCTCCAACTTGAGAAAATTGATTCCAAAAGGCTGAAAATAAAACATAAGCAACATGAATCCTATCGTAACTAATCCGATGGTTTTCACATTGTGTTTAAAATTATTATTAAACGGATACGGTTGATTAAGATTCTCGAACATACTTCTGTTTTATCGGCGCTAAAGTACTAAAAAACATATTCGCATCAGCAGCATTTTTCTACTGCCAATCAGGTCTATCAGTTCGAATGCTTTTTGAGAAGGGGTGTCCCTTATATCTGTGCCATCTAAAACACAAAAGCTTCAGAATTTCTTCCGAAGCTTGTGCGGTCTGGACGGGACTCGAACCCGCGACCCCATGCGTGACAGGCATGTATTCTAACCAACTGAACTACCAAACCGTTTTTATCTCTTTAAAAAAACTAAGAACTTGCATGAATACCCCATTTTCCTAAGGCGCTGCAAATATACTGCATTTTTTCAGACTGCAAATGTATTAAAAATAAATAGATAAAAAAATGATAAAATACGCAATTATATTGCTATATGTCAATTACTTAATATCCGCAACAGCAGTTTTTCGCACAAAAAAGGAGAAATGTACGCTTCCATAGGTTCTTAATTCTCTGAAGCAGGGATGTGCTGAAAAATTGTTAGTCTTGCCATGCTCAAGAATTAGCAACCCTTCGTCAGTTAGAAGGTTACTATTTAATATTAAGTCCGGAATTTCGGCTAATCGCTTCAATTCATAGGGAGGATCGGCAAAAATGATATTGAATTGTTCGGGCGATCGTCCGATAAATTTAAAGGCATCAGCATTCACCGCCTTTACAGAACTCTTAACATCAAGTTTCTCTATTACCGAACAGATAAAATTATAATGAAAGCGGTCGAGTTCAACGCTGGTGATATTCTGACAGCCGCGAGAGACAAATTCGAATGAAATACTGCCTGTTCCACTAAAAAGATCCAGAACTCTTTTATTATTAAAATCGTACCTGTTATCAAGGATATTAAAAAGGTTCTCGCGCGCAAAGTCAGTGGTTGGTCTTGCCTTAAAATTCTTTCCTGGTCTAAATATCCGGCTTTTAAAGGTACCGCCAATTATTCGCATTTATAAACGCTTAATAGTGAAGAATAATAATGCTCAGGTAGCTGGCTGAACGTGTAGCTGTATTGAAAAGTGGTATCAAGTCTGGCAAAAGAAGTCAACTTCACGTATTTCTTAAATAAATGGTAGACTGGCGAAACCTGAGGCATCTGGCCATGTAAAATTAGCTCGGTACTCTCGGGTGATAACTTTAACTGATCGAATGTAAACAGGACGTGGTATAAGACATCGCGATCTGTTTTGTAATTGAAAATATTACAATGCACTAATTTTGAACCATTAACAACAACAATTTCGAAGCAGTCCCGAAAAAAGTTCAGGTGAACCTGCTCCCGTTCGGAATAAGCAAGATTTCGTTTAAGCGTACCTTCGACCAAGGGGAAAAGATTGTGCTTTACATTGATTTTCGGAAATTTTGCCGACAAATATTCACTTAAATTTTGGGGAATATCGAAAATACACCAACACCCGGCCTTTGGGAAAAGATTTTTTTCCACCACGAAGCCCTTTTCTTGTATGTTATTAAACCATAAATATTTATCTAATGACCCCCGACCATAAAAGGCCTGAGGAACCAGCGTAAATTTTCTTGCAGCATAAAGAATCTCTATGCTTTTGAAGTCAAGGTTAAAAATATCTTCTGACTCAATTACTTCGCGGACATGTTTTAATAACAGACGAGCTCGTTTCAGAAAAAAGTGATGTCCGGTAAGAACGATGTATTTTCCTTTGGGTATATCAAGTACAGAAAAATAAAATCCATCCAGACTAATCTGGATGGACAAATGATATAAATGAGTTTGAGCGTTATCGAAAGTTTTGTCTATAAAACAGATATCACGCATTTGTTATGTATATTATTCCCAGTTTCCGGCACTATTATTAGTTTCGGTCAGCGATCCAACTTTCAAACCTGGATACTTCCCGTCTAAACGTCTTTTCTCATTCAGGTTAATGATCTCTTGCTTGAATTTCCTATGTAATTCATTAAGAATCTGATTATTATGCGCTCTGGCTTCAAAAACTGCCACTTTAACTCCTGACCCCGTAGTAATTACATTTGTACCAAGGAAAAACACTTCATTTTTGGTAAAAGGGATGTAACGCATTTTGTCGATATCGAAAGATTTCCCAAAAAGAGAATCAAAAACTGCCACCCTGACAGTATCCCTGATAATCAGACCTTTATTAATTGCCTCTTTCTCAGTCATCCCAGCCTCCAATTGTTCATCACTAAGAGAACCAATTTTCTTTACCAAAGGCAACGTTCCCTTTTTTACAAAAACAGCTAAAGTATCCCAACTTCCTGTAAATCGACCATTTACATCTTTAAAAGCAATTTGAGCCTTACGGATGTTTTTCAAACTCTCAATTGTTGCAGAGTAGCGAAGATCCTGGGCTGTTTTGAAATCGATAGGGTTAAGAATCGCAGAATAAATAAAGTAAGCTAAAACAATACTTCCAACGATCAATAAACCTTGAATTACTTTTTTCACTTTTATTTGAAATGAAACAGTTCGTATCACTGCAAATTTAAAAAAATAAATAAATCTTTGCTTAAGAATACCGTAAAAAGAATCTACTATGTTAAAAAAATACATTTCTGATCTGATAATCGACGAAATAAAATTTGAACCTACTGAATGTCAGAGAGAAATGGCAGATAAGGTATCTGAATTCATCACCATTGAACATCCGGATGTTGTATTTCTGTTGAGAGGTTATGCGGGCACGGGAAAAACCACAGTGCTTAGTGCGCTTGTAAGGGTACTTGATACTTTAAAAATGAAAACTGTTTTACTGGCACCTACCGGCAGAGCATCTAAAGTTCTATCGAGGTATTCGGGAAAACAGGCAACAACCATTCACAAAAAAATATACCGGCAACAATCTAACACAGATGGTTACGGGAAATTTGGACTTGACCGAAACCTGCATACCAACACAATTTTCATCATTGATGAGGCTTCGATGATTTCGAATAACCCTCAGGAACAAAATATTTTTGGTTCAGGTTATCTGCTTTCTGATGTGATCGAATACGTGATGTCGGGCGAAAATTGTCGCCTGATTCTTGCCGGCGACACTGCTCAGCTTCCTCCTGTCGGTTTTAGCGTTAGTCCGGCTCTGGAAGAGGAAGAATTGAAATATTTTGATCTTGATGTGATCAAATGCGAACTGACTCAAGTGGTCCGGCAAGCTTTAAAATCGGGTATTCTTGAAAATGCCACAGCCATCAGGACGTTACTTGCCGACGAACATCCTGAAGGGTATTGGAAAATTAAAACATCTGGTTTTAAAGATATTATACGAATTGGAGGTGCCGATCTGATTGAGGAGATCTCTAATTGTTTTTCAAAATACGGAATTGATGAGACAATTGTTGTTACACGGTCGAACAGAAGGTCAAATAAATTTAACGAATGGATCCGCAGATCGGTTTTATACCGTGAAGAACAGATTTCAACAGGGGATTTGGTGATGATCGTAAAAAACAATTACTACTGGACGAAACAGTCAGAAGAACTCGATTTCATTGCCAACGGCGATATTGCCGAAGTAGTTAGAATAAAAAGATTCGAAGAAAAATTTGGATTCCATTTTGTGAATGTCACATTGAGGCTGATAGACTATAAAGATGTCGAAATTGATTGCAAAATCATTCTGGATACCTTAACTACAGAGGCACCGTCGCTAACGCAGGCAGATCAGAAAAAACTATTTGACGAAATTTCGCAGGATTATCCCGAAATCCACAGCAAAAGAAAGTTATGGGAAAAATTACGCGAAAATGAATATTTTAATGCTTTACAGGTGAAGTTTTCATATGCTATCACGTGTCATAAATCGCAGGGTGGTCAATGGAAGGCTGTCTTTCTGGATCATGGGTATCTGACCGAAGAGATGATTGACCGTGAGTACCTAAGATGGGCGTACACTGCATTCACACGACCGACTGACCGGCTTTACCTGGTCAATTTTAATAAAGAGTTTTTTGAGGGAGATGAATTGTAATGAATAGGTTTATTCGACAATTTGACAATTCGATAATTAGACTATTTGTCCGCCATTGGATGGAAATTACTATTCTATAAAATATTTTACTCAGATTGTCGGGAAATTCAACTTGTTTTCTCTCCTTCTCAGTCTCTTCCTCACAAATCGAATCTGTCGCCATCGTTGGCAGGAAAAGTATTTGGGAATACAACCCTTGCTTCGTCAACAAGCGGTTTCACACTTTTATACCGGCTCGAAAAGTGACCGATAATCAATTTCTTAACAGCAGCCTCACCAGCAAGCCGGGCAGCCTGTCTTGCTGTTGTATGGTACGTTTTCAACGCCAGATCACTTAATTCGTCGGAAAATGTCGCTTCATGGTAAAGCAAATCAACATTCTCAATAATGGGGATGATCTGTTTTCTGCATACGGTATCGGTACAAAACGCATACGACCGAACAGGATCGGCAGGGAATGTAAGTTCGTGGTTGGGAATTATTGCGCCTTCAGGTGTCTGGTAATCGGCCCCGCCTTTTATAGCGACCCTGTCTCTGATTGGAATGTTCAAATAGTCTATTCTGTCACCTCGCAAATGAAGTTCATGGAGTTTTTCCTTAAAAATAAACCCGCAGCATGGAATCCGGTGCTTCAGTGGAAATGAATCGATAACGATTTTCGAATCTTCATAAATAACTGCTCTGCTACGAAAGTTCAACGGATGATAAACAACTTTAAAATCGTCAAATTCATTCATGAATTTCATCAGATTATCCATCATCATCTTCAATTCGGAGTGGGAATAGATGTGTAGTTCGCCCTTTTTACCTCCAAGAGCCATCGTTGAAATTAATCCAGGTAAACCAAAAATATGATCCCCATGCAGATGCGAAATAAATATATGGTTGATTTTACTGGTCTTTATTCTGAATTTACGTAACTGTATCTGTGTACCTTCCCCACAATCAATTAGGTACAATCTCTCGTTCAGACTAACAACCTGAGAAGTTGGGAATCTTGTCGATGTTGGAAGCGCTGAACTACTGCCTAAAATAGTGACGGAAAAAGGGAGCATTGTCAAAGTTTTTTCAAACCTACACGAAAAGTTGCGAATTCGCAATACGAACAAAAAAAATTGAAAAAGAAAACCCGGCTGTTGAGACCGGGTTTTTTTCTTTAGTCAGATATTGAAGAGTAATTTTTCAGCTTCCTCAAGGTTTGACGCTATCAACAGGATTGAATCGAGCATTGCCAGCTTTATCATTTTTTCAACGCTCTGTGAGAGATTACAAATGATAAATGTTCCCTCTGAGTCCTCGCAAAGCCGGTTTCCAACAAGAATGGCGCTTAATCCTGAAGAGTCGCAATAATTGCAATCCGCAAGGTCAAGAATAATATTGTGCTCCTGATTACTTGCAAGCATCACAAGTTCAGCTTTCAACTCCGGAGAAACAAAACTATCAAGACGATCTCTGACAACTTTTATACAGGAATAATTTTCCTCTTTTCGAACGATAAAATTCATGGATAACCAGTTAAGATATATTACCCGATCAATAACCTGCTTAGTTATCTCTTTTCTCTTTTTCTTCCATCTGAGTTCTCAAGGCAGCTAATTCGCTGATGTCCCCAAGTGTTGTTTTCTCAACATTATCTTTCAACGTTTTAATTCCTTTCTGAGTCGTTTTGGCAGTAGCTTTTTTCTTAGCTGTCTCTTCCGACTTTTTGACATCCTCATATACACGTGAATGTGAAAGAATTATTCTTTTTGCAGATTTTGAGAATTCAATAACCTTAAACTCAAGTTTCTCATCCATTTTGACATTCGAGCCATCTTCTTTTACCAGGTGACGGGGAGTTGCGAATCCTTCAACGCCATAAGGCAATGAAATTACAGCACCTTTGTCGAAAAGATCGATTACTATACCTTCATGTACAGAGTCAACGGTAAAGATTGTTTCGAATACATCCCATGGATTTTCTTCAAGCTGTTTGTGACCGAGGCTCAGGCGACGGTTGTCTTTGTCAATATCAAGTACCTGAACATCAACTTCTGCACCAATGGAAGTGAATTCCGACGGATGTTTGATTTTTTTGGTCCAGCTAAGATCGCTGATATGAATCAGACCGTCAACACCCTCTTCAATTTCAACAAATACGCCGAAATTGGTGAAGTTGCGTACCTTGGCAACATGATTAGAACCGATCGCATATTTAGCTTCAATCTTATCCCATGGATCATTCTTCATTTGTTTGATGCCCAGTGACATTTTGCGTTCGTCACGATCAAGTGTTAGAATAGTAGCTTCGACTTCGTCTCCAACTTTCAGAAAGTCCTGTGCTGAACGAAGATGTTGTGACCAGCTCATTTCAGAAACATGGATCAAACCTTCAACTCCGGGAGCAATTTCGATGAATGCGCCATAATCGGCCATCACTACGACTTTACCTTTCACGACATCGCCAACTTTAAGTTCTGCACTGAGGTTATCCCAAGGATGAGGAGATAATTGTTTAAGTCCAAGGGCGATACGTTTTTTGTCATCGTCGAAATCAAGAATAACGACGTTGATCTTTTGATCAAGCTGTACGATTTCGTTAGGATGAGCCACGCGTCCCCAACTCAAGTCGGTGATGTGGATTAATCCATCTACGCCGCCAAGGTCAATAAATACACCGTAAGAGGTGATATTTTTAACGGTTCCTTCAAGAACCTGTCCTTTTTCAAGTTTGGAGATGATGTCCTTCTTCTGCTGTTCAAGCTCAGCTTCGATAAGCGCTTTATGCGAAACAACAACATTACGGAACTCATGGTTGATTTTAACCACTTTAAACTCCATTGTTTTGTTCACATAAATATCGTAATCACGGATTGGTTTAACATCAATCTGAGATCCCGGAAGGAAGGCTTCAATTCCGAATACATCTACAATCATACCACCTTTCGTGCGGCATTTGATGAATCCGGTAATAATTTCGTCATTTTCAAGCGCTGCGTTAACACGATCCCAGCTACGCATTGCACGTGCTTTCTTGTGCGAAAGTGTCAGCTGCCCTTTTTTATCTTCAAGGGTTTCGACATAAACTTCCACTTTATCGCCAATTTTAAGTGCCGGATTGTAACGGAATTCGTTTACAGAAACAATACCGTCTGATTTGTAGCCGATATCAACAACAACTTCACGTTTGTTCATGGAGATTACACGACCGTCAACAACTTCTTTCTCCTGAAGGATAGAAAGTGTATTGTCGTACATGTCAGTCATCTCTTTTTTACTGGCAACACTATTGACTAACTTGGTGCCTTCGAAGGCATCCCAGTCAAAATCTTCCTCAGCTTTTGAGGATGTCTCTTTTAAAACTCTTACTACAGGAGCAACAGGTACTTCAGGAGCAACCGGAGCAGCAAGTACTTCAGGTGTTTCAGGTACTTCAGGAGCAACCGGAGAAGAAGGTACCTCAGGTGTTACAGGTACTTCAGGAGCAACAGGAGTAACAGGTACTTCAGGTGTTTCAGGAACGACAGGCACTTCAGGTACCTCAGGTGTTACAGGTACTTCGGCGGGTAACTCCGCTGCCTCGTTAATTTCGGGGTTTTCGTTAATTTCACTCATTCAAGATGTTCTTAAAATTAATAAATTAGACATTATTTTATTTTGTGCCGCAAAAGTAGGATTTATCCCTTTAATATCAAATGATTATTTGTTTTTTTAAGGTTAATTTGCAGTAAAACTCATTTTCACTATCTTAATAAATCAAAAATCAGAGTTATTTTTGATATTTATTTTGAATTCAGGTAAAACAGATTGAAAAGTCATTTAAATTGATAAAGCATGAAAACAATTGAAACACCGGCAATTATTCTGCAGAAGGCCAATGAATGGCTGACAGGGAATTATGATGATAAAACAAAGGAAGAAGTTCGTCAGCTCATTAATAATGATGATAATACGGCATTGATTGATGCATTTTACCGTGATCTTGAATTCGGTACCGGTGGGTTGCGCGGAATTATGGGTGTTGGCTCGAATCGCATGAACATTTATACTGTGGGTGCTGCTACCCAAGGACTTAGCAATTACCTTAAAGTGGCTTTTGCCAAATTGCCCCAAATTGGCGTTGCGATCGGTTATGATTGCCGAAACAACAGCCGGCTCTTTGCAGAAACTGCTGCCGGAATTTTTTCTGCAAACGGATTCAAGGTATACCTTTTCGAGGATTTACGTCCAACGCCCGAACTGTCGTTTGTTATCAGGGAACTCGGTTTGCAAAGTGGAATTATCCTCACCGCCTCGCACAATCCAAAAGAATACAACGGGTACAAAGCCTATTGGGACGATGGTTCACAGATTGTTGAACCACATGACGTTAATATCATCAACGAAGTTTCGAAAGTGAAAGTCGACGACATTAAATTCAACGGACCTAAAAAAAATATTACCATTTTGGGTGTCGACATGGACAATAAATTTCTTAAAAAAGTAGTTTCTGTTTCACTGTCACCCGATGCAATTAAACGCAATAAAGATCTTAAAATAGTATACACTCCGATACATGGAACAGGTGTTAAACTTATTCCGATGGCGTTGGCCAAAATGGGATTTACGAATGTTATTCATGTTCCGGAGCAGGATGTTGTGAGTGGTGATTTCCCGACTGTCATCTCCCCTAATCCGGAGGAACCGGCAGCAATGAAACTGGCCATCGAAAAAGCGGTCGAAACGGATGCCGATATCGTGATGGCCTCAGATCCCGATGCTGACCGATTAGGTATCGCTGTAAAAAATGACAAAGGGAAATTTATTCTGGTTAATGGAAATCAGACGGTACTTATCTTCCTTTATTACATCATTACCAGGCGAAAAGAACTTGGTCTCCTGAAAGGAAAGCAATATGTCGTGAAAACGATTGTTACTTCAGAACTTGCTGCCGAAATAGCCTTGAAAAACGGTGTTGAATACTACGATTGTTACACAGGATTCAAGTTTATTGCCGAAGTAATTCGTGAAAACGAAGGTATTAAAGAATATATTGGTGGGGGAGAAGAGAGTTTCGGATTTCTTCCTGCAGATTTTGTCCGCGACAAAGATGCTGTGACATCATGTGCGCTCATGGCTGAAATTGCTGCGTGGGCCAAAGATAACGGACGCTCGTTATTTGAAATGCTACAGGATATTTACCTTACCTATGGCTATTCGAAAGAAAAAATGAAATATGTGGTTCGGAAAGGGAAAAGCGGTGCTGAGGAGATCGAACAAATGATGGTTAATTTCCGGAACAATCCCCCAAAACATTTGGCGGGATCTGAACTTTCAGTCGTAAAGGATTATGAGACACTCAAAGAAAAGAACCTGGTTACGGGTGCTGAAAAGCCCATCAATCAGAAAATCACCTCCAATGTTTTGCAGTTTTTTACAAAGGATGGTACAAAAGTTTCCGTACGACCTTCGGGAACCGAACCAAAAATTAAATTTTACATCGAAGTAAAGGATGCACTTGTTTCACGCGATCAGTATGATGCAGTGGAGGCTAAAACCGATCTAAAGATTGATCAGGTAATGACTGATCTCGGCCTTTAAGATACTACAACACATATCAAAATGGAATCCGGCTGGTTCCTAAATCTGTCGGATTCCATTTCTTCTTAATAAATTAACCTAAAATTACTCTGCCAAAATCTGACACCCATGAAGAAAATTACGAGAATCCTCATTTTATTATCAATCCTCTTTTCAACCCGAATTCAGGCGCAAGACGTTGAAGTCAGTTACCAATATGATGACAAAGGTGATTTAAAGTTTGAGGCAACTAACCATTCACAAAGGCCCTATTTCGTTGTCCTGGAGTTTAGAGATCTTGTAGGCACTTGTACTGATACACCGGGTTTTGCACATCGCGTCGAGTATGGCAAGGAACAACTGTGTACTGTAAAACCCAATCAGGGTTCTTCTCCTTTCTCTTCCTATAGTTACCGGTTTTTCACCTCTGATCCCTCGGCTAAGATTGATCCCGATTATCCCTATTTGATTCCAGTAAAGAATGGTACTTCGACGGAGGTTTTTCAAGTTTCGAACATCAGCTCGATCCTTGGCAAAAGTGGACCGACAAATTGGTACTGCATGGGATTCAACACGAATGCCGGTGATACAATCTATGCCTCACGGGGTGGAATTGTGGTTGAGAATAAAATGAGTATAAAGGAAAAAGATCGGGATGTGTGGTATAGTAGTGATTATAACTATGTTATCATTCTTCACGATGATGGAACAGTGGCACGTTATTCACAATTGGAAAACAATAAAGTTTTCCCTCAAATTGGAGATAAAATCATCGCATCGCAACCTATTGGGATTGCATCAGCTGGTAATAGTCAAACCAGATCGCATGTTTATTTACTTGTATATCATGTAAACATAAAAACCAACGAGTCAGACTATGTACTCACTAAATTCTGTGTGTCATCAATAAAACCCGAAATTCTTCTTCCAAATACCAAATATACTGCCCGCCATTTCCCCGAAGTCGTAATGATTGGAATGTCGCGAAAGATGAAAAAGAAATATCTTGGAGAATAAGTATTCTCAATTGTTGTACTTTTATATTTTAATTAACGGTAATCAAAATTCAAAGAAAAATGAAAAAGATTCTTTTAGGACTTTGCGTCTTTGGTGCTTTTACGGCTAATGCACAAAATCAAAACCCCGAACTTGCAAAAATGAAACCCGAGATGACCGAATTCTGGGATCCCGAAGTTAGAGTTGTAACGCCAGCTGAAACTAATCTGAATGCCCCATCGGATGCTATTGTTCTTTTTGACGGAACCAGTGCAACATTGGTTCAAAACTGGACAAATAGCAAGGGTGAAGTTCCCGGATGGAATGTTACTGATAATTGTGTCACCGTAGTTAAAGGAACCGGCACAATTCAGACAAAAATGCTTTTCGAAGATTTTCAGTTACATATCGAATGGCGCTCTCCTGCTGAAGTAAATCCTGAAAACAAAAGTCAGGCACGAGGAAACTCCGGGATATTTATGCAGGAAAGATACGAATTGCAGGTACTCGATAATTACGACAACTGTACTTACCGCAACGGACAGGCCGGCTCATTTTACAAACAGTATGCTCCGCTTGTGAATGTTTGCAAAAAACCGGGTGAATGGCAGACTTATGATGTCATCTATACAGCTCCAAGGTTTAAGGAAGATGGCACCTTGTTTTTGCCGGCCCGCGCCACAGTACTTCAGAATGGTGTCCTCGTACAAAATAATGTTCAACTGTTAGGCCCGACTGAGTATATTGGAATTCCAAAATACATAGCTCATGGACCTGGTGCATTGGTTCTTCAGGATCATGGTAATCCGGTTAGCTACAAAAATATCTGGATCAGAAAACTGTAAAGTGCTGAAAATATTTTACCAACATAATGCCCGGAACTTCCGGGCATTTTTAAATTAATTTCTATTTTTACAACTAAATAACTAAATAAATAAACTACATGAAAAAACTTCTGATTCTATTCGCTCTTTTTACTGCCGGAGCAGCACTAGAAGCGCAAAATGTGCAATTGCATTATGATTTGGGTAAAGACCGTAAATACCTTACTTCAACCGTCGAAATGTTCAAACCAGACAAATGGGGAAGCACCTTTTTCTTTGTCGATATGGATTATGGATCTGGTGGCGCTCAGGGAGTTAGTATGGGATATTTCGAAATCTCACGCGGACTGAAATTCTGGAAAAGTCCTTTCGAACTGCACGTTGAGTACAATGGCGGTTTTGGACAATTTAAGGCCACTCCGTTTAACGGCGCGTACCAAATCAACGATGCCTGGCTATTTGGAGGAAATTACACCTGGAATACATCTGATTTTTCAAAAGTTTTCACCTTAGAGGCGATGTACAAAAACATTCGTGGTAAAAACGATATGTCGTTCCAGTTAACTGGCGTCTGGACAGTTCAGCTGTTGAAAAACAAAGTAACCCTCTCCGGATTCGCCGATTTCTGGAGAGAAGACAATATTGTCGGAGTTGGCGCCAACACAAAATCAACCAATTTTGTATTCCTGAGCGAACCTCAGTTTTGGTATAATTGCACAGAACATTTCTCGGTGGGAAGCGAGGTTGAAGTAAGTTCAAATTTTGCTGGTCACAATGGATTAATGGTAAATCCAACAATCGCAGGTAAATGGAATTTCTAAATTAAAATAACCACTTATGCTTGAAAAACTTTTCAAACTAACGGCGAACAAAACTTCGGTTAAAACTGAGGTTATTGCGGGGGTTACTACGTTTATGACGATGGCGTATATCCTGTTCCTCAACCCAAACATCCTTTCCTCAACAGGTATGGATAAAGGGGCGGTATTCTTTGCAACGGCTGTTGCTGCCGGAATTGTAACTATTGCTATGGGAATGATTGCCAATTTCCCGATTGCATTGGCTCCGGGAATGGGACTAAACGCCCTCTTTGCAACAGTTGCGCTTCAGGGAGTTGGCATGCCCTGGCAGGTAGCACTCGGTGCAGTATTTATCTCGGGAATTATCTTTATCTTATTGACGGTTACCAAAGTCCGTCAAATACTTGTTGTTGCTGTACCGGCATCACTTAAAGTTGCTATAACTGTGGGTATCGGACTTTTTATTACCGTGATCGGTCTTAAACTCTCCGAGATAATGGTTGCCTCGGCCAGTGTAATTCCTCCAACACTTGCTAAAATGCAGGCAAGCGGCGGTAAAGCCGGGTTGATGTTTTTTGAGTGGAATATCGGATTTGGGAGTCTCAAAAATCCTGCTATGTTATTGTGCCTTATCGGTCTTGGAATCACAGCCGCTTTGATGGCCCTTCGCGTGAAAGGCTCACTTCTTATTGGAATCGTGGTTTCAACCATCATCGGGATTCCAATGGGAGTTACGCAGATTGCCCCCGGATTTAGTCCGATCGCACTCCCCGATTTTTCAAATCTGGCCGTTGGAGCGCTTGATATCAAAGGTGCACTTAATATGGGAATCTGGACTGTCGTATTTACCTTTACTTTCGTGGAACTGTTTGACACCTTCGGAACACTGGTCGGAACGGCGAACAAAGCGGGACTGATTGATAAAGAGGGGAAATCACCTAAAATCGGGAAAGCGATGCTCGTCGATGCTTTCGGTGTCTCTTTTGGTGCATTAATGGGAACAAGTACCATTACAGCCTATGTCGAAAGTGCAGCCGGTATCAGCGAAGGTGGTCGGACCGGATTAACAGCCGTCACAACAGGTATTTTATTCCTGGTTGCCCTAATCCTTGCTCCACTCGCTACACTGATACCAAGTGCAGCCACAGCTCCGGCGTTAATCATTGTTGGTCTGTTGATGGTGTCGAGTATAAAAGAGATAGATTTCGAGGACTTTACTGAAGGTTTTCCGGCGTTTATGACCTTTATCATGATGCCTTTTACCTACAGTATTGCCAATGGAGTCGCAGCAGGTATTATTTTCTATACATTGTTAAAAGTGCTGACCGGTAAATACAAACAGGTACATTGGATGATGTATTTGCTCTTTGTACTGGTTGTAGTCAGGTATATTTTTCTTACAGAATGATAAACTTGGTAGATTAGTACCATTTATTATCTTTGCACACTGAGATTTTAGGTCCATCTGTTGACGGATCAGTTGGTTTAGTCCGTCAACCGACGGATGACAGGGTAGTCCGCCAGCTGGCGGATGGTTCTTTTTGATATTAAAACATAAAATGGAAGGTCCGTCAGCTGACGGATCAGTTGGTTTAGTCCGTCAACTGACGGATGACAGGGTAGTCCGCCAGCTGGCGGATGGTTCTTTTTGATATTAAAACATAAAATAGAAGGGCTGTTAGCTCAGTTGGTTTAGAGCATTACCTTGACAGGGTAGGGGTCACTGGTTCGAATCCAGTACAGCCCACTTCTTAAAAATGAAATGTATTACACATACGTTTTATATTCCATTCGGTTCAATAAAATCTATATTGGATTTTCCGGTGATTTACAAAATCGTCTTCTGATACACAATGATTCAAGAAATACAGGTTGGACAGCTCAATATCAACCGTGGGAAATCTTTTATTCAGAGGAATATACGACCAAGTCAGATGCAATGAAACGCGAGAAGCAGCTAAAAACCTCCCGAGGGAGATCTTTTATTTGGGAAATCATCAACAATAGAAATAAATAAAACAGAATAGGCTGTTAGCTCAGTTGGTTTAGTCCGTCAACCGACGGATGACAGGGTAGGGGTCACTGGTTCGAATCCAGTACAGCCCACAAATAATGAGAAACCGTAATTGATATTCAATCAGTTACGGATTTATATTTTGCTATTTGCACAACTGAGAAATAAACGGAATGGACAAGTATCAGGCACGAGAGTACATGATGGATTTATTGAATCCTTCTTACCAACCGGAATACCCGGCAGAAATAGAAATAACGGAGGAACAGATGGGAAAATGAAAATTCCGGAGTATATTGAACCACCAGAAGTATTATCCACCTAATACTGACAAAAACTTATTCGAATTATATTTGAAGGAATGTTGTTTTTCACAAAATATACGAAAATTTAATTATTCCTTGAGCCTATATGATTATTCTTCTTGTTTTGCGTTTAAATGCTTCTCCTCTAAAATATGTCTAATATATTCAAAATCAATCACGTTATTATTGCTTCCAATAGATTATCCATTTCAGTAAGCTGTTCATTAGCAAACTGTTTGTCGAATAGACCTATTTGACCTTTGGGTTTATTTTTTTTAAATATCGCTTAATAGTTATCGTATTTTTAATATTCAAATTCAACACTATTGATTTGATATACTGTAATTTAAATTACAGAACCTCCCTAAATCTATTTTTTTGCTCTCACACTTCAACCAGATTTGTTTTAACTTTCAAAAGAACTAAATTCTTGCATTGATATAAAAAGGTAAAGGAGAAAAAAAGATTAATTTAGCGTTTATGAAAATCATCTTTTTGATAGCATCATTTAATGCATTCTTTTTCACAGTTTTATTACTGCAGAAAAGGCCAAAAGCTTTACACGACATTATTTTGGTTTTATGGTTATTGTATCTGGGATTATTTATTGGAGTGTATTCATTTTATTCACACGATTTGTTTACACATTTTCAATTACTCTCAATCAGTTTTATTTCACTGTTAATGCTGCATGGGCCCTTCTTGTATTACTATATTTTGACATTAGTTTCGGATAAAAAACAAATTCAGAAGAAGGACTTTCTCCACTTCGTTCCATTTATTTTATTTAATATTTATCTTCTGATTGCTTCTTTCTTTCCAGAAACAGCGGTGAAACTTAACATTGAAAAACTATCATTGGATAATAATCCACCATTGCTTTTCTTGTTTTTCTTAATCATAACGGCATTGTCAGGAACTGTATATTTTTTAGTAACCATTAAGCTCTTCAAAAAGCTTGACATAAATATTTTCAATAATTTTTCAAATTCTAAAGACATCAATCTCTTCTGGTTCAGAAAGTTGGTTTTCATTTTTGGTATAGTTTGGACTACGTTAATTTCGATTACTATAATCCATCACGTTTTTAGTATGTTTTCAATGGTTTTTTGTACTGATGGTTTGTTCCTGTCCTTATCTGTTTTCGTGATCCTAATTGGATATTATGGATTGAAACAAAAGGTTATTTTTTTCGCGGAATCAATAATTGTATCCGGTGATATTATCGAGGTTCAGACTAAATACTCAGGCTCGAGGCTTAAAGATTCTGAGGCAAAACTATATGTTGAGAAGATTAACAAGCATATGAAGTTATCAAAACCATATTTAAACCCGGATTTAACGCTCCTGCAATTAGCTTCTGATTTAGGCACTTCACCTCATATACTCTCGCAGATTATAAATGATCAGTACAAACTCAATTTTTTCGATTTTGTAAATGAATATCGGGTACGGGAATTTAAAGATGCAGTTGTCGATCCAAAAAATAAAAACTTTTCACTTCTGGGAATTGCTTTTGAATGTGGTTTCAATTCAAAATCGGCTTTTAACAGGATGTTTAAAAAATCTACAGGGCTGACTCCTTCTCAGTTCAAAGAGGCAACTTCATAACGGTCACCACTTTATTTTTGAGGTTTCTCCGAAACTATTATTTTCACTAAAATACCTAAATTCACAAAATATCAATTGCTGGATATCAGACTTTCGTTTTTTTTTGGAGTCCTGGAGACTTGGCGATATTTCATTTATTAATTGCTCGGAGTGGACTCATTTCTTATATTTAATAGTCCCATTTTATACACTGGAGCCTATATAGGCTTTCAAATAAGTCCCACTTTATAAGATAGAGCGATTGACCTTGTGCTGTGATATACTTTTGCTCAGGAAATCATTCACAATCAATTTTAAAAATTTAAAAAGAAAAAAAATCATGACAAAAAATTATTCAGACATTTATGAGCAGATTCGCAACATGATTGGCCACTATGCTAAAGAAAATCCTGAAATGATGACTGCTTTTTCGAAAGTCCATCAAATAGGGTCAAAGGATGGAGCTTTAAAATCAAAATTTAAAGAACTAATAGCCTTGGGTATTTCTATAAATACTAAATGTGAGGGCTGTATCACAATGCATATTCACGATGCTATTGAAAAAGGTGCAACCCATGATGAAATTGTTGAAACAATAGGGACAGCAATTTATATGGGAGGTGGCCCATCTGTAGTGCACGGGGCTAAAGCTTTTGCCGCCCTTCAAGAATTTGAGACCAAAATGGTCAATCCATTAATAAATAGTATTAACAATTAAATAAAAATCAGAATAATGAAAACAAGTATTAAAATTCAGTCAGAAGAAAATTTAACGAGTCAAAAGAGAATGAAAAGCGGAATAAAATTCAGTTTTTTAACCCTGCTTTTATTTTCAGCTTTATTCTTCTCATCCAAGGTAACATTCGCTCATTGCGATACCATGGATGGACCCGTAATTGCAGATGCCCAAAAAGCGATCTCACAAAACAATGTTAACTATGTTCTCAAATGGATTCGCCCCCAGGATGAAGTAGAGATTAAGGAAACCTTTAACCTTAGTATGAAAGTTAGAGTGCTTAGCCCTGAAGCAAAGGAACTTGCAGATAAATATTTTTTTGAGACACTGGTAAGGATCCACCGAAACGGTGAAGGGGTACCTTTTACAGGTGTTAAGCCATCAGGCACTCCCATTGATGAAAAGATACTCGCTGCTGATAAATCAATTGAAATAGGTAACCTTTCACCACTGAAAGATTTAGTGCCAAAAGATAAGCTTGCAGAATTGAAGAAACGATTTGATAAAGTAATGTCGCTAAAGAATTTTGATGTTAATAATGTTGAGGCTGGAAGAGAATATATTGAAGCATACGTACAATTTTTCAAATTTGCTGAAGGTGAGGAAGAAGGACATAATCCAAACCATATTGAAGAAGGCGGGCATTTGTGACTTTATTGAATGAGAGTCATTTTCAAACTGTTACAAAATTATATATCCTATGCTACTGATTGTAATTAGTTATCTTAAAAATATTTTAAAATATTTTGCAATAAATGTTTGGATTTAAAAAAAATGCATTTATCTTTGCAAGTAAATACTCACTTACTTTATTATGGAACGTCAAACAACAGATATTCGCCAGGAACAAATCAAGCAGGCTGTCATCGACATCATTTCTACGGACGGGTTGAAAAACCTCTCCACGCGAAATCTTGCAATTCGAATTGGTATGAGTGAAGGAAGTATCTTTCGTCATTTCAAAACTAAAAAGGACATTATCATATCTATTTTCAACGACATTCAGGATAATTTTATAGGTGAACTAAGGCAAATAGCTGGGTCAAATGAATCACCCACTTTCCGTTTAACCAAATATCTAAGTGCTACAATAAAATATCATACTGATAACAAAGGAATAAACATGTTGCTTTTTTCTGAAGCATCGTATAAAAACGATCCTGAACTTAAGAAACGTCTGCAGCAAATCTTTCGCGATCAAAAACAGTTTGTAATGGAAATTATTGAAGACGGTATTACCTCTGGCATTTGGGACGAAAATGTTGTTGTTGAAAACGTAGCTTTGATGTATATGGGCATTCCTCTTGCAATGAATATGGAAGTGCTGATTGGAGGCAAAGGTTTCCAATTCGATAATTTTTGCAGCCATATGATATTACTATTATTGAAAATGCTTCGAAAATAATTGGCATAAAAAATTTGACCAAACATGTAAGTAAGTACTCATTTACAATAAATTCATAACATTAATTCTCAATTATATTGAAAACGAAAACACGGATGGATAGAATCTTCAAAGTATGTTTCAGCAAACATTAATCATAAATATATACACAATGAAAAAGAAATTTATTCTTCTATTATTCGGTCTACTACTATTTACAGTAAGGCAATCTATCGGGCAAAATCCCGAACAACAGGTAGATTCCGGGTTCGTTAAGAAACCAGTCTTCATTTCTGTGCTAAATATTCGGCCAGTAACCCTAAATAAACAAAGGATACTATTTAGTTTACAGGCTGAATATCCGGAATACTACAAATATTTTAATCCCCAAAGTGGCAAGACGGAACGAATTTCAGAAAGCACAGCATTAAATGAAGCTTACTATTTTGGTCACATAGTATATGGCTTTAACGATCAAATTAATTTATTTGCCATTCTACCAATGACGTCAATTCATCATTATTCGCCATCAGCAACGATTATCGGCAAGGGATTTGGGGATTTTGTGTTAGGGGGTATTTATAGTCTGGTTGAATCGAAAAATTTCGAAAATAGCCTGACTTCCAGTATAACTATTGGTTTTCCAACCGGAAAATTCAAAAATATTGGTCCGAATAATTACCCGCTTGGGCTTGGGGCATACAAGTTTAAAGGTGATGTCACAGGTTTACATCGATTCAAGAACCTGGATATGATGTATTCGGTCTATTATGAATATCGGACCAACAATTCTCAAGGATTAAATATAGGTGATGAAGCAGGTGCTTATATAACCTTTCAAAAACAAATCAAAACGAATTATGGAAATTTTGGTCTTGAAGGCGGAGCATATAGCTCTTGGAATTTTAAAGATAAAAAAAGTGGCACTTACATCCCTCATACTGACGATTACTCAGCAAACCTTTTTGTTGGTGCCTGGTATAATTATCTGAAAGACTTCGATATACGAGTCGGCATCCCTTATTCTATCTACCAGAATAAGAGTTGGCTAACAAAATATGAAGTTTCAATACAGCTTGATTATTATTTTGATCTAAAAAAAACTAAATAACATAAAAATATCATGAAAACAAAAGTATTCCAGATTGTCTCACTGTCGCTGATAATAATTATCGTTTTTTCCTGTACAAACTCTGACAAAAAAGAAATGACTGAACATCAATTTATGGGCTATGTTGAAAATACCCAGGTCAATATCACTGGCCGCTTACCAGGGAAAATTACAACTATATATGTTGATGAAGGCGATACTGTAAAACAAGGAGAGAAAATTGCCCAGCTTGATACAAGGGAATTAGATGCAAACATGGCCGCACTTAATTTTCAACTTAAAAACATCATTTTGAATAAAAGCCGTGTTGAACATCTATTTCAAGCCGGCGCCTTGCCACAGCAGAAAGTTGATGAGATAGAAACATCTTATGAGGTGCTTAGAAGCAATATCCTGGCATTAAAAACCAAAATTGAAGATATGGTTATCACCTCACCTATCGATGGTATCGTAAATGTTAAGGTATTGGAAAGCGGACAAATGTTGTCTCCTGGAATGGCGGTTGTTATTGTTACTGATCCTGATGGAACCTGGGCACGATTTAGTATTCCTGAAAAATATATGAATCTGATTAAGTTGGGACAACAATTTGAAATAACAAGCAATACACCAGAACTAATTTACTCGGCTAAAGTAATTCAAACATTACCCTTTGCTGAGTTTGCAACACATACACCAACTACATTGAGGGATGAACGTGATATAAGGACTTTTGACGTAAAGATGAAATTAATTGATACTCCTCAACATACCTTAATAAATACCAGTAAACCAGGAATGTGCGTATATCTTACACTGAAAGACCCAATCATTGAAAATCTTAAACCTAATAAGAAGCTATAGACATGAAAATACTCAAGCTTATAATGATGATTCTTATGCGGATTGTTATTATTTCATTGGTATTGGTATTGTTTTTCAGCATGATGGCAGGAATGTATTACAAAACTGCACCTCGGAACATTCATATCGCCATTGTGGATGAAGATCATTCCACTCTCAGCCGATCTATTTTACACAACATACGGGCTACTGATTACTACAAGATAGTGGCTCAACCTAATGATTATCTTTCTTTACAAAAGATGATTGACAGAAATGAAATAGATATGGGGATTATTATTCCGCATGATGCTTATCGTGACCTACAAAATAACATGGAAGTACGAATAATGGCTGCGTTAAATGGTACTGCGAATCCATCAATACCTGGTTCGGCGCTTTCAAAGCTCAACCAAATTATCTCGACACTG
>JAPLDR010000142.1:2293-18901 GCA_026391655.1 Bacteroidia bacterium | reverse complement strand
CATAACAGTTCGGCAGGTCGTGAAATTGAGGCAGAGGCGAATGTAAAAATTACCGCGATCTGGTCTGTCTACACGCCAAAAAGAGATGGTCCGGTTGACAGGTTTACTCATTCGGAAGTGATCAGGTGGAATGAATACGACCCAAACGGTAATGATAAAAAATATGAGCTTCCAGGGCGAAAAAAGGCCATTTCAATAGCCTGCGGGGTGGCAGCAAAAAATTACAGCAAAAGAATCGTTCCTCATTGGGTTGAATCGACCCGGGTGATCATTGGTCTAAACGGGTCAGATTGGGAACAAGCGTTGGCGTATGCAAAGAATAATAAATGGGAAGGAGCAGCTTTGAATTGGAAAAAATACCTGGAAAGTCCACAAAAAAGGATTGCGGGGGTTGCTGCGTTGAATTATGCGGTTGCTCAGGAAATGCTCGGTGATCAGGAACAAGCCACTTTTTGGTCGGAGAAATCTGTATCATTGCTTAAAAACGGTGAAACGGGCAGAATTGCCAGAGACTATGCCGCAATTCTACATCAAAGAAAGCTAAAAGCAGCCCAGTTGAATTCACTCCTGAAAAATAGTCAGTAATTATTAATGTATTATTATTCAGTTATTTAAATGGTAGTATTTCTTTATTATTCCATTCTTATCATTCTGATCGCCAATTTTATATTTGAACGTTGGCTCGATTATCTTAACACTACCAATTGGACTTCGGAACTACCACCTGAACTTTTAGGAATTTACAATGAAGAGAAGTACCAAAAATCGCTGGAATACGAAAAAGTAACATACCGGTTTACATTGGTAACCGAATCTTTAGGCTTTATAGCTGTTTTGCTGATCTTTGCTATCGGAGGGTTTGGATGGCTTGACGGAATCATCCGGTCTCATTTAAGTAACCCAATTCATGTTTCCCTGATTTTCTTTGCAATTATAGGTCTTATTTCTGAAATCGTCTCATTGCCATTTACCTGGTACGATACTTTTGTTATTGAGGCGAAGTTTGGATTCAATAAAACAACCCTGCGTGTTTTTATTTATGATCAGATTAAAGGTCTGATAATCGGTGCAATAATTGGCGGATTAATCCTATACCTGATTATATGGATCTACCTGATTGCCGGCAACTTATTCTGGTTGTATTCACTGATGGTTATCGCCATTTTTTCGATTTTTATGTCGATGTTTTATTCAAGTATTATCGTACCGTTTTTCAATAAACAAACACCGCTTGCTGACGGAGATCTTAAAAGTGCCATCAGAGCGTTCAGTATTAAAGCAGGATTTTTGCTCGATAATGTATTTGTAATTGACGGATCGAAAAGATCAACCAAAGCAAATGCTTATTTTACGGGATTGGGAAGGAAAAAAAGGATTGTGTTATACGATACGTTGATCAGCGAAATGAATACAGAGGAGATTGTGGCAGTTTTGGCGCACGAAATTGGTCATTACAAGAAGCATCATGTTTTATCAGGTCTGTTTTTTTCGTTGATGACTACAGCCGTAATGCTTTATGTGTTTTCGCTTGTTAGTGGTTATCCAGCTTTTGCCAGGGTGCTGGGATCTGATGTACCGGGGTTTCATTTAGCAGTAATTTCATTCGGGATTCTGTACTCGCCGCTCTCATTGGTTTTTGGTTTGGGACTGAATTACCGATCGAGAATGAATGAATACCAGGCAGATCGGTTCGCCGCTGAAAAGTACAAGGGAAAATATCTGGCTTCTGCATTGAAAAAATTGTCAATTAATAACTTAAGTAATTTGACCCCGCATCCTGTTTATGTATTTTTTCACTATTCGCATCCGACATTACTGCAACGATTAAAAAAACTTGCTGAGATTGAATAACCGAGGCTCTCCGGTTTGTTGATTTATAAAAATAAGATTTGTAGTTTTGCCGACTAATAAAATTATAGAAAATGAAACTTTTAGAGGGAAAAACAGCAATTGTTACCGGTGCATCACGCGGAATTGGTAAAGCAATTGCGATTAAATTTGCTGAAGAAGGGTGTAATATAGCATTTACCGATCTGTTTTACGACGATATTGCAAAAGCAACTGAAGCCGAACTTCTTGCGATGGGAGTTAAAGCTAAGGCCTATGCATCAGATGCTTCGAAATTTGATGACACACAGAATATCGTGAATCAGATTCTTACAGATTTCGGAGCGGTAGATGTTCTGGTCAATAATGCCGGAATTACAAAAGATACGCTTTTAATGCGAATGACTGAAAATCAATGGGATGCGGTTATCTCTGTTAATCTGAAGTCGGTATTTAATTTTACAAAAGCTGTTCAGGCTTGCATGCTTAAACAGAAAAGTGGCTCTATTGTCAACATGAGTTCTGTAGTTGGTGTAAGCGGTAACGCTGGTCAGTCGAACTATTCGGCTTCGAAAGCAGGTATTATTGGATTTACCAAATCTATTGCCAGGGAACTTGGCTCAAGAGGCATTCGTTCAAATGCAATTGCTCCCGGATTTATTATTACCGAAATGACCGCTAAAATTCCTGAAGAAGCGCGTAAACAATGGGAAGCAACAATTCCGATGAGAAGGGGAGGATTACCCGAAGAAGTAGCTAAGGTGGCGCTTTTCCTTGCCTCTGATCTTGCATCATATGTTTCAGGACAAGTGATCAATGTTTGCGGGGCAATGAATACCTAATTGTTGAATTTTGACTTCACATTGAATGAATGAAAAATAGAAATCTTTCATATCGGCTGAGTATTTATTTTTTAATCTCCGAGACAATTCTTTCTGTTATTATCATTCTTGATTCGAAAGCTATCGTTATCGTCTTCAATACGATGTTCAGGAAGGACTTGGCGACGTACAGAATTCAATGAACGAAGCGGCCAGATTTACTGAAAATCTGGCATCTGAATATAATCAGGGTCTCTCGCTTAAAAATCCTCTGGGGTATCTTGAAATGGCTTTTAAGGTACAACCCAATATGTTTGCCTTTGGAATGATAACTTCAGCGGTGAATAACCGCACTCAACAAGAATCAGATTTTAATGTATTTCGGTCAGACGGGATTTTGAAGTCTGATACCGGAAGATTTCAAAGTAACAACACCCGGACGAATGATTGGATAGAACAAATGCTTTATGCTTCAAAACCTACGTGGAGCGCACCTTTTTTCAATCCGGAAACTGGTTCAAGGATGATTATCTATGCTCGTCCTATTGATTTTGAGAAAGATGGGAAAAAAGTGCATACCACATTTTTTTGCTCTGTATCTCTTGATCAAAGTCTTAAGAATCTGAGCCATCAGAAAATGATTGAACCGGGCTTTTCAATTCTTTTGAACGGGCAAAATCTGATCATTTACTATCCCGACAGTACCAAAACCGGAAAAGATATCAGCTCGCTTTTAAAATGTTTTGGGGACAGTCAATTTAACATCAGCAAATTACTCGAGGATCGCATCCCTGGTTCTCAGATTATTCATCCCAATTGCATGAAGAACAAAAGGACAGTAGCAATTTACTGGCCGGTAAAATCATCCAACTGGTTTATAATCTCTGTAATTCCCGTAAGTTTTTTTATGTCGGAGTTGAAACAGGTCACACTTGTTTTAGTTTTACTGATACTTTTAATCGGGAGCATCACCGCGGCTGTTATGATTTATCTATCAATTAGATTAGTTTCTCCGATATCTGTTTTGGCTGAAGATTCACGCAAGATTATGGAGGAGGCCGGTTTCGATCCCGTTCACAATCTGAATGATCTTGAAGTTCTTTCTGATAACATGAAGAAAATGAAGGAGCATCTGGCAAGTTATCGGAAAAACACCTTACAAAGCTCACTTGATCATGAGGAAATGGAAAAGGAGTTGAATATGGCAAAGGATATTGAAATGAGTATGGTTCCTACTAAATTTCCGCTGTTTCCGGGGCGCAGTGATTTTGATTGTTTTGGAAGGCTGATCCCTGCAAAAATTGTGGGTGGTGATTTGTTCGATATATTTCTTTTAGATGATAATCAGTTGTTTATATCGATCTGTGATACATTGGGTAAAGGTATTCCTGCGGCAATGTTTTCAGTAATGACCAGAACTTTTATCCGCAGCATTGCCAATCCGATCACAGGACTTGGCAAAATGATGGAATCTTTGAACAATGGGCTCAGCCTTGGACACGAATCGGATATGTTTGCAACCGTTTTATTGGGGAAGTTGAATCTGATAACCGGAGAATTTATCTTTTGCAATGCCGGGCATCCTCACCCGATCATCTTGCGAAACAATAACCGTGAGGAGATTTTGACACAATCGCATGGGATTCCCGTTGGTGTGAAACGCAACCAGCATTTTTCGGAAAGCAGAATCGTTTTAGCTCCGGGCGAATCGTTGATAACCTTTACTGATGGCGTCACGGAAGAATATAATGGACAAGGCGAATTTTTCGGTATTGAACGACTCATCGCAGTTGTTAATCCATTAAGGGAATTATCGACGCGGAACATTGTTAATAAAGTATTTGATGTGCTTGATGATTTTCGGGGCAGGGCAGAGGTACACGACGACACCACACTTGTCGCATTAAAATTTCTGAAAAAATAAAAAGGCCGGAATAAAACCGGCCTCTTCATATCAACATGGTTAAGTTGTTTATCAGATAAATTTGAATCCAAGCGAGAAAGTTAAGGTATTACCTTTATTGTTGAAGCCAATATTCGAAACACTTGTATTTACGTCAGAAACGTTTGTAATTCCCCATGCGTAACGAACATCAAAAGTAATCATACCTACATCAACGCCTGCTCCTAATTGCCAGTCCCAGATGTTATTTTTAAAATTTTTAGTATCAAAAAGACCAGCCGTGACACCGGCATAAGTAACACTACTGCTTTTCATTACAATCGACATAGCAGGACCTGTAAAAGCACGAATTGAAGCGATCTTCAGGTTGACCAGTTTAAATCCCAATAAAACAGGAACCTGGATGGTCTTTAGTTTAAGTGATTGACTTGCAGAACCGCTGGAGGATTGACCATTCTTTATACAATACAGCAGCTCTGGTTGCAGATAGACTTTTGTACCAAATCGGGCAAAAGCACCAAAGTTAAACCCTGATTTAGCATCTGATTTGAAATCATTGTAGGTGTAACCAGTGGCAGAAAAATTATCAGTAGTAATTTTGCTTGAATTAAGACCCGCTTTCAAGCCAATGGTGAATGGCCCGATTGCAAATGTTGACAGAACCATTGTCATTAGAGTAATTGTCAAAATTGTTTTTCTCATGATTTTAAATTTTTGTTTAAACTGAAAGATTTACATTTTTAAATTATCATTAGCGAAAGTAATGAAATTTCTATGAATAAAACAATAGGCAGAACTATGTAACTTACCCGATACAGTTATTTCAGTTTCTGAGATCTCAATTTTCTCAAATTTAACCATCTGCCCTGATCCGTTTATCTAATTCTATAATCTGAGGAAACAATAACTTTTTGTTGTTGTTCTCTATCGTATAATCAACCATTTTAATCTTTTGAATATCAGGCATTTGATTCACAATACGTTGCCTTACGAGTTCTTCCGAAGTACGATCACGCCTGATTACGCGCTCAATCCGTACTTTTTCGTCAGCCAGGATTAAAATATTCCGGTCGAAATCGGAAGCGTACCCGCTCTCGAGAAGAACTGCAGCTTCATAAAGAACATAAGGTGCATCCAAATGCTGATCAACCCATTTCAGAAAACTCTGTCTGACAGCAGGATGAATAATTGAATTTACTTTTTCCAAGGCCCTGGTATCACTGAAGATCACACCGGCCAGTTTTTTTCTGTCAAGCAGCCCATCATGCGAATAGATGTGTTTCCCAAAAAGTTCAATAAGAAGATTTTTGATTTGCAAATCGTTATTTTGCAGATTTCTGGCCTCGTCATCAGCATGAAATGTGGAGATACCCAGCAACTTAAAGATTTCGCAAACGGTCGTTTTTCCGCTGCCAATTCCTCCTGTAATTCCGATTTTCTTCATTAAATCTACTCTTTCCGTTCAATAATATATTCCACTTCTTTTGGAAAATAGTCCACAGAGAGAACTGTCTCGGGAACCCTGTCGAGAATTACCTTTAGTTTTGATAATACCCCGGAGCGATGCGAATAATCGACAACTGCCCTGAAGCTATTGTTATTCAATTTGTTGTATTGACTTAATCCAACTCTGCACGAAACTTTTACTTTAGAGGGAAAGGTCTTGATCAGCAATGAGTCGGGCTGATTAATAATCAAAATGGGAACCTCAAATTTTACCTCAGTATATTGTTCAACGACGATTTGCACTGTGACCTCGCTGATTTCGGACTTCAGCTCCGGTAAGAGAACCAAATCAACATCCCGCTCAACAGTGTGTGACAAATCTTTCATTTCAACAGGCCTGGTATTGATATACCTGAGGGTATCCAAAATTTCCTGTGTGCCGCGCACCAGGATTGTGTCAGGTGTTACTACAGGTGATTTCTGCAAAATAAACTCCCTGGCGAAAGTAACATCAACAACCGGCTGAACTTTTATCAATTTTTCGATTACATTGCTGACATTGAATGATATTGAATCGGGTCTAATACTGATAATTTCGATTTCGCTGCTGATTTGCTTGGCAATTTCTTCCTTGTGTCCGTTGGTTGATATCGTGTATTTGGACATGAATTTACTTTCCAGGTAATTATTTGTTAGTTCATTAACATCAAGAAGAATGGGTGAAAACGCAAGGCTTAGTTTATGTCGAAGTAAAGTGTAACCATATGCATCGACAGTAAGATCGAACTTAGCTGGCAGTTTTCCGGTCAGATCCTTATTTTTAGGGAGATTAATATATCTTACAGGCACTGTAATGTGGTCTGTATAATGCTTTTCGAGTGCATTGAGGAACCATAGGAATGAGGCTAATACCAGACACACCAAAAAAACAAATGCCTTTCCGTTGCGAATTGCATTAATTTCGGTTTTAATATACTCAACAACCCGATTTAGCATGTATAGAGGATATTTCGGTTAATTATTTCGGCTCTATGACGTTTAACGTGGGGAATAAAAAAATCGAGTTGCCAATAGCTAGCAGCAAACTCTAAACTTTTGAAATAGACATGATAATTATTTACCTATACATTTCATTATATATCCATTATTTCTGAACCGGCGCATCCGACATATCTTTCAGAACAACACTTTTGTCAACTTTAAGTTTTACGTTTAGAGCAACTTCGAGAATAATGATGTTGTCTTTAATTTCATCGATTTTGCCATAAATTCCACCCGTTGTAACAATTTTGTCCCCTTTCTGGAGAGCAGCCCTGAATTTTGTCATCTCTTTCTGGCGTTTCATTTGCGGCCTGATCATGAAAAAGTAAAACACCACGATCATCAGACCCATCATCAATAACATATTGATCGACGAAGCTCCTCCTCCGGCTGGTGTCTGAGCAATAATAAATAAAATTGAATTCATTTTTGTGTATTTAAAAGGTTATTAAACTGTTTATTTTCAATATATGCACCAATCTGCAACTCTCTTTGTTCGCTATCAGAAGTTTCAATGGTCACACTCTTAATCTGGTTACCCCATTCGCCGGCGGTATTGAATACAATTTCAATGACAGAAGATTCGCCAGGTAAGATTTTACTTGTACTATATTTAATATCAATACATCCACACGATTTATCAGCTTTGATGATATTAAATGGAGATCCTCCTGTGTTTCGAAATACAAACGAATAGGAGACGATTTCCCCATCTTTCAGCGTACCAAAATTATGAATTTCCTTGTCAAATACAATCTTCCCAGGAGCCTTTTTTTCAAGCGATTTATTCTCTTGTGAAACACTGTTTCCCGGACTCCTGCGGTTGGTGCATGATGAGGTAATTATCAATAAACTAGTGATTATTAATATATTGTAAATATTTATTTTCATTTGTTAATGATTTGCCTTTAAAGGTCAAATGGAATTCGTCCCGATGAACCGGGACTCATTTCATCCTTCCAATAATCCTCTTCCGGCCTTTACAATTTTACCTTCTTCGCGGAAATCTTTGGTAATACGGTCAAGAACTCCGTTTATAAAGGTGCTGCTCCGGTTTGTACTGTAATATTTTGCAAGCTCAATATATTCATTTAGCGTAACTTTTATGGGAATAGAAGGGAATTCCATAAGCTCTGTAAGCGCCAGTTGCATGATCAAAACATCCATAACCGCGACCCGGTCAACATCCCAGTTCTTGGTATAACTTTCGATGATCTTTCGGTTGTCTGAATTATTGATGATTGCTTTTCTGAATAATTTTGTAGTAAACTCTTGATCTTCTTCATCTTTGTAAAGTGACATCAGGTATTCGTTCCGGTCGTTTTCACTTTTATATTTTTTAATGGTTTTAATGACCATCGAAATGGTAAAGTCGAGATCGTCGTTCCAGTAAATACTTTGCTCTTCAAGTTCGTTTAGCATTATATCACTGTTAACCAGTATATTGCTAAAAAAATCTTCGCAAAACCGGCGATCGTTCTGAAAATCATCAGTTTCTGAATTGATGTAATTGATATATAAATCCGACTCAATCATCGAAGTATAAATGCCGCGGATAAGGTCGGGATAATTTGACCAGTTGAGCTTATTGCGAGTCAGATAATCATTCAGACTTTTGTCTTCTTTTAATCTGGTAATCAGTCGGTTATTTATAAATCTAAGATTTGGGTTAAGATCATCCTCGGTTGGGAGATTTTTCAACTTCCGCGATTCAATTCTATCATTGGCAAAATCACTTATTTCTCCCAGAATGGCGAACAGCAGATGATACAAATCGTAAGTTTTTTTGATACTGAAATGGAGCTCAGATTCAGATTGAATCATTGTTTTTTCGGGGGATGATACGTGAGCGTATAATATTTGCAGTACCTTGGTGCGGATAATCCTTCGACTAATCATGTTTTATGCAGAACTGGTTTCTATTCAAATTTCAGGGTACAAAAATACAACAAATATCTGAGTTGCTCAATTGTTTTCTTCGGTCGTATCTTCCTCCGGTTCAATCTCGTTTTCTTGTATATTTTCATCAATCTCTTCATCTGAATGATCAGTTGGAATCGATTTACGGTAGTGTAATGCCAATCCTAATCCCGAAATGCCTCCCCATAAATGAGATTCCCACGAAATATCGGGTTTAATCGGAAATATCCCCCAGAACATCCCGCCATATATTAAAGAAACGATCATGGATATTGTTAATAGTCTGATATTAAAACTAATAATTCCGCTCAGGAATAAAAAGGCAGCAAGACCATAAATAACACCACTTGCCCCGATATGTAATGCCTCGCGTCCACCCAACCAAACGAAAACCCCGGATAGCAGATAAATCAAAACAAAAATGGTGTAAGAGGATTTCCGGTAAAAGAAGAATAACGAAAAAACGAGGACAAAAAGTGGTAAAGTATTGGCTATCAAATGTTCGAAGTTTGCGTGGATTAACGGCGAAAAAAGAATTCCACTTAAGCCTTTTACATCAAGCGGAAGAACTCCCCAGGTCGAAAAGTCAAGCTGAAACTCAAATTCAAAAAGTTTAACCAACCATAAGACTATTACCATTGAGCCAGATACGAACAGCGAATGCCTGACAATACGTTTTTCTAAAATGTACTGTTCTTCGGAATAATTCCCGGGGTAATATCGCGAAAGAAGCGGCATTTAAATCATTGATATTTAGCTGAATGAATAGAGCTGATATATGACGAGTTACTGGCAGTTAGCAGCTTGCAACTGGCAGTTTGCTTGCTGAAGAAAATAGCGCATTCAAAATAAAATAAATTTTTTAACTACTATCCTTTCAGTAATTTTCGAAGCAATTTCGCAAAATTCAGAATGTCCTCTTCAGTAGTATCAAAAGAGGTCATCCACCTGACTTCACCGCGGAGCTCGTCCCACATGTAAAAAAAATATTCATTTTGTAATTGAGGTATCAACTCCTTAGGAACGATCGCAAATACTCCGTTAGCGTCCACAGGTTGTGTGATTTCAACTCCTTTCAGATTTCTGACTTCTGTCTCAAGAATTTTTGCCATACGATTCGAATGGGTGGCGTTGATTTTCCAAATCCCATCTCGCAGGTAAGGAACAAACTGAGCGCCAACAAATCTCATCTTCGAATAAAGCTGAGCTGCTTGTTTACGGTAATATTTACTGTTCAACGCCAAACCAGGACTGAAAAAAAGGACTGCCTCGCCAATCATCATGCCGTTTTTGGTTCCTCCAAATGAAAGAATGTCAACTCCTGCATCTTTAGTGAATGTTCTGAATGGAAGTCCGAGCGAGACCGCCGCATTCGAAATTCTTGCGCCGTCCATATGCAGGAACATGCCATGACCATGTGCGAGATCCGCCAAAGCACGGATTTCATCTACGGTGTAGACTGTTCCCAGTTCAGTTACCTGAGTGATACTGATCAATCCGGGTTGCGAATGGTGCTCAAAACCAAACCCATGCAGATGTTTTTTAATCTGTTCAGGTGTGATCTTTCCATTTTTTGTAGCGATGGGAATTAATTTGCTTCCTGTAAATTTTTCAGGCGCTCCGCATTCATCAGTTTGAATATGAGCAGTCTCTGCGCATATCACAGCATGAAAGGAATGTATTGCCGATTGAATTCCTAAAATATTTGCCCCGGTGCCGGTCAATACGAAGAAAACCTCTGTTTCGTCTCCGAACTCTTTTTTAAACAGACCGACAGCTTCGCCTGTCCACATGTCGTCACCATATCCTATTGAATGACCATTATTTGCGGCCTCTAATGCTTTTAATATTTCAGGATGAATTCCAGAATTATTGTCACTTGCAAAACCTCTTTGTCGCATATTTGTTGAATGTAATGTAGTTTTGAACGATAAAATATTTTCGTGTAAAAATATGTTTTGTTTTTGGCTTTTTAGTATATTCCCTGCCTTGTAATAAGGATTGTTTTTCTTCTCAATATTAACTAATTCATTTTAGGATGACAAAAAAAGATAAAACGGTCGTTAATATTTTCTGGATGCGACGCGATTTAAGATTGGAGGATAACACTGCGCTTTTTCATGCTTTAAAAACACGTGAAAATGTTTTACCGCTGTTTATTTTTAACCCCGATATCCTTGAACATCTTGAAGTACGCCCCGACTTCAGGGTGAATTTTATTTATAAAACACTGATCGGAATTAAAGACACTCTTGAAAAGATTGGGTCAAGTATTTATATTGCACATGGAAGACCCCAGGATGTTTTCAAAAAAATGGCTGAGGAATTCCATATTTGCAGCGTTTACACGAATCGTGATAATGAACCATATTCGGTTTTTCGTGATACGCATGTTGAAAGATTCTTGAAAATCAATAAAATAGAATATCATTCTTACAAGGATCATGTTCTTTTCGAAAAAGATGAACTTGTAAAAGACGATGGAAAACCTTACACCGTTTTTACACCCTACAAGAATAAGTTTCTCGAAAAGTTTAACAAGGAAATGGTTCGTCCGTTAAATACCTTACAATATTATCATAATTTTATACGGATTAAACCATTACGCATGATGAGCGTCGAAATGCTTGGATTCGAACCTCTTAATGTGGTTTTCCCTTCTAAGTCTCTGTCGCAGACTTTATTGGAAGGATATTCCGCCAACAGGGATTTTCCGGCAAGGAATGGCACCTCAAAACTGAGTGTTCATCTGAGGTTCGGTACGATCAGCATACGCAAAGTTACCGCGCTGGCACTTTTGCATTCCGAAACTTACCTGTCAGAGCTGATCTGGCGTAATTTTTATAGTCAGATTCTCTGGTATTTTCCTCATGTGGCCACAAGGGCATTTAAACCGATATACGATAATATAAGATGGGAAAACAACCTCGACCATTTCACTGCCTGGTGCCAGGGGAAAACCGGATATCCAATGGTAGATGCCGGAATGCGTGAACTCAATCAGACCGGATTTATGCACAATCGGTTAAGGATGGTGACTGCCAGTTTTTTGTGTAAACATTTGTTGATCGATTGGCGATGGGGTGAAGCCTATTTTGCTGGTAAACTGAATGATTATGAACTCGCATCGAATAACGGCGGGTGGCAGTGGGCAGCAGGATCCGGCTGTGACGCAGTACCTTATTTTCGAATTTTCAATCCCAGATTGCAGGCAGAAAAATTTGATCCTGACTCTGAATACATTAAAAAGTGGGTTCCGGAATTTAGTTCAGCAGATTATCCTGCACCTATTATTGATCATCGGTTTGCCCGTGAAAGGGCGCTCAAGAGATATGCTCAGGGGATGAATTTTTGGATTGAATAGAATTCAATGATTTTAAGGTTTTTGCTTCGATTAAGGTATCCTTTGATAATCACCTTAATGTCGCGGTTATCGTTGTATTTTTGGATACAGTCGTGAAAGATATCTGAATTGTTCGAAGCGTATTCAACTGTTAGATAGCCAAAACCAACAAAACGGCCGTTCGCAATCTTAATAATTGCCTTTTCTTCGTTTGTACGACCCTGATCAATCACAAAAAAATTTGGGGAGCGGTATTGATGAGGGCAGATCGATTTATTGACACGCAGGTTATAATTTTCGGCACACTCAAGACCTGTGCACGCTCCCTGGCAATGATGAAGCTGGGCTTGAAAACACTCACCCGGACCGCTGTCGAGATGGCATAATTTTTTGCACAGGGCGTATTTTTCAGCCAGATTATGCAGATAATCAAGCCCTTCCTGTTGAAAATGAAAAGTAGTCAAGGGAATATCATCTCCCTCAATCTTGCTAATCTTTAGGTGAATATATCCATCGGTATCTTCGAAAGAAAACAAACCATAGTTAAATGCCGATCGGCGCTGACTCCTGTTGTACAGTGGTTTATGTTTTTTTATTTCAGATGATTCAAGCAAAAGTGCAACAAGCTCACTCCCGGTTTCTTCCCATGATACATCCGCAATTCTGTCGCGCATCTCAATCGCTTTCTTTGTTTGCGAATTGCTGAAATGAGTCAAAACGCGCTGATGAATGTCTTTGCTTTTACCAACATAGATAATCGAACCCTGAGTATCGTAAAAGTAATAAACGCCTGTTTTACCTGGAATAGCATCCATTTTTTCTGATGACAGTGGATAGGTCTGGTGAACGAAAAACGACGATTTGAGAAGGTTATTCTGGCTAATTATGATTTCGAAAAGTTTAGCTGTTGCCAACGCATCTCCAATAGCCCGGTGACGATCCGTAATCCGGATTCCCAAATCAGCACAAATATTTCCGAGCGAATAGGATCGATGACCTGGCAGGAGTTTCCGGCCAAGCTTTACAGTACAGATAGTTTTTCGTTTGAAATCGTAACCTAAGCGCTTAAACTCTTCTTTTACAAATGAATAATCAAACTGAGCGTTGTGCGCTACGAAAATTCTTCCGGCAGTCAGTTCGATTATCTTTTTGGCGACCTCATAAAACTTTGGGGCATTGGCAACCATTTCGTTAGTTATTCCCGTCAGCCGGGTGATATTCCACGGAATATTACATTCGGGATCGACGAGCGTAGTAAAAGTCTCTGTTACCGCCACTCCGTTGTGCAGGATAATGGCAATCTCGGTAATCTTCCCGTGCGATGCACTGGTTCCGGTTGTTTCAACGTCGATGATGGCATACATAGGATACAAAGTTAATTTTTTGGTACATTCGTGCAATTGAAATTCATGGAGAAATCTATAAAAAAACAAGCCTCCAAATCGATCAATTGGAAATTTTATTATATTTAAAATTGTGACTCACAATAATATATATGAATATCTTTATTTAGCAGTTAATGCCGCGCTGAAAGCCGGTAGTAAGATTATGGAAGTTTTCCGGTCGGATAATTTTGAAGTGGAACAGAAAATGGACCTTTCGCCGGTTACAATAGCCGACAAAGCTGCAAGTAAAATTATTGAGGAATTGCTAAGCTCGTCAGGACTACCGTATTTATCAGAAGAAGAGATATTTAGTCCTTATGATGACCGTAAAAACTGGGATTTGTTCTGGTGTGTTGATCCACTTGACGGAACAAAAGAGTTTATCCGCAAAGGCCACGATTTCACGGTGAATATTGCATTAATTGACAGGAATAAGCCCATTCTTGGAGTCGTTTATCTGCCGGCATTCGATAGTATCTATTTTGGAGGGAAATCTATTACAGCTCGCAAATATGAACAGGTAAAGAATGCATCGGTTTCCAACATTATCAAGAATTCAATACAACTTCCTTTTTTTCAGAATAATGAAAAATTTGTGATGGTAGGAAGTCATTCTCATTTGAATGCAGAAACCAAAGCCTATTTCGAAACTGTCTTTGAAGAGAAGGGAAGTGGGAATGTTGAAATCCTCATCCGCGGCAGTTCACTAAAAATGTGTCTGATTGCTGAAGGTAGTGCCGATTATTATCCGCGTCTAAGTCATATTATGGAATGGGATATTGCTGCCGGTCATGCTATTTGTGAGGCCGCCGGCTGTAAGGTGACCGATTGGAACGGAAATCAGTTGATCTACAATAAGCCCGATTTTTACATGCCCTGGTTCAAAATCGGTAGAATTCAATAGAGATAGTTTGGCAGATAGTTTTGGGTTCTCAATTTAAAATCAGGTAAATAACTGAATATTTAAACTCTATTTTTAGATTTGATTCTCAATATGAATCCTTATCATACGATAGATCTCAATCACGCTGTCGTTTTTTGGAAGTGAATCGTAAAGATGACGAATGTATTGTTCAAAAATCCAAGACATCTGGAAAATAAGGAAATCGCTGAAAGTCACGATATCACTCTTATTCGGAATACCACCCTCAATAATTGTTTTAGAGAACGAAGGTGTTACCATAGGTCTGTCCGAAAGGGTAAGCTCAATTGCCATATTGGGCTTTCCACCTTTACGTGTAATATACTCAGTTGTTGATCGCCACGAATCCAGCTTATCGGCATCACGCAAAAGTTTAGTATAGAATACAATAGCTTCTCCCTCTTTTTTTGGTAGTTCAGGTTGATTGTGATTTCTAATAACCTGAATTACAATATTTTGAGTAGGTTCGTCAAGCTGACTGAAAATAGGACTTGTTTTTAAATATTCAATACTTGCCTCAGCATGATCTTTAATTTCACTTCCGGCATTTTCAGGAAGAAGCAACCATATTCTGCCAATATCGTGGAATTGGGCAGCTATTTCGGCAACATGCTTCTCATTTTCGCTAAGTTCGAGAGAATCAGCCAGAAGCTTGATATTCTCAACAACTCTATCGATGTGGAGAATAGTTTTTACAACAGTCGGATTACTGTTATATGGATCAGATTTAAAGGGAATTAAATACTCTTTATATGCTGTTTGCAGTGCAGAAATCAAATCACCAGGTACCATACAACTTAGATTTAGGGTTTGCTACAAAAATAATATTTTCGATCCAAAACACGATGAATAAAAAAGAATTTAATGCAGGATTGCAAAAATTAATATTGAGGATTATTAAACAGCTATTTTGGGTGCAAACTGGTAAAGGCCATTTACTGTTCAAAGAATATTACTACTTTTGTAACCGCTTTCAGAAACGGCCCCATAGTTAAATGGATAGAATGGAGGATTCCGGTTCCTTTGATCTGGGTTCGAATCCCGGTGGGGTCACTTTTCAAAATCCAACTTACTGTTAATCAGTGGTTGGATTTTCTATTTAAAACAATTTGCACCACAATTGCACAACTCCTTTTAAAAAACACTTCAATTTGTCAACATGCGGATCTATTTATGGTAAAGACACTGAAAGACAAAAAGAAAATCATCCTGGAGTAAGGGGCTGTTTGTTGTAGTATCCCCCATTTTGATACATATTTTACAAATAATTACCCTCATTTTGAAACATGGTTTTACCAATAACCCTGACCTTTATACACATCATGGAAAAAATAACCGTGACCTTTCTACATAAATCAGGAAAAACAACCCTGACTTTTATACATTTTTGTTTACTTTTATCCCTGACTTTTATACATGCCTAAAATGTTTTACAGGGAAAACTGCGGTCATTGCATCAGTTTATGGATGTAGCGCCACACCACCTGGCTGTGCGTGTTTGGCAGGGTCCTTATTCAGTTGAAAAAGCAAAAACCATTGCCGGAACCGAGTTTACGCTGCTCAACCTGCCGTTTTACCTGGTGCATCGGATTGAAAGGGAACTGGATAAAATAACTATAGAAAAGTAAACTTAAACTCCAACCGGCTGAGGAAGGGTTTAAGTACAAGTGGAAGAAGTCGCATAATCAATGATTTGTGGCTTTTTTTGTTCGTCTTAAAAACTGTTTAATATTTCCCATAAGGAAAATCGCCCGGAAGAAGCATTGAAATCCAACATCAGTATTGTACCATATGGGAAAAAGATTAGGTAATTCTACATTCAAAAACTACCTACCATAGTTACTAACGTGTATTATTATATAAAATTTAAACAGTTTTTTTAACTTATTTGAATTTTTATCAATAACTTTGTTAAGTCAAAAATTGTATTTAAGACTTGATCTCAGCGTTTTAAACACAACATTTCGAACAAAAATGTAATTAATCGCTGCATTGGTAAA
>JAPLDR010000142.1:0-2233 GCA_026391655.1 Bacteroidia bacterium | reverse complement strand
TCAGGATACAACAATAAACACAGGAATAATTAATATGAGCAAAAAAATCCTAATCATTGGTGATGTCGCCATCGACCATCTTTACCATCCCTTAAAACAAGCAGACCAGGGCGAAAACTGGCAACTTTATCCTGCTTTGCAAACCACACTTCTGCCAGGTGGTGCTTTCATTCTTACCGATTTTGTAAAAGAAGCGGTTAAAGAAACCGGCCTGGTGGCACAAATAACAGGTCCAAAATTTCCCAAAGACATTTACGGACTGGATGCTCGTAAAATGATTCAGGCAAAAATTTTATTGGCAAAGTTTAAGGAAGAGGATAAAAAGGAATGGATTCGTGTGGAGAAATACTACGGTTATTCTGCACCAATTGAAAAAACGTCGGCTTTGCCTGACCAGAAAGTAAATCAGGATGTTGCCGACATTCTAATACTCGATGATGCCGGTAATGGATTTCGTGATCTTGAGCAATCTTTCCCATCCTGCATTGATAGCGACAAAACTTTGCTGGTTTATAAAATGAGCCGACCTTTGGCTAAGGGAAAGATGTGGGAAAAAGTAAGTTCGCGGAAGGCAGATTGGGCACTAATACTGCACGCAAAAGACATCCGATTGTGCGACCATGTGCATGTGAGCAAAGCTTTGTCGTGGGAACGTACTGCCATGGAAATGGTTTATCAGCTTAAACGGAATGCTGCGCTTTCCGAACTGAAAAAGGCACCCTTTCTGATCATTCTTTTTGGTATCGATGGGGCATTGCTTATCTTGCGCAATCCAGATGAAAAGCCACTGCTTATTTTCGACCCTAAAAACCTCGAAGGCGGCTATGCATCCTCCATGAAAGGGTATGGCTTAAGTACAGGATCGGCATTTGTAGCCTCTTTATGCCCCGGTTTGTTGCAGCATGGTTTAGGAGGCATTGTTGATGGTATAAAAAGCGGTCTTTCAGCGATGCGTAACCTGCTCAAAAATGGTTTTGAAGAAGAAAACAATCAGGTTTCATATCCTTCCGGGAAAATATTTGGAGGCGAAATGCATCAGTTCAGTGAATGTATCCTTGAAACTTACCACGATCTTAATACGGCAGACCCCAACTACTGGCGAATCCTGGATGAAAAGACCCGACTCTCTAAACCTCTCATCACGGTAGATATCGTAAAGAATAGTTCACCTAAAATCCTTAAGGAAATACCGATTGGAAAATATGGCAGGCTGCAAACTTTTGACCGCAGTGAAATAGAACAATACAATTCGATTAAAAACCTGATCCTCGAATTTTTGGCTGACCCGAAAACCTTCCGGCCACTGTGTATCTCAGTATTTGGTCCTCCAGGATCGGGTAAATCTTTTGGAATAAAACAGGTATTGGGCAGTCTGGGCAGAAATGACATCCCGACTATGACATTCAATATTTCGCAGTACGCTTCTTATGGAGATCTGATTGCTGATTTCCATAAAGTGCGGGATAAAGTGCTTACCGGGGCCATCCCGGTCGCCTTTTTCGATGAATTCGACAGCGATAAAGACCAAAACGCGATGGGATGGCTGAAATATTTCCTCAGTCCAATGCAGGATGGCGAGTTTAAGGAAGGGGAAGCCATACACCCTATTGGCAAGTCCATTTTCGTATTTGCCGGAGGAACCCGTGCTTCCTTTCAGGATTTTGAGCAAAACGGTTGTTCTGATCCATTAAGAGACAAGCGACTTACAGATGTAGAAAGGCAAAAAGAGCAGATGAAAAGGCTCGAACAATTCTGCGATGCTAAAGGTCCCGACTTTGTAAGCCGACTCAGGGGCTTTATCAATATCCTGGGACCTAATCCGAATCCTCAGGCCGGCAGAATTGATAGCACATTTATGATCCGAAGAGCAAAGATATTGAGGGTCAACTTTGAGGAAACGGTAAAAACCAGTCAGCTTATCAACTCAAAAGGGGAACTCCAGATTGACGAATCTGTACTGAGAGCCCTGTTAAATATCCCGGAGTACAAGCATGGCAACCGTTCGATGAGTGCCATTCTGGATATGAGCCGATTGACCGGTAAAACAAAATTCGATCTCTCGGCGCTTCCTACCCCTGAACAATTGGATATGCATGTTGATGCAAAACTCTTTATGTGGCTGGCTGCAAGTGAACGGTTTTACACCTTACTCACTGTTGAAGAAAGGTTTGAACTGATCGAAGGTTGTCCTATAATTTGGGAACAGCAACTGATTGAAAAAATAGCTGTTCAG